>NZ_CP099547.1:0-650759 GCF_023973165.1 Arcanobacterium pinnipediorum | reverse complement strand
AACAACATCTAACCCGCCATAACTCCCGAAATTCTCGATAAATTCTAATATGCAGTCGATAGGGTCATATGTTTACGATCGCGGTAGCGATGATAGCACTTAGTAGGTTCTCCACTACCACCAAACTAGAAACTATTAGTAGCACACCCTGGAAACCGGATCCCATCGATAAACACCGAGGCGGGATGTAACGTGTGCGTAATATCTACTTCCGGATCGCTATCGTAGATGACGAAATCTGCCGGAGCACCTTCTTCCCAGGTGGGGAATCCGAGCCGGCGCCGGCCTTCATAGCTCGCGTTTGCCATGGCGAATTTTGGAGAAAAACCGTCTTCAACCGCATCAATGAGTTCGTGGGGCATAGCGACCTCGGTGACATTTTCCGCTGTGTCTGTTCCCATCAGCATCGCAACACCGGATTCAATCATCAGTTCAAGATGCTCGCGGCGGCGGGCGTCCATGCCCAACATTCGCTGCACATACTTCGGGAAACGCGCTCCGGCACGCGCAAATTCCGGAAATCGGCGGATCTGATGAACAGTAGGAGTAATCAGAATTCCGCGATGCGCAGCTTCTTGTAGATGTTCGGCGGTCATTCCAGTGCCGTGCTCGATACCATCAACTCGCGCTTCGAGTAAATCATCGATGGTTTCAGTACAAAACGAATGCACAGTCACTTTTCCGCCACGCTCATGCACAGCAGCGACTGCCTCAACGAGTGCTTGGCGAGGCCACACCGGAAGGTTGTCCCCTGCTTCACGATCGATCCAATCGCCAACGATTTTGATCCACCCATCAGATTTTTCGTATTCGATCACTGCTTGCGCAACCAGATCTTCAGGTTCGACTTCTACCGCCAAATGCCGGGTGTAGCGGCGTGGACGCGAAATATGTTGCCCGCAATGAATAATACGTGGAAGACCATCGGCGCGATCATTGCTCGGATTTTGTTGACCACCACTATCACGTACCGCAGTCACACCCCAACTACGCAAAGCTTCTAATCGCCTGCGGACCTCTTGGCGCGGTAACAGGTTACCGTCGCGGTTCAGGCCCGGATGAGTATGGGCATCAAGCAAACCTGGGTAGACGTACCCACGCATGTCAATCACTCGCCCTTGTGGCGAGCGATACGATATCACCCCATCGACGATCCACACTTCGTGACGTTGGGTTCCACGCAACGTGCCACTGAGGCGATAGTTTGCCATCGGACTTTCTACCTCGCTACTTACCGCAAGAACTTCGCAAGGCTATCGATATCTACCTCTGGTTGGCCGGTATCAGTGGCACCAAAAGCTCCACCCTTTTGCTGCTCTTTCTTCTGCGCAGCTTGAAGTTCTTGCTGGCGACGCTTTGCTGGATTACCCGAGCGTCCCTTCTTCGAACCGTTCTTCTTCTTGGCCTTTTTGTTTTGCTTCTTAGTAAAACCACCGCCTACGCCCGGCAAGCCAGGCATCTGTGGCATCCCAGGCACACCACCGCCACGAGCCATGGAGGTCATCATCTTCTTTGCCTGCTCGAAACGCTCCATCAGCGAATTAACTTCTTGGACGGTAGTACCCGAACCCTTCGCAATACGCTGGCGACGTGAGCCGTTCAGGATCTTCGGATTTTCACGTTCTTTTTTAGTCATCGATAACACGATGGCTTCTTGACGATCAATCTCACGCTCATCGAAACTTTCAATCGCATCACGGAACTGCCCCATACCAGGGAGCATTCCCATCAGTTTCTTCATCGAGCCCATCTTACGCATCTGGTTTAGCTGAGCTAAGAAATCTTCAAGCGTAAACGTACCACCGGCCATCTTCGTAGCCAGATCGACGGCTTCTTCTTCGTTCCACGTGCGCTCAGCCTGTTCAATAAGGGTGAGGATGTCACCCATATCGAGAATACGTGACGCCATTCGATCAGCATGGAAGCGCTCAAACGCATCAAGTTTTTCGCCAGTGGAAGCAAAAAGCACGGGCTGACCAGTTACCCCGCGAACCGAAAGTGCCGCACCACCGCGCGCATCGCCATCTAGCTTAGAAAGTACGACGCCGGTAAAGCCAACGCCATCGCGGAACGCAAGCGAAGTATTGACCGCATCTTGACCAACCATCGCATCAAGGACGAACAAAATTTCATCTGGAACAACTGCATCACGAATCTGGCGAGCCTGCTCCATCATCTCTTCATCGATACCCAACCGGCCAGCGGTATCGACCACGACGACGTCGAAACCGTTCTCACGAGCGTGCGCCACACCCGTGCGAGCAACCTGAACCGGATCACCAATACCATTACCTGGCTGCGGCGCCCAGACCGCTACCCCAGCTTGCTCGGCAACAACCGAGAGCTGCTGAACAGCGTTTGGCCGCTGTAAATCCGATGCCACAAGCAATGGCCGCTTTCCACTTTCCCGTAACCACCGGCCAAGCTTTCCAGCAAGCGTCGTCTTTCCAGCACCTTGGAGACCAGCAAGCATGATAACCGTTGGAGCATTACCGGTTGCCCAGTTCAGCTCACGGGTTTGCCCGCCAAGAACCGAAATCAGTTCTTCATTAACGATCTTGACAACCTGCTGCGCTGGATTCAGCGCCTGCGAGGCCATTGCCCCGACAGCTTTTTCACGGACAGCTGCGGTGAACATGCGAACTACGGGAAGTGCGACGTCCGCATCAAGTAGCGCCCGGCGGATATCTGAGATAACCGCTTCGACATCCTGCTCAGATAGCCGGCCCCGCTTACGTAAATTACGTAATGAGCCAGTTATGCGATCAGACAGGGAGTTGAACATGAGGTGCCTTTCAACGGTTATTTATTCACAGACTACAAGGTTATCAACAGTAGCGGTATCGCGAAGCGCTCGGAGCCGCTACGTAACTCACTAAGCAAGCAAAGAATCGACGAAGTTTTCTGCATCGAACGGTGCGAAATCATCAGCGCCTTCGCCAAGGCCAACGAACTTCACTGGAACGCCAAGTTCACGCTGCACCGAGATAACGATTCCGCCCTTGGCAGTTCCATCAAGCTTGGATAAAACAATTCCGGTGATACCAGTAGCTTGCGCAAAAACCTTGGCCTGGGCCATACCGTTTTGCCCGGTAGTGGCATCAAGAACAAGCAAGACTTCAGAGGTAGGAACCGTCTTTTCCATCACGCGCTTGATCTTAGCGAGCTCGTCCATCAAACCGGCCTTGTTTTGCAATCGGCCAGCTGTATCGACGACGACCACATCCACATTGTGATCAGCTCCATGTTTCACCGCTTCGAATGCTACCGACGCTGGATCTGCACCTTCGCGATCCGAACGCACAACCTCAACACCAACTCGTTGCCCCCAGGTGGCGAGCTGATCGGCGGCAGCGGCACGGAACGTATCAGCTGCCCCCAAGACTACGCTGCGCTCTTGAGCAACAAGTAACCGTGCTAGTTTTCCGGTGGTAGTAGTTTTACCAGTTCCGTTTACGCCAACCATCAAGATTGTAGCGGGCTTGCCCGTGAGATTCAGTGAGCGATCCTTATCAACCGAAACTGCTTGTAAAAGCTGCTCGCGCAGCAACTCGCGCAAATCAGCATCGCCTCCGGCTACCTTAACCGCAGTGCGGAGATTTTCCAGGATCTCGGTTGTGGCGGTTAAGCCCACATCGGCCATGAGTAACGTATCTTCGAGCTCTTCCCAATCACTGGCCGAGAGATCACCTCGAGAAAGAATACCTAAAAGTACCTTGCCTAGTCCGCCAGAGTGTGCCAACCGCGCACGCAGGCGCTGCATGCGAGAAGGAATAGACTCTGGGATTTCTACCGCAGACTCTTCTTCCACGCCTTCGGCTGTGGCAGGCAGGCTATCTAGATTTTCTTCTTCAGGTTCTTCACCAGCTGGCAAACCTTCACGACGAACCGGCGGGAGCTGGTTGTTTCGCCGAGTTACGACGTAAGCGATTGCGCCACCGATAACGGCAACACTGAGTACAGAGATGACAAGGACAATGAGCGTAAAAGTATTCACCTAATAATTTTCTCCCAGAAGACGAGAAAAATAAACTCTAGGCGGCGTGATCTTCCTTTTTGAAACGATCTGCGACTTTTATAACCTTATCCACACCTGCCACTGCGGTTAATTCGTGGACCGCGGAGTTCAGTTCACGCGGGCTCATGTAGGCTTCGCCCTCAAACTGGGTGAACGAAGAAAAAACATCAGCTACCGCAATATCGTGGTGTTCGACGTCGGCCATGACGTCGTCTTGGCGATGATTACGCAACGCTTTAACGCTTTCCTTGTAAGCCTCAACAAAACCTTGTCGGGGACGACGTTGAAATGCAACAAGTCCAATAACACTTGCTGCGCTGCCAGCAACAAAAATAACGATACTCAAAGCGATCCACACACTTTTAGTGTGCCCAAAAATCTCCACAGATACGAAGAAGCAACGCTATATAGTCGATCACATTTTAACGTCGCGCTCACGGGCTAACATCTTTGAGGCGTTGCGAAATAACTGAGGTCACACCGCCCTCACGCATCGCCACTCCGTAAAGCGCATCGGCTATCTCCATCGTACGTTTGTGGTGAGTGATAACCAGCAACTGCGAGTTGTCTTTTAACTCATTAAAAATATCGAGCAACCGCGTTAAATTAACATCATCTAACGCAGCCTCAACCTCATCCATCACATAGAACGGAGAAGGGCGCGCCTTAAAAATTGCCACCAAGAACGCCACCGCCGTCAACGACCGTTCCCCGCCAGAAAGCAGCGACAAGCGCTTTACTCGCTTTCCTGGGGGACGCGCTTCAATATCAATCCCCGTCGTCAAAATCGACTCCGGATCAGATAACACTAACCGACCCTCGCCACCGGGGAAAAGCCGGGCAAAAATATCGGAAAATTCGCGCGCCACATCCGTAAACGCCTCCGCCATCACATCGTGAACGCGCTGGTCGATATCGGCAACAATACGTAACAAATCCGTACGTGATTGACGCAGATCGGCAAGTTGCTCCGAAAGATAGGTGTGGCGTTGTTCGAGCGCAGCGTGTTCTTCTAACGCCAACGGGTTAATTTTCCCTAACTTCACCAAATCACGCTCCGCGCGCGCCAAACGCTTTTCTTGCTCCGCGCGCACATACGGGTAACGACGAACTGTAGGCGTATCGGAATCTTCGTCGCTAGTAACCCCGCTGCGGTCATCTACCTTGGGCGTATGATCAGCAACTGGCTCAATTTCTTCGATCAGTTGGTGCGGCCCGTATTCATCGATCAACGTCTCAGCTTCCATGCCAACTTCCGCAATTGCCCGCTCAGCTAGCTGACGGTAGGTCAAAGTCAGCTCTGCCAACACTAACTCATGTTGGTGGCGAGTATCGGCTAACTGACGTTGCTCGGCCAACGCAACATCGAGAGCTTTGCGGGCTAACCCAAGCTCGGTTTCACGCATCAGATGGGCTTGTTGAAAATCGGTTCGCTGGGCACTGGCCGTATCAACTATACGTTGAGCAATTATCAGGGCTTGATCAGCATAATCATAAATCGAACGGGCAACCGTAGCTGCTTGTGCCCGGCGTATAGCTGCACGTTCTTCTTGGGCAATCCGTCCCGCCACCGACTGCGCCATATTTTCCAAACTCTCTGCCCGTCCGGCAATTGCACGCAATCGTTCTTCAGCAGTGCGCAAGGCCAACCGTGCCTCAGTTTCGCTAGTTCTCAGTTCAACAGTTGTGCGATGTGCTTCTTCGCGCTTGTTGGTGAGCTGGAGGAGAATATCTCCATCGTTATCTGGATCAGTTGTTGCTCGCTGCTCGCGTTGGACTAGCTCTTCTTGCTCGGCACGGCGCGCACGAAGATCAGCATCGATTCGCTCGATTCGTTGCGCATACCGTTCCTCCTCACTTTGAGCCCCAGCCAGGGTTTGACGCAAGACGCCAAGTTGGGCGCTAACAGCTGCCATATGCGAATCACGGCTAGTGAGTTGGCTTTGAAGGACGTCGAAGTATTCTTGGGCCTGAACTACTTGTGCCTGGGCTTGTTCGATCTCCTGGCGGGCTTGGGCTTCATGTTCGCGCGCTGCGTGGGCTTGGGCAACAGCATCATCGTAGAGGGCTTGGCGCGCTAACGTTGCACTGTGTTCGACTTCGCCCCCACTTGCCGTTGCCGGGGTCAGCAGATCGCCGGCGAGGGTGGCCACGCGTTGGGCTCCAGCATGCATAAGTTCGCGTGCGGTTGCTAAATCTACCGCGATAATCGTATCGCGTAACGCATAGCGCAAAGCATGTGCAACCTCGTCCGTTCCGTGAATAAGTGAGGGAGCAGAACGTGCCTGGTTATGTGCAATCCCCGATTTTTCGACGACGGCGAGCGCGTCGTCTCCGTCAGCTTTCACTCCCGAGACCAACAGCTCGACGTGCCCCGCGTCAGCCTCTCGCGCAGCGCGCAACGCATCGATTGCGTGATCAATACTGCCAGCTACGACTCCTTCAGCGATACCGCGTAGTCCAGCTTCGATTCCGGCTTCCCAACCGGAGTCGATATGAATTGCGTCCCGCACAAGTCCACTGATGCCACTGCGATAGGTATCAAGTGCCCATGCGGTTGCATCTTCTGGAGCGAGGGATAGTTTGAGGGTTTCGGCTTTGGTCTGCCAGGCCACCGTTTGCCCCTGGGCCGAAGTGAGTGCGGCCCGGGCGGCTTCACGTTTTTCTTTAGCCTGAGCTAGATCCTTGGCAGCCTCCTCATGCTCGATAGCGAGCGTATCATCGCCATTCGTATGCGCCACAACGTCTTGTTCGAGCTGGGCTACCTGCTGGGCAGCTTCGTGGGCACGCCGCTGAGCGTCGCCAGCAGCGCTCACAACACGTTCACGTTCGGCATTCAATGCCTCAAGTTTCGATGAGACGGTTGCCAGTTGCCCGGTAAGCCGGGCGCGCGCTTCTCGCCGGTCAGCAATCGAACGATTAAGCGTGGACAGCTCGGCATCGACTTCTCGTTCGGCGCTTTCTGCTTTTTCGCGGTTGGCGACGACGACGGTGAGGTTGTCGTGGGCTTGCTGGACCGCGCCGCGCAACTCATCTTCTTCTTTGCGCGCAGCCTGGGCCCGTTCCCGGATAGATTCTGGTGATTCGCCGCGATGGATCTGCGGGCCCACCTGGGTTAGTGAGCGCTGGCGTTCCAGCGCCAGGGCACGCAGGGAAGAAAACCGTTCCGTAAGAGAGGTGGCTCGTTGCCAGGTATCGGTAAGCTGCTCAAGTTTGGGCATTTCTTGGGCAAGTTCAGCTTCGAGAGCGTCAACTGCTGTGCGGGCGCGAGTTACAGACTGGTCGATCTCGGCGCGGCGCTCGGCTAGGACCACTTCGTTGGTTGTGTGGCTTGCCAGGCGTGCCTGGGCTTGAGCTACATCGTCGGCAAGGAGGCGAGCCCGGGCGTCAAAAACATGTTGCTGGATGGCTTGGGCGCGCCGTGCTGTTGAGGCTTGGCGCGCCAGTGGGCCAAGTTGCCGCCGCAGTTCAGTAGCTAAATCTTCGATACGAGTGAGATTTACCTGCATCGCTTGGAGTTTGTGCAACGCTTTTTCTTTACGACGGCGATGCTTAAGTACCCCGGCAGCTTCTTCGATAAAGGAGCGTCGATCTTCGGCGGTTGCAGTTAAAACTTGATCGAGTTTCCCTTGGCCAATAATGACGTGCATTTGCCGGCCCATGCCAGTATCGGAAAGTAGTTCTTGGATATCGAGTAATCGGCACGCAGTGCCATTAATGGCATACTCAGATCCTCCGGCACGAAACAGTGTTCGCGAAATTGTTACTTCTGAATAATCAATAGGTAGTGCCCCATCGGTGTTGTCAATCGTCAGTGAGACTTCAGCTCGACCTAGTGCCTGCCGGGAGGCCGTACCAGCGAAAATAACATCAGCCATATTTCCGCCGCGCAGATTCTTAGCCCCTTGTTCTCCCATCACCCACGCCAGAGCATCGACGACGTTAGATTTCCCTGATCCGTTAGGGCCGACAACACAATTGATCCCTGGTTCAAAATGCAGGGTAGTTGCCGATGCAAACGACTTAAAACCACGCAAGGTGAGGGTTTTGAGATGCACGAGTCTAGCTCACAGATTCATGTAGTGCCTGGAAGATCAGTTGCGAAGAAGCTGCCCCTGGATCCATGTGCCCTACAGTTCTCTCACCTAAATATGATGCCCGTCCCTGAGTGGCGACCATGTCGATTGTTGCCTGCGCAGCCTCGCAGGCACTTTGATCAACCAGCTCGCACAACTCCACGATATCAGCGCCATTATCAACGCCTTGATTGGCCACATCGGCAACTGCACTCCACACGTCGAACATCGTTTTTTCGCCCACCTGGACGTGTCCACGTTTTTGTATTCCGCCCATTGCTCGATCAAGCATGGCTGCGATCACTGTTGGGGTGAGCGTAACAGCTGCTACCTCCCCCATACGGGTAAAGGCAGTTCCGTAGAGCGGACCTGATGCTCCACCTACGTGAGCAATCAACGTAAACCCAATACCTCGCAGCAAATCAGCTGGCGTTTCCTGATCGGTTGTAGCTAAATACTCAACCACAGCACGAAAGCCGCGGTCGAGGTTTTCACCATGATCGGCGTCGCCGATAACTCGATCCAACTCAATCAGATATTCTCGATTTTCGGTGACTAACTCCGAACAACGCCGCATCCACTGCTCGATCCACATCAAAACCACACAGCCAATTCAAGCTCGGCAGATTCTTGAGAATCCGAGGAATGGATAAGGTTCTCGATCGCGTCCGAACCGGTGTCATAACCAAAATCGCCCCGAATAGTTCCTGGTGCTGCGGTGGTTGGATCAGTTGCGCCACTAAGCGTACGCACACCTTCAATCACTCGATATCCGCTGACTCGCACCGCTACCAACGGGCCAGACATCATATAGCGCACAATCCCGGGATAAAAAGGTTTGCCCACATGCTCATGATAGTGGGCGGCTAGTTGTTCCTCGGTGGCTTGAAGTATACGAATATCGTCAAGGACATATCCTTTGGCCTCGATGCGACCCAGAATCGCGCCGATCAAACCGCGCCGAACACCGTCAGGCTTGATCAAAACTAAGGTTGTTTGTTTCTGACTCATGGGTGGGACTCCATATCAACTCTGCTCGCCCCCAGCAGGTCACGAGCATGTCCAGCTAACATTATAGATCCTAAAATCGTAACCGATGCCGGAGCGATTGCATCCGGATCAACAGTTTCGGCAATATCGACTGCGAGCGTAATCGCATCGAGAAGTTCAGTTTCGATACGTACTCGTTCGTCACCAAAAATATCAACAGCGATCTCGTGCAGGTCGTCAATGTCCATCGCTCGCTCTCCTGGCATTTGCGTTAAAACGATCGAATGGAAAGCAGGTTCAAGTTCAGTCAATATGCCGGTAACATCTTTATCTGCCATCGCACTAAAAACAGCTACTCGCGGACCTGGGAAGTACTCTTCGAGCCCTTCACGGCTAACGCGAGCACCCGCGGGATTATGTGCTGCATCAACAATAATCAGCGGTGACGACCTCACTATCTCTAGCCGGCCCGGTGAGGAGGTAGACATTAACGCATGCTCAACTACATCTGCCGGTAGCGCCGCACCGCCAAAGAACGCTTCAACCGCACTGAGGGCTGCCGCAGCATTTTCTGCCTGATAGGCACCGAGCATAGCTAGCGGAATATCTTCATACACAGCCGCCGGGGTACGCAACGTAATGAGCTGGCCACCAACAGCTGCCTCGCGACTAATAACACCAAAGTTATCTACAATATTGGCCTGGACGCGGTGAGCCTGTTCATAGGCCATCCCACGCACATCTGGATCTTGCGGAGCCAAAATAAGCGTCGAACCGGGTTTGACGATCCCTACCTTTTCAAAAGCAATATCAGCAAGCTCATGCCCTAGCCACTTTTCGTGATCTTGCGAAATCGGCATAATCATGGCAACGTCGGCGTCGATCACGTTGGTAGCATCCCAGCGTCCGCCCATACCAACTTCAACAACAGCCACGTCCACTGGGGCCATTGCGAACGCGGAATACGCCATCACTGTAAAGACTTCGAAGAAAGACATTCGCGGCCCACCATCTGCCTGAGATTGAGCATCAACCATGGCAATAAATGGTTCAACATCTTCCCAGGTTTGCACAAAATCGGTAGCTGTTATCGCCTGTCCATCAATCGAGATCCGCTCCCGAACCGAACTCAAATGCGGGGAAGTAAAGCGCCCAGTGCGCAAACCGCGTTCACGCAACAATGCCTCAACGATGCGGGCAGTCGAGGTTTTCCCGTTCGTTCCAGTGATATGAATAGTCCGGAAAGATTCATGCGGATTGCCCATCAAATCCAGCGCACGCCGTACTCTATCTAACGACGGTTGCACCTTATGTTCGGGGGCACGACTAACGATATCTGCATAGATCTGTTGAACTCGGGCGTGGGTTTGCGCATCTTCTACCCATTGGGCAGTTTCGGCATCTTCTTGGCGCTGGACGTCAGAAATGACGCTTGGATCCGGCCCAGCAAAAAGCGGGGAAGCAAACAGCGCAGCTAAAGCTTCGTTGTTCTCATCTACCTCATCGGGCATAGAAGCCGGATCCACAGCGTCATTCATTTAATTCACCTTTTCTACAGCGACCTGGAATTGTCCGCCCACAAGTTCACATTCTACCGCAAGAGTTTCGGTGCAAATCATCTCACGATACGTTTGCACTGCAGCCATGCGTTCTTCTGGAACAGTCAAAGTTAGCCGAATGCGATCAGCAACGTGCAAATCTTCTGCCTTACGCTGATCTTGGACTGCACGAATCACGTCACGCGCATAGCCTTCAGCTTCAAGTTCTTCATCAACTACAGTATCGAGCACAACGAAGGCACCTGAGGCAAGCACACTGGCAACAGAACCTGCTTCGGCACTTACCGACGTCGTCAATTCATATTGATGTGGTTGGAGCACAACTTCGGGATCAATGAGCATCTTGACTCCGCCGTCAACCTCTTCCCACTGTCCACTCTTAGCTGCCTTGAACAAAGCCGAGGTGAACTTACGAACTGACGGATCAAGCTCGCGCGGCAACACAGTCAAATCAGTGGAGACTTCCAAACCAGATTCGTGTGCTGAACGAATCTGAACGTCCTTGACATTGACTTCGCTCTTGATCAGTTCCGCATATGGGTCTAAATCAAGGCTAGTAACAACTGTCAAGGTACGCAAAGGTTGGCGAACACGCAGCTTGTGTGCCTTGCGCAATGAATGGGCAGCCGAGACCACGTTGCGCACCTCATCCATCACCGCAACCAGATCGGCGTCGATCTCGCCAACTTCTGGATAGTCGGTCAAATGGACTGAACGCCCACCGGTCAAACCACGCCAAATTTCTTCCGAAATCAGTGGAAGCATCGGCGCAGCAATACGCATCAAGGTTTCCAAAACCGTAAACAACGTATCGAAGGCAGCCTTATCTTCGTTCCAGAAGCGATCCCGGGAAGTACGCACATACCAGTTAGTCAGCAAATCAAGGTAGGCGCGCACTGCTTGAGAAGCTGCCGGGATATCGAGCGCGTCAAGGTGATCGCGCACCTCTTGTGTCAGCATTGAGGTTCGCGATAGTAAGTAACGATCCATCACGTCAGTTGGTTGGCTGGTCAAGCCCTTCGAGACATATCCCTTACCACCATCAACCGTGCCAGCATACAGTGCGTAGAAGTACCACGTATTCCACAGTGGCAAAATCACGTGCCGCATGGCTTCTCGAATACCAGCTTCGTCAACGATTAGGTTTCCACCACGCAAAACTGGTGAACTCATCAGCATCCAACGCACTGCATCGGAGCCATAGGCGTTAAACATCTCCATTGGATCTGGATAGTTTCGCAAAGACTTAGAGGCTTTACGCCCGTCGTTGCCGAGAATAATACCGTGGGAAATACACGAGGTGAAGGCTGGCTTGTCGAACAGCGCAGAAGCTAAAACATGCATGACGTAGAACCAGCCACGAGTTTGCCCAATGTATTCGACGATGAAGTCACCTGGGAAGTGAGAATCGAACCAGTTTTCATTTTCAAACGGGTAATGTACCTGAGCGTAAGACATCGAGCCGGAATCGAACCACACATCGAGAATGTCGGTGATCCGACGCATGGTTGATTTGCCGGTTGGATCATCTGGGTTTGGTCGAGTGAGATCGTCAATAAATGGGCGATGTAAATTCGGTTCGCCGTCACGTCCACGAGGCAGACGCCCGAAGTCGCGTTCGATTTCTTCGAACGAACCGTAGACGTCGATACGTGGATAGTTCGGATCATCAGACTTCCATACCGGGATCGGAGTTCCCCAGTACCGGTTGCGTGAAATTGACCAGTCACGCGCGCCTGCAAGCCAGTTTCCAAAAACGCCGTCCTTGGTGTGCTCTGGCTGCCAAGTGATCTGTTGGTTGAGTTCAACCATGCGGTCCCGGAACTTAGTGACGGCAACAAACCATGAGGTCACTGGCTTGTAAATCAGTGGTTTACGGCATCGCCAGCAGTGTGGATAGGAATGCACGTATGACTTTTCTTGAACTAGCACTGCGCGCACCGATGGATCGCGGCGGGCCATCGGGCCGGTGGCGTCGCGCAGATCGTTAATGATTGGCCGGTTGGCCTCAAAAACGTGCATACCAGCGTAATCAGAGACGACGTCGAAGAATTTCGCTCCCGCATCAACGGTTTCGACAATTTCTACTCCGGCTGCCGCGAGTACAAACATATCGTCTTCACCGTATGGTGCGGTGTGTACTAGTCCGGTTCCATCCTCGGTAGTGACATAGTCAGCTAGGCAGAATTGCCAGGCGTTTGGGCCCGGGGCTTCACTATCACGGGTGTAGTAGTCAAAAATTGGCTCATAGCGCAAGCCTTCTAGGTCGCGACCTTTGAGTTCTTTGATCAGGCGCGGTTGTTCACCGAGTTCTTTTGCGTAGGCGCTTAACCGTGCTTTGCCGATCAAGACGTGTTCGCCAGCAAGGTCACCTTCGGTTGGTTCGACGACGACGTAGTCAATATCTGGGCCGACGGTGATGGCAAGGTTAGATGGGAGCGTCCACGGGGTGGTGGTCCAGATCAGAGCCAATTCACCAGTTTCCATACGCAAGCCAACGGTGACGGTTTGATCTTGACGATCTTGGTAGATGTCGTCATCCATCTTCAATTCGTGGTTGGAGAGCGGGGTTTGATCGTTCCAACAATATGGCAAGACGCGATAGCCTTCGTAGACCAGGCCTTTGTCATAGAGGGACTTGAATGCCCAAATCACTGACTCCATATAGGTTGGGTCAAGAGTTTTGTATCCGCCATCGAAATTAACCCAGCGCGCCTGGCGAGTGACGTATTCTTTCCATTCGCCAGCGTATTTCATCACGGAACTGCGGCAGGCATCGTTAAATTCTTCGATACCGATTTTTTCGATCTCAGATTTATCTTCGATACCAAGGATACGCTCTGCTTCAAGTTCGGCGGGCAAACCGTGGGTATCCCAACCAAAGACCCGCTCTACGCGGTTTCCCCGCTGGGTTTGGTAGCGGGCCACGAGATCTTTGACGTAGCCGGTGAGCAGGTGACCATAGTGCGGCAGACCATTAGCAAACGGAGGGCCATCATAGAAAACGAATTCGCGGCCGTGGCGCTGGTCGATTGAGGCCTGGAAAGTCTCATCTTTTTCCCAATAGGCCAAAATGTCTTCCTCTAGGCGCGGGAAGTTAGGGGATGCCACCACATCATCGGTGCGGTGGAGCGGATAGCGGCTAGATGTAGACTGCTCGCCCATGAAAGAACTCCTTGGTAGGTTCGGTCAGGCGAGGACGCATAGCCACCTTGGGGCGTTTGCGCGGTACCACCTCGCTTGCCAAACCGTGATCGCGCACCGAATAATCTTCAGCATGCGGAGCCTCGGCGTGGCCACTCGTTCTAGGCGATGACGAGCCCATCCGTTCGGTTCTAGTAAGCAGGCTCCAAGCACTGCCGTTCTTCCGAATACTCCCCGGTGATTGCCGGATCTTCGCACTTTTCGAGTGTAGTCAATCTTTAGCTACTTTTCTACAGCGGATGCGGTTTTCTCCACGTGATGTGCATCGCCAGTTCTGCCTCGTCTACTCGGCTCTCACCGTCGTTATAATCCTGATCACATTCACCACTTATGGTAAACACTTCAATCTGATAATGTCGCTATCTTCGGTGAGGTGGACAGCGCGCCTATAGTGCGCTTTTCACTGGAACCCACTCAAGCCTGTGTCGCGAAAGCGCCAGATTCGATGCCCAAAAAACCGCCGTCGTACACTGTCGCATCCACCAGACTCAGGGTACCCTTAGTAAGCAGTGAACAATAAGTATTGTCTAGCATGGGAGAACGCCGTGTCTAAAGCTCAACGACGCGATCACCGCCCCAAAGTCCAGGTCATTTCGCCCGCCGGATCCAAAGGCACCCGCTACACCGCAATTATGCGAGTACTGGTCGAATTAGGCAGCGCGGTTGCACTCGGGGCGACCGCCCACCAACTCGGAACCTATCTGGGGGGTGCAACACCTGCAGGTCGTGGCTGGATCATTGGCGGCATCGCCGCTGTGGTCGCCGGTATCTTCGGCATCTTGGAAATAGTTTCCGGAGTATCTCAGGCGCGGGCGGAAGAAAAACGTATTCGGCACCGGATACTGTCCCATATCTTCACCTCGAAGTCCTTGCCCAAGAACGACTCCGATCAGTTCTCCTCAGCTAAGCTCATTCAGCTAATGACCGATAATGCCGAACGGCTAACCGATTTCCGTCAACAATACCTCGGCTCAACTCTAGCCGCACTACTCACCCCGGTGCTGCTCGTGGGCTACATCGCCACCCGGATCGATGTGCGCCTCGGACTGGGAATGGCGATCAGCATTCCGCTCGTCCCCCTCCTCGTAGGCGGTTTCCTGCGCGTATTTCGCGGAGTTTCGGCCCGCTCTCGCGCCGAACGCGCCAAACTCACCACCCAATACCTAGACGCGATTCGTAACCTGACTGCCGTGCGCCTCTTCGGCGCCGGCCCCCGCCTAGAAACCACACTACGTGCTCAAGGTGAAACCAACCGCAAAGCCATTATGAAAATCCTGGCAGGCAACCAGGTCGTCATTATTGTTTTAGACGGAGTGTTCTCTCTCGTCTTTATCTGCTGGTCGGTGTTACTTATTTCGTGGGGTATCGACGCCGGGCGCATCGGCATCACCGAAGCACTCACCGCACTATTCTTGCTCGTGCTTTTACTTGAGCCACTGAACCAAGTAGCCGGTTTCTTCTATATTGGCATGGGCGGAATCGCTGCCCAACGCGCAATCAAACGCTATCTCGAACAACACCCACAACCCGAACCAAACACCCCGAAACCATTGGAATCGGCACCAAGCGAACACCTTATCGACGTGCGCGAAGTCAATTATGACTACGGGCGCGGCGAAGTATTACACAACGCACATCTGCACGTCGATACCGGGCAAAAAGTCGCCGTTATGGGACCATCGGGAGCAGGAAAATCCACACTCCTCGGACTGCTCAAAGGTTCCCTGCCACTCCAAGACGGTTCCATCGTAATTTCAGGCCAACAGCTAGCAAGCCTGTCGCCAGCAGACATCCGCAAACTCGCCGCATCGGTTTCCCAAACTACCTGGCTCTTCACCGGCACCATCGCAGACAATCTGCGCTTGGTACGAAAAGACGCCACTGAGGAAGATATGTGGGCAGCTCTCGAACGCGCCCACGTCGCCCATGATATCCGCCGTATGCCCGCTGGCCTCAACACCGATGTAGGCGAACGCGGTTCGCGCCTATCTGGCGGCCAAGCCCAACGTATTTCACTGGCACGGGCGTTCTTATCCGGACGCGAGATCGTCTTCTTAGACGAACCAACCTCGCACGTCGACGTCGAATCCGAAGCTCGTATTATCGATGCCATCGCTGAAATTGGTAGTGATCTGAGCGTCGTCATGGTCACCCACCGCGAAGCACTGCTACGCATCGCTGACAAACTCTACACTGTCACCGACGGCACCGTCACCGAAGGAGCGCGCTCATGAGTGAAGCAACCACGCACACCCAGCCAACTAACTCCGGGCAACCTCTTGCCGCTGAGCAATCGTCGCTCACTGCGCAAGTAACCGAACCACGCCCACTTGCCCAACCCACTAACCGAGAACTGCTCTCCTGGCTAACTTCCATCACCCGCCCAGTTCACGCTCCACTACTAGTATCGACCTTCTTCCGGTTTATTAACCTGATAATGGACGTCGTGCTCTTCGCATGGGCGGCATGGACAGTTGTTCACGCCTTAGCTGGCGAGCCAATCGGCTCCCATCTTCTTGCCATCGTAATTGTGGCAGTTATTAAAGCACTTGCCTACTATTTAGAACAATTCCTCGGGCATTTCGTAGCATTTAAGGCACTGGAACTATTGCGCGGCTACGCCTTTTCTAAACTCTGGCCGCAAGCCCCCATGATTACTACGCGCACCCGATCTGGCGATCTCCTAGCGTCTTTGACCCGCGATGTAGACCGTATCGAAGTGGTCTATGCCCACACGTTTGCCCCGGTCGTGTCTGCGATCGTCGTCCCACCAATCATTTTCCTTGCGATCGGAATGAATATTGGTTGGTTGATTGTAGCCCCACCAGCACTATGCTATCTGCTGGCTATGACGCTCGTGCCGTGGCTGGGCGCACGTCATTCCTTCGAAGCAACCACAACTCAGTTGGCACACCGCGCCGACCTCGTCTCCCACGTCACCGATTCGGTGTTCGGTGCTGAAGAAGTTGTTGGTTATGGTTTGGAAGACGAACGCTTAAGCGTGATGGAAAAATTAGGCACAATCGTGGCTGGCGATACCCGTCGCCCGGCGCTCTTCCGGGGTCTGCGTCGCGGCCTGAATATTTCCCTCGCACTGTTGTCAGTTATTGGCATGGCCGCAGCCGGTTATGCTACTGGGGTTGAACCCGCACTTGTTATTGCGCTCAGTGCCGGTATGTTACGAATTTTTGAAGGCCCAAAGGGAGTTGAAGACGCTGTAGGCGCACTCGACGCTTCCTTCGCCTCCGCACGCCGGATCTGGACGATTGCCCACAGCGATTACGGTGTTGACGACGGCGAACTGGACTATCCGACGTCGTCTGCTAACTCGACGATCGAATGGCGCAACGTCACCTACCACTACCCGCTAGCTGGCGAGGATTCCCAGCCTGCACTACGCGAGGCTAACATCGTCGTTGCGCGCGGTTCGCACACAGTTTTCGTGGGCCACTCTGGTTCGGGAAAGACGACGGCGGCGCAGTTACTCTTGCGCTTCGACGATCCGAGCACCGGAGAGATTCTGATCAACGGCGTTAATGCCCGCGATATTCGCCTCGATGAACTGCGCTCCCACGTGGTGCTCGTGACTCAAAAGAATCAGATTCTTGACACCACTATTGCCGACAACGTTCGCCTCGGTGCACCAAACGCAACTGAGGAAGAGGTCTGGGCTGCGCTCGAGATAGCGGAACTGGCTGATGAAGTTCGCGCTATGCCTGATGGTTTACACACTCGAACTGGTCAAGATGGCACCCAGCTTTCGGGCGGTCAGGCCCAACGCTTAGGTTTAGCACGCGCGCTTATCATCAAGCCAGAGGTGCTGGTGCTTGACGAGTTTTCCGCGAATTTGAATGTTGAACTCGATGCGCGGATCCGCGAGCGCTTAGCGCGTGACCTGCCTGAGGTGACGATTATTGAGGTTACCCACCGGTTGGCGCACACCGAGCATGCCGATCAGGTCTACTCTTTCGATCGCGGAACGGTGGTTTCTCAATAAAGGTTGATGCTAGTGTTTTACTATGCATAGCTGGCAAAAGATTCTCCAAAATCAAATCCAAGCACCAGATCCAGTTAGGGACAGCGCCACTGGACATGCCGTATTTGCTAAGTTAGCCGGCGGCGAGCTCGCCGATATGGAGCTATACGATGATGTTTCGGATCTAACTGACCCCGTAAAACTTCGCCTACTCCTGACGCATAAAGCTGGCGAACGAAACACTGGTAAGCATTGTGTGGTTATTGGAATGAATCCTTCGACGGCTTCGGCTTTCCAAGGAGAAAAAGCAGACAATACTGCACGGCAAGTTTACAATTGGTTCGCAAAAGCTTCAGCTCTTGAGGACTATGAGCGGCTTACGATGATTAATCTTCTGCCAATTATCGAAACAGAGAGCAAAAAGGTATCACAGCTTCTCGATAGGAATTCAGATCACTATCGAGAAATCTTTCATCGGACGCTCGACGCACTGCTTCGGACCGAAAAATACGATCTCGAACGCATGCTATTGATCTGCGCATGGGGTTCATCGAGCAATAACCGTTGGGTTCGGGACGGACAAGCATGGTTCTACGAATACCTAGATGCGCACGAAGAAATACCGCGTAGCAATATCCAAAGACTAAAATACAAATCCCTAGGATCTCAAACATGTTATCCTCCTCATCCGCGTGGTTCTAAAGCGCTACAAAACGGAAATGTACTAACCGAAATGCCTAAGCAAAATCCTGACAGAAAATCTCGGCGGTAACCTCATGACGACTCTTGGTTTTATTGGCGCCGGTTCGATGGCCAGCGCGATCATGAACGGTCTTGTTTCTTCCGGAACACCTGGCGAGCAGATTATTTTTTCGCGGCGCAACGCCGACGCCGGCGCCCAGCTTGCCACCGAACTCCGCGCCCGCTTCACCACAGATAACACGGAGGTGGCGGCGGCCAGCCAGATCCTCGTCCTCGCAGTCAAGCCTTATTTGATTGGCAGTGTGCTCGACGAGATCAGCCCTCACCTGTCCCCTGACACGCTTCTGGTCTCGGTAGCTGCTGGAGTTTCGCTCGCAGATATTGCCAGCCATGCCCCGGCCAATCAGCCGATTGTGCGCGCAATGCCAAACGTTAATTCCCATATCAGCATGGGTATGACGGGGTTGTGCCCTAACGATTTCGTTTCCTCCACTCAATTCGCCGACGTCGAAGCCCTCTTTGGCGCGATTGGAGAAGTTGCGACCCTTCCAGAACATCTTTTCTCCGCATTTTCCGCGATCGCTGGTTGTTCACCGGCATGGACATACACCTATATTGATGCGTTGGCACGTGCCGCGCTCGCCGAAGGCATGACGAAGCGCGAAGCCGTGCGCGTTGCCGCCCAGGCAGTGCTAGGTTCAGCTCAGATGGTTTTGGATTCACTCGACTCTGCTGTCCCAGCCGAACTGGTCGATCGCGTAACCTCACCGGGCGGCACCACGATCGCTGGTTTGTTAGCGATGGAAGATGCCGGGTTCTCCCCAGCCGTCGTCGCTGGGGTGCGCGCCGCCGTCGAACGCGACAACGCATAGGTATCTACAAAACCCTAACGTGATACCTGCCACTGTTCTCATCGGCGCACGGCAGGACTAAATCATGGAAGAATAGAGCCATGACTGAAAATAATTCCGCATTGCTCGATAACACCGAGGTTCCGGACAAAGTATCACTCGAAGGCCTTGAAGACCGCTGGGGTAAGGCTTGGGCCGAAAACGGCACCTACCGTTTCGATCGCGACACTGAGCGTAGCCAGGTCTATTCAATCGACACCCCACCACCAACAGTTTCTGGTTCACTGCACGTTGGCCACGTATTTAGCTATACCCATACTGATACGGTTGCGCGCTATAAGCGTATGCAAGGCATGAACGTCTTTTACCCGATGGGTTGGGACGATAACGGCTTGCCAACAGAACGCCGGGTACAAAACTACTATGGCGTGCGCGTAGATCCGTCCCTACCCTACGTGCCAGATTTCGTCCCCCCACATGATGGTGGCGATGGCAAGTCGATTAAATTCGCAGACCAGATGCCCATTTCTCGACCAAACTTTGTTGAGCTATGTTGGAAGCTAACCCAAGAAGACGAGCAACAGTTTGAAGCATTATGGCGTCATCTTGGCTTGTCCGTTGATTGGGAGCAAAACTACCAGACGATCGGCGCCAAAGCCCAAAAGGTGGCCCAGGCTGCATTTATTAAGAACTTCCAGCGTGGGGAAGCCTACCAAGCCCAGGCTCCTGGCTTGTGGGATGTTACCTTCCAAACTGCGGTTGCCCAAGCTGAACTAGAAGCGCGCGAATATCCAGGCGCCTACCATTCGCTTGCGTTCCATCGTAGCGACGGCGGTGCCGACGTCGTTATCGAAACCACTCGCCCAGAGCTGTTACCGGCGTGTGTGGCACTCATTGCTCACCCAGATGACGAGCGTTACCAGGCGTTGTTTGGCACGACGGTTATCTCCCCTGTTTTCGGGGTTGAAATTCCGGTTTTAGCCCATCCACAAGCCGAAATGGATAAGGGTGCCGGTATCGCTATGTGTTGTACGTTCGGTGATGTGACTGACGTGGTGTGGTGGCGTGAACTTGATCTGCCAATGCGTTCGGTGCTCAGCAAAGATGGTCGCCTCCTCAACGAAACTCCACAGTGGATTACGGATGCCGCCGGCGTTGCCATGTATGAAGAGATGGCTGGCAAAACCACTTTCTCTGCTCGTAAGGCACTGGTTGAGAAATTGGCTGAAACCGGGGAAATGTTGGGCGAACCAAAGCCAACCACTCGTATGACGAACTTCTTCGAAAAGGGCGATAAGCCACTCGAAATCGTCACCTCTCGCCAATGGTATATCCGCAATGGTGGACGCGCCTATGTACAAGATAATGGCAAGGATTTGCGCGATAACTTAGTTGATCGCGGTGCGCAAGTTGCCTTCCATCCGGATTTCATGCGGGTGCGCTACAACAACTGGGTTGAAGGTTTGAACACTGACTGGCTGGTTTCGCGTCAGCGCTTCTTTGGTGTTCCGTTACCGTTGTGGTACCGGGTGAATGAAGCTGGCGATATTGATTATGACGACGTTATCGTTCCGTCCATTGACCAGCTCCCTATTGATCCAACCACCGACGTTCCAGATGGCTTCACTGCTGAGCAACGCGGCCAAGCAGGCGGTTTCGTTGGCGAAGTAGACATTATGGATACTTGGGCTACCTCCTCACTAACCCCACAGATCGCAGGTGGCTGGTTAACTGATGAGGAACTATTTGCCAAGGTTTATCCGATGGATGTTCGCCCCCAAGGCCAAGACATCATCCGTACCTGGCTCTTTTCCACCATGGTTCGTGCCCATCTTGAATTTGACGATGTGCCGTGGAAGCATGCCGCTATCTCAGGCTGGATTTTAGATCCCGACCGCAAGAAGATGAGTAAGTCGAAGGGGAATGTTGTTACCCCGATGGGCTTGTTGGAAAAGCACGGCTCAGATGCAGTACGGTACTGGGCTGCTTCGGCTCGTCTTGGTACCGATGCGGCTTTTGACGAACAGCAAATGAAGATTGGTCGCCGCTTGGCGATGAAGCTTCTCAATGCGTCGAAATTCGCGCTCCAAATGGGTGGCACCGGGACTAAGATCGATCTAGATTCGTCGGCAGTGACCGAACCAATTGACCGCGCGATGCTTGCCGAGTTGGTTCAGGTTGTCGAACAAGCTACTCAAGCCTTTGAAAACTATGACCACACGCGGGCGCTGGAAATTTCCGAAACCTGCTTCTGGGCTTTTTGTGATGACTACCTAGAATTGGTCAAAGATCGCGCCTATGATCGCGACGGCACGTATGCTCAGGCTGGTCAAGAGCAGGCTGTGCGTTCGGCTCGGGTTGCATTGAACTTAGCTGTTGATACCTTCGTTCGTCTCTTCGCTCCGGTACTGCCCTACGCGGCTGAAGAAGTATGGTCATGGTATCGTACTGGTTCAGTCCACCGGGCACAGTGGCCCTCTATTGTTCCGTTGGCTCAAGCCGCCGGCGATGCTGATCCAGCAACCTTGCACGTTGCCGGGCAGGCTCTAGCTGCATTGCGCAAGGTTAAGTCGGAAAATAAAGTTTCTCAGCGTACTGCGTTCTTATCCGCCACACTCAGTGTACCCGCAGCTGATGAAGCTAAGATCGCAGCTGTTCGAGGCGATCTTCTCGCTGCCGCCCATGTTACTGGTGAATTCACCGTGGTTACTGACGGTACCGAAGGCGCTCATGTAACTGGTTACGAGTTGGCTGAACCAGAGCCAAAGAAGAAGTAGTTTTCGGCAATTATTCGGAGGTGGGGTTCGCGTTGTAGCCAACCCCACCTCCGTCGTCGTACATGCCTACCCAAACTTTTAAGTCTTCATTGGCGGAAAAGTCACACGGCAAAAATCACCCACAAACTCATAACTTACGGTATCGTAGGAAACGATAAACTTTCCTAGGAGGACCTCCGTGAGTAAATATATTGAAGACGAAGGCGTAGCGTTCATTCCCGGTCTCGTCAAAATAGAAGACAAAATGACCGTGCCAGCAACAATCCGTCGCTACGGTGAAGAACGATCAAAACACGTCGTCATTGAACGTAAATCAAATCTTGGTAACACTTGGGTACCTGTCACCTGGCATCAACTCATCGACGAAGTCCGAGAACTAGCCCGTGGTTTTATCGGATTGGGCGTCCAACCCGGTGACCATATCGCTATCATGGCCCATACCTCCTACGAATGGACCCTTTTCGATTTCGCCATCCAGTTCGCCGGCGCACACGCCATCCCTATCTACGAAACCTCATCTACCGCCCAGGCCGAATGGATTATTAGCGATGCTAAAATCCGATTTGCCATTGTTGAAGATCAGGGAATGCACAATATCGTCGCTCCTATTCTCGACAAATACGATCACTTTGAAAATATCTTTGTTATCAGCGACAACGCCCAAAGCAAAATTGCAGCGCACGGACGAATACAAGACGATCACATCATCGATGAACGAATCGACGCACTGCGCGCCGATGATCTGTGGACCATTATTTACACTTCGGGCACCACCGGGCGTCCCAAGGGAGCAGAGCTCACCCACCGCAATGTCCTACATGTCTCGCTCAACGGTCCGGCAGATGAAGGGCTGATCAACGTCATCTCCTACAAGGGCTCACGTACGCTCCTATTCCTGCCGCAGGCCCACGTCTTTGCTCGTTTTATCAATATTGTTGCCATGATTGGCAACGCCACTGTGGGATATTGCGATACGAAGAATCTGGTGGCAGATATGCAGTCATTTAAGCCAACTTTCATTTTGGCAGTGCCACGGATTTTCGAAAAGATCTACAATTCTGCTGATGCGAAAGCTGGCAAAGGATTGAAACTGCGAATGTTTCGCACGTTTGCCAAAGTGGCGATTAACTATTCGCGAGCACTGGACACCGAAGAAGGGCCTTCTGCGAAACTTACCGCACAGCATCGGTTGGGAGATAAACTCGTTTACGCAAAGTTGCGTGAGATCACCGGCGGAAAACTCCGTTGGGCCGTCTCTGGCGGCGCACCTCTCGGCGAACGTCTAGGTTCATTTTTCCGCGGCGTAGGGCTTACCGTTTTGGAAGGTTATGGCCTAACCGAAACATCTGCTCCAACCACTGTGAACCGTTCGAATAATATACATGTGGGTTCAGTTGGTCCGGCTTATCCGGGGTGCTACGTCAAAATTGCTGATGATGGTGAAATCCTTGTTAAAGGTGACCACGTCTTCCGTGGCTATCATAATAACCCTGAAGCTACTCAGGCAGCCTTTACTGAGGACGGCTGGTTCCGAACCGGAGATATTGGTCAACTTGACGACGACGATTTCTTGTGGATAACAGGGCGAAAGAAAGAGCTCATCGTTACTGCTGGTGGGAAAAACGTGGCACCTGCCGCCCTTGAGGATCGGTTGCGTTCCCACCCGATTATCTCCCAGGTCGTTGTTGTTGGAGACCAAAAACCATTTGTGGCTGCCCTAGTCACTCTCGATGCCGAAGCGCTACCACAGTGGTTAATTAACCACGAACTTCCGCCGATGACGGTTGCCGAAGCGGTGAAGGATCCACAGATTCTAGCTGCTATTGACCGCGCAGTTAAGCGAGTTAATGAAAAAGTCTCCCGGGCTGAGTCGATTCGTAAGTTTACGATTTTGCCTACTGATTTTACGGTGGAAAATGGCTACCTCACACCTTCATTAAAAGTGCGCCGCAATGTTGTCTTAGAAGGGTTTGCCGATAAGGTCCGCGAAATCTATGGTGAATAGTTTCTGCATGTAGTAGGTGGGGCAGTTCATTGAACTGCCCCACCTACTTTGATGTAAAACTCTACTTCTTATGTAAAACTCTACCTCTTATGTAAAACTCGCCTCTTACGTAAAAGTCTAACTCTTATGTAAAACTCGCCTTTATTTATTTCTAGCTACAGCGTGTGTTGGGTTTGGTCTACCGGCGCTTGGCTAGGCGCTTTGGTGTTCGGCTCCGCGCAATACTAGTCTTGGCTCGGCTTTACCAGCAACAACATCAGCGTCGATAATTGCGCGCTCGACGTCGTCGCGCGAAGGAATGTCAAACATCAATTCACGCAACAAATTCTCCAAAATAGAGCGCAGACCGCGAGCGCCTGTGCCACGCTCAATTGCTTCTTCTGCTATCGCACGCAAGGCATCATCAGTTAAGTCAAGCGTTACGCCATCGAGGTCAAACATCTTTTGGTATTGCTTAACAAGTGCATTCTTCGGCGTCGTCAGGATTTCAACCAAGTCATCAACTTTGAGTTCTTCGACATTCGTAATAATCGGCAACCGGCCAATTAGTTCTGGAATGATACCGAATTTGTGGAGATCTTCTGGAGTGACTTCGCTAAAGACTTCAGCGCCACGATCGCCCTCGTGCAGCTGTGCACCAAAGCCAATCCCACGCCGGCCAGTGCGAGAGGTAACGATATCTTCCATTCCGGCAAACGCACCGGCGAGAATGAAGAGCACATTCGAGGTATCTATCTCGATGAACTCTTGTTGAGGATGCTTGCGCCCGCCTTGCGGTGGCACCGAAGCTACAGTGCCTTCGATGATCTTAAGCAGTGCTTGCTGGACGCCCTCACCTGAAACATCGCGAGTAATCGATGGATTTTCTGATTTGCGGGAAATCTTGTCGATTTCGTCGATGTAGATGATTCCGCGTTGGGCACGCTCGATATCATCACCAGCTGCCTGAATAAGTTTGAGCAAGATATTTTCTACGTCCTCGCCAACATACCCGGCTTCGGTTAAAGCCGTAGCGTCTGCAATAGCAAACGGCACATCAAGCATTTTCGCTAACGATTGAGCGAGGTAGGTTTTCCCTGTTCCAGTTGGCCCCATGAGTAAGATATTGGACTTGCCGATTTCGATTTCGTCGCCATCTTGCTTGTTTTTAAGCGACGAGGCACCCTGTTGGGATTGGATCCGCTTGTAATGGTTATACACAGCAACGGCAAGAGTGCGCTTGGCTCGTTCTTGCCCAACAACGTATTGATTAAGAAACTCAAAAATTTCAGCAGGTTTAGGAAGCTCTTTTTCTTCATGAGGCTGGGCATCACTGCCAAATTCCTCTTCAATAATCTCGTTACATAACTCGATGCATTCGTTACAGATATAGACACCTGAACCGGTGATCAGTTTGCGTACCTGACGCTGACTCTTTTGGCAGAAAGAACACTTGAGTGCGTCTGCCGCATCGGCGGTCCGTGTCACGTAAGTCTCCGTTCGTTGAGATTTTCTTCTGTCTCTATTCCACACTATATTTGTGCCAGTGTGAAGTTCTTCGTCTCTGGGCGTGTATAGCTTCACGTTTGCCGTGCTCGGCGTCGCACTACCGTGGCAATAAGTAAGCTCGCCCGTCACCATAAGTCAAGCACGCACGTAGATCTGCACGTTGCGATAAGTTAAGTCCGCATGTGGCCCGAAAAGGTTACGGTGGAGTCAAACGTCACGTTTGACTCCACCGATGATAGAACGATTATTACGTCCTACAAGTATTTCGCTGATCTGTTACTTTCCAACTTGTGGGGAAACAGCTTTACGCGATGTCAAAACCTGATCGACTAGGCCGTATTCTTTAGCCTGTTGCGCGGTAAGAATCTTATCGCGTGCGATATCCTTCTTGATGATTTCGCGATCCTTGCCGGAATGAGCGGCAAGGGTATCGATTAGCCAGTCACTCATACGGTCAATTTCATCTGCAACAATGGCGATATCGGAGGCTTGTCCTTGCATACCTTCCATAGCTGGCTGATGAATGAGCACACGGGCATTTGGCAACGCTAACCGGCGACCAGGCGCACCTGCAGCGAGCAGAACTGCAGCAGCCGATGCGGCTTGTCCCAAGCACACGGTCTGGATTTGTGGCTTGATGTACTGCATGGTGTCATAAATTGCAGTGAGTGCAGTAAGTGAGCCACCCGGAGAGTTGATGTACATCGTGATGGGTGATTCTGGATCAATTGACTCTAAGACGAGCAACTGTGCCATAACATCATCTGCGGAGGCATCATCAACTTGAACGCCAAGGAAAACGATGCGGTCTTCGAAAAGCTTGGCGTAAGGATCTTGGCGCTTGTAGCCATAAGGCGTACGCTCTTCGAAGTTCGGCAAAATGTATCGGTTTGATGGCATTTGAGGTGCGGTACCACCGGGCATCATTCCCTGCATTCCAGCCCCCATCATTGGCATCTGATTCGGGTTCATTGCGTTCATCATTTGCGTCTCCTTCCTCAGTTTTCGCCTAGTTCTGCAGAGCCACGGTCGACTCCGCCACCACCCACAACAGCTGATGAGTCTTCAATAATATGGTCAACAAAGCCATACTCAAGTGCTTCTCGAGCGGTGAACCAGTGGTCACGATCGGAATCAATGAGAATCTGCTCAACGCTCTTGCCAGTGTGCTTAGCGTTGAGTTCCGAAAGCTCTTGCTTCATCTGCAAAATTAAGTCAGCATTGATACGAATCTCAGTCGCAGTACCACCTGCGCCACCTAACGGTTGGTGCATGAGCACACGTGTATGTGGCGTAATGTAGCGCTTGCCCTTTGCGCCCGCAGTTAATAAGAACTGCCCCATTGAGGCTGCTAGTCCCATTCCTACAGTTGCCACATCTGGCTTAATGTATTGCATGGTGTCAAAGATTGCCATACCTGCTGTGACCGATCCACCTGGGGAATTGATGTAGAGGTAAATATCCTTATCTGGATCTTCTGCAGCAAGGAGAAGAAGCTGGGCACAGATCATGTTTGCGTTTTCATCTTTGACCTGATCTCCGAGCCAAATGATGCGCTCTTTGAGAAGACGATTGTAGATTGAATCACCGAGTCCGAGGTTATTTGATGAACTTCCGGCGAGCTGTGGCGTAGTAGTCACGTATTCTCCTTCGTTGTGGCACGATGCCATAAGTTTCGTAAATGTAGGAACCGCACATTCTCTCGCTACTTCTTCTCCGTATGAGCAGATAGCATGTTTTCACATGGCCGCCACTCATGCGAGGCGAGCGAGTTTGTTGAGGTACTACACGTTCCATATATGAGAGTACCTTGTTTGTCGTGTTATACCTATATACGTTCGCTAGTGGCGTGGGCAAGATTGAGATTTACCCTTTAATTATGACCTTGAACCACTTACGAAAATTATGACCTCGGATCACTTAAGAATCGGGATCTACATTGAGTACGGTAATTTAGGGACAAAACCGGGGTATTTGGGGAGATAGCCCTTTATTCAATGACATCTGCCCATATACCCCGGTTTCCAGACGTTTCGATGCCTTAAGAGCACTTACATTGCAGACATTCTAGATTTTGGCTACTTTCGGCATGAAAAGTGCACCAAAAAAGAGGAGCCACATAGTGGCTCCTCTTTTTTGAAACTCTGGACTACTAGAATCACCTAAGTCACGATCGATTGGATTCGACCTTCATCGCAACTGGCGCACACTAGAGATCCAAGACGATAGTAATCAGGCAAGCGCCATGATGGTCTTACGCGCTTTACCAGCCTTTTCAGCTTCCAAAACACGTACCTTCTCAGCTTCATCAGCACTCTCAAGGTAGGCGACAACTTCGTCAACCTTGTGAGCCGATGGATCGAAATCACCAGCTGGAGCTTCAGCCTTGTCAGCCTTCTCAGCCTTCTTCTCTGCCTTGGCCGTTACTTTGACCTTTTTCTCTTGAGCAGAGAAATCTGGAACGGTCTCGCCTTCAGGTGCATCACCGAGAATAGCATTGACATCAACAGCGTTACCGTTTTCATCTTCAACCTTCGCCAAACGCAATGCGGCAATGAGCGCCTTGTTTCGGGCAATTTCACCGGCAAATGCACCGATCTGGTTGGTCTGAGCAGCAGCCTGGATGAACTGGTTTGGATCCATACCATACATCTGAGCTTGAGAGATAAGGAATTCAATGAGCTCTTCTTGTGCTACATCGACGTTGAATGCCTTGGCGTAAGCATCGAGAAGAAGCTGAGTACGCAAGCCTTCTTCGATTTCACCGCGAATCTCTTCGCCATGTGCATCGTTTTCTTCCTTGCCCTCACGCTCGAGGTGGTTCTTGATTTCCTCTTCAACCACTGACTGTGGAAGTGGGAACTCTACTGCATCGAGAAGAGCATCAGAGAGCTTTTGGGTACCCTCAGCAATTACTTCATCACCCTTAGCCTTAGCAGCCTTAGTGCGCAAGTCTTCCTTAAGTTCAGCGATAGTATCAAACTCAGATGCAAGCTGGGCGAAATCATCATCGGCTTCGGGGAGTTCTGCTTCCTTAACGGAGTTGACGGTAATCTTAACGTTGGCGTCTTCACCCTCGTGTGCGCCACCCATAAGCTCAGCAGTGAATTCGACTTCGTCGCCTGCCTTTGCGCCGGTCAGGGCTTCATCCTGACCTTGAAGCATATTGCCATCACCGATCTTGTAGGAAACGCCGGAGACGTCATCAATCTCTTGACCGTCAATGGTAGCAACCATGTCAATATTGACATGATCGCCCTTTTGCGCGGCGCGCTCAACGTTGGTCAAAGTTGCAAAACGCTCGCGAAGTGCATCGAGCTCGGCGGTGACATCATCATCAGAGACTTCCAAGCCGGAAACCTTCACGGTTAAAGTTGCCGGATCAGCGAGGATGATTTCCGGGCGCACATCAACTTCAACGGTGAACTTCAGGGCGGTCTTATCGTCCTTTCCCTTCATTTCAGGGACTTCATCAATGGCGATTTCTGGGCGCGACATCGGGTACAGATCAGCTTCGGCTACTGCCTGCTGATAGAATTTGTCCATGCTATCGTTGATGGCTTGCTCGATAATATAGCCTTTGCCGATCTTCGCTTCTAAGATGCGACGTGGGGCATGACCTGGGCGGAAGCCTGGGATATTGACCTGCTTGGCGAGAGTCTTCGCAGCCTTTTCGTAATCTGGGCCAAATTCTTCGGCTGAGATTTCGACGTTTAACTTGGCGCGGGTCTCGCTGAGGTACTCAACGGAATTCTTCACTGGGATTTCTCCACTCACGTATTCGGGGGCCGTAGCCCATTGGGTTCACTGTTGGGTGAACATCTGTCAGAGGCGCAATGCTTTTGCTTTTACATAACAACACCGGATCGGCGCGTTGCGTTTGCGCATACCGTCCTATTCTAAAACACATAAGGGGTTTGGTCTGCATTAAGCGGCAATGAATGTAGACACAGGTTTTGCCTAACGGCATCTAGAAGATTCGATACGACAATCTCCCCCAACTGTATCAATGCGCATAAAAATCCTTCCAACTATCTCAAACCGCCCTGATTGCCCACCGCCCGCTCAGAACATGTTTTAAAACCGGGGAATACGGGGAGATGTCCCCATATACGACCCTATCGCCCCGTATTCCCCGGTTTCGTAACACGTTATGGTCTTATCCGGGCTGGAAGAGGGGGCTGGATAGTAGATGGAGTGGGATTACAGCGGGTGACGGCCGATAGAAGTGTGGTGTGTGGATGAAGTGTAAGAGAACTAGTGTGGGATTTGAGCAGATTCGCTTGTTGATGAGCTGCATTTTGGATTGATTAGCTGGTAGGCAAGCTGAAGTTTAGATGGATTAGCTGGTAGGTAAGCTGGGGTTTGTTGATAAGATCGGCATACGTGTCTGTTTACCTGGTATGGGATAGCTAGTCCATGGTTCCAGAACACATCGAAGATTCACGCAACACACGCGATGCTGAGACCACAACACGAATATCTTTCAAACTCACAAGCCGAGCAAGAATTACGGTAGGATCATAAGCGGTGAAGGTACGTTCAAGTTTTTGATTCACACTCTAAGCATGAACTACCTTCACCACTTCTACATCTCCACACCCCACCAAAACGCGAAGAGCCGGGAATACGGCGCGATAGGTCTCTATACGGGTAAATCTTTTTCCAGATGCCCGTGAGACTATGAGTCGATTCCGAAAAAATCCCCTGAGATATTCGAACATATCTCAGGGGATTTCGATGGTCGGGATAGCGGGATTTGAACCCACGACCTTCCGCTCCCAAAGCGGACGCGCTACCAACCTGCGCTATATCCCGTGCTCTAAAAACTTTAAAACAGTTTGTAGGAAATTCATAATTGATTCAAAACTTGAGTCTCAGATCACGTTCGCTGAATTAATTTTGCACTTTTGCTCCTCGTCTTGCTATAGTCATTTAGTCAGTTTCGACTGGCAAGCGAGTGTAGCTTAATGGTAAAGCCTCTGCCTTCCAAGCAGATGACGCGAGTTCGATTCTCGTCACTCGCTCTTTTCATATCATCCCCCGCATCCACATTCATTTACCTCCGCCACCCTTTCCCTTCATGGCCATAATTCGTTTCATCTCGTATTGATGCTAGGTAATTAGCAACAAGTGATTAATCTCATACACCATCTCAATACTTTCTGAACGAGTCTGGGAATTGCCTGAGAACGGTGCAATCTCAGGCGTGTCTAATTACCGAAGTAACCACTAAAATGGACATTAGTGCGTCAGCTCGCATGGGAAACTAAAATTTTGCGTAGCAAGCCTCGGTCTTACAACCCCGGCTTTCGCAGTCAAGGATGGCAGCTGCGATAACCTTACTCCAATGTCCGCACGTATCGCTTGCCTCAAGGCCGACCCAAACGTTCGCGCCCTTGTAGGTGAAGATCCAATTCCAGAGCCCGAAACCCTCGGCACTGAAGAAGATGCAATCGCTGATCAGGATGGTTTCGGTGCAGAAGCTGACAAGCAGGAGCAAGAACGCTTCAAAGCTGCCGAAGCTGCAGTCGCTAAGTATCGCTCGATGCCAACTTCTACAAACTACGAAGAAGCAAAAGCAGCCGCTCAGGGCTACGATGAGTTGCTGATGAATCTTGAGACCGCAAAGGCCAATATCGAGAACGCCACCGCTGGCCTCACTGACTTCCTCAAGGATAAGACAGCCGAAGAAGATATGGCTGAAGGTACCGAAGACCAAACGGATAACGGCCGCGATGGTTTCGAACTTGAGTCCGAAAAGCAATTCAAGGAAGCTCAGGCTGCTCTGAAGGCTTGGCGTGCAAAGCCTTACTCAAAGGAACTCTACAACAGGGCTGCTGAACTTGCTAAGCCATACCCAGATCTCGTTAAGGCTCTAGCAGAAGCTAAGAAGGTTGACGAAGCTAAGAAGGGTGAACTCGCTAAGACTGGTGTTGCACTAGGCGCTCTGGCCGGTATTGCAACTCTCTCCACTATCGGTGGTGTAGTAGCAGTTCGCCGTCGCAACCACTGATCTGCGTTAGATAGAGTGTAACGCTATACTTCTACCTAACTTCATAACTAGAGTGTGGCCCGCAGGAATTCCTGCGGGCCACACTTGTTCTACCACTAGCGTGATTCGTTAAATTTTGCCGCTACCTCTAGCGTGATTCTTTGAATTCCACATGCTGGCGGATAACTGGATCATACTTTTTGAGCACCATCCGCTCTGGATCATTGCGACGGTTTTTCTTAGTCACATACGTAAAACCAGTACCAGCACTCGAGACAAGTTTGATTACCGGGCGTACATCGGATGTTTTTGCCATGGGACTACCTCACAACTCTCCGTGCCGAATGAGTTCGGCAACTACTGAATCAATTCCTCGCGAATCAATTGTTTTAATGCCCTTTGCACTTAACGTCAATGTGACTGTTCGTTTTAACGACGGCACATAGTAACGTTTGGTCTGCAAGTTCGGATTAAAGCGCCTACTGGTGCGTTTATGCGAGTGGGAAACGGATTTTCCAAACCGCACCCGCCGCCCAGTTACTTGGCAGTATGTTGCCATTATCCTTGCCTCCCCTTAAATTTCGGATTGAGCTTATTAATCACGTAGACGCGGCCACGACGTCGGACCACTTTCGATCCTGGCTGGTTCGCTAAACTGTGTAACGAGGCTCGAACTTTCATTATTCCTTCTTTCTCCCGCACCGCCAGTATCACTGCAGTGTGCCGGGCAATTCGTTAATACATCACCGCTTTTTTCACCAAGACGATTTTGTGACGCCTGGTAGTTTGCCCGCTAACGCCATTTTGCGGAACCTAACCCGAGACAAGCCAAACTTGCCAATATATCCGCGCGGTCTGCCGTCGACGACGTCACGGTTACGTAGTCTTGTCGGTGAAGCGTCACGCGGCAGCGCATGGAGTTTAGCCAGCGCAACGTGTCGCTCTTCTGTCGAGAGATTGACGTCAACTGATGCCCGTTTTAATTCTGTGCGTAGCTGAGCATATCGCGCGACTTTGGCTCGCCGTTGCTGTTCGGCTGCGATTTTAGATTTCTTTGCCACAAACACCCCTTAATGAGAATTGTTCTCAAACGCCTACTCATGCAATAATAGATAACGATTCTCAATAAGGCAATATTCCCGCACGTAAGGAGCTTATGATGCACCGCACATTACATCTCATATCTAGTGCTGATCCAATCCTCTCCGACCTCCTTGCCTTAACCCTAGTTACAACACCAGATAACATCTGGCAAACGCGACTGGAACAAAACCATGCGACCTGCGACATCGGAAAACTCATCTTTTCTAACGCCGTACACAGCGAAATCACCCTCGAGCTTCAAGGCCAGTGTGTTACCTGCGCAGTGCGTCAAGCAATCATTGCCTTCCTCAACCAGCCCGACATACTAACATCAAACATCTTTCTCATACTCCCCCTCGGAATCGAACTGCCTCACCTGTGTCCCGCACTCACCGACGATCTAAAACACAGCACAACCAGTCTCGGAGCAGTTATGCACGCTTTAGACGCCACGAACGCTCTCGACGAATTACTGACCCACATTCCGCTCACTGAGCGCGACGCTCAGCTCATTGCGGGCGATGAGCGTTGCCTTGCCGAAGTTCATGCAATAAATACCGGCTATGCTGATCTCGTCTTGCTCAGCGGAGACCACCAAAGCCCAGGAGGCGAACTCGTAGAACATCTGCGTCCACACGATACCCTGCTCGCTCACCCCTTCGAAGACGACGTCGAAGAGCTGGTTTCAGATATAACCCATGAACCACAGCGAGCTTTAACCCGCATTCACCCATCTACTCTCCAGGCATGGGGCGGCCCGCAAATCCATGGAACATGGACACTCGATCTCACCTCAACAAAAGCCCTACATCCGCAACGCCTTTTCGATTTCGCTGAGCTAATCTGCGAACTCAACGTCTATGCACGCGGCTGCTTCTGGGTTCCAGCACGCCCCGACGTCATCTGTTCCTGGGATGCACTTGGCACACAGGTAGCTATCTCTAACGCTGGAGTGTGGGAACCAAACTCTGCAGCTACTACCCATATCGTCGTCGTCGGAAACGGCAAACCAGAACGAACACAACAAATAGAACAAGCCTTCGCCCAGGCGCTTGCCACGCAAACCGAAATGCTTTTCGCTGAACCCGATGACGGTCTAGACCAATGGTTAGGCCAAAGCATTATCGAAGAATAACAACAGCCCCTGTAAGCACAACCAGAGGACCATAAACATAAGGCCACCACACAAGCGAAAGTGCAACAAACTCGCGCAGAAAACTCACCGATGTCAGATAGGTGGGAGCAGGTGCGCCGAAGATAGCCCAGTCAAGCCCTAGCCTGCGCACCAACACCTGGGTACGAAGTACGTGGTAGTTACTCGTTGCCACTCCTACGCGCGAGGAGGGTGTGCACACATCGCGTACTATCGAAGCCGAATACATAAGATTTTCGTAGGTGGAGGTTGAGCTTTCCTCGCGCCAGATCCGAATCGGTACCGAAGTGACCTCGCGCGCATACGTTTCCATCGCTTGAGCTTCGGAAATAACCTCATCGTCTCCTCGCCCACCCGAACAGATCAACAATGGCTGTTTACCGCGCTGGGCAGATGCGCGCACAAGTTCTATGCCACGATCAACGCGGCGTGCTAAGAGCGGGCTGACCCGATCACCGATTAAACCTGCTCCCAATACGATAACGACGTCGAAAGATTGCGCACTGTCTCGAGCCTGAGCATGCCGGGAAAACCAGGCGAAACCGAGCAAAAGTAGCCCGAGGTATCCTGAGGCAAGGACGAACCAGTAACCAGCTGATAGCAAAGCAGGTGCCAGGTTGCCACCGGCCAACACCACCACACAGGCAATCGAAACTAAACCCGGGCCAGCGATGAAAAAGGCTCCCGTATGGCGGCGTCTGGGATTAGTAGCGTAGCGCCGAAATCCCCACACCACAATGGCCCAACCCGCAATAACTAATGTAACTGCCATGGCATCGAAGACGTTCATGCTCTTATCCTACCCACACCAGAGAAACACCAACGAAGGTAAAACTCCTGCCCGGACATACAACTGCAGGAACAGTATGGGAAGAAACTGTTCCTGCAGTTGGGTATTAAAATGTGGCTAAAAGGTCACTCTTACTTCTCGTGAGCTTCGTGCACCGCGCGGGCCACCTTCTCATGGGCATCCCAGATTTCTTGTGGAAGATTCGGGAACTGCTCAAGATGTTCTTTACGTGCCTGGATCTCTTGCTCCCACAACTGTGGATCGATCTCAAGCAATACTTCGAGATCTTCGCGCGAACCAGTGAAACCATCGAGGTTGAGCTCTTCAATCAACGGCACGATACCAACTGGCGTTTCGCGGCCAGTTGCGCGCCCTTCTTTAAGATCCAACAACCACAGCAATGCGCGGAGGTTATCGCGGTAACCTGGCCAGCGGAAATGACCATCTTGCGGGTCACGCTGGAACCAGTTGACGTGCGCAAAAATCGGGGTTTCTTTAGCTTGACCGATGATCTTTAGCCAGTGTGCAGCATAATCGCCTTCGGCGTAAGACATGAATGGACGCATCGACATTGGATCGTAGCGCAATACGCCTTCTTTGCCTTCCGCAGCGAATGTGGCCTGAACACCCATGGTGAGACCATCGTAAACGCCTTCAGCAATATCAGTAATTGCACGGATCAACGGCTCACGGTTTGCTACTCGGCCACCGAAAATAATGGCGTCGATCGGCACGCCAGCAGGCGCATCATAATCGGGCGCCACATTTGGCACGTTGGCAAGCGTAGTTGTGAAGCGAGAGTTCGGATGTGCCCACTCATCCCCCTTAGCTGAGGAACGCTGACGATCGAGTGGACGCTGTGAAATTGGTTCACCCTTCCAGTCCAGCCAGCCGGTAACATCTTCTGGATAATCTGGGGTCTTGCCTTCCCACCAGACGTCTTCAAGATCTGGGTTGTAGGCGACGTTGGTGAACAAGGTACGTGTTCCAGGAGCCAAGGACTCCATTGCGGTTGGGTTAGTATCCCAGTTGGTATCCTTAGCGACGCCGAAGGCACCGAATTCTGGGTTCATACCGTAGAGTCGGCCATCTTCTGGATCAACACGCAACCAGACGATGTCATCGCCGTAGAAGTAGACTTCATAGCGATCGCCGAGAGCTTCTGGGGCAAGCATCATTGCAAGGTTGGTCTTACCCGAAGCTGATGGGAATCCTCCGCAGACATAGTATGTGTGATCTTCTTGCTTGTCTTTGATTCCGATAAGCATGAATTGTTCGCCGAGGAATTCGCCAGAAAACCAACCATCGAAGGAGCCTTGACGTAGACCGTGAGCGATCTTGCCAAGGAGTGCGTTACCGCCATATGACGAACCGTAGTGGAGGATGGTTCGCTCATCAGCAACTGTGGCAAAAAGTCGCTGATCATTGTCGGTTCCTTGGCCGAGGTTTTCGAGATCGCCGGTTACGTGGACTGCACGCACGAACTTCGATGGGTCTTCTAAATCGTTGAGATACTCTACACCGACTCGAGCCATACGAATCATGTGGATTGCTACGGTACGGTTATCGGTGAGTTCAACGCCGCGAGCGTAATCTTCAAGCGGTGAGCCTACAGGGGCCATGAGGTAAGGAACGACGTACATCGTTTTACCCTTCGAAGCACCGCGCATGTGCTCGATTTGGCGCTCCGTGACTTCTTTAGCATCACGCCAGTTGTTGTAAACTCCGGCATCGGTTGGGCGGTGAGTTGCCACAACGGTTCGTTCTTCGGAGCGAGCAGTATCCTTGTAATAGGAACGTGAGTAGTAGCGGTCTTTTCCGGCTGGGAAGATTTCTCCTGCCGCTAGAGCCTCGTTGACGATACGCTCATCATCGGAAGCGTTAATTACTTCGATAGCATCGGGTTGAGTGATACCAGCCCAATATGTCACATACTCTTCTACTGCTTGGTTGCGAAGACCAGCAGCCTGGAGAATCTCAGGAATGTTCATCCTTTTCCCTTTCTCAAGCGGATTACCGCGTATTGTTCGGAGGCTCCGAACTTATTTCTTATCCTATACCGAATATCATAGCTCAAGATATTTACCTTCACTAGGATAAAAGGCACAGATTGCGAGAACGCCAGCCTAGATTTTTATCTCAGGCTGGCGAAACTCAAAGGAATGGCACTTCTAATCGTTGCGTCGAACACGCATCGCAACTATGCGCCGTTGGATAGGAATCGTTACCGCAACACAACCCAGCGTCAAACCGATCCCTAAACCCATCATGATGAGCAAAACCCTCAAATTATCCCAATTACCCATCACTGGATTAATAAGAGCAGGAATAGCCGACAAAACGCTGACGATAATCAACACCGCAATCAACGGATACATCACCTGGATAAACCGGGCCCGAATCAACGTCGCCAACGGTGTACCAACATACACCAACGCTCTAGACTCCTCGGCCCGATCAAAGACATCCGAAACCTGATGGATCGAGGTAGACACCGCGCCAATAATCAACGCGAAAGCAAACGCGATATAGACCCCTTGCGTAATATCGTGCGAAACCATGGCAACATAAGAACGTTCCACTGCCTTATCAGGAGCGTCGATTGACACCACCGTCAACGTCGTCACCAAGGTTGCCACAGCCCCAATCAAAGCCACCGCCGAAATATTACGCCACGCCGCACGCGAATCTGAAACCACCCGGCGAATACCGACCAACCGTGCCGGTGAACCAGTAAAAACAAGTGGACGCATCGTCAACTGAATAAACAACGGACCCGCAATCGCGATGCCACCAAAAAACAAAACGAAAGCAACTGCGATTGAAATAATCGAACCCAACATCGCCCGCGAAACTGTAAACGTCGACGTCACATAAACCAAAATAATCAACGTCGTCACAACGATTCCCATCCGCCACATCTTAACCTTGGCTGGAATGATCCGCTGAGCTACCCCTAGCGGAGAAATAGATACTCGCTGTAACCCAACAATTGTTGAAACCACCGCAATAACGATCACCAAGAGATACGTCAAACACTGTACCCACCAGGGTAACAACATGTCATAGCTCGAAATCGGCAACGTACCAAACGTGATATTCTTCCATGCTGGCAACGTTACGTAATACAGCCCTAAACCCAGCACAAAACCTAACGATGCCTGGATCATACTCTCCACAATCGACATCACAATAACTTGCCGGGCACTCATGCCGATCAGGCGCAACGAAGCCAGGCGTCGCTCACGGCCACCAGCACCCAACCGAGCTGCACCCCCGCCGAGCGAGGTCAGCGGAACAATCAACAACGCCAACGCAACAATTGAGAGCGAAAAATAAATACTTCCGATTACTTCAGTGTCCAAAGTGCCGTTAAACTCGCGTACCACTGCCTGGTTAATCGCATCTTGACGCGAATAAAACATCGCTACCCCACCCAGCGTCGTCAACGTCAACCAAGCTGAAACCGAAAACGCGGCAATGGCGAAAATATCGAGAATCCCGCTGCCCGTGCGCGCCGCTAGCCGCGCCCGCGTAAGCATAGTAGCTAAAGATAACGGGCTCATCGGGTCACCGCCCCATCGTAATGAATCAAACCGTCACGGATTTCCACAAGACGCTGACACCACGAAGCCACCTGCGTATCGTGAGTAATAACGACGAGGGTGGTACCGTTCATTTTCGCCGTCGCCGTCAATAACTGCATAACCTCATGCCCAGTAGCCTGGTCGAGTGCACCAGTTGGCTCATCAGCAAACAAAATCGCTGGGTTATGAACCAGCGCACGCGCAATCGCTACACGCTGAGCCTGACCACCAGACATCTCCCCGGGGCGCTTAGCTGCCTGGGAACGAACACCCAACCGATCAAGCCACCCCTCCGCCGTCTTTAATGCTTTGCGGCGCGAAACACCATTCAACAACAACGGAAAAGCAACATTTTCCCGCGCCGTCAATTCCGGAACAAGCTGACCATCTTGGAAAACAAAACCGAGAACTGAACGACGCATCTGCGAACGTTGCGGGTCATTCATCGCAGAAATGTCCAAATCCCCAATCCGCACTGTGCCTTCATCACTAGACAAAATGCCAGAAAGCACGTGGAGCAACGTAGACTTACCAGAACCCGAAGGCCCCATAACTGCCACATGCTCACCCTGAGGGATATCAATATCGACGCCCGCCAAAGCATGGACGTCACCATATGTTTTCATTAAACCGCGAGCGCGGAGATTCTTTTCGTTCATAACAATAAGTTTTGTCTGCTCCAGAGTTTTTCACCATAGTGCCACCTACCATCTTTTAGTAGACCTAGCTCTACTATGACAATGTGAAGCGGTAAGCTCGGCGCCTACCAGCTATATTAGTCGTATGGGTTTCTTCGATCGGCTACGAGCTAAACATAGCGGTTCGTATGCGAACCAAATTGCGCACTTAACTGAGTCACGTCGCGAAATAGTGGCCGCATTTGAAATCGAACGACGCCGAATCGAACGCGATCTCCACGACGGCGCCCAGCAATACCTCGTCGCCACCGCAATAGCGCTCGGCGAAATAGAATTAATCGTTTCCCTCGCCGGCGATCTGCCTGCCGAGCTTGCCGACTTACCAGAGATTATCGCGCGCGCTAAGTCAGCAAACGAGTCCGGGCTAGCTTCGTTGCGTGCCACAGTCAATAACGTACACCCCAAAATACTTTCAGATATGGGCTTAGCGAGTGCAGTTCACGATATTGCTGAACGCAGCGAGTTACCGGTTCGAGTTGTTATTCCGCATCCCCTCCCACAATTAGCTGAAGGTGTGGTAGCTGCAGCCTACTTTTTAATAGCCGAAGCATTAACGAATATAGCAAAGCATGCGCCAAACGCTGAAGCAACCATCATGTTGGCCGCCGACGAAGATTTGCATGTATCAATTGTTGATACCGGGCCGGGTGGGGCACGGATAGTATCGGGACACGGCTTAGGCGGTTTGCGAGAACGCTTGGCAGCATTTGGCGGAACGTTGGACGTTTCTTCCCCGCCTGGCGGGCCGACTAAAGTTACGGGAACAATCCCGCTGCTGTTACGTTTTGGAGAATCGGGTATCGTTTTAGAGCCAGGAGAAAATCAGTGACTACCAAGATTTTTATTGCCGACGACGCTACACTGATGCGCGAAGGTCTATCGGGCATTTTGCAACGAGTCGGCTACGAGATTGTTGGCCAGGCCAGTTCTGCCCCCGAACTTGTTTCCGGGGTGCGCACGATTATGGACGACGGCGGGCAGATTGACGTTGTGCTCACTGATGTGCGTATGCCACCAACAATGACCGACGACGGATTGCGGGCTGCTGACGAGCTACGCACTGCCTACCCGCACCTAGCGGTTATGGTGTTATCACAATATGTGGCTCCAGCCTATGCCGCATCATTGTTTGGTGCCGCGCATGGTATGGCACGTGGCGGAATCGGATATTTACTTAAAGAGCGCGTGTCAAAGGTTACTGATTTTGTAGCTTCGCTGGATATGGTTGCAAGTGGTGGCGTCGTCGTCGATCCAGAAGTTGCCGCCGGGCTGATCCGAGGGCGATCGACGGCGCTAACTGCACTGACCTCACGCGAAAGTGAAGTTTTAGAATTGATGGCGCGTGGTTTATCGAATGCACAAATTCAAACCGAACTGTTTTTGTCAGCAGCTGCCGTATCCAAACATGTAGCGAATATTTTCAGCAAACTCGGACTTGCGCCTGGGGAGGAAAACCGGCGGGTGCGTGCAGTCTTGAGGTATCTGACTGAAAATAGTCCGGGTTTGAGACGCTAAGCTGCTACCCGATTGTTGATACTTTCACCGCTGTGCCTCCTGGACTCGGGTAGCACTAGAGTACTGCCTACACCAAAGCGTTTTGCTATGCCCTATGCCCTAAGCACTCGGGTAACACGCACACATAGTGCCGTTGTTGCACACAACATGACGCTCGGGGATGAAATGTGTATAGTTATATCGTTGGCTTTCGCCACTGCGGGCGTAGTTCATCGGTAGAATGGCAGCTTCCCAAGCTGCAGAGGCGGGTTCGATTCCCGTCGCCCGCTCCATTATAACGTCGAAAATGATAAGTCGGCGTTTGCGTTAGCGAGTATGCCCCAAGGGGGTCAAGAAAAACGCTTGCGTTAGCGAGTGTGTAGCGCGTTAGTTCTGACCTGTGGAAACACTTCCCGAGCACTATCGCTTCCCTGTTGCCACGATTTCTGGGCATGAGAAAAGCCCGTCCGCGCACTCATGCACGAACGGGCCAGAATCTTCATTTCAGATCTAAAGCTGGACGCTCACTTCCTCACCAACCCGGAACACGAACCGGATCGCATCCTCACTAACCACAGCGTGGTCGATGAGTGCGCTCCACTGCGCGGGGTGAAACTCGCTCACTGGCTCACCCGTCAGATCGCCTAGGGCAGCAGTCACGGCAGCATGTTTGGCGGTGTTCGCTGCAATATCCGCTTCCAGGCTCGCTTTGCGTGCGAGCGTCTTACGGTAGGTCGCATCTAGCTCGGTGAACTTAGATTGGTAGGCATCTTGATCGAGCGCGTTTCGCTGGTTTTCGATAATCAACGCCTCGATCTGATCGGTGAGCTCCGCGAGTTTTGTTTGGCATGCGGCGGCTTGCTCTTCCAAACGGCTCGTATTAAACATGTCCCCAAGCACCTGCGGCAGGCAGCTTTGCTGTGGTTGATGGGCGATCAGCTGATTTAAGGCTTGAACGAAGGCATTCTTGATCTGCTCGTCTTTCACGGTCGCAGTACTACAAGGGCGTTCACCTACGTATTTGTGATTGCATTGCCAGACTGTGTACTTGTATTTCGTGTTCGACGCCCACGTCTTACGCCCATACCACGCTCCACATTGGGCGCATTTGAGCCGGGTGGAGAATAAGCCGACTTTCGCTGAAGAAATGTTGCCATGCCTGGTGGCGAGCTCGTATTGCACCTGATCCCAGATGCGCGGTTCGATGATCGGCTCGTGGTTGCCCGACACGTAGTATTGGGGCACTTCACCCTCGTTGACTTTCATGCGTTTGGTTAAGAAATCTGTGGTGAACGTCTTTTGAAGCAGTGCGTCGCCTTTGTATTTTTCGTTGGACAGGATTGAGCGCACTGTCGATGTTGACCACACTTCTTTCCCGCGCGGGGTGAGAATCCTGCGCGCAGTGAGTTCAGATTTGATCTCGCTGATCGCCATCCCGTCAAGGAAAAGTTGGTAGATCAGCCGGACGGTTGGTGCCTGGGTCTCGTCAATGACAAGGCTGCCATCCGCTCCTTTCTTATATCCGAGCAGTGACTTGTAGGGCACCATGACTTTCCCATCGGCAAAACGCTTCCTGTGTCCCCAGGTGACGTTCTCGGAGATAGAGCGGGATTCTTCTTGAGCCAGTGAACTCATGATCGTAATCAAGAGTTCGCCTTTGGCATCAAAGGTGTAAATGTTTTCCTTCTGAAAATAGACTTCGACGCCTGCGTCTTTGAGCTTGCGCACGGTGGTCAAGGAGTCGACGGTGTTGCGAGCAAACCGGGAGACACTCTTGGTGAGGATCAGGTCGATTTTGCCTGCCAGTGCGTCATCGATCATGGTTTGGAATCCTTCACGGCGCTTCATGGAGGTGCCAGAAATACCTTCATCGGAATACATGCCCGCGAACTGCCAATCATTGCGGGAGCGAATGTAGGTGGTGTAGTAGTCGATTTGCGCCTCATACGATGAGGTTTGTTCTTCCATCTCGGTAGAGACTCGCGCGTAGGCGGCGACCCTTCTGCGTGCCGGTACCCCGGATGTGGTTGTGACAGTCCCGGGTTTCTTTGTTGCGGGTATCGCGGTGACTGTGCGGGTCATGCCAGCCTCCCCTCACTGGTTAAGCCCACCGGCGTCATAGTTCCATCCGTAAGGTGGAATGTGAGCTGGTGTGGGAAAGCTTCAATCATCACGATCTGCTCATCAACCGACACAGGGTCGAAACTTTGGGTGCCGAGCACATCTGCGCAGGCGCGTTCAATGAGTGTTTCGCGTAGGTTGTGCCCGCTACAGGGGTTGCCGTTCCCGGTGCAGGCACTCCAGCATCTCCAGAACTTGTACGAGGTTCCAGACTTGTAGGTGCGGGTTTTGCGTTGATAGTTCTTCCCGCACGCCCGACAGTAAATCCGCCCGGTGAACACGCCCGTGTTCTTTGACGGGGTCGCAGCCGGGCCAGCTTCGCGCCGATAGGCGATTTCTGCTTGCACCGCGTCAAACATCACCTCGTCAATGATTGGCGGGAGGGCTTGATCGACCCAGTAGCGCGGCAACTCCCCGTCGTTGAGGGAACGTGTGGGTGCTTGGATCGTAGGGCGATACATTTTCTGCAGCATTTGGCAGCCCTTGTAGCGCTCGTTTTCGAGCATGCGGCGAAACACGGACCCGTAAAAGCGTCCTCCACCGCGCGAACGCACACCTTGCTCATTAAGGATCGCGGCTGTCTTTTCGGGGCTAATCCCCTTGAGGTAGTTGGAGAACAGGAGGCGCACAATCTCAGCTTCTTCATCAATGATGGCGAACTTGCCGGCTGCCCAGTGGTAGCCGTAGACGACGAAGGAGTTTGTTCCACCATTCTTGTACCGGTTACGGATTGCCCATTTGACGTTGTGGGATAGTGAACGTGATTCTTCTTGAGCAAACGACGCCAACAAGGTCAGCAGGAGTTCCCCGTCAGCGCTGAGGGTGTCGATGCGTTCGCGTTCGAAGCGCACAGCCACGCCAAGGTCTTTCAGCTCACGAACCGTAGCGAGCAGGTCGACAGTGTTTCGGGCAAGGCGTGAGATCGATTTACACAACACAAGATCGATCTTTCCTGCTCTGGCAGCGTTCATCAGGTCGGCCAAGCCTTGCCGGGATTTCGTTGACGTACCCGTAATACCCTCGTCCGTGAACACCCCGACGTAGGCCCATCCGGGTGTGGATTGGATCAGGCGCGAATAATACGAAACCTGCGCCGACAATGACGCTAACTGCTCCGTACCGTTGGTTGAGACCCTCGCGTATGCTGCTACGTTGACCAGCTTCGGGGCAGGCGGCCGAACCGGTGTCACCACACTAACCTGTGCCACATTTTCTCCTTTCGCGTTAGGTCTATACACGCTCGAAAACCAATGTTTATCCAGTCGTTTCGCCCACAATCTGTGACTGATAGATCGGGCTCCACGTCTGGAACAACAACCGATAGGCACGCCGATACTCTGCGGGGGTTAGCACTCCTCGACCTGCCAGCATGCTCAAGACGTGAGCGTCGGCAATGAAGGCGATTTCTCGGGCGAACACCTCGGGCCTTGTCATCTGGTCGACCGGGGTGGCGAGCGTGTTCATGAGCGCCCACCTCGGGTGCCAAAGCGAGCACGTACATAACAAGCGTGACAGCAGTACTTTTGGTCTGGCTTGTCCACGATCGCGAAGCGGTGGCCGCAGTGCGCACAGGACCGCCCGCGCACTGGCTCGGTTTTCTGTCGTTCCCGCCAAGCTTTATGTCTGCATACGGGTGAGCAAAACCGAGCACGAGCACCTCCCCGAATAGGGCTGGCACACCACTGGCACACCCGCTCAACCACCACTGAACCGGCCTCGAGATTTCGGCTGGTGCAATATGAGCGGACCTGGTCGCGGGTCAAGGCGCAAAAATCGGCAATCGCCTTATATCCCCATCCCGCCGCACGCAGGTTACGGATACGTTCTTCTTCAATGTTCTTCACAGTGGGGTCACTCCCTTCACCCCACTGCCGACAAACCCGCAAGTGTTAAATCACCTGAGCGTGCCCGCCGTGCGAAGTGGCCTGTGAAAAGTGTGTTAACCAGTGCTGCCATCTAGAATTTGGTGTGTATGTGAAATGAGTGAGGCCGGAGGTTGATGGTGGCGGCAGCGAAAACAGTGACGTTGTTCTTGATGGATGGTTCGCCATCTGGGCGTATCAAGTCTTCACTGACGAACTGAACAGGGAAGGTCTACCTGATCCCGCGCACTGACTTAGCCAAGAGCAAGGATCGCCCCGAGCTCAACCAAACCGGCGTCTACATCCTGCTGGGTAGCGATGATGAGACTGGCGAAGAAAAGGCCTATATCGGTCAGGCTAGGGAACGCAAAAACAGCAAAGGCATATTGGCACGGACCATCGAACATGTGGGCGAAGAAAAGCTCGACTATTTCACGCACGCGATCATGATCATCACCTCCGATGATTCCTTTGGCCCTACCGAGATCTCCTATCTGGAAAATGCGTTCTACCAGCAAGCACTCAAAGCAGGCCGTGTACGCACCGCCAACAGCAACGACCCATCACCGGGCAAAGTCACCGAAGAGAAGGAAGCAGAGCTCAACGAGTTCATCGAGTTCGCCAAGATCGCGATCCGCTCCCTTGGATACCGTCTATTCGACCCGGCAGATGAAGCTAAAACAACGGCAGACGCCACGACTACAAGCATCGAACAGGTCGAGCCACTGCTGTATCTAGACGGCTCGGGTGCTTCAGGACGTGGACGCCAGACCGCCGACGGTTTCGTCGTCCTTGCCGGATCGAAGCTCCGCGAAGAAATGACACACTCTGCACCAGATTCAGCGAAGGCGAACCGAGCTAAATACGCCGAGCGCATCAGCCCTGACTTCGAACTCCTTCAAGACACACTATTCAGCTCTCCCTCAGCGGCCTCGGATTTCCTCACTGGAGCATCAACAAGCAGCAAGGTCTACTGGAAAAACGATCAAGGCATCACGCTACGTGAACTCGAACGAAACGAACTCGAAATCACAGACAACTAAGCCCAGAAATGACTAAAAGCCCCGCCACCACCCATAACGGGTAGCAGCGGGGCTAAGTTTCGCCATAGCGACGTGTGTCAGTAGCCGAGCTTTTGGTTCACTCGCGCCTGCACGGCACTGTAGAGGTTTCCGAGGCGGCGCTTACGCTCCTCGCCGTTGCCGTACTCACCGCGAATGACGGCGTCGGCCAAAGCATCAATGTTTGGCCCGGCAGGCTTAGACAGACCGGCACCTGAGAGCTTTTCGTTCACGCGAGCTTGGACGGCACCGTAGAGGTTTCCGAGGCGGCGTTGGCGTTCCTCCCCGTTCCCGTATTGACCGCGAATCACCGCATCGGCGAGAGCATCGATGTTCGGTGCTGCAGGTGTAGGCTCCACTGGTGCGGGCGCAGATACCACGGCCGTCCCGGTCATCTGGTCGTACCAATACTGGGCGCGGGCCATGTAGGTGGCATGCTGGGAACCTGCCAGGGAGGCTGGGCAAGCAGTGGCCGAGAAATCACAATGTCCGAAAACGTTCTTGCCCCAGGTCGGTCGGCCCAGTCCGTAGTACTGGCAGATCGCCGCAACGAGATGTGCTCCGTTGTCGAGGCAGGCCTCGGATACCGACCAAGGATCGGAAGAAACATCTGCGTGTTCGATGCCAATACTGGTGGTGTTGGCGGCGAAGTTGCCTGCATGCCAGGCAGTATCGCGATCCCATACGAGCTGGCCGATTGTGCCGTCGGTTTGGACTTGATAGTGGGCCGAGGCAGGCCGGGACTGCCACACCTCATAACAGCCTCGGATGGTGAGGTTGCCTGCGTTGTGGTGGATGATGACCTTATCGATCCGCCTACCGTTGCGTCCCTTGGTGTAGTGCTTGTTCATGATGAGGTCGATGTCAGCCTCGAGTGTGGTCCAATTCTTCATAGCGAGTTCTCCTTCGTGGTTTCAGTGGTTGGTTGGGTCAGGGATGGTCGGGTCTCGGCGCGGTTAGCGATCGCATCGAGTGCTTGGCGCATTTGGGCTGGAACGGGCAGGCCGAGTCGGGTGGCGTTCTCGATCAGCGAGATGCCTTCGTTGGACAGGTAGAAGAAAATGACCGCCGCCCGCAGAACCCCAGGCGCGCCGAGAATATGGACGTCGATCAGGTGTGCCAGGCCAACGAGGGTGAAGATGAGGATTTTGCGCGAGATTCCTCGAAAACCGACCGAGCTGGAGAGTCGGCGCTCACTGATAGCTGCCAGTACGCCGGTGATGTAGTCGGCGATGGCGAAGACGATCAGGGCATAGGCGAGGCCGTCGAGTCCTCCGAGGTAGGCGGCGAGCCAGGCACCGATACCAGCGATCCCGGTTTGGATGGCGTGCCAGATGGCGTGAAGAGACATTGGTGGTCCTTTCTGTGGGCATAAAAAATTGCCCACACCCACCTGGGTGAAGGCATCAAAAATCGGTATAGCGCAGCGGGTTACATGGTCGGGTCGGTCAAAACCTCGAGAATCGGCACGCTCAAGTCAAATGCCGCTGCCTGCGGCTCAGGCAACGTGGTTTCCTCAAGCTGCCTTGCTGGTGGTGCAGGTGTGGCATCGGATTCGACCGGGACGATCGGCATCTGCACCTCGCCCTCATCCGGGGTCGAGCTGTCGTCGGCTGGTTCGGTCAACTTAGTGTTGTCTCCTTCGACTCTCATTGGTTCTCCTTGGTGATCGCGTCGTAGAGGACGTCATATGCCTCAGCCGCTTCGCCGGACAGTTCACCGTCATAGCCATCGAGGAGTGCTTTCACGTCCTTGTCGTGGCCGTCGTAGGTCGGGCCGGAGACTTCCGCAACCGAGGCTAGCAACGCGGCACGCGCCTCGAGGAACTCGCCCGTCTTGTTCGGATCAGCGAGCACGAACGTGCCGTCGTCTGCGAACACTGGGCGACCACTCTCGTCGAGGGTCGCATAGGCGGTGACGAGGTCGTATTCGTCTTCCCCAAACCGGGCAATCGCCTCCTTCACCAACGTCAGGAGCTTCGAGCGAGCACGGGACTGCGCCGCCTTCAATGGCATCTGGGTGAGCAGGTCTGCGATGGGTTGTAGATGGTGGTTGGCGAGCATGATCTTCATGAACGTGTTTCCTTTACTTATGCGAGGGTGGTGGACATGGCTGACAGGCCGGTGTTGGAGAAGTACTGCCACGTGATATTCGAACCGCTTCCAGAAATCGACTTGATCCACCCTTGGTTCAGCAGGCTCAGGATCGCGTTCATCCGCGACATGAGATCTTTGGTGCGATCAAACAAGCGCGTCATGTTGTAATACGAGCCGTTGGTGACAACCATGACGTCATAGGTATGGAAAACAATTTTTGATAACCGGCTAGGGCCAACCCAGCCAGGATGTGTGCCTTCCCCGGTTAACGTACAGTCTTCTAATGTCAGGTAGCGTCCCTGGTCGGTATAGAATTTGTACCCGCTTGTGCGTATATCGGCCCCCAGGTGGATGCCGGGGCTGCCGTTGAATTTTCCTTTCGGATCCAACGTCAACATCGTCGTATACGACTCGTCACTGGCTTGTTTCTTATACGACCAGGTGATGTAGTCACCGGTGTATTCGAGTTGATTGGATATTCCACGTATTGATGTGTTCCCGTTTTTGTGTGAATGTCCCATCGTGCCAAGGAAACGTGTGTCGTACCAAAACCGCATTCCTGCACTCGTGATCGTTCCTTCCAGCGTGGACCCGTTATACCAGGCGATCTGCGTGGGTGTGATGCGGATCGATTGTGTCCAGCCTGCCAGTCCTACTTGAATGGCGTTGGTGGCAAGTTTGTCTGCCGTAATTGACCTGGCACCAATCCGAGCGGCGTTGAGATAGCCGGTGGTGATTTTCCCAGCATCCAGTGAAGCGATCTTCGCGGATGTGACCGCGAGGTCTTTGATCATCGCGTTCTGGATAAACCCGTTGGCGATCGTCAACTTGTCAGACGTGATGGAACCGGCCGCGATCCGTGCAGCCGACAAGGTTCCGGTCGTGAGCTTGCTTGCCGAGAGCGACCCGATTTTCGCGTCCGTGATCGCCGCGTTAGCGATCATCGCATTCGTAATAAACCCATCATTGATCGTCAGCTTGTCAGAGGTAATACTGCCTGCTGCGATGCGGTCAGCCGACAGTGTTCCGGTGGTGATCTTGTTTGCTGACAAGGAAGCGATTTTCGCGTCTGTGATGGCCGCGTTGGCGATCATCACGTTCGTGATAAAACCATTGGCGATGGTCAGCTTGTCGGACGTGATAGAGCCTGCTGCGATGCGGGCGGCGTTCAACGTGCCGGTGGTGATCTTCGATGCCGACAAATTGGCGATCTTGGCGTCCGTAATGGCAGCGTTCGCGATCATGGCGTTTGTGATAAACCCATCTCTGATCGTGAGTTTGTCGCTGGTGACTGCCCCTGCCTGAATGTTGACGGCGGTGATGGCGTTGGCCGCGATTTTCTCGCCGGTGATCGCCCCGTTCTCAATCAGCACGCTCGGGGTTAAACGCCTAATCCGAACGGAGCGGATTGTGACTGCCACCCCAGAAGGCCCAGCGCCGAGGGCGAAACCGAAACGCAGCGCGTCCACATCCCCTGGCACAGTGATCACACTGGAGACGACGGTGGTTTCGTTTGCTCGCAGCGTGGCGGCGGCTCCTGAGTTCGGCCACGAATTGTAGGGAATGTAATGGCGTCGATATACGAGCTGGACGCTCTGGCCTGGATCAGTGCGTTCGCACTCGAACGTCACTGAATACTTTTCACCGGGCCGCGCCGAAATATCGGTGGACGCGAAGTAGTCAGCGATATAGGTGCCGGTCGAGGTGCGAGTGAGGAAACCTTCACCTGTGCGGCTCCACCCTGGGTAGGTGGCGGTGAAGTCTTGATCGCGCCACAGATTCGACGCATCACCCACAACAATCCGGTTCGCCGCTAATATGCCGAAGAAGGCTGCGTCACCGACAATGCGCTCCACGACGGCTTTACCCATCCGGGCACTGCCTGCAACCAGGGTTGCGGTGTCGACGGAGGCGATGATCTCGTGACGCAGTTTCCGTGGTACCCAGGTTGTTCCGTCCCATTGCCACTGACCACGCAGCTCACCACCGACCTGCCACCACCACGTATCACCAACACGGCTCCCTGACCCAGATGGCGTAGAATCAGAGTAGGTGATGGTGTTTTTCGTATTCGCCGAGGCAGCAATCAACGAATTCACCTGCGCCGTGGTCGGCCTGCCCGAGGCGAGCGTGTAAGCCTCGTCCGCGCGCTTACGAGCACTCACCACATCAAACGCTGCTTTGCTCACAGCCTGCTTGGTCGATGCCAACTCGCTACTGGCTGCAGAGAGCTTCGTGTCGATCTGCTTCGCCGTGTCCTCGACCTTGGTAGCTGTGAGTTGAGCATGTTCTGCCGCATTCTTCGCTACTTGAAGGTCAGTCGTGTGTTGGTCGACAACAGTGGCGATCTCGGTCGCAAACTGGTTCACCTTCACGGCTTGATCTCGTGCTGCTTGCGCGTCGCTGCGGGCTTCAGAAAGCTCTGTTTTGGCTTCGTCGAGACGACCACTCAACATGCTCATCGCACTATCAACCCGGATTGTCTCAGCCTTAACGTCGATCACTTCTTTGCGGGCAGCATCCAGCTCCGCACTGATCTGGGCATGATTCAGATCGGTGGCGAGGGCGACCCAGCCAGGCTGGCCGGTATCGGTGATCTTGTAGATCCAGATCTCCGTCATCTCACCGTTGCTCTTGAACCATGTGTCACCAAGCTGCGCCCTCTCGGGTTGGGTGGTGCCGTAGTGGTTGGTGTTCTTCCCATCCGCGCTAGCTAACGCGAATCCTGCCGCATCCGACGCTGAAACGGCCGTGCTGATGGCGGTCTTGACCTGCCGGGTGACAGACGTAAACTTCCGAGCGGTGGAGCCAAGTTCGACCGAAATGTATTGACCCGATAGTGGGTTGTATTCGTAAGAACCTACCCGCGCCGTCAGCGCAATCCCAAGATCGGTGTGGCGGATGGTGACGGTGTCGCCAATCTCCACGGTTTCCAGCCGCGCGAGGTCGGCATATTCACGGGTGGTGGCGAGGTCAACGAACCGTACCTTATACGAGCCCGACGGCTCATCAATGTGTCTTGTGCTGAATTCTGCTATAGCCAGGCGGCGCAGCTGCTCGTGTGCTTGGTCGAGTGGGAGCTCACCCTCACGCGGGTTGTCCTTATCCGTGATGGCTTTGACCTGACCGTAGCGGATCACCCTGATACGCGGCACCACATAATCATCAAGTTTTGGGCTATCAACATACAGTTCAGGCAGGAGCAGGCCGTCGTATCCGACCGGCAAAATCCGCGTCACCACCGTCGAAAAATCAACAGCCGACTCAAACCCGGTGAGGTTCTTCCGATCACGGATGACCACCCCGTGGTTGGCTCCGCGCATGGGCGTGTGGTGGATCAGCCAGTTGTCCCGCGCAATCTCGCCTCCCCAACGCGAGGCGAACGTGTTGTCCTCTCCAGCATCCATGAGCGCTGTGGCGATGGGCATGCGCACCATCCGCGCCGACGAGTGCGTCACCGTATCCGAGGATGTGGCAGTGAAACCATGGCTGGTGTTCGCCGCCGCCAAGATCTGCGCCAGTGCACCTTTCGCAGTCTTATTCACCACGAAGGTATCGGCGATCAGGTTCGCGGCCAGATCATAGAACACATGAAACGCCGTGATCTCCAACAGTCCCTCAAGGGTGGTGACAACCTCGCTGATCCGGAAGCCCTGCCTGAGTGTCAACCCCGGCACCGGCGCGGCCACAATGTTCTCTAGCGTTAGGTGCGTAGCTGCAGGGCCGTCTGCTGGGTAGGTGAAGGTCAGGGAGAATTCACCGCCGAGTTCCTCAACCACGATGGGGTTGATGATTTCTCGGTCGAGTAGGCCGAGGCCGGTGGTGGTGAATGTGGTGGCGGTGCGGTCGTGAACCGTAATCATAAGGGAGCCTTCCAAACAAAACACAACGACCACCCAGGCTAAGGGGTGGCCGTCAAAGAGAGGTAGTGAGCGGTGGTTTAGGGGTTGCGCCAATTCGGCACAATCACGATCTTCGAAATACCAGCGCCGAGCGTAATCCGATTGGGTCCAGGCCGAAGGACTGGGAAGGCTTCGGTGAGCGCATCAGTCTGCACCTTCCCGCCAACATGTGCGACGAGACGTTCACTGTCGAGCGTGACCTGCCCGGCCGGTGAGTTCACGTGATAAATGCTTGTGTTGATCGTCAAGGACAAGGCTCCAGTCCCGCTGATAGTGATGAGGGGATCAGCATCCAACAAGCCGGGGTTCGTGATGGTCCCAGAGCTGGTCAGCGTCACCGGTACAAGCCCACTCGCCAGGTAGGCGAAGGGTTGGCAGGTCAAACGCGCGGTGAACAACCCCCACCCCGACAACTCCCGCCGCAGCTCACTGACTTCGCAGTGCTTGACCTTCCGATACACACCCGACTCACCAGTAAAAGAGATGGTCTGGGCATGGGTGAGTTGGTGGGCAGCTATCCGATACCTGTCCAGCCCGCCGCGAATGGGAACGGCGAGGTCAAGGTCAATCTCGCTATCCTCCCACCCCGTAAACCGCGTGAGCATCCCGGCGCGACCTGCCACCTCAATATCATCCACCGCCCGCACCGACGCAGGGATAGCGACGGGTGCTGTGAGCCGCAGGCCAAGCGAAGCAGAAGTGGTCTGGTTGCCCAGGGTGAAGCCGAACATGATTAGTAGCCTCCTGCCATCACGGTCTGCCTGCGGTCTAGGCGAGCCAACTGTTTGTCGATTTCTGGCGCGAGTTTGCCCACCAGCGTCCCATCCGACAACGTCACCGAAATATCCAAAGAGCCCAGAATCCGCTTTGCGGTCGCATCCACAATCCCCGCCACATCCACACGCTCACTATCAGTCCCGCCACGCGTGTCGCGGCTGAACGTTAGCGGTTGTGGGGTGAGATCAACGGCCGGTACTTGCAGGTCCGCGACAGCGTCGATCGGTACATGAAGTCCGTCTTCAAGGTCGGCGAACGCGTCCATCGTGTCCTTAGCTAAACCAGAGGCAGCGGTGACAGCCTTATTCCCGTCAGTCTTGATGGAACCTGCCAGGCCTTCGACAAGCATCCGACCTGCCCACGCCATCTTCCGAGACGGGCTGTGAATGCCAAAGAAGCCGGTGATCGAGTCCCAAATCCCTGATGCCCAGTTCGAGACCGAATCCCACAGCCACCCAGCCAGGGATTGGATGCCGTTCCACAGGCCGTAGACGAGGTTTTTGCCCGCTTCAGCCATTGCAGAAACACCCTGCCCGACAGCCGACACAATCCCAGAAATGATCTGTGGGATTGCTGCGACGATCGTGGAGATGATCTGCGGCAGCGCCCGCACCAACGCGGTCAAGAGTTGGATGCCTGCTTGGACGAGTTGCGGGATCGCCCCACCAATCGCCGACACAATGCTGGCAATAATTTGCGGCAGCGCTGCCACAATCGTCGTAATAATCTGTGGCAGCGCACCAATCAGAGCAGTAAACAACCTGATACCAGCGTCGATAAGTTGAGGTATCGCACCGACAACTCCATTCACGATTGCGGTGATAACCTGCGGCAAGGCAGCGACGATCGCGGTAATAATTGTTGGTAAAGCCCCAATCAAAGCAGTCAAGAGATGAATGCCTGCTTGGATGATTTGTGGGATCGCACCGACAAGGAAGGTGATGATGCCGGTGATGATCTGTGGCAGTGCCTCAATAATCACGGGGATGGCTGCGATCAAGCCTTCTGCTAGTCCGGTGATGAGCTGCAACGCCGCATCAAGAAGCAATGGGAGGTTATCGACCAGGATCTGCACCAAAGCGACAAGCATCTCCACAGCCGCAGGAACAAGCTCCGGTAGTGCTTCGCCAATTCCGGAGACCAAGGTAGCGATGATTTGAATCGCCGCCTCCAACAAGGACGGTAGGGCTTCGATGATTGCCTCGACCAGCGCGATAATCAATGTCACCGCCGTCTCCGCCACCTGCGGGAGGACTTCGATGATGCCATCGAGCAGGGCGGTCAGGATTGACATGCCGGTCTCGACAACCATGGGCAACTGCTCAGCAATAAACGCCAATGCTTCCTGTAACACGGTGCCGAGGGTGTCGATGAGGGCGGGTGTTCCACCTTCTTCAAAAGCAGCGGTGAGTTCATCAATCCAGCCGTTAACCATCGGCAACACCGAACCCGCCAACGCCTCCGACAATCCGCTTGCGAGGAGGCCCTTGAGGTTCTCGACCCCGTCCTGCATCGTCGCGAGCTGCCCAGAAAACGTCTGTGACTGGGCGTCCATGGCCCCGTAGAAACGTCCGCCCTCAGCAGTCGCAGAAGCGAAGGCGTCCGCGACCATGTCAGCCGATATGGCGCCCTTGGCCATATCCTCCTTGAGTTCACCGATGGACTTGCCCGTTTTGCGGCTGATTTCCTCTAAGGGGTTGAATCCGGCGTTGATCATCTGCAGCAAGTCCTGACCCGTCAACTTGCCCGTGCTACTCATCTGGGCGAAGGCAAGCGTCAGCGATTCCATCTTTACCGCATCACCCTGGCTAATGTCGCCGATCTCGTGCAGGTGTTTCTTCGCATCCTCCAGACTCATGCCGAAGCTAAGGAGGGTTTGCATGTTCGAGGCAAGACCCTCCATACCAAACGGAGTCTTAGCCGCCTCCACCTTCAAATCATTAACCAGCTGCTGAGCTTTGGCCTGATCACCCAGCATGGTCGTAAATGAGGTGGTGTATTGCTCCATGCGGGCGTTATATTCCACGCCCTCCTTCAAGGCGCCAACCATGCCGCGCCCAATACTGGCGATCGCATGCCCAATACCTTTAACGCCTGCGATGATGGCTTCTGAGGCGAGATTGGCTTTCAGGACATCACCGAAAATGCGGGTCTTAGAGCTGGTGGTGTCCATCTCGTCACCGAGATCATCCACCGCGCCCTCAAGACGCCCTGCGTCCTTCGCCGCCCCCTTAGCATCATCACCGGCACCGTCAGCCTCATCCCCGAAATCCGATAAGGCATCATTGTTGGCTTTGAGCTCACCCTCTAGGTCGTTGAGTGTAGCCTGGGCATTGTTGAGTTGGATCTGCCAATTCTTCGTCCGGCTATCGTTCTCACCAAACGATGAGGCAGAGTTTTCGAGCGCGGCACGCAGGGTCTCAATCTTCGACTTTTGAGCCTCGATCTCTTTACCGAGCACCTGGTTACGGGCGGTGAGAGCTTCGGCGGACTTGTCGTTCTTATCAAACGAAGACGCCACGAGCTTCATCTCCGAGCCAAGCACCCGCATCTCACGGTTAATATCCGTGATCGCTCGCTTAAACTCACGCTCACCCTCAAGCCCAATCTTCAAACCAAACGAGCTGTCAGCCATCAGATTGCCTTTCAGTTTTGGGTAGCTATGTCGCTAGACACGAGGGACAGTGAAGAAATGAGTAACTACGACGTCTTCGAAAAAGCGGTTAAGAACAAGTTCAGTAAGATCGAAAATGCGCCCAAACCGCGTCAGGATGACCATTTCTTAACGGAGAAAGATCTGACTGCCGAAGAACGCCAATATCTTCGCTATGCTCATTTGAAGCCAATGAAGGTAGAGGCAGCACCGTTGGCATTCTCGATGGTTGCTGCAGTGTTTGCTGCATACAAACTTGACACGCGTTCGTTGGATGTCTGGATTGTGGTTCTGCTCGGCGTTCTGGTCCTTATTGCCTGTGCACCCGCCGCATATCAAGCCGTGTTCTTGCCGTTTCGCGAGAAGGTGTCGGACGCGACGAGCAGAATTATTCATTATCGAATGACGGGAGAGTTCGACTGCTAGATCCCAGCTGGGATGACGTCCTCGATAAACCATTGACGCAACGGCTGGGCTCGGCCGGTCTCTAACCGCCAGCAGTCGACGAGGTCGAGGAGTTCTCCGAACACGGTTAAGCCCACCTCCACCCGTGACAGGTGGAGGTGGGCCATGCCGATGTAGGTCAGCCGTGTGAACACAGCTTGGTCGTTTTCGACTATGCGTCCACCGCTGGTGCTTTTGGGGCTGGCTCGGTCAGGATGTCTCGGCGTGTGCCTCGCTGGAGGGCGTCGGCGATCGCACCGCGATAATCCGCCAAATCGGCAGGGACGGTAAGGAGCTCTACCTCGTCCTCGCTCAGCTCTGGGCGCTTCTTATCCGGGTGGCGATAGTTGTGAATCAATACTGACTGGTTAGCCAGCAAGGTGATCAGCCAAATTACTTGCGCCAACGTTTTACCCAAATCGTCCGAGGTTTCGAGCGCGTCACCCAAATGTTCGAGCCCGCCGTAACGCTCGGCGATCAGACGCGTGGCTTTCGTCGTGAGCACGAGCTCGTAATCCTCCCCACCGATCGAGACGATCGCAGAGCGCTCTGGTTCAACACCAGAATCAGTGTTCTTCTTGGTTGTCATGGCTTACGCTCCTTAGTCTTCGGTTGAAGCGGCAGGTTCGTAAACCTGTGCATACCAATTAGTGATCGTCTCCGGTTTCACACCGGGGCCACCTTCGGTGACTTCGGCCTTCCACGGATGCCGCCCCTTACTATCGGGCTTGTTACGGCGCAAAATCGTGCCCTCAATGCTTGGGGTGGAGAACGTGATGGAGTCGGCTTTGGTGGCCAATGTTTCGGTGGGCAGGGCGAACTTGACCCGGTAAAGCCAAAAATACTGATACTTCCCATTGGAGCGTGCGGCGCGGAAACCGATCGCCACCGGAGCACCGCCATCCTCGGAGGCAGAGATGAGCACGCCGTTCGCATCCACGCTCGCGCCTGTGAGTGCGGCAGCAGCTTCACCACCCAGATCATCAATCCCCAAAGTCAGGGTGCCGGATTTAAACTCCTTGACAATCTCGGACGGGCCGTCATCGGCATACAGGATTGCTTCAGCGACCTCGACGGAGAGTTCTGCGCTGATGGCTTTAGCCAGCGGTTTGGGTTTTGCGTAGGTTTCCTCACCCGTATCGGGGTTTTCGGTTATGCGCGCGTAGTAGAGCTTGTCGAGACCAATCGTTGCCATGGTTGTGTTCCTTATCTGTAGGTGTGGTGGGTTGCGACGTCTATCGCGTAATGGTGGAATCCGGTGTCGTTTTCGAAGCCGACATAGGTGCGGCCGGTGATCGTCAGTCCTGCGTCGAGCAGGGCGCGTGTGATGCGGTTGCGCAGGTCGAGGTAATTCCCGCGCGTGAACAAAGCGAGGCGAACTTCTTCGACCTCAAGACCGGGTTGATTATCGGCAAACACCTCGAACGTGTCTGCCAGTGGGGTTGCTACCAGATACGTCTGCGGTGCTGGCGTGGTCGCGCACAGGCCAACTTCGAACGGTAGCCCGAGCTTGTCGGCGATGTTGGTGAGGCGTTCCAATAATGCGGTCATGGCCCCACCTGTTCAATCTTCGCAGTGAACACTGTTTTCATGGCTTCAATCGCTCCCTTGCGGGTTTGTGACCGGGTGGGTGCGAGGAACGGACGGGCGGATTGATTGGATCGGCCGTGTTCGAGCACGTTAGCGATCAACGCGTTCGACCTCCCGTCTCGGCGGTTCTCAGCAAACCCGACCTTGATGTTGTGATCTCCTTGAGAGTTCGCCTTCACCGAGGTCGTTCCCAATGCACTAAGTAACTGCCCTGTTGAGCGGGAGGTATGCTTGGTGGCCCGTCCGATCGCGCCGGTGAGATTGGCTCGCATGCGCGACTCAACGACTGCTGCTCCCGCTTGGAGTACTTCATCTGCAGAAGCCTCGAGCACCCGGCTGGCAGCATCGAGGGAATCAATGAACGCGTTCGGTAAGCGAATCTGCATTTTAGCCATAGCTATCTCCCTTCAGGCGTAGTTTGGTGAGCAAGGATCTCTACATACCTGCCGATCACCTCGACCGCGTCAATCACGTACCTGCCATCTGGGCCGCTGATCTCCATATCCGTGGTCACGGATAGTCCGGGAATGGTGCGGATACGGACGAGAACGTCGGCTGTCGTGTAGGCGACGCGGTTCACCCACGCGCTCGATGCATGCCGAACCTCGATCTGTGCCCGAACTGTCGCTTGGATGTCGTCCCGCTTGGTCGTGAACCCTGCTGTGTCCCGCATAGTCGTTGGGGTGATGAGATCAATCTTGGTGGTCATGGATCCAAGGGAAGCCATGTTTACACCTTCCACTCCCTGTCTAGGCGTAGCAGGTTGTTCACCGCATTCCATACCGCCCGCGCAGCATCCGGTTTATCAGCCCAAAATCCTGCCGTGGAACCATCACGCGACTCATAGAAATGAGAAGCGAGCATGACAATGCCCTGCCGAGTCGCCCCGCTCATCTCGCGCGTTTCGTAGTGGTTTTCGGGCAGGTGCTGGAAGGAACAGGCGTAGGAGGTGGCCGCATTGACTAGGGCACCAATCAGTGTGTCGTCGTCATCGAAGGTGATAAGCAGGTTCGCCTTCACCTGCGCAACCAAATCAACCGTGGTCACGTGCGGTCACCTCCTCTCCATGGTTAGGCTCCAGTCTTCTGAGTCAACAGCTTGACCGCTTCAGGCAAGACGAGCTTTCCGTCCAAGCGCTGGGAAGCCAGGAAGCCCACCTGTCCGGTGGTTGCGAACAGTTCGTTGAGCCGCTTAAAGGAGCGTCCCTGTCGGTCGGCGATCCAGTAATACGACAAGTCACCGAACGCCACCGTCGACGCCCCAGCCTTAATCTCAGGCACGAATGTGGACGTGTGAACTGGGCGGCCGAGAACCAGATCAGGCGTCCCGGCGGTCAGGGCTGGCTGCCATAGGTATTGGCCGTTGCCGTCCTTGAGCTTGCGCACGGTCTTCACGGTGGAGTCGTTCATCAGCCACACCGCGTTCTTGCGGTACGGGGCGCGCAAGCCGTAGTGCAGGTCGATGAGCTCATCAGCCGTAATATCCGTCACCTTGCCCGTCGTTACAGCAGACTGGCCGCCGCCAGTGGCGTTGAAGATACCTGTCGGTTTGCTCTTACCATCACCGACTAGGAAGGCTTCTTCTTCAGCAGCGCCGATACGGCGAGCAAACTCGGCCGCCAGGTATTGCTCGACATTGAACGCAGCATCGTTCAAGAGTTCCTCTGAAATCTTGAGGAAGGTGCCGAGCTTAAACGCGCTCAGCGTCACCTGCGTGAACGCTTCATCCGACTCGGTATAGGGCTTGCCCTCATCAAGCCACCCAGCAGTTCCATGCGTCGAGACGACCGGAATCTTGCGGTCCCCCGAGGTGGTTTGGATAACCTTCGCCAAGCCTCGCATGATGTTCTGATCCTGAAGCGAAGAAATCAGTGTGCGTTCGAACTCGTCGGGCACCAGATAGCCGCCCTCAGTATCGACGCCTTCCGATAGTGCGTTGCGCACCTCCATCGGCGAGACGTTCAGGCGCATCGCATCCCAAAACGCCCGCTTGTAAGCAGCGGTCGCGCGCGGCGCAGACGGCTTTACCTCGTCATTGTCTGGGTTGATTCCCGGCATGGATGTCAGCGGCATATTGGTTGCCTTGGCCAGATCAGCGTCGCGGCGCAGAGCTCGATCCGAGCGTGCGATCTCGTTGGTGAGCTGGTCGATCTCGGCTTCCATCTTCGCGTAAGCCTGATCGTCTTCCGCCGACAAACAGCCAGTAACGCTGTCGCGGCGCTCATCGAGGAAAGCCTTCGCACGCTCCCACACATCGGAGCGCTTAGTACGAAGATCAGAAACAGAAAGTGAAGTAGTCATGAGTATTGGTCCTTTCAATGGGGTTGATTGATCAATTCGGCGTACAAATCACAAACCCGCCGACCAACAGGCACAGCGGGCCCAGCAGTGGGGCGTGGTGGGCGCACCGGCTTCGACGGCGGCGACGAGGCGGTCAAATGCGCGACGAGGCGTTGCTCGCTGGCGCGGCGTGAAAACACCACACCCAGGGCCTCGTTCTTGGGCGGGAACGGCGGGCGCTTCGGCTTGTCGTCGTCTTCGTCGGGTTCATCGGGCGACTCCACCTCATCCTCGTCATCGTCCGGGTCGTCGGACTTCTCAGGCGAGACCGCAAACATGGGGTTGCGTTGGCCTGTGAGAAGTTCGTCGGCGAAGCCCATGTCGATCGCGGCTCGCGCGTCCATCCAGGTTTCGGCGTCCATGAGCTTGGACAGCTTCGCCCGGCTCATTCTGGTTTTGACCTGGTAGGCGTTGAGGATTGATTCTTTGACCGAATCAAGCATGCTCATCGCCTTGGCGAGTTCGTCCTTGTCGCCGACCGCCATCGTCGCGGGGTTGTGAATCATGAGCATCGACACCGGGCTCATGGCCACGCGGCTTGCGGCCATGGCGATCACAGACGCGGCACTAGCGGCGATCCCGTCAATGTTGACGGTGACTGTTCCTGGGTAGTCGATGAGCATGTTGTAGATCTGTGCCGCAGCAACCACGTCCCCTCCGGGACTGTTGAGCCAGATTGTCACCGGCCCGCTACCCGCGTTCAGCTCTGATGCGAAGATACCTGGGGTGATGTCGTCGTCGAACCAGGATTCTTCGGCGATTGTGCCGTGAATGCGCAAAACCCGGACACTACCTGCGTCCGGGCTATCGTTGTGTGGCTCGGGTGTGAGCCAGTTCCAAAAACGTCTCATATCCTCCTCCTTAGGGGAAGCTCGTTACTCGAAGGTTCCTGGGCCAGTTCAGACTCCGGCTCAGATGCGGTTGTCTGCGCGTAGGCCCCTGCGAGACCGAGCGGGAGCATGTTCCCATTCACCAAGTACAGGTCTCCGCCTGCCTCGATGCTGATGCGGTCGAGGTTTTCTAATTCGCGGATATCGTTGGCGCTCATCCACCCGTTCTGTCTCGCCACCGCATACCCATCCATGCGTGACTTGTAGTCACCTCGCAGTAAGCCTTCGAGGTTGAACTTCACATACACGCCCGGCTTCTCACGCTCGCTCAGCAGTGTTTTCGTGATGGCTTGCTCCCAGCGGATCACCCACGGGTCCAACGTGTATTTCACAAACTCCAACGACTGCTGCTCAATGTTGGAAAAAGAACTCTTTTCGAGGTCGCCGATCATGTGCGGTGGGATACGGAAGATACGGGCGATTTCGCCCACCTGAAACTTCCTCGTCTCTAAAAATTGTGCCTGCTCAGGGGACACGGATATGGGCGTGTACTTCATGCCCTCCTCGAGCACCGCGATCTTGTTCCCGTTCTTCGCGCCGCCAAACGTGGACTGCCACGACTCACGAACCCGCGCCGGGTCTTTGATCGTGCCCGGATGCTCCAACACACCACCCGGAGCCGCACCATTCGCAAAAAAGCTCGCCCCGTAGTCTTCGGTCGCTTGAGCAAGGCCGATGGCGTTCTTCGCCATCGCAATCGGGCTATATCCGACCAGCCCATCAAAGCCGAGCCCCGGAATATGGAGCACATCGCAAGCCTGCAGCGTGACGGTTTCGAATCTGCCGGATGGTTCGTCCCACGTGCGCTGATACTCGTAATAAAGGCGACCTTGCTCGTCACGGCCGACGGTCATCCTGTTTGGCATGAGCGGATAGAGTCCAATGACGTCGTCGCGGCCGTTACGGATCACCTGAGCAAACGCATTACCCCACAGCAGCAAATGGGTCATGAGGGTTTCGCGGAACACGAAGGACGTCATCTCCGGATTCGGCTCATCATGAAGAAGCCGATACAAAGGATGATCCAGTGCCTTCACCTTCGACCCATCCGCGTCCTGACGGTAAACATGCAACGGCAACCCCGCAATAGCCTCAGCCAAAATACGCACACACGAATACACCGCAGTCATTTGCATCGCGCTGCGTTCCGTCACCGGACGACCAGAGCTCGTGGCCCCGAAGAAAAAGCTGTAACCAGAGCTGATCGCGTGATCGTCAGCGGTGCGGGTGGTGTCACCACGCAGCCAATTCAGGAAACCCATGTGTGCTTACCTTTCTGAGATAATCAAAGCAATACGAGAATGAGAGGTGTGTGCCATAGCTAGTGACGAGTCGTACTTGGAGTACGTCCTTGATCTGCTTTCCGAAGTCGATCAGGTGTCGAGTCGGAAGATGATGGGCGAATACCTGCTCTACGCCAACGGCATCCTATTCGGCGGAATCTACGACAACCGCTTCATGCTGAAAGTCACGCCCTCAAGCAAAGCCCTGTGTGCAGATAGCACGTTTGAGGCTCCGTATCCCGGCGCGAAGGACATGATTGTCGTCGATACCGATAATCCCGAAAAGATCGCCGCAACCATCACAGCCATGCTGCCCGAGCTACCCGAACCCAAGAAACGAGCAAAGTAACGCTAGAGTACGAGTAGCCCGCGCTCATCATAAACACTGCCCAAAGTGGGTGCGCTGCCGTTTCGAATTGCTCGGTCGAGAGCCATGATCGTGGCGACCACGCCGTCGATCTTCTCGGTCGATTTCTGCTTGTCAGGCTTGATGTTGCCTGCCGGATCTTGGCGGACGTGAATGTTGTCCACCATCCAGCTCAATACCGGGTGCCCGCCATGAGCTAACCGACCTTCAAGCGCGAGCTTCATCAGCTCCTTTGACGGTGGGCTCATGTCTTTGAAGCCCTGCCCGAACGGAACCACCGTGAAACCGAGCCCTTCGAGGTTTTGGGACATTTGGACAGCGCCCCAACGGTCGAACGCAGTCTCACGAATATCGAACCGTGTGCCTAGTTCTTCGATGAAGGCTTCGATCGCGCCGTAGTGAACGACGTTTCCTTCCGTGGTCTGCAAGAAGCCTTGCTGTTGCCACAGGTCGTAGGGCACGTGATCACGGTTGACGCGGAGTGTGAGGTTGTCTTGCGGGATCCAAAACCATGGCGCGATCACATACGGTTCATCCCCGGTTTGGGGTGGGAAGACGAGCACGAACGCGGTGATATCCGTTGTGGAGGCAAGGTCGAGCCCGCCGTAACACACTCGCCCCTCGAGGTCGGATAGATCAACGGGTGCTGAGTTTTGGTTCCAGACGTGCATGGGCATCCACCGCACGCTTTGTTTGACCCACTGGTTTAAACGCAGTTGTCTGAAGGTGTTTTCTTCAGCCGGATTCTGTCTCGCGGACGTGCAGGCTTGGCGGACTTTCTCGATCGGGACAGTGATCCCTAAGCTCGGGTTAGCCTTATGCCACACCTTCTCATCTGTCCAGTCATCTTGCGCGTCGGCACCATAAATCACCGGGTAGAACGTCGGGTCATGCTTCTTGCCAGCGAGAATGTCTTCGGCCTTCTCATGCTGCTCATAACAAATACTGTGCGTGTCGGTGCCTGCAGTTGTGATCAGGAAATACAGTGGCTGGGTTCTTGCGTCGCCCGATCCTTTCGTCATAACGTCGAACAAGGCACGGCCTGGTTGGGTGTGGAGTTCGTCGAAGACGACGCCGGAGATGTTGAACCCGTGCTTCGAATACGCCTCAGCAGAGAGTACCTGGTAGAAGCTGTTGGTGGGCTTGTAAATGATGCGCTTCTGGGAGGCCAGGATCTTCACGCGCTTCGATAGTGCCGGGCTCATGCGGATCATGTCTGCGGCCACCTCGAACACGATGGATGCTTGCTGGCGGTCTGCTGCACACCCGTAGACTTCAGCGCGTTCTTCACCATCCCCACACGTCAAGAGCAGCGCGACAGCTGCGGCGAGCTCGGACTTGCCCATTTTCTTGGGTATCTCGACATAGGCGGTGGTGAATTGCCGGTAGCCGTCTTCTTTGACGGTGCCGAACAGGTCGCGGATGATCTGCTCTTGCCAATCAATGAGCCGGAAGGGTTTACCTGACCAGCGGCCCTTCGTATGCTTCAAAGCTTGAATGAAAGCGACCGCATAGTCGGCTTTGCGCTTGTCATAGCGCGAACCATCAGCCATAAACCGGGTGGGAGTGTAGTCGGTGAGCGTTCTCACGCAGGTCGCCTCCTCTCGATTGCCAGAAGAAAAGCCCCAGAAGCTGAGGCGTGGTCAGAGCACAGCGCGCCTAAACCGTGGAGGTTCAGGCACTGTGTGGGGTTTAGATCAGCTCGTCGAGCAGCCGGTACTCCATCCGGCGCTGGTTGAGCTGGTAAGCAATGATGGATGCGCGGAAGCCGTTTTTCTCTCGCCTGAGCTTCGCTTCCAGGACAGTGATCTCGGCCTTGCGGCGGCGCATGACCTCGATGGTGTCGCCGCCTCGGATGGTTTTCCGGTCGCGTTCAAAGCTGTTCATTACTTGGCCTGCTTGCCGTGTTTGTAAGCAGTTTGGCAGGCGCGTGTGCGACGCCCGCAAAGGTCACTGACTTTGTGTTGCAAGGCCAGGGCTTGCTCGCAAGCATCTGCTTGGGTTGGAGTCAGGTTGCCTCCCGTGGCTTGGATGAGGGCGGTGCGCTGTTCGAGAGCCGTGTTGAAGGCGTCAACTGCGTATTCGGCCGCGTCGCCTGCCTTGAAAGGTGCGCCGGCTGCGATCAGCCTTTCTGCCCAATCCAGGTTGTGGTTACAAAACCGAATCATGTCGGTGAGGAAAAACCAGGCCTCAGAGGCTTCGTCGTGACTGGTAACCGTGTTCATGACCCTGCTCCATTATTGTCTTGTTTAGTCATGTATATATAGCCATAAAGCGACGCTCTTATCCAGTCGTTTTCGGCATATTACCAAGGGAAAATAGCAGTGAATCGCCACTGGCACACGAAGCGCTGTCATGGGCCAAACAAGACCGAAGTTACATGCCCCGCTCGTGCGTGAGCGTCAAACTCAAAGAGCCGCGCCCTAGCCGGTTGTGGCCGGAACGCGCTGGTTAGTTGGTGTGGTCCAGGGCCCAAGCGATGGCGTGTCCGGCATCAGCGAACAGCTCGCTAGCTTCGGCGACGAGATCGAGTTCGCATTCGATGAAGCCTCGCGCCTGAGGCCCCCAGCCGGGAATGGGCTGCTGGGCGAGCTTGTAGACGCGGGCATCATTACCTGTCTTGCCTTTGCCAAGATGCCTATATGCTGAGGCAAGGACGAAGTCCCCGTAAGCGATCACCGCGCCATAACTGTCGGTTGCCATCTGCAGGTGTTCCATCGTGGTCTTCTCGTTGTGCATGACCATCCTCCCTAGCTGTTCTTGTTTACTCATGTAACATACAGCCATAGGTGTGGGCGCTTATCCAGTCATTTTCGCCCTGTATATCAACGAAAAAGAGAGATGATCATCCCTCCCGTTCGACATCCTTCACCAGATCCAAATACGCATACTCTTTACCGCCTCGCAGACACGTGACCCCAGCCGCGTCCCCAGTATGTTCGGCATACCGCCTGAGGATAACGGAGGCATATTTCTCGTCCAGCTCCATGCAGTAGGCAATGCGGTCGGCAGCCTCGCACGCCATCAATGTCGATCCTGAGCCTGCGAAGGTATCGAGCACGATCGCATTCGCCTGCGTCGAATTCTGTATCGGATACGCCAGCAAGTCCAGGGGCTTGGACGTCGGATGGTCACTGTTTTTGCGGGGTTTGGCGAAGTTCCAGATCGTCGTCTGCTTCCGATCCGCATACCAGCGATGCTTACCCGTTTTCACCCAACCAAACAGAACTGGCTCGTGTTGCCACTGGTAGGGAGATCGACCGAGAACAAGGGAGTCTTTCACCCAAATGCAACATCCGGACAGGTAGAAGCCTGCCTCTAGGAAGGCGCGGCGGAAATTTAGCCCTTCAGTGTCAGCGTGGAACACGTAAGCGGATGCGCTTTTCTCACACACCCCAGCCATGTTAGTTAACGCTGCGTGGAGGAAGTCGTAGAACTTATCGCCAGCCATCTTGTCATTCTTAATCGACAAGCCAGAACCAGATTCAAAAGCGACGTTATACGGCGGATCAGTCAACACCAAGTTGGCTTTCTTACCACCCATCAACAGTTCAACATCGGTTTGTGAGGTGGCGTCGCCGCATACCAACCGGTGGCGGCCTACTGTCCACACATCCCCGCGTTGGACAAACGCGGCGGCTTCTAACGCTGCGGTGAGGTCGAACTCGTCGTCTTCGACTTCGCCTTCGTCCAACGAGCCGATGAGTTGGGCGATCTCGGCGTCGTCAAAACCAGTCAGTTCCGCATCGAAATCACTCGCGTCAAGGTCAGCAATAAGGAGCGCGAGTTTGTCGTTGTCCCATTCACCGCTGATCTTGTTCAACGCGATATTAAGGGCTTTCTCCCGCGTCTCGTCATACTCAACAACAATCACGTCAACGTCCGTGTGTCCAAGGTTTTCGAGGACCTTCAGACGTTGATGACCGCCGACGACATGGCCAGTCGTCTGGTTCCAAATGACCGGTTCAACATAGCCGAACTCGGTCAGGGAACGCTTGAGCTTCTCATACTCGGCATCACCGGGCTTCAGGTCCTTGCGGGGGTTGTAGTCAGCGGGTTTCAGCTCACTAATCGGCATTGTTTTCATAAGCATACTTGGTCACCGCCTTCTCTAGCGCGTCAACGTGAGCGAACGAGTTCTCCCAATACAGCCTGGCATGGCCGAAGTGCCCATAGGTTGAGTAGCGCATATAGCCGGGTGCTCGCAGACCAAGAGCATCAATAATCGCACCGGGGCGAAGCGCGAACACCTCGGAAGCAGCCTTAGTGAGGATCTCGTCCGAATACTCACCCGTGCCGAGCGTATCGACGGTGAAAGCCACCGGGTCGGCCTTCCCAATCGCATACGAAATCGCCACTTGGCACTCGCGAGCCAAGCGAGCATCAACAATGGTTTTTGCGATCAGGCGCGCCATGTATGCACCCGACCGGTCAACCTTCGAGGCGTCCTTGCCAGAAAACGCACCGCCGCCATGTGGGGCAAGACCGCCGTAAGTGTCGACCATCAGCTTGCGACCCGTGAGTCCAGTGTCAGCTTTCGGCCCGCCAATCGTGAACGATCCTGATGGGTTGACGAGGATGTCCGTGTCAGCGCTAATCGGCAGATACGGCTTGCAAGCGGGTGCGACGATGAGAGTTTTCACCTCAGCCAAGAGCTCGTCCAAATCCTTCGCCACCTCGTGCTGGATGGACACCACCACGGTTTCGATCGCTACGGGTTGTCCGGCGTCGTCGTAGCGGACACTCACCTGCGCTTTGCCGTCGGACTTGATGCCGGTGATCGTGCCGTCCTTGCGAGCCTTATCGAGGCGGGCACAGATCTCATGTGAGAGCACGAGCGGCAATGGCAAACGCTCTCGCGTCTCATTCGTGGCGTAACCGTAGACAGTGCCTTGATCGCCAGCTCCTTGGAGTGCGAATTCGGTGTCATCACCGAACCGTGCTTCAAGCGACTTCGATACTCCGGCGTTGATGTCTGGGGACTGTCTGCGTGTCCACACGAACACGAGGAACTTCCATGGCACATACCCCGCCTTCACCAGCGCGTAACGCACGGACTGGCGAATACGCGGCCGCTTGACCGTGGTGATCTCGCCGGTGACGATGATCCGATGGCCAGAGGCCATGACTTCTACTGCGACGTGTGCGGCGGGGTCTTCGTAGAGAATGTCGTCAAGGATGGTATCGGCGATCAAGTCGCAGAGCTTATCGGGATGGCCAACACACACAGCCTCAGCAGTCTTCGTAGACATACACACACTCACTTTCTAAAAAATCAGGGCACGAAAAAGTGCCCGCCCATCCGGGGCAGGCACACAAAAATCAAAGGGCGTTTAGGAGCGGGCTTTAAGCAACTGCTCCATCACATCATCACCAGGAGCGCCGCCCGAATAATCACTCGTGCACGTAGCACGCACAATCTCGTAAATCTCATACCAATACACATTCGCCTGCTTACCAAAGCTCTGGGACATAGCAACGAACGGAGACGCGATCGCAGCACCCGTCGTCGGATGCTTACCCAACAGACCGAACTTGGAAATCGCCTGCTCACACTGCACATACCGAGCAAACGCCTGCGCATACGCCTCAATCAGCCGTGGTGCCACAAACTGCGAACAGCCACGGACATCAAGCCACTGCCATGTTTCCCGATACACCAAATCAGCACCGAGCGGCTTACCATCACGCTGCACCTCAGAAAGATAATCCGACGGCTCGGGCATGACCTCACCAGCAAGCACCGCGCCATCACCAATATCGCCGCCCTCGAAATCGAACGGCTCATTGAGTGGGCCTTCAAGGCGGGTAGCTGGGCGGCCTGCTGCGAGCTTCTCATTCAAAGGTTCAGGCTTCGCTCCTGCTCTCACGCGGCGTCCGCCACGGTTAGTGCCATCTTTCGCCACGCCCTAAGCCTCCTCTACTAATTTCGTGCAGTCCTGTGTTTCAATTAGGTATGGCCCGAGCGAAAACGAAAACAGAACTGCTGGAAGCAACCACTTCCCAATGGGACGTGCTGCAGGCGTTAATTGACTCCATGCGACCCGAGATAGAAAGTGTCAGCCTGTTTTTCGGCGCTGACTTCGACCATCATGAAGCCCACTGGGGCAGGGACAAGAATCTGCGCGACGTCCTTGCCCACCTCTACGCGTGGCAAAAAATGCTGTTCGACTTCGTTGAAGCCAATCAAAACGGGACCGCCTGCCCATTCCTGCCCCCGCCGCACACGTGGCGGACCACGCCAGCCCTGAACACGCAAATCTGGGAGCACTACCAAGACACGCCGCTGAGTGAGATTCAAGAGATGCTGACCTCGAGCCATTCACAGATCCTCGAGCTCATCGAAAGCTTCACCGATGAGGAACTGTTCACTAAAAAGTACTTCCCGTGGACAGGAACCACCTCGTTAGGCTCCTACATGGTCTCAGCAGCACCCAGCCACTACGCCTGGGCCATTAAGAAACTGCGCGCCCACCAGAAAGCCAACAAATCACACCCGAAAACCCCAAAACAGAAACCGTAAAACGCGCCAACTCAGCACGACGGGGTCAATACCCTGTTTGATTCGTTCATTTTGCGCACGGTTGGCCCCGCCCGCTGACCTCCGACCAGGTCGTAGAGATCTGACCGCCCCTACCCGTCTGTGAGAAAATGGAAACGACGAAGACGGCTTCTTTAGAGAGGGCGAACGATGGGCAAATGGTTTGATCAGGCTCGGGAAATCGAGCGTTTACGGCGCGAGAATCAGCGACTCTTGATACTCGTTGCGCAATTGAAGGAACGCCTCGGCGATGAGGCAAGCAATGTCGACGTTTTCGGCGTGTCAGCTGAGGAACGTCAGCTTGCCACCTCTGGACGTAAGGTCGAGGCCATCAAGGCGTACCGTGAACGCACCGGAGCAGACCTCGTGACAGCGAAGAACGCCATCGACTCCGTTGGCTAATACGTGTAGACCCGAGGCGCTTGCCTCCACCGGTCATCATCGAGCGCGCTCTGGCGTGAATGGCAGGGCTTGCACAAGCTCCGCAGGTTGTCGAAGTCGTGGGTGCCGCCGTGTTCAAGCGGGAGCACGTGGTGGACTTCCTGCACGGGTGTGTACCGACCGGCCTCGAGGCAGTCTTCGCAGAGCGGGTGCTGGGCGACGTAGGCAGCGCGGATCTTACGCCACCGCGACCCGTAGCGGCGGTTGATCTTCCGATCACGCTGATACTTCCGATACCGCACATCCTCAGCCTTGGCATGGGTCTCGCAGTAGCGTTCGCGGGTCAGTGCTGGGCATCCGGGGTGGGAGCACGGGGAGGCTGGTTTGATTGGCATCGCACTGGCTCCTTTCCCTAGCATGGTGAAGCCCCAAGTTCCCGTGTGGGTTCTTGGGGCTTCTCCTACTTTTCAACCACTTACATGTTCTCACACTGATATGCGGTTTTCTATCGCATGTTTCGGATACCCGCTAACGCTAGAGCTGCCCGTACAAGGCGGTGGCGAACCTGTCGAGGGCACGATTCTTACGCCGATAGACGGTGTCACGTTCGACGTAGAAGTGATCGGCGATCATCGACACCTTCTCGTCCTGTGTCCCCTCGCTGAGGAAGAACCCTTCGAGGATGTACCGGTCGTCTTCAGCGATGACTTCCCACGCGGGCAGAAACCAGTCCATGTACTGACGAGCCTGCAAGTAGCGGGCCTTGTACGCATCGATCCGCTCAATGCTGGCAACGATCCTGTTCTCTGAAGCGTGGAGATCACCTGATGGTGGTGTGCCGTCCATACGTGGGGATGCGGGGCTGGACGCGTCAGCATAAGCGGTTTTGATGGCGTCGTCGGTACTCTCGATAATCTGCTCCATCACCGCATAATCCTGCAGGGCGGCGATCGCGGCTTTCTTTGTGTCGAGGTATTTCGTCATCACATGCATGAGCTTGTCCTTTCAGTGGTTGTGCGGATTTCGTGTGTGACCGCGTCAATCAACGCAGCCTGTGTAGCGTCTTTCGCATCGAGGGCTTTGAGGACGGCTTCATCGAGCGTCCCTTCAGCGACCAGGTGCGTGATCGTGACCGGCTCACTCTGCCCTTGCCGATAGATCCGCGCGTTGGTTTGCTGGTAGAGCTCCAAACTCCAGGTCAGTGAGAACCACACCAGCAGATGCCCGCCCGCCTGCAAGTTCAGCCCGTGACCCGCGCTCGCGGGATGTATCAGCCCAAGCGTGATCTCGCCTCTGTTCCAGGCCTCGATATCCGCGCTCGTTTTGAGCTCCCGTGCTTGCGGGAGCTGGGCGGTGATGCGCTCGCGGTCATGAGCAAACCAATACGCCACCAACAGCGGAGACCCGTTGGCTGCTTCGATGAGGTCTTCGAGAGCGTCAAGCTTCCGCTCATGCACGCCCGCCCACTGACCGTCGCCGGTGTAGATCGCGCCCGACGCTAACTGCAGGAGCTTCCCCGACAAGGCGGCGGCATTCGCGGCGTCAACCGTCTCCCCATCAAGTTGGAGGACGAGATCGGCCTTGAGTTGCTCATACACGCGTCGTTCTTTCGGCTCCAACGTCACGGGCATCGTCGTCACCGTCAGCTCCGGCAGCTGCAGATGGTCGGTGGTTCTCATCGACAACGTCATGTCACCGATCGCTCCGTAGATCTCATCCTCAGCACCCACACGCGGCTTGTAGGTAAACACCTGCATCCCATTACGCTTATCAGGCACGAACCAGCGCTCGCGATAACGGGTAATGAACCTACCCAAACGTTGCCCGCCGTCGAGGAGACGGAATTGCGCCCACACATCCATCAGCCCGTTCGATGCGGGCGTACCGGTCAGCCCGACCCACCGCTTCACATAGGGTCGCATTTTCACCAGCGCCGTGAACCTTTTGGCTCGGTGGTTTTTGAAGCTGGAGAGTTCGTCGATGATGACCATGTCGAACGGCCAGCTATTGCCGAGTTGGCCGATGAGCCATGGGATGTTTTCACGGTTGATGACAGTCACCATCGCAGACGCAGCTAACGCGTCAAGCCGGTCGTGTTTGGTTCCGACAGCGACCGCGACGGTGAGACCGTCAAGGTGATCCCACTTGGCTACTTCTGCGGGCCACGTATCGCGAGCAACACGTAAGGGTGCGATGACGAGGACGCGGCGGACGGTGAAGTAGTCGAGCATGAGCTGCCAGATCGCCGTCAACGTGATGACACTCTTGCCTAAGCCCATTCCGAGGAGGATCGCTGCTTCGGGGTGGTCGATGATGTATTGGGTCGCGGTGGTTTGGTAGTTATGTGGCTGATAGTGCATCAAGCACCTCCCGTATGCCGTCCACCGAATCGACGATGAAGGTCTGGAATCCTTGGTCGCGTAGCTGGTTCATCCGACGCACTTGGATTGGGCGAGGTTGTTTTCCTGATGCTTTCAGCTCAACAAACACGATCCGGCTGTTCATCAGGCATATCCGGTCAGGTACGCCTGTGGTTCCAGGGCAGACAAGCTTCCAGCACAAGCCACCAGAGGCTTCAACGATTTTCTTGAGCTGGTGTTCTATGCTTCGTTCGTTCATAGTCACTCCTTGAGTTCGTATTTTCAGGGGTGATGGCATGTGACGAGTCGTTCCTAACCTTTTATATAGAGAAAAACACCATGTAATTTCACATGCGTAAGGTAGGGAATGGTTCGTCACAGCTCGTCACCATGGGGTTAGTTGTCGAACTCGGATTTGATTGCGAGCCCGTAGACGTACATGCCGTGCTTGTTCTTTTTCCGCACGAATCCGGCCTGTTCGACCGCAGCGTTGAAGTCAACCATGGGGCGCGCCCACCCGGAGGTGTTTTGCGCCCACGCCCGATACGCCTGGTAGAGGTCACCAGCGCGCTCTGACAATCCGTCCTCGACGTCGCATGAGTCTTCAAGGAACTGGGAGAACCAGTCGTTGTCTTCCTTATAGGCCTGTGAGGCTTGAACGACCTGAGGCGGCGGGATGAGCTTGTAGCCCTCGGCATGGATGAGGCGAGCTCCTTGCATAATCCACGCAAGGATCGCCCCGCCAGCGTGTTCGTAGAGGTGGTCGGCATAGTTCTTTACATCCGTAACGCCTTCGATAGTGGCGTTAAACGGGATGACGATGAGCCTGCGCCAGATGCCTGCGTCCATGGCTCCCACACGCGGCAGATGGTTCGTATACAAAACCAGCGTGTGGGAAGGAGTAAAGGCGAAAGGATCCTTGAACTTTTTCTCTGCCGAGATCTGATCGGTTGATGCAAGCTGTTTGACGTTCGAGGTCGATAGGCGCATGCCTTCTTCGGTTTCAGCCGCGATCAAGAGACGTTTACCTCGAGCTTCAGCGAGTTCAGGTTTGACGTTACGGCGAACCCCAACCGTGAGCGCGTCAGCTGAGATCGTACCCGAATACGTACCCAACACGCGGGCAATCGTGTTCCAAAACGTGGATTTGCCGTTACGTCCATCCCCATAGGCGATCACGAGAGCTTCAACGAAGACCTGCCCGATCACCGCCAAGCCGACAATACGCTGCACGTAACCAATCAACTCGACGTCTCCTTGAAAGAACACATCGAGCGCGTCAGCCCAGATCTGTGCGCCGTCATCGCTTGGCCCAACAGCGGTCTGCTTGGTCAGCAGATCTGCCGGGTTGTGCTCGTGGCTGGCACCGTCGCGGAGATCCCACGTCCCGGTTGGGGTGTTGAGCTGGTAGGGGTCGACGTCGAGGTCGCGGATACGTACCTGCAAGATTGGCCCGGCTTCTTTCAACGTGGCCGTAATGTTGCGGGACAAGCGCCTGGAGAGAACGAACTTGTGGTAGTTCTTTGCCTCATCCCAGGTCCGAAACGCGGCCGCCTGCACTGGCGTGAGCTTGGCAAGTCCGCGTGCTTTCGACGAGGCTGAGGCCATCACGATATCTGCGCCGGTTGCTGTCATGGTCTCCCACGTGGATGCGATGAGGCGGTCTGCTTCTTCGAGTTGGCGGGAGGTTAGCTCCTGAACCACGCCTTGTGCGGACAGGTCGTTCTCATCCCACACGCCCCGGTCGTAGACGAGCCACTTGGTGGCTAGTGAGTAGCGGATCTTGTTCGCATATTCGCCAGCTAATGTGTCTGCCTGACCGACATCGGAAAAATCATCCGGACGCAAACCCGCCAATGCTTCATACGCCTCGGGCGGCAGATAGCCCGGGTCGGAGGCGACTTTCGAAGCAAACCTACAGGCACTATTCCAAATCGTCGTCAGCTCACTGTCACTGAGCGGTGGTTCGCACAGGTTGGCTTTCCGGTCGAAGAGGTCGCGGGCTTGGTCGGTCTCGCCGTAGCGGATGAGCACCCTGCCTGCGAAGCGCGAGAGGGTGGCGTTGCGAGAGCCTTCGCCAATGACCAAAGTGCTCTGGTCGAAGGCGGCGAACACGTCCTGCTCATCAGCCATATCCAACCAGCCATCAAGCAACTGGTCGCCCCCATTCACTGTAACCACCGGGTTCGACGTGCCGTAGATAAACCTTCCTGCATCGAGAGCGTTGCGATCGAAGAACCCAAACCTGCTCGCGAGGCGGTGCTTCAACCCCGCATACTCGTCCGCGTCGCGTACTTCTCGGATTGGGAAGTAGACGTGGAAACGCGGCCGCGCCGAGAGCACACCCTTTGATTTCATGTGGTTGCGAGAAGTGGCGGTCATGAACTCCACACCAGACATGAGCTCACCCAAGCGTTCTGGGGTGATCCAGTCGGTTTGGGTTTCGGTGTGGTCGTTGTCGATATCCATCACCACGCAATCCGAGGAGATGAACGCTGCCGATGAGCGGCGCTTATTCACATACGTGGCTGCCACATGATCAAAGGCAGCGGCTGCAGACAGGGATGCCGCGTCGGCGACCAGATGTTGGTTTGGGTAGTGGTTGTTGTTCTGAACGCCGGTAACCGTGGCGGCGAACAAGGTGAAGGGCGTGGTCATGGGGTGACCTCCTTGAAATCAGAATCGAAAAACTTAATCGGCAACTCGAGGTCGCGCGCCCACCCGATCTCCAGACGCATACCAGGGCTGACGTGTCCGACATACGCCCACAGGGCTTCGCACTTGGCGAGCAGCACCCTGTTGAAAAACATCGCTAACTCACGCTGATCAGGATCGTCGTCATCCATGAACTGCGGATAGTGCAGGTGTGGGGCGAACGGGATCTTGCCCGCCGCCACTGCGAAGGCGCAGAATTGGCGGGCGAGCTCAACGTTCGCTTGCGTGTTGCAGGAGTAAGGCGAGCAGATGTAGATGAGTGGACGGTATCCGAATTGTTCACGCTGGAGCTTTTTCAAAGCGTGGTAGCTCGTTAGATCCAGGTACCCTTCGGTGTTCTTCTTTGAAAACCCAATATCGAGAGCCGTCGTGCTCATGCTTGCACCTGACTTTCACGCTCAATCACCGGCAGGATCCCGAGCTGGTTCTTGAGCAGGTCGTAGATAAACAGGCGACCCTTTTGCGTCCAGTACATGTGGGTGCGAGTCTGACCCTCGCCGTATTCGTGGGTCTTGGACTGGGTGTATCCCTGCTCGGCGTACTTGGCGTAGAGGAACCAACGACCAGACTGGTGGAACTGCACGTGAGCATCACGCAGGATCCGGTTGAGCTTCTTCGCGCTCAGCCCGTAGTCCTTCGCAATCGCGGTCGTCGTCAGCAACGAATCGGATTGCAGCACGAGGTCGTAGTAGGAGACTTTCGGTGCCGCTTCAAGTAAGGCTTGCTCTGCGGCGAGGCGCTTGGCTCGCTCGGCACGCAGCGTGGCGATGGCATGCTCAAGGAATTCATCATCGGCGAGGAGTTCGTCGTATGCGTACATGCCGTGGCGGCGAATCGTCGGCAACACCTCATCGAACACCCAGGCTTCGAACTTCTGCGCTGCTGGAAGTTTGGAGGAGATGATGAGGCGGTAGAGGTCACCTTCGGTAATGAAGCGGGCGTTTTGGGTTCGGCCGAGTGCATCTTCGATGGGGTGGTAATTTGCCACCCCACGGCAGTGCAGCTTTACGGCGTTCGTCGGATCCTGGTATCCGAGTGCGGTAGCGACGTCCTTCCCACAAAACAGGATCTGGCCATCGTTAGTGATGGTGCGGATGGTGCCGAACACGTCATTGGTAAATGATTGAATCTGGTTTCCCATGGCGGGGTTCCTTCCCGAGACCCCGAAGAGAAAAAGTCATGCCGGGCGGCACAAGCGTTAAGGGCCTCACCACACTGCCGACAAACCCACAAGTGTTAAATCCATGCCGGGTATACCCCGCAGACAATCGATAGTGCGCGGGCGAACATGGGTGGTGTGAGTGAGATTGATAAGGCCACGGTGTGGGCGATGGCGAAAAACATGCGCCTCTTTGCCTTCATGGAATACCTGCGCGACCTCGACAACGACCCAGCACCGAACGCTGCGAATCAGCAGATCGCCGTGTACCTGCGCGAATTCATGGAAACTAACCCGAACTTGCTGCTCAGCGACGAATAGGAGTTAGTCCTTGCGGTAGTAGTCGCATTCGTATCCGTCCGCGTCCAGTGGTAGGCCTTCTGCCCAGGCTGGGAGTGTGGACATGAGCTTGCATGCATCGGATACGGTGAAACCTGAGTCTGTGGGTTCGTCGATGACGATCTCGTCGTGCACGTGCAGCACAATCTGGTGTCCTGCGTTGGCGACGGCGTGCATGCCGGTGACGAGCAGGTCGCGGGCGATGGCTTGGACGATGTTCTCGACCAGCTTGCCGCCGTAGGTTTCGAGCTGTCCCCATTTTCTGGCGGTGGTGGTGCCGGTGTAGGTGATCGAGGTGCCACCCCAACGATTTTCACCAAGGCGCGGCTGCACATACGCCAACCGCCTACCGGACGGTAGTTCGATGAAGAGAATGCCAGACTCGAGGGTAAAGCGCAGGTTGCGTAGCCGGATTGGTTGGCGTGAGGTGATCGCGGCGATGGCTGCTTCTTCGACGTCTGCCCAGAGCTGCACGATGTGTGGGTTGGCGGCTCGCCATGCGTCGACGATCGGTTTGAGCTCGTGTTCGGCTAAGCCCATGGTGAGTGCTCCCATTGCTTTAAGTGCACCGACAGAGCCGCCATAGCCACAGGCAAGCACCGCAATCTTCCCCTTCTGACGAAGCTCACCATTAACGCCGTGTTTTTCAACTGGGACGCCAAACATGCGCGATGCGGTTTCGCAGTAGAGGTCTTTACCTTCACGGAACGCGTCCAAGGTGGTTGTTTCTCCTGCGAGCCAGGCGATAACACGCGCCTCGATTGCGGAAAAGTCCGCAACGATAAACCGATTGCCGGGACTAGGGATGAATGCGGTGCGGATGAGTTGGCTGAGCGTGTCAGGTACCGAGTCGTAGAGCAACTCCAACGCATCAAGGTTGCCACTACGTACAAGTACTCGTGCTGTGTCGAGATCAGGCAGATAATTCCTGGGGAGATTCTGCACCTGCACTAAACGTCCGGCGAACCGTCCGGTGCGTCCTGCCCCGTAGAACTGCAACAGGCCACGGGCACGGCCGTCGTCTCCTGCGACGTGCTGCATCGCCTGGTACTTCTTCACGCTCGATTTTGCCAGATCGCCGCGCAGTTCGAGGACTTCTTTCACCTCGCCAGTAGCAGTGTCGAGGGCAGCATCGACGTCAGCCTTCGATAGTGATTCGAGTTCGCAGCCATGGTTATGGAGCCAGTCTTTGAGCTGGAGGGGCGAGTTTGGATTCTCCAACCCCGTGAGTTCTTTCGCGTGTTGCAGGAGTGTGTCGCGGTGGGCGTGGTCGATGGTGACGGCGTTGTTGACCAGCGTGTGGTCGAGCAGGATCCCGGTGTCGTTGATGCGTTGGTCGAGCGCGTAGGTATTCCACTCGGCCTCTGGCATCGGGAACGCTGAAAGCCGCTCATGGATGGCGAGTTCGACCTCGACGTCGCGCCGGTTGTACTCAATAAACCGCGCCCACCCAGTCGGATCAGCGGATGGTGGGTTCCTGCGTTTGCCGCCATTCAAGACTGAGGGCATGGCAGGTGTGCAGAACTGCTTGATCAGCTTGCGCCCCGCAGTATCTTTTTGAACATCGAGCTTGAGGACGGTCGCCACCGCGTCCAAACTCATAGGCAGGCCAAGGTAGGCCGACCAGATCATGGTGCACCGCCACTGCGCTGGATCAAGAAACCCCTCAGTGAGAAGGCTGGGGTAATGGCGATGCAGCCATGCGGACAAGCAGACCCGCTCGAAGGCGGCGTTATGAGCCCACTTGACCACACCCGGATCCACCAGTGCCGCGAGAACGCCTTCGGGGATGGTCTGCCCGCTGGCAAGATCAACCACCTCGACCGGCCCGCCGTCGATCGAGTAGCCGAAGAGAAGCAGGTCAAAGTCTGGGTGTTCGGAATACGGGTAAACGCCCGTCTTGGCGAGCTGGACGGGACTGAAAGTCTCAATATCGCAGGCCAATGAGTGCATAGATCATTCCTTTCACATAGAGGGGAAAAGTGGAGGGAACCACCGAGATTGGCAGTTCCCTCCACGAATCGGTTACTTACAAGGGCGAGGCTTCTGCCGTCGCGATGTTGCTTGCCTTGATGCGTGCTCGTTCTTCTTCGAGCATCGCCACGTATCGGCGTTCTTCACGCTTGTCCATCACCCACGAAACAAGAGCGACAACGCCGTTCGGGATGAGGTAGTAAACCCAGTAAGCCAAGGTGATGGCCCAGAAACATTCCATAAACATGCTGCGTCCTCTCAGTTCAGGAAGTCGTCGTCGGCCGGGGCAAAGGCACCAAAGTCAGTCTCAGCAGAGACACGCCCACCGCCAAGGGACTCACCGTCGCGGGTCTTTTGGATATTGCCCAGGCCGCAGGCAATGCCACGGTTGCCATTCGTGTTGAACGCATAGAAGGACAGGGACACTCGCGCGTAGCAGCCGGAGTAGACCTCGGCGCGGTCCAAGATTGGTGCCACATGCTCGTCGACGATCTGCGGAGCGGTCAGTGAGTTGGCATTGAGGAAATAGGCGTTCGCGTAGGCTTCGTCGTCACGCTCAATATCCCCATCACGTAGCGGTAGCTTGAGGGCCGCCTTGTTCGGGCGCTTGCCCCCAAACTTGCCAATGCCCTGCTCGATGGCCGCGTCCACTGCCTTCTCGATCGCGGCGATCGTGGCTGTGTCGGACTTGGGGATGATCAGGGAGACGGAGTACTTGGGCTTTCCGCCTTGGATGGAGTTTGGCTCCCACACGTGTGCGTAGGACAGTCGAACTTCGCCAGTGACGATACGGGTCGGATTGGTCGTTGTCATAATCTCTTCTGCTTTCTACTTGTTACTTGTTTGTTTGAAAATCGGTGGCCGCGCTCACCAGTTCAAGCGCTGGCCGTTTATCTGATGCAGGCACCAGGGTTGGCTTGCCCGCGGGTTTGGTTACGAGGTCGCCGAGGATCTCGTTGAAGGTGGATTTGCCCATCAGCGTTTCCATGGCTGTGAGGGTGATGAGCTTGCGGTCATAAATGTCCCGATAGCCCGCTGCTTCAGCCGCTGCAGCCACCTCGGTTTCGGAGGTGTATTTGCGGATCGAACGTCCGGCAACGAGCTTGAACCCCTCAAACGTGACGCCTTGGTTGACAGCTCTGGACAGGGCGTAGGCTTCCACGTCCGATGCCCAGGTTTTGAGCTGCGGAATCCGCGCCAAGACATCAGCAATCTCCGCGTCACTCAGTTCTGCTGGTGGGGCGAACTCCAACTTGGCCAGCGCAAGGTTCGCTTCGGCTCGTGCCCGGCAGGTGGGCGCGATCTTGCAGAACTGGCACCACGAACCAGGACAAAACTCGCCGCCACCAGCAGCGGCGAGCTCGGCCTTTGGCTTCACTTCTGTTTCGGCCCAGTGCTCGAGCTCAGCAACAGAGATTTCCCAGGTGTCGACGTTCGCCCGACGTGGCTGATAGATCGTCACCGCCACCGTCTCGATGTCGTAGAGGTCCCCGAAGGTGTGGAGCGCTCCGAGGGCATAGAGCATCAACTGCGGATTGTTGTCCGCCTCAACCAACACGCCTTGCCCGTACTTCAAATCGATAATCCGGAGTACAGGTTCGGCGATGATGACGCAGTCCCCGGTGCCAAAACCTCCCGGCACAATATGGGAGAAGTCGAGGCGCTGCTCGATCAACACCTGCGGATCACCACAGGACTCCTCAGCGATCGAGATGTGTTCTTGCACGTATGCGACATAGTCGTCGGTCAAGGTTTCCATCTCGTCATCAATCCAGTCCGAGACTGGCCGCTTCGAACGCTGCTTCAATGCGCGACGGAGTTTGTGTTCAGCCAGGGCGTGAGCGGCGGTTCCTTGCTCAGCAGCATTCGACGTCGACTCCGGCTCGTTGGATTCGAGGCGCGCCGACGGTGTGCAGTTGAGCCACCTGTGAGCACCAGAGGCGCTCAATAATGCGTGGTCAGATGGTGCCATCAGCGATCTCCTTCGCCCGCTCGAGCAGCCAGCCAAGCTTCGACGAATCCACGGCGGAGAGCTTGTCCGCACCGGCCGCAACGATCAGCTCCCGAACTTTCGCAGTGAGGCCTTGCGCCGAGAGGTCAGAGAGAAAAGCACGTACTTCTTCGAGCGTCACGACTGGTTCAGGCTCAACCTCAGGATCGTCCACAAGCAGTTCTGGCTGGGCCTGCGTGGCCGTGATGGTTTCGACGGGTTCCTTGATCTGCAATGCGAGCTCCGGACGTTCACCTGACATACCTGCGTGATCTTCGAAGCTCTCCTCAGCAATCTGCTGAGCCCGAGCAAGCAAATCAGCAAGCGATCGCATGACCTGGTTTCCGTCACGAATAAAGGCATTGAGTTCTGGCATCATCATTTGGATCCACCTGCCTTGAGAGCATCCGCTAACGCCATGAGGTCGTCGTCAGTGTTTTCGGTGATGTCGATCTGCTTGACCGAGTCACCGGGGACAAGGATCATGACTTTGCGCGGGGTGCCAAGCAGCAGACGCATGAGCCGTTCACGTAGCGTCACGGTTTTGGTGGCGACGATTCCGGGATCGTCAGGGATACGCCGGGCAATATGAAGCTTGAGAATATGTCGAGTCATTGGGCTTACCTTTCTTCCATGTTGGTGGGAGTAGCCCGGTTGGCTTCTCCCTTCACCCCACTGCCGACACCGCCGAAAGTGTTAAATCGGGCCTCCTCAACCACCTGCCGAATCAGCGATTTCACCTCTGCCACCAGCTGCGAAACCCGCGCACGGGTCAACCCCATATCCCGTGCCACCTGCGCCTGGTTGAGCTTGTCGGTTGCGAGCAGACGAGTCATCACCTCACGATGCTGAGGATCCAACCCAGCGATGGCGTCACGCATAGCCTCGAGCTCACGGACATGCTGAGCACTGTCTTCACGTTCAATGACCTGGTCCTCGGCACTGATACCTGGCGAGGCCGGGTCTTGGTCGATTTCGAGCATCTGCTCATACGAGAACGGCGTGTTGTTCGGCAGACGGCACCCACGACGAGGACCGCACCCAGCCCCGCACGTGCACTTCTTCTTGCCTTTGCCACGATCTCCACGAACCGCCTTATGTGTGGCCGCTTCTTCTGCGTTCCACAGCTCGTCGAGAATCTTCTGCGGTGTGCGGGGTTTGACCTGATCAAGCGGAACACCCAATTCGGCGGCGCGTTGTTCAAGGTCGGTAGCGATCATGAGAGCGAACTCACCAGGGTCGATATCGAAAGTGTCAGTGATGGACTCGTTCTTGTTGTTTTCCGCTTCGTGCTTGAAAGTGACCTTCATCGAAGGATCTCCATTTCTCCGGGAATCCCGGTGATTTGGAGACCTGATCTGTTTGGCTCAGATCACTGGTGAGAACTGCTAGGAAGACGACAAAGGCGAGCCACCCCACCCGCCCTCACAAAAAGAGGGTTGGGTGAGGTGACCCGCCGAGCGCTCCCAGAGCAGGTCTCACTAGTGAATCTTTTGTCCAACCCCACGGCCTGCACCCGCCATAGGGCTTGCCCATCCGCCAGATGAACTCCCGAACAATCACGCTCAGGCATGGAGAACGTCAGTACTGGTGGCCACCAGCGCTACCGCCTCCACCCGCTCTGGTGCGAAAATCACTCACACCAGAGCAGGAGTGGTTGCGGCTACTTGCCGCGCTTGGATGGCTTGGCCTGCGCCAACGCTGACGCGGCAACAGATTTCGAGTCCTTGCCATACCGGCCATCGGTCAGAATCTTCGATGCCTTGGACGCCACCTTCGCAGACGTCTGCATACGGTTCTTACCCATGTGCTTCACCTCCTCACAGATCTGGGCCAATAATTCTTCGCAACCGCGAGATAATTTCGGTAGAATCAGTGGGACTGATGTTTTGCTCAGTTAGCTCGCTGCCACTGTCAATGACGCTACGGAGGCACTCGAGACGAACTGAGACATCAATTGAGACAGGGTTGAGACGAGGAGGCGCTGGTGGAGTTCAAGGACTTCTTTAAGCTGTTGAGCTCGAATCTCGACCTTGGATCCAACCGGGAAGAACGGATGCGGAGTCTGCTGTCTCTGGTGTGTGAGGCAGAACCGGGTTTTGAGGGCACTGATGACGATCCAGTGATGGCCCCTCCGGCTGCGTCGTTGAACCACATCGCCAGCGGCAACAGGCCCTTCAACTCAGATATTGCTGAGCCAGTCTTGAGACAAAATTTCGAGCCCTACGGACTCGTTGCGAAGTTGCAGGAGCGTAGCCAACCTCAGCTGGAACGCATGGCGGAAGCGATCCACCCGTTCGAGCCTTCGATCACGTGGGATCGTGTCCCTGAATGGTGCGCTGATTACTTCACACGAGCATTAACTGCGGCTGTGTCTAACCGGCAGCTGGTAGAGGATGCTCAAGAAAAGGTTCGGCGTATCCAAACGGTCGCAGCGCACAAGCGTTTGGGTCAGGCGTTGCAGATGGAAGCCGGGTCTACCTGCCCTGCCTTGGGTTGTATGGACCAACTTCTTCAGGTCAACGATCAAGGCGTGGCGGTCCCGAGCTTCGAGGTAACCGTCATTGATCCCGCAGGTGATCCGCGATCTCCTGCGAATCTGATCGCGCTCTGCCCCCATCACCATGCAATGCACACGGGAACTAACCCACAAGCCGTGCAAGAACTCAAGGCAATCAAGGATCGACTCGTTTCGCAGTTCAAATCTCGCCTAACCATGTCCCCGGAGGGGATGGAACAGTGGATACGACAAGTTCTGGAGAAGATAGTCGGCGCTAACCGAGTCGATTTGCATCAGCCGATCACAGAGCCACTGGCAGTCGAAACAAAAATTCCAGATGACTTCATGTTGCAGGAGACCGTTTTAGCGCACGTCGCAACGTGGTACGCCTTCATCGAAGCGACGTTAAAACAGATTGACTACAGCGACGGCTGGGACTTCGACGAAATCCGACACTCGATCAACTCTCAATACCGCAGACTCAAACGCCTTGGCATTGCCCAGGACGACGTGTTCGCTCAGCTCACGCAATGGCTACAGACCACCACCGGCGGCAAACCCATCGCATGCCAGGCAGTGGTGTCCTACTTTATCCAAAAATGTGACGTGTTCGAAGCCCCGCAACCACCAGCCACCAGCGGGAAGGAGCCTCAGTATGCGCTTTCCTAACAAGCTCTACCCGTTTGGGGAGTCCACGCTCGCGCTATTCGCGCCCATCCTCACTGTTCTTGAGGCCGAGCCAGTCAGCATCAGCGAGCTCCGCGCGAGGCTCGATAATCCCGCGATCGAGGACGTTCTCGATGCGCTCACTGCCTTGTTTGCTCTTAAACAGATCAACCTCGACTCCACGACAGGGGTGATTGTCCGTGCTCGTTAGCGTCTGGTCAGACAAGTTCCGCAATAACGGCAAGGTTCGTCCGCCGATCGTGTTCCATCCGGGATTGAACACGGTGCGCGGCGGGCAAAGCGCACAGAACTCGATCGGCAAGTCCACTCTGCTGTTCATCGTCGACTACGCGTTCGGCGGCTCAACATTTGCAAAATCCAAAGCCGTCAGCGCGAAGGCTGAAGGCCCGCACACGATCTACTTCACCTTCCGCTTTAACAACGTGGACTACTACTTCTCGCGCACCACCAACGTGCCAGGATTCGTCCAAACCTATGAGGACCCCGAATACAAGAACCCCGCTGAGCGGTGGGAGTTCGACGAGTACGTAGGCTGGCTCAAACGGCAATACGGTCTAGCAGACATGGATGCTTCCTTCCGGCAGATCGTGACGAGATTTGCCCGCATCCAGCAAAAAGCACTGAGCAACGTTGAGACCCCACTGCAAGGCCCCGGCCGTGAACCAGTCGCCACTGGGTTGGCTGTGATGCGTCAACTTTTCGATGTCTACGACTACCTCAAAGAGCTCGAGCAAGCTCTCACCACGGCCACGGAAAACCTCAAAGCCGTGCAAAAGACCCAAAAGATTGGTGTCTTCCAAGCGCAAAAACTGCGGTTGAAGAAGGAATACACGCAAGCAGTCAAGCACGTCCACCAACTCGAATCAGAACTCGACGCGCACATCAAAGGCACCGATCAGGCCATGCTTGAACTCGACGTCGAACATTCTGACCAAGCAGCCACTATCAAAAGCCACCTTCACGGGCTACGAATTACACACGGCAGACTGAAAGCAAAAATTCAGCGCCTCACACAGTCCCTGAATGAAGATTTCCCTGCAATCAGCGACCCAGATCTCGCACAACTGCACGTATTCTTCCCCGACACGGACCTTGAGCGAATCGAAGACGTGCAGCGCTTCCACCGCACCATCGCCCAAATCGTCTCCGACGAAGTAGAAGACCAGATCACCACCTACCAGCAAGAGCTCGCCTCACTGACCACGTACATTAAGGAGGCCGAGCAACAGCTTCGAGATTTGAATGTGCCCATCCACGTCTCGGAGAAAGAACTGCGCCGTAACGCGGAAATCGGCGGGCAGCTTGCACTCGTCAAGGAACAAATAGAGGCATGGGAAGCAACCCAAGACCTCAAATCAGCGAAAAAAGAGGCTGAAACCAGCCTGAATGAGACCCGCAAGAGCTACGACCATGAGATCGAAACGAAACTCAACGCAGAGATCGCACACCTCGACCGGTTCATCCATGAAGGCTCAGGAGACTGGTACCCACCAGTGCTCACATTCTCCGACACCGGCAAGAGCTACACCTACGGCTCCGAAGTCGACGACGGCACCGGCACCACAGGAAAGAACCTGATCCTGTTCGACCTAGCCATGCTGGAGCTGACCGCGCTTCCATACGTGATCCACGATCACCCACTCCACCAAAGCATCGAAGACGCAACCGTCGGAAGAATCCTAGAACTATACCAACAATTCACCAACAAGCAGATATTCATCGCCTTCGACAAAGACGAACACTACACAGAAGCGCCCGCAGTCAACGCGATTGTCACCCAGACAGCAGTAATCGAGCTCGGCAAAGAACACGAAGCACTCTACGGATGGACATGGAACAAGAAACCCAGCAAGACTCTCAAGAAAGAGGAAAGTGCGCGATGAAGATCAATTACAAGCCATTATGGAAACTACTAATTGGACTGAACCTGGTTTTGGACCGTTTTCTTTAGGGATGTAAACACTTCAGGAATCCGGAGTTATAACACAGACTCCGATTGGAAGATACAGATGCGCTAATAAAAATGCCATGGGGAAAGTCAGCGGTATAATCTTGAATAAAGTCCGCCCTGAGCCAAAAGCTCAGTGTGGGTACCAGACTCAACAACTGCTCCCTCATCCATGACAAATATCTTGTCAAAGTGGCGTATCGTTTCTAAGCGATGCGCCACGACCACAATAGTTTTAGACATCCGTGAAAGATACGAAAAAACTTTCGTTTCCGATAAGCTGTCGAGAGCACTGGTAGGTTCATCAAGCAATAAGAATTCTGCCTCGGAAAACAGGGATCGAGCTAGTATGATTCGCTGTTTCTGGCCACCTGAAATATTGGAGCCTCCGTTGGATATGTTTGTGTAGAAACCCATCGGGCTATTGGAGACTAACTCAGAAACACCTAGCTCATCGCAAATGTCGCTGAGCTTTAAATAGTCCGCCTCACTCAATTTCTCACTAAGGGAAATATTTTCGAGAATGGAACCAGAAAAAAGAGAAGAATCCTGAGATGAATATGCAACGTAACGACATAAAGAATTCCTATGAAATTTCTTACTATCAACACCATTGACTGTGACAGTTCCAGAATATGGATACAGCATTCCGGACAACAGCTTAAGAAGCGTGCTTTTGCCTGAACCGCTTGGCCCCACTATTGCGATACGATCGCCACGATTGATACAAAGTGAGAGATTGTCAACACACAGCTGCTCAAAGGCGCTATACCGGAATGAAACCTCTTTAGCCTCGATTGACGCTGGCAACTCATTTAGCTCCAACAAACCTGAGCGCTCGCCAGCTGGAGGCGCAAAATCTAAAATCTCAGACACTTTCGAGATGTAGGTTTTGACCGTAATTAGCTGAGAAAGCGACTCAAGCACCGTTGTCACTGGCGTTAAGAATGCACCGGAAAGCGACAAAAACCCAATTACTGTACCAAGTGAAACGTCGCCCTCAAGAGATAGCATAAGACCTACGCAGAGCAACGCCATTGGAAGGATAAAGCTCAACGCCTCGCCAACTGTGTTCAGTCGTGCAGCAAGGATCCCCTTTTTCAAATCAAATACCTGCTTATCAAGGAAGCTACGTTTCCAGCGATTGAGAACCTGTTCCTCAATACCCAATGACTTATATGTCTCAATAGCTCCAAAATACTCTGCAAGAATTTCTTGCGCCGCGACCTCACGGTGAACTCCGCGTGAGACTAGGTTCCTGTTCTTAACCGAGTACGCTATAGAAATCGCTGCTATGACAGCCGTCTGTATAATAACAATACAGGCTAAAATTGGCGAGAACATTATCATCACTACCAAATAGACCGAAGCAAACATGACGTCAACCACAGCTGTGAGAATCCTCTGCGAGATAATCTGCTGAACAAGACTCGTTGAATGAATTCGGAACAGTAGATCACCAGTCCCATGAATCGCGAAGAACCTCATAGGAAAATCAATCATCCGTTGCATAAATTTAAACTGAACAAGGCGCTCAAATGCCAGTTGAAATTTAGTTGTACATAAGATACGGGTACTCTGGAGGATATAATAAACGAGAGCCGTAAATCCTAGAGATAGGCTCAGTACAAGCGGTGAAACACCGCTCTGTAGACTCGTTATATTATCAACTACCCAACGCTGGACGAAAACAAATGCAAGAGATAGCATTTGAGCTGCGAGTGTTAGACCAGTAATAAAATATACTGAACCGGACAGCTGTCTTACCAACACCACAATTGAATTGCCGAAGAATGTTCGAGTTGGCTTTAACCGAGATTTTACATCTATTCCTTCGATTAGTATAACCATGCCCGTGAAGGAGTCTTCAAATTCTTGCTTAGAATACTTCAATCTCCCGCGAGCTGGGTCTATAACTGTAAATGCGCCCCTCCTATACTTCTCAAATACAACAAAGTGATCACTGTTCCAATGACAGATAGCTGGCATTTTAAGCAATCCAAGATCGCTGGCATTGCGCACTCGAACGCCTTTACATCTTATGCCGTAGTCAATCAGAATCGACACCAAATTTGAAAACGACGTCCCCCCTCGTGGTACTCCATAGCGCTGCTCTAAGTCCAAAAGAGTGACCGTGAAGCCAAAGTATTTCAATATCATTGCAACGACAGCAATGCCGCATTCGCTTTTATTGTTCTGCTCGACGAGAGGAATGCGTTTTTTCATTTAGACCTACCGCCTGAGTTAAGATACTGCTGCAACGAGTCGTAATCGAACCATCCTCTTTCCTCCCAGTACCTAGGTTCGGCGAGGTCGCGAGGGCGGTTAGCGAAAATGCGCTTATAATAGGTAAACTGTTGCTCCGCTATTCTTCCTACCCTTGGTTTCCGACCAGGCATCAAAGCTCTATGTATAGCTTCATAGACCTGCCTTAGTTGAGAATCAAAGCGCCCTTGCTGATCAAGTAACACAACGTCCTCGATGAGCTCAACCCCAAGACTCTCCATGATGAACTCAAGGTAGTTCTGCACCTCGGTAAATCCGTTATTTGAGGCAGAAACGATAGAGACCCCAGGCTTTCCTAATAAGCGAAAGATATGCAACCAACCCGAGATTCGCTCAATAAGCAGTTTGATATCCGCTGAAACGGCGTGTGCATATACAGGTGTCCCAAGGACAAGAAGGTCACAGCTAATTAATTTTTCCTTGAGCCATTTCCCGGAGTCTTCCTCGATTTCATCAGCGCTATCAATCCCCGTAACAAACACTGAGCCATCCTTCACCGAGTGAAGTTTCCAGTCATTAGGTGTCAATATTTCACAATCGACACCATCTTTCATGAGAAGCCCCGCCAGCGACCTTGCGAACGCTAGCTGTTTCGATTCGACATTCCTGGAACCCAGGATGAATAGGACATTACTCATTATGTCACTCCCCACCTTTTGACAGGACTAGAATACTAGGAATATGCGCGTTTGTGAGCCTTAAAAGCGTGTACCCTATACCGGTAAGAGATTTAAATAGTCCTACGTTAGGGAAACCAGGACGAGTTTCCACCGCAAAAGCGCCGGCCATGTTCGCTCGATCTACCATTGCCCTCGCCAAGTCCCATGCGTACTCTATAAAGCGTTCTTCCCCAGATGCTTGGTACGCCGAAATTGCGGCGTCAATAGTACCGCAATTCCCATGACAGAGACAATCACTACGCATCAGGTCGTAGTTGAAGAATCCCGTAGCATCCGCAGCTAAAATCAATTCTTCCTTGTCGAGAACGCCACTCTGGACTGCATCGCTAACAACATGGAGGAAGCCGGCAATTCCTCTGCAATACGAGCGAATCCCCTCAAGACCCCAAGGGTGCTCGCCCACGACTTTCAAAACACTCTTCGCGACATCCGTGTGCCTCGGCGAGTCCATCTCCGTGCCGTATCTCATTAGACTCAACGCAAGACCTAATTGTCCATGTGCTACACCCGCATCGTTGAACGAAATCTTTGTAATAGATTCTGCAAGCTGATCGGCAAGGGCATGCGTAGGACCCAACCAAATGTCATCACCAGTTATCTCGTAGCAGTCAATTAATAACGGTAGCAGACTGGATACACCCGTCAGCCAAGAAAAATCATCAAACTTTCCGCTTTCCACGACACTTCGAATACTAGTCATGCCGTCAATCATAAATTTTCGATTTGTTCGGTTTTGGTTCAACGCGTACAGTTTAAGAGCAAATGGGACACTGGAAGTCGGACCAACAAATGCAGATAATCCGGGCGACATTGATGGTAGTGGAAGTAATAGTGTGTCGCGTATTCGCTCAGCCATTTGAAGATAATCTGCACGCCCTAATACATCTCCAAGTTGGAGATAAAATAAACCTACCCCTGCCATACCGGAGTACACATCACTTTGCAGGGGGACAGGGATGAAGTCATGGTCTTCATCCAAACTGAGCCACGAAACAGAATTGTCGATATTCGATTGGACTGAGCATCTCACACCTGCATCGGCAATTTTAGAAATCGTATCTTTGAACATTGCAAGCGATTGTTCATGGTTCTTGCTACGTGAAAATCCGTGAAAATCTGAATCCAGTGAATCTGCAGATGTCGCCTCATCCACCGAACCAATCTTGGCACGAATTAGAGTTTTTTGCGCATTGACGGACAATGCATCAACGCCCGTACGAAGATGGTGAACCACAATACGTTGTGCGCTTTCCTCGAATGCATTGTCGATGCGATTGCCAAGAGAATCTATTATGTCGGTGGAATTTATGGGGGTCGTGAAATACGGCACATCACCATGAGACATGTCGTAATACTCGGCTAGATAAATTTCAGGCGAAATGCCTGGCATTGCGAATAGATTTTCAAAAATCTTATCGGACTCGCGGCGATCTTGCATACAGCTCGGGTGTAGTGAAAAGTCAAGTAGTCTAGCGTAAGAACTAGTAGCCCGGATTAGAACTCTACTTTCAGCATCGCTGAAGCCTTGAACAATCTTCACTAGTTCATCGGCACAATGTGAAATGCAGTCAAGGGCAGAGGTGAAGCCTAGCAACACTTCATCTGTGTATTTACGATAGTCCGTAACCGAATCACCATGTCGAATTTGATTCTTAGCAGCCGGCACGACACCTGAACTACGTTCAAATCGCACATTCACATTGTCTACGTCCTTAAGAACCAGCACGCCATCAACATTCTGTTCACCAGCACTAATAGCGCCTAAATCAACACTTCTGAGCGAAGCGTCAAGATATATCTTGCTTGGTAATAATATTGAGCTTGTAACAAATCGTGCTGCTTGTTTCAATACTTCAGCAGATGCTTTTGAGAAGCCACTAGTATCAAAACTAAGTCGATTTGCGATGAAAGTTTCCGCATCAACAATGATGGGGTGTTCACCCGAGATGACAAGATTTTCCATATGCAAATCTGTGAACTGAAAAATATAACTTATTCCCAATAATTCACCAAATCGGCGATAGGCTCGTTGCACTTGGGTATGACTCTCGCACGGAAGGTAAGAAACCTCTCGCGAAATAGAAAACCCGTTGAACCACCAGATTTTAGGAAGCGAAAGTGGCAAAAGGTCGCTATAGTTATTGAGATGCTCGACCACTTGGTGAAATAATTTCTCTGACTTTAAAACGTGAGGTTTGTAGTACATTACGTCATCAGTTTCAGTTTGAACTCGCGCAACGGTACGCCCTCCACGATGAGTATCCCCTTCTCCTATTGTGATGTTACTAATGCGGCAAGTTCGGCTAAGACCAATCTGGGAGGAAACATCAGTGAGATTCCTGCACATCTCTAAGGTGAAATCAATGTGGCGGCTAGTCGTTTCGCTCATACAGCGCGCTAAATTCGGATATTCAGAATAAAAGGTTTCAAGATTTTGACGTTGCGCGTATGTGGAAAGAAAGTCGACCAAACGTTCACCTGTTTCGTCGTTGCTACCATCTACTACCCCGTGTACCTGTAACGCATGAATTACGCATCGCACGCAAAGGCGATGAAGCGAACTGGCCAAGTTGATAATAAATGATTCGAGAATCCGCTCAGTAAAAATATTTGATGCGTTAATATAGGGTGTTACGGACTCAACTAGACGAGAAATGAATGGCGCATAGAGTAGCGCATAACCAACTTCAGCAGCCTCATCGAAATTATGATTTTGCATGTCAAGGTAGATGTCCTTAAACCAATGTGACCCCTCAACAGCTTCGGCGAGAACTGTTTTAACTTCTGAATCTGGATTTGGGTCGCTCGCCATCGAGATTATCTCTCGCGAAAACTTTCGCATAGACATCACAGAGCTCATCTGGTCATTGGTTAGCGATTTCTTTCGTTCAATCCACTGAAACCAAGCCAGCTCTACGAATCGAGGCTCGAGCCGATCATCCTCTATGGCGCGCTGGATAGCTACACAGCGTTCATTGAGGTCGAGTGCACCAATAAAATTTAACGGATCCATTACTACTTTCCTATCGTTTCAATTTTTGCACTGGTGTTGAGAACGTCGATTCAAATCGGAGCTACAACGTTTTACACTTTTAGAAGTTGGGGTGTGAACTAGAAGTTAAGTCACACCCCAACTTCTAAAAAATAATTAGCATGTCAGTCTCTACATTTTGTCCAAGCGGACGCAACGAAACTGACAGTCCAGCTAACTAGTGCCCCCGAGACGGCCTTGCTAACAGTCGCACAAGGGACGGACGAGGTTGTTACTGTCGGTGTCGCATTTGGTGTGATTCCACCCATTGCGCCCGTAACAAAGTCCATTTCCTCCTGCGACAGCCCCTCGAAGCTGGGACCGAGTTCTTCGTGTTGTTTCATGACATTTACCTCCTTATATGCACCGCTTTGTGTATGAAACTAGTCCCGAGAGAGCAGAAACACCTCCACTAATACAGACCCAGGAACTAGTGGTGATATTGATACATGGAAATGAACTGGTTGTCACGGTAGGTGTTGCATGGGGTTGTGCTGAACCATTCGCTCCCGTAATGAAGTCCATTTCCTCTTGCGTAAGTTCTGTGAACGAGGCGCCAAAATGTTCGCTGTTCATAATTAATCCTTCCAAAGTAAAATAAGCTATAACCAACCTTGTGTGTAGGTGAGAAGCCCTAAGACCCCCCCTATTCCGAGACCCAGCAAGAGCCACACATCGCACCTCCATAGAGAGCGATCTTCATCGGTTTTATGGCTCGAATCGAAGTTCTCTTTTTGTTTTGTCACCGATTTCTCCTTTCTGTTAGAGAGTTGATCATTCATCTGATTTTCTGTGGGCTTCAGCGAGAATGCAATCCGGCGACGATCTTGTTTGGTGGCGCTAACCGCTCGGGTGTTACTTGTCCTCTGTAGCGGAGGATGAGTGATGAGAGTTGCCAATACCTAGCTGGTTGAGACCTCTTGAAAAAGTGCGTTCAATACACGGTCGCTGTACGTTTGAACCCTGATGCCTATAACGTCAGACCACCTCCCTAGGCTGATTTTGCAGATACTCCATCGTGCCTGCACACCTAAATATTACATGAATATTAAGCCTAAAGAAAACTGAATTTCCATAATTTTTGAGGGTTAGCGCCCCAATCGAGTTCAAAGCCGATAAGCTCGTGGCAGCCATTTTCCACGGCACGAATTGCGTACGAGATAACTGTCAGCCAGCCCAGATATCCCCCCCCTAGTGACGTGACTACAACCAGATACTTACCACTCGGGATAAGGACTTTGCCAACATCCAAAAGCACTTGAACGATAATGGAATATAGGAATTCACTTGAGAAGCCCCCTCGCTTATTACTCGCTAACGCGAGCCTGCTCGCAGACCCCCTCAGCCAAGAACGCGCGCCACCCCAACGAGCAGAACAGCGAAGAACGCTAGATCGCCGAGGCTAGAACACGCCAGCTAACAGCCCTACATACAACAAAACCCCTGTTCAAAAGAGGTTTACTTGGCGCATACAGCTTTTATCATTTTCGACGTCTAAGTATCCACTTAGACGTCGAAAATGATAAGTCGGCGTTTGCGTTAGCCCTTATGCCCCAAGGGGGTCAAGAAAAACACTTCCATTAGCGAGTGTTTAGCGCGTTAGCTCTGACCTGCGGAAACACTTCCCGAGCACAATCGCTTCCCTGTTGCCACGATTTCTGGGCATGAGAAAAGCGGCTCTTCGCGTTTTAGCGGCTCTTCGGATTTTGGCGGGGTTAGGGGAAGATTGTGTTGAGGAGTCGCCAGTTGGGTTTGCCTGCGTAGAGAAGGCATCTGATGCGGTAGTTGGTGAAGTTGGTAAATCCGTAGCCGATTCTTTTGATGCGTTTGATGAGGTTGTTCATGGCTTCGGTGATCGAGTTCGATAGGCGGGCGTGGTGGTAGGCCAGGATCTGGTGATACCAGTTTTTAAGTGTTCGGCTAAGTTGTTGGATTTCTTGGGGCATGAAGTCCTGGCTGGTGTGGTTGATGAGTTGATCAAGCATGGTTTGAGCGGTGGTGATGTTGTCTTGAGCGTAGAAATTTCGGAGGCGTTCTTTGACACGGTAAGCGATAGCGACTTCACCATGAGGGTCTCCTAAGCGTAAAAGTGATTCGATCCGATGTTGTGTTTTATCGGTGAGTTTTTCTTGTCCGTAGACAAGTTGGCGTCTTATACGGTAGAGCGGGTCGGTTTTTCGTCCGCGGTGTCCAAGTGTTTGTTGTTGAACACCCCGGCGTACACGATCAAGGGCTCGGTTAGCTAATGTGATGACGTGGAAGTGGTCAGCGACTTGGGTAGCGTGTGGTGTGATGAAGTGCCCCGGGTTTTGTTCCTAGGCACGTGCCTTGATTTCTATTATTTCATGGCCGGTGTTGCCGTTCCAAAACTCCTGTTCAACCTCAGCCGGTGTACGGTAGCCCAAGCTCTGGTGAAGTCGTGACTCGTTCCACCACGAAACCCATTCAAACGTCGCGATTTCTACGTCAACCACGTCCGCCCATGACCGCCTATGAATCAGCTCATTCTTGTAAGAACCGTTGACGTTCTCAGCCAAAGCATTGTCATAGGAATCGCCAACCGTCCCTGTCGAGGCAGTAATCCCATGCTCGGCAAGACGCTCATTGTAAACAATGGACACATACTGCGAGCCGTGGTCTGAATGGTGAATCAGCCCAGTTGTTTTCTTCGCACATACGATCGCCTGATTGAGCGCCTGCAACGGCAACGCTTCAGTTCGCATTGAACCGACTAGCGCCCACCCGACAATCCGTCGGGAGAACACATCGGTCACAAAAGCGGTGTAGACAAACCCCTTACGGGTACGGACATAGGTAATGTCACCCCACCCACAACCGATTCGGCCTCGGAGCTCGAAATTCACGTTTCACCAAGTCCGGGCGAGTATCTAGCCCCCGAGGTTTGCGAGTTGTCACAGGCAAGCGGCCCTTACCTTTACCACTAACTCCAGCAAGGCGCATCAAACGAGCGGTTTGCTCACGACCAATATCGATCCCCTCATGGCGCAACGCGTGCCACATCTTACGAATCCCGTAGACATTGTAGTTACTTTCATGAACCTCAACGATATGCACTATCGGCAGCAGCATCACGCAGGCTACGAGCACTCACACCACGGGATTTTGATTGACGATAGCCACGAGAAGTGATGAAACCACCAACACGGTGAGTGTTTAACGTCTTGCAGATGAACTCGACAGAGAAACGATTTCGATACTCATCAATGAACCGAATCATTTCCGACGTTTCGGGTCGAGTTCCGACGCGAAAAAAGCCGACGCTGCTTTCAACAACTCATTAGTATCGCGAAGCTCCTGATTTTCACGGCGTAGCCGCGCATTTTCGACTTCCAAGTCCTCCGGCAAGCGTTCAAGAACGCGTCCTTCACGACGAGCTACCTGAGTCCATTGCCGAGCAGTGTGCCAAGAAACACCTAGTTTCGGTGCCACAATCTTGCACGCTTCTTGCAAGGAAACATTCTCCGCCACAATACGGTCTTCTACCAAGCGGACGACGCGATCCTTCGCATCCTGATCAAATTTCTTTGGCATAGTCCAGATTATCCCATCTACTCAAACGGAACAAAACCTGGGGCACTTCAACGGCTTCCATTGCAACACATACGCACTAATCGCTCTAGCTGTAGCACTACACTCCGGGCTATACACATCCAAGCAAACCACCCAAATAAGCTCCATCTGGTTTTGGAGAAAATCATACAAGCAGAACTTTACACAACACTATGGAAGCGCCCAGTGAACACCGATACTCGCAAACAAGTTTGATAGTTTGGCGGATTCTAGTGGTGGTTACAACGTCTTTGTTTCAACTGCTGAGTTCTAGTATATATTTAGACAAAACATGCTAAGGCGTGCGACTACTAATTCTGCTTCTACGGTACAATGTCCCGCAAAACGTGAGGGAGCTGCAAAATGAGAAAGACAGCTATGCTTCTTTGTCCACTACAGCATATTTTGCTGGCGCGTGGCTTTTCTGTTTCCGCTCGATGGTGTTGGTTCCTTAGCTCATATTGATTCTATTTCTCGACTTCTGAGCCAGTTTTCCATTCCCACCGTTTGCGCTCTTGTTGCTGGTGGTGTGGCACTTGGACAAGACTCAATCAATTATTCATAAATGAATTCAGCTAGCTTTCGGCAAGCGGTCAGACACATTTCTTCCTTGAATATGGAGGCAGAAAAATGAAAGAGCACAACGTTAAGTACGAGCATTCATTACCGCCAACACGCGCTACTATCCTCAAATATTGCGCTGTTATAGGCTCATCCCAGTTATTCGCTTTTATGATGTTCCACTTCGTAAGTAAAGTGAATGAAGCAGAAGACTTTCTAGTTTCCATACTTGAAATTAGTTCGCTGACAATATTGTTTGGTTTGTTCCTCAAAAGCGGAATTTTGCCCGCTATGGCGATAGCGTTCCTACTTATCACCGCCGCGGTTTTCACGACAGTCGGGATACGCACGCGCACGTACAACCTGTCTATGTTTTCTGCACTCTCCAGTATGAGCTTAGGCGTGATGTTGTATTCTCCAACCGTGAGTAGAATTGTTTTGTTAGACACATATCCAATACTGCAGGTGCCCGTCGTTGTTCCTATCCTTTTCGCAGCTCCTCTCGCGTCTCTTGTCTTGCACAGATTGATTCGAAAAAGTAACTAAGGGGTCTGCGATATTTTTGCTATAGTGCGTTCTTATCGCAGGCCCCTTAGCTATCTACGGGTTACTCGAAACAGCGTTTTGCTAGAGCAGCTGACACTGGTTCAACGAAATCTACAGGAGTTAGATCAGATAGCTTTGCGGTAACGCCAATTGCTGTGTATTCTTTTGTTCCTCCATAATAGGATCCGGACATGACGGATGCGAATGTTTTGGCCGCTTCGAATTCGTTTGAGGCGCCAACAGACTCAGCGATCACTCTGAAGCGGTATGAACCTTGTGGGAGAGCCATGAAATATGATTGCATGCAATTGCTCAGCAAGTGTTTTCCAGAGAAATTAACATTTGTCAACATGCGGTGTAGAGCTATTGCATCGGCGTCCGCACAAAGATCCATTCGACTGAATTCGTTACGAACTTGCTGCTGACTTTTTGTTCCGGCCGCGTTTGTCGCCTCTCCCTTGAGTATGAGATTTGAAAACTCAAGCCACAACTCAGGGGTCGAGTCTTTCTTTCCTACTAGCGCATCTGCGACTTGAAACCTTTGAATCTTTACGGGCGGGTGAGCGTTGTTAAACTGCTCAACATATCGTACGTTTTTCATCGCGGTTGCCAGGTCACCCGCCCACCCCGTAAATTCTCGAGGAATGATCTTGTCATTATTGTATCCCAAAATTACCACGAATAGATGTGCCATGTCGAGACGCTGACCACTAATATCCGTTATCGTTACTTCGCTTGAAGATAGTTTCACATAACGGTCCAGCTGTTGCAGAATTTGTGCCGCAACTCGATCGGATCTCAACGCTTCGTTATCCTTTGTGCGATACGATTGCGCCGAAACCGTCCATTTAAATGCGCTACTGTAGCCACTATTCAGGTAATGAGCTGAAAGCAAATTTAGAATGACGGTAGCAATGTTTTCTTTCACCCATGTCTTTTCACCGTTCACATACTGAAGATTCCATCCAACTTTGCCACTGGCTTGCAGATCGGCAACCCGGTTTTCCAAATGCCAAATAAGACTGGTCATATCAAGCTGTGAGTATTGCGTACTGGGGTTGATCTGTTTACCAGCAACATCACCTGTACCGGCGTAATGAATCACACCTTGAGTGGAAATAACTTGATCAACACCGCCAAATTTTGGCGAATAAGCCACTCGATCGAGATCCCACTTTCCTCGGTATCCGCTGATTTCGTGGAATTGGTCGAATACCCAGTTGTTTGGGATTGGGAATCCCAGGTTTCCTGAAAAGCCTGTGGACATGTCTGAAACAAAGGACGCTACTGCGTATCCTGCTTGTGATACGCGGCTGCAGATATTTCTTGAGGCATAGATCCCTACTCGGTATCCTCCACCAAGACTTTGAGTTACTGCCTGGAAGTACGGAAGGATATGGCTGGGCAACCTACTTCGACCTCGCGACGAATCGACACCCATCAAGCGCTTCAGAACCATCACACGCACGCTCCAAGCGAATCCATCACATGAGGAAGAAAACGAAACCCTCACTGAACTCATCGCCGAAGCACTCAACCAAGGCAGCATCGAAACGACTCGAGTACTTCAGCCACTTAAACGGTCCGATGAAACACCCCACTCGAGCTGAACAGCCGACGAAAGAGATGAACCGCACCCTTCTTCGCAGAGCAACGCAACTCTTCAGTACAGGACAACTCTAGGGCGGCACCAGAATGCTGTAAGCTGAAGTCTACAACTCGCCCATAAACAACAAGACCCCTGCTCAACTGTGATTCAAGGATTCGAGAAGTCTTATCATTTTCGACGACTTTGTTGCCGTTGAACGATTGGAAATTGTTAGTCGGCGGTTACATTGGCGCGGCTCTGGCCCGTTATCTCCGCATAGCAAAAGTTTCAGCATTTACTTTTCACTTTCAGTATCAGTTATACCAATTCATCTGTACAGAAAATATGTCGGTGGTGGGTTCTAGAATAGAGATATGTCCACAACGATCAACATCTACCCCACGACGAATATTTTCCCACTCGTGGAAGAAACCCGTGCACGGAGTCAAGAACTGTTCCAATCGTTGCTCCACCAATACATGATTGAATCAACGATTGAGATCAAAGCGTTCTACACCTATGCCAATTATTCAAAACTTCACTACGCCGAGCTAGATCTACGCTGGACCCCAGGCTTAGAGATTGGCTTTAGCTATTGGATTGACGGTAAATGGGATTCGAGTTCATGGCCAAGCTGTTTGCCAGTTGAAGATGATGACCTGATCACCGCGGAGGATTTAATCTACCCGTTTAGCTCCAAGCCCGAGCATCTAGGTCAGTGGGCCATTGTTGAAGAGTTCGAAGACGTACTACCTCCTGAAGTTCTGAAGAAACTGCTCGCTCAAGATCATTACTGGTCCGAGTACCGGAATGTAGCTACGCCAGCTGTCGCCTCAATCGGCTACGGCTTCGTTGCCATTGCACTAGCTGAAGCAACAAACGGTATTCTCGCCTCATTTGACGGCGCATTTGAAGAACCTAACATCCAAACGGCTCAAGATTTTCTCTCGTGGTGGGGTGAACGCCACGTCGGGTTGCTACTGCGAAGCTAGTGCCACGACACTCAACCCCGAGATCACCAAGTAAGCTTCACTATTTTAAGATCTATGTCTTGGAGGATTTCGATGAAAATAGGCTCTTCGCGTTTTAGTGGGGTCAGGGTGGATCATGTTGAGGAGTCGCCTGTAGGGATTGCCGGTGTAGCATAATGGCCGAGTGTAGTAGTTAGCGGGCATGGTGTTTCCCTGATTCTGGGGCGTTAGTGTTTAACCCGGATGCTCAGCTCTGACCCATAGGCGGAACACAGCCTACTTGCCATACCGTCTAGCCTCTGAATATCTCTTCCAAACCGCCGATGATCCTAGCTAATACCTCACAACTACTTCTCATCTTGTCTAATAAACCCATAACTACCACTTTTATTCTGCTTACTAGCCCGCAGCAATCTATAACTGACGTTTTTCGCGCCGACCACGCCATAAAAACCGTTTATCTTGTCGGCCAATCCGCAGCAATCTACTTAAACAGCCGCACCCGACCAACCGAACCCGGTTTTATTCTGAAATGTCGGGTTTTCGAGGCTGGTGATGAGGTTGGCCTGTCGCAAAACCGGGGTATTTGGGGCGATGTCCTCGTATACGGGGTCATCACCCCAAATACCCCGGTTTCGGCACAACTTATACTCCTATCCGGACTGGAAGCAGGCTGGATAGGAGGTGAAACGGGATTGTAGAGGCTGGTAGAAAGTCGGATTTGGCTGGACTGGTTGCTAGTTGCGATGGATTTGGACGGATTGACCGCTGGTTAAGCCGAGCCCATATCAAGAGTGAGCTAACAAATGTGTTTTCTTCCATGCACTCATGCTTTGAGCGCACTGAGCTAAAACGCTTCTCCTAGCTGATCCATGGCTTCACAAAACATTAAAGAATCAGCAATACACGCAATGGTGAGACGAAAACGCGAACGTCTTTCCCGCTAACTAGCCAAGACACAATTTTTGTAGGATAAAACTGGTGAAAGCAGCGTCATACTTTCCGATCCTGCGTCAAGCCTGGGCATGCTTTCACCGTTTTTCATATACCGTATCCCACCAACGCCCATGCCAAGACAAGTAATAGCAGAACTACCCTTTGAGGTCTAGCGGCACCTCGCCGATGCGGCATACGGCAACTCTGTAAAGCCCACAACACCTATGTTATTAAGGTCTGAACAATCACCACATTAAGGTCCAAACAATCACCATATTCGACGTTGGGGTAGCAAGAGGGTGTACTGTAGGTATATGAATGATCAAACTATAGATGTCGTTGTAATCGGTGCCGGGCCTGTAGGCGAAAACGTGGCACAGTACGCCCACGAAGGTGGACTCTCCGTACTCCTTGTTGACGAAGAGCTCTTCGGTGGCGAGTGCTCCTACTATGCATGTATGCCAAGCAAGGCACTCCTTCGTCCCGTCGATGTGGCTCACACAACCCGTCACCTACAAGGCGTCAGCGATGGAAGCCTAGACTCACAAGAAATGATGGCTCGGCGCGATTACTGGGTAAACAACTACGACGATGGCTCCCAGGTAACGTGGGCACGCGATACCGGTCTAGAAGTAGCACGAGGACGCGCACGCATCATCGGAGAAAAGCTCGTTGAAATTACTCCAGTGGGTGAAGAAAAATCCGATACGGACTCACACGCTTCTACCCCTTACACTGTTCACGCTCGTGTAGCAGTTGTCCTCGCTACCGGCTCGACACCGGTAATTCCGCCTATGTATGAAGATCTGCAGGCGTGGGGATCGCGTGACGCAACCGGCGTCGTTGAAATTCCTTCTCGTCTAATTATTGTGGGTGGCGGCGTTGTGGCAATGGAGGCAGCAGCCTGGATGCAAGCCATGGGAAGCCAAGTGACAATGCTTGTGCGCGGGCCATCGTTGCTCGAGGCGAGTGAACCTTTTGCCGGCAAGTTCGTCCAAAAATCACTCGAAGACCAAGGCATCGACGTCGTCACTAACGTCGAAGTAAGATCAGTCAAGCGAGATCCCAGCTCCAACCCGAATACAGAAATCGGACGGATTCACGGTGGCACGGTACACGTCGACGTCGATATTGCTGACGCTTCGAACGGGAGTGTTGCGAAGACTTTCGACGCCGATGAACTACTGCTCGCAACTGGTCGCCGCCCGGCGGTAGACAATGTTGGACTCCAAAGCGTTGGTTTGACCCCTGAGGATGTGCGCGCAGGAAACCTTCCCGACTGGCTACATGCAATCGGGGACGCCGGACCAGGCGCATCGCTAACCCATCAGGGTAAATATGAAGCGCGAATGCTCGGCGCGAAACTCTCCGGTATGCAACAAACACCCGCAATCGGTCCGGTTCCTGTTCCACAGGTAGTGTTTACTGATCCGCAGGTCGCGTCGGTTGGATTGACCGAAAAACAAGCGGTTGAGCAAGGACACGAAGTGGCCACCAGCGAGGTTGAACTTAGTTCAGTTGCTGGAGTTGGATTGTTGCGTGATGACGTCGAAGGCAAAGCAAAACTCGTGGTAGATGCCCAAACCGGCGTAGTGCTCGGCGCTACATTCGTCGGTCCAGATGTGGCAGAACTTCTCCATCCGGCTACGGTTGCGATCGTTGGCGAGCTTCCGGTGCGTGTTTTACGCCATGCTGTGCCGGCTTATCCTACGTCGTCTGAAGTATGGCTCCGCCTGCTTGAAAAATTCCCGGTAAATCTCAGATAACGGGACAGTGACGCGGCAGCGTGGTGATGGATTCTTCACGATAAGCACATCATCACGCGGCCCGTGACTAAATCGCCCAATTCGAATGGCGTGCTAAACCTCGTCACACACCTTAGCCAGTCGGTTCCGAAGTCAACTGGAAACGGCACAATCGAGATAGAATCGTCTCTTGGAACATTCGGTACCGAGGAGGTCATCATGTCTCAACCGCGCGCTGCTTCGCGTTCGTTCAAGATAGCAGGAGCCTTCTTTCTCCTCGCCATAGCGTGTATTGCTTTCGTTTATGATATGCCACGTTCGGCTCTGGCAGTTACTGGAATGCTATTCATTATCTCTGCAATCATTGGATACGCCTTCGTTTTTCAAGGCATCTACCGCCTCGTCGAACAGTTAGTCACACGGCGAATGAAAAGCAAAAAATAAACCAAAAACCAGGTGTATCCTTGACAGGATCCGAGCACAACCACATCGGTACTAAATCCGGGGTTTACGGGGAGACAGGCCCGAATAGCTTGATATCCCCCCGTCTACCTCGGTTTCATACACACGCTGCGCATTAAGTGGCATGGACGTTTGGTAGATACCCACGTTCCTACACACACTGCGAACAATAAGCGACAGCCACTACTCATAAGGCTGTTTTTACGCATGTTCTACAGCTATCTGCGCTTTATTTAATCGTGTTTTTGGGCAACGATGATAGCATCGACGGGTTTATCGCGGCGGCCTGCATCCGAGCGGCGTTCCACATCGGTTCGCTCAACATCTTCAGCTCTCGAAATGAAATACCCTAGGCGATGCAATTCGGCACGCAGTTCTGCTACGTCCCACAACGTTTTAGGATCGGGTGGACCGCCAACATCTCGACCAGCTTGCTTGCGCGAGTGACCAACAAGCACTATTTGTCCACCAGGTTTTATCCACGTATCAATATTTGCGAGCTGTTGGGGAAGTGAAAACTCGGGCTGATGGAGGTAGGCCACTAGAACGAGATCAACAAGTTGAGAAGGCATATAGGTGCGAACATCACCAAATGTCCAGTCGATGCGTGAACTAATATCCGTTTCTTTTCCGATATGTGAGTGATTTTGTGGAGTCTGACGGTGATGTTCAACCAGACTCTGCGCAGATTCTAGTGCGATCACTGAATACCCACGGCGAGCTAGTTCTTTCGAATGACGTCCCTCTCCTGCCCCAACATCAATTGCAAGGAGTGGTTGGCTATGGGAGTCTTGAGGTTGGCCACTCATTGAGTCGAGTGCTTGGACGACTAACAGTGCTGGCTCGTCGGAAAATAACTTCTGCCCAGTTTCAATAGCAGCACGGTATCGTTGATCCCATGTCATAACAGACCTACTTCATTCATTTCTATTTGCTCACGATTTTACGCCATACCTTTAATCTAGCGCATGATAGCTGCATCAATCGCAACCATGGGCAGTTGTGAACTGCTCACCCCTCATCCCAAGAAGCTAGGCAACTTCAAGACGTTCGAGAATGAGCGCACCAGATGGGCACCGGGCGATAACATCGGCAAGATGGTGAGCGTCTTGAGCAGTAGTTACACCGGACTGGTTAATCCAAGGACGGGCATTTACATTAAAAACCGAAGGCATCCCGCGAACACATTCCCCTGCATGTTCACAGATCTCTCGATCAAAGCTCACATCAGTTAAGGTTCCGTTGTATAGTTTGCGCGTCATAGCAGTTCCTTCTTTCCTGACACGGGCGAATAAGTTTTACACCAACCATAATAGTACAATTTTCAACTTTATCAATCCCGCTAAGCATCGAATAAGATCCGCGCGCCCACCAGCTAGACCTGTGCACATCAACCAGGACGGGTGACCCATCTTCACAGACAATCTCTCTGTGCGTTAGAGCCTTCTTTTCTGTGCGTTAGAGCCTTCTTTTCTGTGCGTTAGAGCCTTCTTTTCTGTGCGTTGCGACCTTCTTTCTGTGCGTTACAGCCTTCTTTTTATACGTTGCTCGTGCGCACGGGGAGAGATTATTCTCTGCGAATAAACCATTGTTCCCACGAGTGCCCATGATTACGATCAATAGTGATTATTACGCCCAATAAGAGCTTCGTAACCTCTCATTACCCGGCCATAAAAGAGAGAAAGCACGTTTATAGATGCCACCGCACGATCAGCACCGCGCCACTGAGACTCACCACTCACACCACACCGGCCACTCAAACCATACAGACCACACCAGCCACTCAAACCATACGCACCACGCCGGCCACTCACATCACGTCGCCATGTTCCGTAACCTATTTTGGATCATGCTAGCGTTATCAATTCCTACAACAATCTTTAGCTCCACGTTTGCCAGTTTTATTGGCTATGAGCTCCCCACATCTACCCTGATAACCTGGATCTCTCCGGTTCTAGCAACCATCATCTACGTTTGGGGTGGAAAACCATTTTTATCCGGAGCGCTCTCCGAAATCAGGTCACGCCGCCCTGGAATGATGCTACTCATCGCATTGGCTATTTCAGTGGCTTTCTTCGCTTCCCTAGCCAGCACACTCAACCTCATTACACTCCACCTCGATTTTTGGTGGGAACTAGCTCTCCTGATCGTTATCATGTTGCTCGGGCACTGGATCGAGATGCGCTCACTTGCCCAAACTTCTTCTGCACTTGAATCTCTCGCTTCGCTTTTGCCCGACGAAGCAGAACTCATCGAAGGCGAAACCATTACCGTCGTCCCAGTTCATGACCTGCAGCCTGGTGATATAACGCTCGTGCGCCCCGGTAGCGCAGTACCTGCCGATGGAAAGATCCTCGAAGGCACAGCTCACGTAGACGAATCAATGATCACCGGCGAATCAACCCCGGTAAAACGTAGCGTTGGCGAAACCGTGGTGGCTGGCACCGTCGTCGCCGATTCCGCACTCCACCTCGCTGTCAGCGCAACCGGAGAAAATACTGCACTAGCCGGAATTCAAAAACTGGTCCTCGACGCCCAATCTTCAACCTCACGCGCCCAACTTTTAGCCGACCGCGCAGCTCAATGGCTTTTCTGGTTTGCCCTCAGCGCAGCTCTGATCACGTTTATCGTATGGAGCGCCCTAGGTAACCCCACTAGCGCATTGACGCGAACCATCACGGTGCTCGTCATTGCCTGTCCACACGCGCTCGGACTCGCAATCCCTCTGGTGGTGTCAATCGCAACGCAGCGTGCCGCTCAAGCCGGCGTTCTTATCAAAGACCGCCACGCACTGGAAAACATGCGCACTGTCGATACTGTGTTCTTCGACAAAACTGGCACCCTGACCCAAGGGCACCCGTCGGTTACCGCTATACATAGCACTATTGACGACGACGAACTTCTGGCACTAGCAGCCGCGGTGGAGTATCGTAGCGAACATCCTTTGGCTCGTGCGATCGTTACTGCCGCAGCTGAGCGTAGTCTTGATATTCCAGATTCTAGTGAGTTCCAGATGGAAGCTGGTGTTGGGGTTCATGCGCTAGTTGACGGCCGCACGATATCGGTGGGTGGCCCGGCATTGCTTGCTCAATATAATCACGATGAGCTTCGAATCGCTGCCGAATGGAAAAAAGAAGGCGCAATAATTTTGCATGTGCTCGACGAAGAAAAGGTGCTTGGCGCTGTGCGGCTAGCTGACGATGTCCGTCCCGAATCGCGTCAGGCTATCGAAGAATTGCATGCGCGCGGTATCGGGGTGGTTATGATGACTGGCGACGCCGAAGCGGTTGCACATACCGTAGCGCATAACCTTTCCATCGATCGTGTTTTCGCCGGTGTTAAACCTGACGGGAAAGCAGAAACAGTTCGCCACGTACAACGTGAAGGCCGGTTCGTGGCTATGGTCGGCGATGGGGTTAATGACGCTCCAGCACTTGCACAAGCCGACGTCGGCATTGCTATCGGTGCTGGTACCGATGTAGCGATTAGCTCCGCTGGCGTTATTCTCGCCAGCTCTGATCCACGTGCAGTACTTTCAATTCTCACGTTATCAGATGCCTCGTATCGGAAGATGAAGCAAAACCTGTGGTGGGCTGGCGGATACAACCTCATCTCGGTGCCATTGGCTGCCGGAATCCTGGCTCCTATCGGATTTACGATGCCGATGAGTGTTGGCGCCCTCCTCATGTCTGCGTCAACGGTGATCGTCGCGCTCAACGCCCAACTTTTACGGCGATTAAAACTGCGCTAAGTTCGTGCAAGATTGCCCGTTATTTACCGGTGTTTATGCGCACCGAGAGCAGTGTAACCTCAATAAGAAATAGACGTACCACAACGCGATTGATACTACATATCGCCTACCTGCTGACGATTAACCCTACATTTAGCGGATCTCCTCACATCTGATTACCAAGCAGTTAGGCTAGTAGCGTACTAAAATTAACGCCGTATAGATTATGTACCGCATTTTCCGCAGTGGAATGTTGATAAGCATTAAGGAGAACCATGCTCGTCGTTGGAGGGATGATCGGGGTTGGTAAAACAACTCTCGCATCAATTATTGCAGCAGATCTCAACATAGATCTTTATACGGAAAACGTCGAAGGTAATGATATTCTCCCTCTTTTCTATACTGCTTCAGAAGAAGAGCAAAACCGCAAACGTTATCCTTTTCTACTACAGTTAGAGTTTTTAACGTCACGGTACCGCGATATTAAGCACGCCTTATTCGCTGGACCATCAATTATGGATCGCTCAATCTATGAAGATTGGTATTTCGCAAAAGTTAATACTGATCTCGGGCGAATCTCACCTGAAGAGTTTAAACTCTATGCGAAAATTCTCGATGAAATGATGAAGGAGATTTCACAGTTTCCAAAGAAAGCTCCCGATCTAATGATCTACCTCCATGCGTCTTTTGAGACCATTTTGGAACGCATTGGCTCGCGCGGTCGCGATTTCGAGCAAGACGATAAACTTGTGTCGTATTATCGATCGTTATGGGAGGGCTACGATGATTGGGTGCACAACCATTACGCCGCCTCCCCTGTCTTGCTCGTCGATGCTGATCAGTTCGATTTCTATCGGGCTGAAGATCGCAAACATCTTGTAGATAGCGTGAAGAACTTACAACATAACCCAACTGGTCAATATATGACGTTAAATCGTCCGTAGTAGAGCAAGAACAAGAACATTTTGCTCAATGTCTAGTTGAGAGCTCTGAGCCGATAGAGCTAACTCCAGAAATATTCTAGGAATATAGGTGAAGGTGGAGACATAAAATTGTCTCCACCTTCACCTATAGCGGTATGCTTTTGGCCGTTAAGCCATGCTTTTAGTTTGAACAGATACTGTGACTATTAACTAGGCGTGTTTGTGGTGGGAGCTAGCATGCTAGCTTCCACCACAAACCCAGCTAGCTACTTACGTCGGCGTGAAACGTAGATTAACACACCACTAGCAGCTAACAATGCCGCTACGAGGCCTATCAATCCACCAATAGTCACACCAGTCTTGGCCAAACCATCCTTAGTCTGTTCAACAATTACTGGCATCTTCGTATTGCCAACCTTACCCAGATCAACAACCTGACCATCAGAAGCAATAGATACAGACCACACCTGATCTGAGAGCATGTAGCCCTTAGGTGCTGTCACTTCACGAACGTCGTAGCTGCCATAACGCAGACCCTCAAAGCGAACCATGCCGTTAGCATCTGAAACTTGAGTATCAACAACACTACCAGCACTCATGCCAGCAACATCAACAACTCGAATCTCAAACACTCCACCTTGCAATGGATCACCAGAAGCAGCGTCAACCTTCATCAAGCCAACACCACCACGGATCAGCTGGTTGCCAACCTTACCCAGATCAACAACCTGACCATCAGAAGCAATCACCACGCCATAAACCTGTTCGGAAAGAACATAACCATCTGGCGCTGTTACTTCACGAACCTCATAACTACCGGCGAGCAAGTTATTGAACCGAACCATGCCGTTAGCATCTGAAACTTGAGTATCAACAACACTACCAGCACTCATGCCAGCAACATCAACAACTCGAATCTCAAACACTCCACCTTGCAATGGATCACCAGAGGCAGCGTCAACCTTCATCAAGCCAACACCACCACGGATCAGCTGATTGCCAACCTTACCCAGATCAACAACCTGACCATCAGAAGCAATCACCACGCCATAAACCTGTTCGGAAAGAACATAACCATCTGGCGCTGTTACTTCACGAACCTCATAACTACCGGCGAGCAAGTTATTGAACCGAACCATGCCGTTAGCATCTGAAACTTGAGTATCAACAACGCTACCAGCACTCATGCCAGCAACATCAACAACTCGAATCTCAAACACTCCACCTTGCAATGGATCACCAGAAGAAGCGTCAACCTTCATCAAGCCAACACCACCACGGATCTGTTTATTCGTCACATCGCCTAGATCAATCACGGCACCATCGGCACTTACAATCACACCAAAGACTTGGTCGAGACCAACAAAGCCTTCCAATGGCTGAGTTTCACGCAACTCATAGGTGCCGTAACGTACCTGGTCAAATACTACCCGGCCATCATTACCAGAAATAGCCGCATAGGTAGGTTGAGCATTATCAATAACAATGCCCTCGTCGTCGGTAGCAAACAAACCAAACTCTACACCTTCAAGAGCGACTCCTGAATCTGACTTTTTCACCAACTGAACAACACCCATAATGGCCTTGTCAGTGATAACACCTGCATCCACATTCAGGTGCTGGGCATCGATAACAACCTCGGTTGAAGTATCAGACAGCGTGTAACCTTCTGGTGCGCTTATCTCGCGAAGCACATAGCTACCCCATGCTACGTCAGTGAATACAGCCTGACCATTCTCATCTGACTCAGCACGCTTAACCGGCATATCACCAACGACGCCGGTATCCGATTTAATGAACAAGCCAAACTCGGCACCAGCCAACGCTTGACCAGCTTCGTCATGCTTGATAACACTGACCGTGCCAAGAATCTGGTTATTAACAACCGTGCCAGCGTCGACGACGAATACTACCTCGCCAGCCACATCAGTCCTTGTTACCGTATCAGCGTTAATGTCAACGGCCACATCTGCATCAGACTTGACGTAACCTTCCGGAGCGCGCAGTTCACGCACAACATACGATCCCCACGCAACATCCTCAAACTCAACTAGTCCTCCTGCGTCAGATGTGGCTGCCTTGACCGGATCAGTACTTAGACCAACATCCGTCTTGGCGAACAAACCGAACTCGGCACCAGGCAAAATCTGACCTTGATCGTCATGTTTGACCACACGTACCACAGCAGCAGCAGGATTATCTACCACCGAAATAGTCAACGGGCTTACCCCATCGACGCCTACATCTTCGCCACTGGCATCAACAACTACTTCGCGAGCTTCAATAGCTTGATAGCTCGCAGGAGCTTTCGTCTCAGTAAGCGTATAGACACCGTATGGAACAGCTGGGAATACTACCTTACCCATCGCATCGGATTTTCCAGTCCACGTGGTCACAGTGGGTTCGACCGTCTTACCGGCAGGCGGCATTTCGCCTGCCAACCAGTTCTTAAACGTTAAGGTAAACTCTGCATCTGCTAACGGCGCCTGAGTATCTGCACCCGTCTTGACAAGGTGGACATCACGCTTACCGGCCAAGCCTGCATTGCGTTCAACAGTAGGAGAAAGCGGCGTCAAATTGAACTTATCAGTATGACCTTCCTCAGTAACATCGGACTCAATTCGATCAGAATCATCACGAGCACTATTAGTCCAGTACAATCCTCGTTCCTGAGCTTGAGGCGACTTAGTGAAGATTATCGAGCGATCTGCACCTCGTTGATAAACGTCGGAGAAGTAGCCATCGATATTGCCAGAAGTACCACTAACCGCATTGTCTGGACCTGGTGGCATGGTTGGGTCAATCACAACACCTGTCCCGTCTGCCTCAAGTAGCTTCCAGGAATTACCATCGAGTAATGTCTCGCCATCATCGCGGATGCCGTTCGCGTTCAGATCACGGAATACCGCACCTGAAACTGAATATCGAGCTATCTGTGCAGAAATCTCGTTAGCCTCAACATAATTGTTGCCCGCACCTGAAATAGCAACTGACATCAACGCCGTTGAACCATTTTCTAGAATCTTTGTCGAATCATCGAACGGAATATGCGCCGGAACTACAATCCGCACTGTTTCCTTCGATGCAACCGCTTTACCCGCAATCAAATCGGCTTTGATAGCCTTGACGTCAGCGAACGTATGGCCTGCAGCTGTTAACTCTGCTTCTGTGTACCACACTGCATCTGTCACAGACGCTAAATCAGGACCTTGCGCCGTTACCGAATACCGAATGACGAATCGATCGCTCGCATCGCTAACAACGCCATCTTCACTCGCTACCGATAAGGTTGCTGGGCCAGTTAATGGAGTAACAAAAGCAGAATGATCACCTTGCAGATCCCCATTCTCCCAGTGACGATCACCGTACATTCCGTTTTCGTCAGCAACAATCTTATGATCATCTAACGCCGGAAGAACCGACAAAATCGACAAGTAATTGATGGGAGTCAACGTGTTGTTGATAGCACTCAACCGGTATGAAATATCGGAGTTGAGATCTTGTGCAGGGCCATTCAATAACCAATTCGCATCAACTCCATGCGCTGGAGAGACTTCGATCTTTCCAAGTACTTCGAGTGGTGCAGATAGCGAGATAGTTCGATGTGCTACCGAAAATACTTCATCAGTTGCCCCATTGTTGTTGAGATCCAAGGCGTCTGGATACTCCATGCCAGGCTCTGCTTTGACCGTTTGCGAGTTATCCCAAACAGAATAGGCAGTAATCTCATTGGGTCCATAGTTAGCGTACTTAGAGGTATCCACACTCAAGAATGCAGAATTGTAATCTTCATTTACCTTTTGAGAAGGTCCATCATACGTTACATCACCGTAGGAATAAATCAGAGCAGTCAAACCAGTATTCTGATAATTTTCTATAACCTCAGGTTTCGCAGCGCTAGTGGAGATAGCGTTGTCAGTCACTGAAGCAAGGGTATCGATATAATCAACACCTGGCGGTAGGACGATAATCTGTCGCAGATTTGTGATCGATGTAGTTCCACCTGACCACAATCCAGATGGTGAGGTACGAACCTCGAGAATTTTCACCCGCGAACAGTTCTGCGCGGTGAGCACACCATCGTCGCAGTTTGCGAATGTGGTTCGTGTATCTTCGGCAACAAAAGCTTCGTGCAACTTGGTCACATCGTCAATGTCCGAAATAGATTCTCGTGACGTGGTCAAAACCTGAGTACTTAACCGTGGGTCTACGCGAACAACAGTTACACCATTGTTGTTGCGGGAACGATCTAACGTTTCTTCGCCTGCTAAGAACTCAGCGTTCGCTTCTCCCTCAGGGGTTAGCGACCTCAGATCAGCCTTTATCCTATTGGAGTAAATCTTTTCGTTACCTTCGATGAGATCGTTATTCCATCTTTCGATTTCTTCATCGGTCACATTAGCCCGCACAAAGAAGCCGAAGGTAACATTGTCTAGTTCAAGTGGCGTGGGGAAGGCAAGTTCAAGCTGAGAATATTGCCGAGTCTTATCCTTGATGGCAATATGCTGACCTACCTGGATGTTTTGTGCAATCTCGGTTCGGCTTCCATCAGCACCAATGCCATAGAGCGTATTAGGGACGCTATTAACGTATGCCTTTTGTTCCTTCTCCGATAGTGCTGGGTTGTCACTAGAAGAAACTCGAAGATCCAAGGTTAGTTGTTGATAATACAACCCGGGATCAAGATCGTAGTCAGTAATGCTTCGAAGGAAACTATGCTGTCCCCCAGCGGAATTCTCAAAATCAGAACCATTGTTAGTATTCTTCACTCTTGCATACCAGCGAAGCCCTGGCAATTCAGCTTTGTCGGCAGGAATAGGACCTACGGCAACATCATCGGGATTGGTAAACTTCGGGCCGTTGAGATGGATAGCTCCGCCACGAGGAGTGACAACCGAAATCGCTTCACCGTCGAAAAAGTATTTAGCGCCGTTTGAGCTCGCGCTGACATACTCACGGGTTGGGTCAAGGGAACTTGCTGTCTTGGACATTTGGACTTTATGAGTTCCAGCGAATTCTTGAACTGTTTCAATGAAAGCGATAGCGAGTGTCTTTTCTCCGACTTTTTGCTCGTTAGCAGTGCCTTTGTCAACCCAAGTATTGAGAATTGGCTGGAATAGCCGCATGGTACCATCTGGATTGTCAATTGCCGCACCGTTGAATTTCAGCTTGAACGACAGTAAGTTGAATCGGTTTGGACTACTGCAATTATTCCTAGCGTTATTTTTAGCAAATGGAACATTTGCGACGATGACCTTGCGTTGGTCATCTTTCCAATCCCAGCCGAATCGAGTGAAGTCGTCTGCAACAACAGCATCTTGTGGAATCGTTACTTCATACGTGACGACCTTTCCCTCATACACTCCCAGACCATCAGGAGCTTGGGTGGTAGGTGCTGTGTCTAAACAAACATAAAACGTTTTCGGATCTTCATCAGCAGGCACAACGCCTGTGGCAGTAGAGGTTAGCCGTTCCTTGCCGTAAATTGTGCCGCCGTTACCATCTGGAAGTTCCGTGTTGTATTGTGGCGAAAAGAGACGCAGCTCAGTGACATAAGAACTAGTTGCTTTTGATGTGAAAATAACGTCTGTTTCTTGAGTTTTCACTCCAGCTATCGACATCGTCAACGTCGGAGTCACAGTCGTTCCATTTGGTGTTATTTTATTTTTAAATGCGAAATCAAATGGCAATTGGGTAAGTTGTCCACCTTTTAACGTGTCGAACTTGTAATCCATATACCAAAAATCATCGTCTTCTCGAGGAGTGCTGGAATTTGCTACCTGGGAGTCCACGAAGCTCGGGCGATCAACAAGCAAAACACCATCAGCATCGCGCACTTTGGGAAATTCCAATGTTAATAGCACATCTGCTAGATCGGTTTGTGGACCGGAAGCGTTCATTGAAGCTACCGCATGGATGGTTTCACCCGACCAGTAGTCTAGCTTGAGAGTTCCACCTTCGAGATTTTCTGCAGTGCCCACATAGATATCAACTTTAGATGGATCGTCAACCTCACCAGCTGCCACTGCATCTTCAGCAGCAACGGTTGGCTGCGGGTCAGTGCCATCACCAATGGCCGCATACGCCGGAGTGAAGTTGGGAATAAATAGCATTGCCGCGAGCATTGTAGCAAGCAGCGGTACAAAAAGACGCCTTCTCAGCGCGATTATTGTTCTCATATATTGAGCCTATAACACTGAAACAATTTGAAATATAAACCACAGTGAATGTTACCAATAGCACTATTGACATTTCTAACACATTAAAATATACACACCATTGGAGAACATACTACTCATAACGCTACGTAGTAGAAAAACCCCCGAAATCATTTTCACAAAACACATAAACTCGATTCGATATTGAGTTATCTTTATATAGAGATAACTCACTGCGTCAGCACAACCTTCGTCACTCATCCTCTTTTTGCGTATCGGAGAACACTATGAGCATCATCGTAACGAATTCGTCAACTGAGCATCCGCCGATCGATGACTACAATCCACCAGAACCTAAAGTCTGGATTATCCGAGCAATCGGGTTACTTGGTGGAATAGTTGCCGCACTTGCCATCTACTTCATCATGCCTGATTCAGCTATCGACATCGCCCAGCGCGCCGCAGAAAATGACCCTCCAGAGAACTTCAATCCGGCCGGCCTGAAAATAACAGCTGCCACCACTATCCTGATGGGGATCTGGTGGATGACTGAAGCGATACCGCTTGCTGCCACCGCACTCGTACCTCTGGTGGTTTTCCCGATATTCCAAGTCACCTCATTTGGTACTGCGTCTGCCCCATACGCCTCAAGCACTATCTTCCTTTTCATGGGAGGATTTATTCTCGCGCTCGCTATGCAACGCTGGAATCTGCATCGCAGGGTTGCCCTAGTAACTATCTTGCTCCTAGGCACCACCCCCAAGCGCATCATCGGCGGGATCATGCTCGCAACCGGCATTATGTCTATGTGGGTATCAAACACCGCTACCGCAGTTATGATGCTCCCGATCGGCATATCGATTCTGCATCTAGTTGGGCACATTGCCGGCACCGATGACAGCGACGAAAACGCAATAGCTCATGAAGTTCAAGACATACCCGATGTAGCACGAGACGCAACCAAAGGTGGGGTTGCGGCAGCACTTGTTTCTAAAGGCAAGGACGCCGTCGATGTTATTAAAGAAAAAGCCGGACTTCACCATTCAAACTTTGCAGTTGGGCTCATGCTCGGAATCGCATATTCTGCCTCGATTGGATCGCTAGGGACTTTAATCGGCACTCCACCCAATACGCTTCTTCAAGGCTATCTTAAAGAAACACACGATATCGAGATTGGTTTTGGCCAATGGATGCTGGTTGGCGTTCCGTTAGCTATCGTATTTATGATTATTGGCTGGTTTGTACTCACCCACGTTATCTTCAAACCTGAAATCGACCATATTCCTGGCGGAAAAGAACTAATCCGCAAAGAGCTGAGGAAAATGGGGAGGATGTCACGAGGCGAAAAGCTTGTTGGGATTATCTTTCTTCTTGCAGCTCTTTCGTGGATCATCGTCCCGATCATTACGCAGAAGTATTTTCCTGATATTAAAATAAGCGATTCGGCTATAGCAATGACGGTTGCCGTCTTGTTATTTATCATCCCAGCCGACCCAGTTAAAGGAATCCGCCTGATGAATTGGGAGACTGCGAAAAACCTGCCGTGGGATGTCTTGCTACTTTTCGGTGGCGGGTTAGCCTTATCTGCACAATTTACCAGTAGTGGACTGTCATTGTGGATCGGGGCCCAGGCAGCGGGATTATCGAATTTCAATATTCTGGTCATGATCGCCGTCGTCACTACGCTTATTATTTTCCTCACTGAGTTAACCTCAAATACGGCAACAGCTGCGGCCTTCTTGCCGATTATGGGTGGAGTCGCACTCGGTACGGGAACAGATGTACTGCTGTTAACTATCCCAGTTGCCTTGGCTGCAACGAGTGCTTTTATGTTGCCAGTTGCAACTCCACCAAACGCTATTGCTTATGGTTCGGGCTATATCCGTATGGCAGATATGATACGTGCGGGCGTTTGGCTCAATATCATCGGAATAGTCCTCATTACAGCAACTATTTTTGGTTTGGTGGTTCCGGTTTTCGGAATATCACTGTGAGGCTGGATCCCCGTACATCATCTCCGTATAGCGCGCATAACGCTCATATTGCCCTAAGACATCATAGATAATTGCTTCTCCGGAGTATCCCATGATGTCATACGGCTCATCGCCGCTACTGGTGTGAACTTCTAACCGGGTAGAGCGATCGTTTTCGGTAGGAATTTGAGTTCCATACACGAGTGCCGGAGCATCGATTGAGGCTACCCGATAGAAGAATTCACCGTGAGCGTTTTCAATGCGTAGGGAAAGATGATCGTAAACTGTGCGTTCGACGTCGAGATCACGGTAGTGATCATCCTCGCCTCGCACAATACGCACCGAGAAATCACCTTGCTTATTCATCTCACCGACGAGTGTTTCGAGTGCCGGATAGACGACGCGATCGAGATAGTTTTGTGCTTGGGCCGGGCTGACTGTGCCAAAAATTTGTGCTAGCCATTCGTGCCAGGACGCACTGGCGAGCATAACGTTAGAAGATACTCCAACTGGGGGCCGATAGCCTGCTGGCCGCAAAGCCATATTCTTAGCGTCTTGACTTATCTCCTTATAGAAGCCTGCCATGGTAAATGCGATAACAAAGGCAAATGGCAAGCCCATGATCACTGATGCCGACTGCAGAGCAGGAATCCCTCCCACCAGCAGCATACCGATAGTTAACACTCCAGTGATCGAGGCCCAAAAGATTCGAAGCCATGAACGCGCGTCCGTCGTCGGCGTGGGCAAATGGGAACACAGGTTTGCCATAACGAGCGCTCCCGAATCAGCCGATGTTACGTAGAACAAGAAGCCCACGGCAGTTGCCAAAAGGATAATTGGCGTGCCGCCCGGGATTTCTTGAAGCAGATGATAGAAGCCTAGTTCGGGAATTTTGAGGGTAATCTCAGCGAATTCACGGCCGTCAGGTGCATGCAAAATATAATCGATGGCACGGTTGCCGAAAATCGAAATCCACAGCACAACATACATAAAAGGAATAGTCATCACACCAAAAACGAATTGGCGGATTGTGCGCCCTCGAGATATTCGAGCCAAGAACATACCAACGAAAGACGCCCATGCCACCCACCATGCCCAGAAGAATAGTGTCCAGGCATTTTCCACAATTCCGCATCAGAGTATGCCATAGTGTCCATCGTCATTTGCGGGAAATAGGCAACAAGGTCACCTATATTGCTCACCATTGTGTTCAAGAGGAATTCTGGCCGCCCGGTGATGAGCACCCAGCCGATCAGAGCTAACGCGCCGATGACGTTGATCTGCGAAAGAATACGAATACCGCGCGCAACGCCAGAAACTGCTGAAATAATTGCTAATCCGACGGCGATAAAGATCAACACGATTTGCGCCGGTAGGCCTTTGTCGATTCCGAACATAATATCTAGGCCTACGTTGATTTGGACGACGCCGATACCCAGCGTTGTCACTACCCCAAAGACAGCGCCGAGAATTGCGGCGATATCGACGACGTCGCCGAGAACTCCAGCCATGGCGCGCTCGCCGAAAATGGGTTCGAGTGCGGTGCGCGCTGCGATTGGGCGACCGCGCCGATAGGTGAAATAGCCTAACGCTAAGCCCATTAAGGCATACATCGCCCACCCGGTGATTCCGTAGTGAAATATCGCCCATACCGGAGCTTGCTCAGCGGCTTGGATGGATTGCGGCACACCTTGGGGCGGATTCATATATTGGGAAACGGGTTCAGCTACCGAGAAGAAGAGGATGTCAGTGCCGATGCCGGCGGCAAACAACATCGAGGCCCAGGCGAGGTTGGAGTATTCTGGACGCGAATTTGGCGAAGATAATCGGATATTGCCGTAGCGCGAGAACGCAATATAGAAAACGAAAATCACGCAGGCTGTGCCTAGAAGGATGTAAAACCAGCCAAACCACCGGCCAATCCACAGTGTCGCTGCGCCTAAGACATCCCCTGCGGTGTTAGGTCCTAGGATCGTCCAGGCAGCGAGGGCGGTGATGGATAGCGCAGATCCCCAGAAAACTCGCTTTTTGACTGTGATGGATTTTCTTGAATTGTCGGTGGTGGTTTGCACGAGCGTAGTCCTTTAGGGTTGATGCGCAGTGGCTTGTCAGTGCCAGTTTAGTCAAGCATCTGCTGAAAAACACCACTGAAAATACTTTTCTCGTATTCTGCACTCGTTCTGCTGGTCTCTAGTGCCAGGGTTGCCGGGGTTCGCGAGAGGTTCTTGGTAACTGACAATGAGTGTCGTTATCATTTAGTTAAATATATTGCAATTTATTTATATGTGTGCGATGGTTGAGATATGGAAACCTCACCAGATTTCGCGCGAGTAGCCGAGATGTTCAAAGTACTAGGCAATGAGTCTCGGCTAGAACTTCTCGTCGCTCTTGATACCGAATCTATGACGGTTAGCCAACTAGCACGACAAACCCACCTATCACAACCGCTGGTATCACAACATCTGCGAACCTTGCGCACTGCCGGAATGGTCACTGCTACTCGCCAGGGCAGAGAAGTGATTTATCAGCTAGCTGATGAGCATGTTGCACACGTTGTTACTGATGCCATAATCCATGCTCACGAAAAACTCGAGTCTTAGATTTAACCAACCCCATCAACTATTTAAGGAAAAACAATGACAATTCAAGATATCCACGCAGAGCATAGTGTTGCTGAACACCAGCACGGCGAAAACTGCGGGCACGAAGCAGTCCAGCACGGCGATCACGTCGACTACGTGCACGGCACCCACCACCACGCACTTCATGGCGATCATTACGACGAGCATGAAGCAGTAGCCGAACACACTATTGCTGAACATCAGCACGGTGAAAACTGCGGGCACGAAGCGGTCCAACACGACGATCACGTTGACTACCTCCATGACGGCCACCGTCATGCCAGCCACGGAGAGCACTACGACGAGCACTGAGGATAAGCTAATCTTCTCTGCCCCTCTTTCGAGGCTCACCACGTCACATATTTACTAGAGTCAAAATAGCGGTATTTAGCGCACGCGCGGCCCACACGCCCGATTGCGTTCATTTGCCGCTATTTTGCATATCTTGACTCACGGAACTCCAGCACCCGGTTGCCACTTGTACATATCGCCACCAGCTGCGAACATACCGCCACCAGGTGGGTAAATCTGCAGATTGCGCCACAAGAGAGAATATGACACAACTACCGCCAAGCGGTTCCTGTTGCTTAAATTAACCGATTAGGCTCGAGGTATCTATATTCTGACGAACGAAAGGGTTGACCATGATTCCAACACTCCCCCTCAATGACGGGCGCAACATTCCTCAACTTGGGTATGGAACATTCTTAGTGCCACCACAAGATACCGAAGCCCAAGTAAGTCAGGCATTGGAAGCCGGTTATCGCCATATTGATACTGCAGCTATTTACCGCAACGAAGAGGGCGTAGGTCGAGCTATCGCACACTCTGGAATCGCGCGTGATGAACTGTGGATCACGACTAAGCTGTGGAATGATCGCCGCGGTCCAGACGCAGTGCGGGCAGCGCTAGATGAATCGCTTACCAAGCTCGGCCTTGATTACGTTGATCTCTATCTCATTCACTGGCCGGCACCGAAAAATGGTCCGATTGCCAGTACCTGGGAAACTTTTGGGGAACTGCGATCCCAAGGTTTGACCCACTCAATTGGCGTATCTAACTTCGATGAACGCTATCTGCCAGATATTATCGCAACCGGCCTGATTCCTGCTGTTGATCAAATTGAGCTTCATCCTCAATTCCAGCAAAAACCAACGAAGGAACTAGCTAAGACGCATCACATTGAGCTTCAGGCGTGGGGGCCTTTGGGCCAAGGAAAAGTTGATTACCAAGCCGGCCTAATAGGCGAGATTGCCCAGCGCCACCAAGCTAGCTGGGCGCAAGTGACATTGGCCTGGCATATTGCCAAGGGCCATATTGTTTTCCCCAAGAGCTCATCACCGCAACGCATGAGAGAAAATCTTGCCAGCACCAACGTGGTTCTCACTTCAGAAGATATTGCTGCCATTGATGCTCTAGATCTTGGCCTGGCAGGCCGCGTCTCAGCAGATCCGGCAGACCTGAACTGAACATAACTGTGCCCGGTGGTTTGAGATCTATCCGATCTAAACCACCGGGCACAGAGTTATCAATGCCGAGCTGAGCGCATTAGCAACAGCGTGCTTGGACGTTGTTTTCCGCCTCGTCAGCTCTAGCGCGCCAAAAATCGCGTTCGCTCATCGGCTCATGGTCAGGGTGGTCTCGAGAATGTCGAGCCAGATAAGCATCATAGGCTCCTTCTCCGGTCATTTCACGCCAAAGGTAACGAAAATGCTGATAGCATTTGGCTACTTTGTCGAGATATTCTTTCATGATTCTTCCTGACTATATTCCTCGATCTGCTTGGCTCATAACACTGGGCTCATAACACTGGAGCCAAAGCCATGAACTGCTCTTAAAGGCGGCTATGGCTTGATCCCTAGTGAGTAGCTGGTTTCATTCCCGGAATCAGGTTAGGATCTCCAACCTGTTCGTATTCCACAACCAGTTTCTTTTCCAGTGGGCTAGCAATAAGGTTGACCGGAGCAAAGAAGTTTGATTCTTGATACGGATCTTCACTATTGCTATATGTGCCAGAGCTAATCGTTGAGTAGATACGAATAGCTGCAGCTACGATGACGAATGCTACTGCCGCAACAAAGATCACCGAAAGCGTACCTTGGATAAAGGTATTGCGGATAACTGCTGCGTTATCTTCAATGGCAACCGGATCAGTAAGCGAATCTGCCTTTGCCAGCGCATCACGCCACTGCTGGAAGTAACCAATCTTGGCGTCGGTGGAGAAAATCTTTTGATAAGAGGCAGTAAAGGTAACAGCGACATCAAAAACAAATGGAATCATCGGAATCCACAGGTACTTGATAAAGCCCTTACGTGCCACTACAACAGTGCATAGCAACAGCGCAATCGCGGCGATAAGTTGGTTGGCAATACCAAAGAGTGGGAAGAGTGTTTGGATACCGCCTCGCGGATCAGTTACTCCCATCAGCAGCAAAGATCCCCATGCGGCAACAACCAAGCCGGTGGCAAACCAGGCACCGACGTTCCAGTTAGGATCTTTGAACTTTGGAATAACAGAACCGAGTGCTTCCGATACTTGGAACCGCGCCACACGCGTCACAGCATCGACCGCTGAGAGAATAAAGAGTGCCTCGAACATAATCGCAAAGTGGTACCAGAAGCCCATCATGCCCTTACCACCACCAACCTGGTGCAAAATGTGTGCCATGGACACAGCTAGTGTTGGCGCACCACCAGTTCGCGAAACAATGGAAGGTTCACCCACGTCTTTAGCCACAGCCTTAAACGCATCTGCGCCAGAGACAACAACTTCATTGCCGTTGGCATCTTCGGTTTCCCATTGCGGCACAACCTTGCCACCGTGAACGTTCGTTACACCTAGATTCCCTACAGCAACTGAGGTAATTTCTTCGCGATCCCCGTCGTATTGTTCGACGACGGCAGTCCCGGCCAGTTTATCGACTGTGCCAGCCGAGGTGTTCATACCAAAATAAATCCCTTGATTCAACGAGGCAGCTGCTGCTAATGCCATGATTGCCACGAACGACTCCATGAGCATACCGCCGTAACCAATCATTCGTACCTGGGACTCTTTTTGAAGCATTTTTGGTGTTGTACCAGATGAGACTGTTGCATGCATTCCTGAAAGCGCACCGCACGCGATGGTGATAAACAAGAACGGGAAGAGTTCTCCGGCAAATACTGGACCATCAGTATTAGAAGCAAACTCAGTAACAGCAGGCATCTCCAAGATCGGACGCACCACAACAATGCCTACTGCCAAGATCGCAATAGTTCCAACCTTCATGAATGTAGAGAGGTAGTCGCGAGGAGTAAGGAGCATCCAGACCGGCAACACTGCAGCGAAGAATCCGTAAATCACCATGGCGATCACCAAGGTTGTTGGGCTCAGATGCAAGTATTCACCAAAGGATGATTCGGCAACGTAGCGGCCGCCGATAATGCACAAGATCAATCCGATACAACCAACGATGGATACCTGAGTGATCTTACCGGGTTGAACAAAGCGTAACCACAATCCCATTGCAATTGCCAACGGGATAGTCATGCCTACTGAGAACACTCCCCAAGGGGAGGCTGCAAGCGCATTGACACATACCATAGCGAGAACAGCAAGCACGATCATCAACATAACTAAGACGATGACGGTTGCTACAGCTCCACCGATCTTGCCAATTTCATCTTGTGCCATCTTGCCCAAGGATCGGCCACCACGTCGCATGGAGAAGAAGAGAACCAGCATGTCTTGGACAGCTCCGGCAACAAGCACACCGAAGATAATCCACAAGGTTCCTGGAAGGTATCCCATTTGAGCAGCTAAAACTGGTCCCACGAGTGGGCCGGCCCCAGCAATTGCAGCAAAGTGATGCCCATAAAGAACTACGCGGTTAGTCGGATCGAAGTCACGACCATTATTGATTCGTTCTGCCGGGGTTGCGTTAGTATCATCGGGAATCATGATCTTGCGCTGGATATACAATGCGTAAAAACGATATCCGATCGCATAGGTACACAGTGCAGTGATAACAAACCAGATGGAATTAACCTCTTCACCGCGCACGATGGCGAGCATTGTCCATCCCAACCCACCGAGAAGGGAAATTCCTACCCATAGAGCGATTTTCAGTGGCGTCCATTTCTGATGTGGTTTAACACCAACAGGCACGCCTTGTTTGTTTCGTAGAATATATTTTTCTTCATCCGCGGTGTAAACCGTGGTGGCCGGAGTAGACATAAGTCCTCCAAACTATTACGTAACCGACTTCAAGCTCACGACAGCGATTTACCGCCTCTGCAAAGAACATGGCGATCTACATCACTCCCATATAACAAGAATAAACTCCACGCTCTTAGCGACACTTAGTACACAAGTCCCATATCTCACGATTTCCCCCAATTCGTAAAGATCACTTTCCAAAAAGGTCAATTTAGTGGAACGCCGAAGGAAAAATCCATCTATAAACACACCTAACAATGCGCGTTATCTGAATCAACTTTTACCCTCCTTAGCGACACTCCGATAAATTAGCGAACACAACAGACCAATCTCCTAATCCCGGGCTATGAATACAGTTACACAATCCCATCTAGATCTGCGCCCACCGTTAACGAGAATTATTCTTAGATATATTGAGAACGATTATTAACTGAGAGGGGTACTGTGAAACGACTGCAGGCAATCTTGCTATGTGCCGCAATCCTCATCAGCGGTTGTTCGACCACCACCTCGCCAGCGCAAGAACATAACGTCGTCGCCTCTACCCCGTTCCTTGCTGATATCACACGCAATATCGCCGGTGATCGGCTCAACGTCACCGCACTGGTACCACCCGGACGCGATCCACACACCTACGAGGCAACCTTCTCCACAATCCGGGCTATCGCCTACGCTGATCTAGCAATCACCAACCAACTCCTGCTCGAAGATGCCGCCCTCATGGACTCCCTGCACGCCAATCTGCCCGCAAATGCCCCAATAATTGCACTCGGCGATGAAGCAATCCCATTTGGCGCCTACCATATCCCACTAGTAGAAGACCTCGCCTTATCCACTGCATGGCTAGGACTACGCGTCGATGGCTCTGGCGGAACCCAAGACTCAGTATCCTTTACTGCCACTGCAGCCAAAGGCCCGGGCAACATGGCAGCCTTCACCACTGGAACATTTGGCCAAGCAAACGCGTGGCTAACAACCTCCGATGGCATCTCTAGCGCCGATACCCTCGCACTACCAACGAATGCCCATACCCATATGTCGTGGGCATTTAGCAAACCCGGCACCTACCAGCTCACGCTGGCTGCCACACTTAACTCAGGCTCGCACACCACTGAACTTGGGCAAACCACACTCACGTTCGCCGTCGGAATCGATCCAACCGACGTCGAACCAACGCCCACCCGAATCATCAGCTCCGGACACGTCGACATCACCGCCTCCCTAGCAGGTCGCCTAACGTTACGCGGCGAAGATACCAACGCAACGCCCTACGACGTCGACCCACACACCGCAGTTATCGCAGTCCCCCACTCAACCGCGACTGAAATTCCAGCCAAAGGCAACTGGCGCTTCATCGGAAAACCCGGCGAACAAGTATGGATATTAGCCCAAGCAGTAATCGGCAAACATGTCCACGGCGAAATAGATCCCCACATGTGGCTCGATGTACGCAACACGATCGCCTACGTCGATGTCATTACCCAAGCGCTATCCACCTACGATCCCCAAGGCGCAACAATTTACCAAGACAACGCTCAACGCTACAAAACTCAGCTAACCAAACTCGATCGCTGGATGCGCCTAACTCTGGCAATGATCCCACCCAACAACAAACGCCTAGTTACCAGCCACGACGGCTACGGATACTTCGCCAAAGGTTACGGACTCGACGTCGCCGGCTATGTTTCACCAAACCCCAGCCTAGAACCATCAACACGCGATCTAGCCAATCTATCAGCAACTCTAGCGTCATTAAACATCCCGGCAGTATTTACCGAACTAGGTGGCGCAGGACAATCACCGGCCCTAACCAACCTTGCCCACGCAAACAACATTGATATTTGCCCTATCACTGGCGATGTCATTCAAGAAGGCCAAACCTACATAGATCTTATGACTTCGTTAACCACAACCGTATTCACGTGTCTGAACCCTGGCGCTCTGCCGCCATGGCCCGCAGACCTCGATATTCCAAAGGTAGAACAATGAAACTTCGTCTATTTGCCCTATCTGCAACCGCAGCCCTACTCTCCATTTTTGCTCTGCCCGCCGCAGCAACAACCACCCCTAGTTCTACCGAATCCGATCCAGCACTAACCCAGCGCGTTGACGCCAACGAAAACATTGCTAGTGCCGGTGAGCGCGTAGAACGCAGCGCTGGGCATATCGATCTGGGACCAAAACTCATCGATAACCAATGGACTTTGATGGCACGCGACGATACCGAAACTACCCCCGTGTGGCGCCACGTAGCCGACATGATCTATCGGGTCAGTGACGAAGGAATTCTCGAAGTTCCCCAAGATCAAACATATTCCTTCATTAACGACGCTGATCACAAGGTGTGGGTTGTCCCCCAGCAAGAAATCGCGCAGGTAGTGTGGCTCGGGTGGAATACTCAAGATCCCGGTGTTACCGACAACGTCAACGGCACAGTAACTTTAAGCTATGGCGGGCATGAAGGGCCAGGCCAGTTCACCGTCTTCGTCCAGGCTGGTAATTTCGGTGCACCACAAGTGTTGTGGACATCGGATAAGAACGAACAACAACCCATCGACGTCGAGCTGCACTCCCATACCCACGCCAACTGGGTATTTACCGAACCTGGGATCCATCACGTCCACCTCACTGCCAGTGCAACCCTCAACGATGGCACCACCGTCTCCGACACCCAGACTCTGACCTTCGCAGTTGGAACTGATACGGACGCTACCAACGCTTATGAAAGTGCTGAACGCGCCCACAAATCTACACCGGAACAGACATCTGAATCTGGCGTCTCCGAACGCACCGAATCAGCAGCGCACAACGCCGAGGCTGACTCTTCATCGTCGATATTGCCACTGGTAGTAGGTCTGGGGGCTGGTGTTGTTGTGATCGCACTTATCGCCTTTGTCCTGCTCAAGCGGCGTGAAGCTACCACGAAGAAGGAAGCACGAGGTGAGATGTGAGCTCCCCCGCCTTGCTCAACGTTGACAATATCAGTGTGCGCCTAGGTGGACGCGATGTGCTTTCCAACGTCAGTTTTGATGTGCATCCCGGCCAGCTTATCGGGCTTATTGGCCCCAATGGCGCTGGAAAAACAACGCTGATGCGCGCGATTAATGGTTTGTTGCCGACGTCGGGCGGACGGATTGAACGCCATGCCAAACTTGGCTATGTTCCCCAGTCACGCCAAATCGAATGGGACTACCCAATGTCTCTCGAGCAGCTCGTTGCCACGTCGTTTATCCCGCAACGCTCCTGGTTTTCCCGGCTGGGGAAAACAGAATGGCAAGCTGTTTATCAAGCTCTTGACACTGTTGGGTTGGCTGAGTATTCCGAGCGTGCACTTGCCGAACTTTCTGGCGGGCAAAAACAACGCCTCCTTGTTGCTCGCGCCTTAGTAACTCAACCGTCGTTGCTATTGCTAGATGAGCCGTTTACTGGTTTGGACCACCCCAACCAGGATTCACTCACTGACCTTTTTACCTCCTTAGCCAAACAAGGCGTAGGCATTATTATGTCGACGCACGATCTGCCGGGAGCTGTAGATATGTGTAGCCACCTATTGATGCTTCACGGCACGGTACGCGCTTTTGGTGAACCTAGTGCGCTACGCGATCGCCAACTATGGATGGATACTTACGCAGTGCGCGCTGATTCTTCACTACTGAAAAGTTTGGGACTGGCATGAACCTTATTGATTTTCTTAATGATTTGACCAATCCGGCACTGAGTTTCTTGCCGCGTGCACTAGTGGTGGCTGTTTTAGCTGCAATTGTTTGTGGAGTTGCCGGCGCACATGTGGTCTTGCGAGGCATGTCATTCGTTGGCGACGCTCTGGCCCATGCCGTATTTCCCGGCGTAGCAGCCGCGTTTGCACTCCAAGGCTCTATTCTGCTCGGGGGCGCTATTGCAGGTGTGATCGTGACGCTGCTGATCACATTATTTGCTCAGCATCGCAGATTAAAAGAGGACTCGATTATTGGAGTGTTTTTTGCGGCAGCATTTGCGCTAGGCCTAGTGATTATGTCACGAATTCCTGGATATACTGGTTCCCTGGAATCGTTCTTATTCGGCTCCCTCAACGGCTCTACGGACTCCGATATGCTCGCCGTTGCTGGTTTAGGTTTCCTCATTATTGCCGTACTAGCGTTTTATCATCGCAAGCTAGTAGCAGTGAGTGTGGATCGTGATTATGCAACAAGCCTGGGCATTTCCACATTGCGCGCAGACCTAGTCGTCTACTTGGCCGTGGCAGCTGCGGTAGTTATTTCAGTCCAAACCATTGGAAATATTCTTGTGCTAGCTCTGCTTATCACTCCGGCTGCTGGGGCTCGAATGCTTACCGACCGGGTGGGAACCATGATGATTATTTCTCCAGCGATCGGATCATTGGGTGCATTTTTAGGAATTTGGGCTTCATGGACGTGGGATGTTCCAACCGGCGCCATGATTGTTTTGATTTTGACAGCCATTTTTATTGTCACGTGGCTCTTTGCCCCACGCCGTGGCGTAATCACTGGCTGGTTACGCGCTACGCGCGAGCGCTAAGGTCCATTGCCACAATTCGTTGTTTCGTTCTGCGACGACAATAAGGCGATCTTCGTGCCATAGCGCATCGGAGTATCCAAATTCGCCGTCGTCAAAGCGGTAAACGACGTCTCCGCTTTCCATATCGACGATACAGCCTTGTTGGCGCCCGACCATTGAATGCGGGTGTATGAACAGATTTCCGATAGCTTTTGCGTTGCATCCCGGATCTGGCAAGGAACGATATTCTAAGGAACTAAACTCAAACCCATCGGCACTCTTCGCCACCAAACGTCCCCCAGCTCCACGCCCTTCGAAACCTTGAATACGGGCATTGAGAATAATGTGGTTGTTCTTATCGAGGGCTAGTGACGTTTCATCAATGAGAAAGTCTGGCGAAGCAATGGGGGCAGACATCCCCACATACTGCCCGTCACGGAAGTGGACTACACGCACATGGGTTTCATCTTGGATACGCACAACATACGGAACCAGCGCATGCCCGTTGAACATTACAGTAGAACCGGAGGTAGCAAACAAAGCATCGGCATGGGTTTCTTCGTATAAAATATCTAGCCGATGGTGGGTGAAATCTTCACCGGTTCGGGCAAAGCCTAGCCACGGCACCAGTCGCGGGCCGGCATAGGTCGAAGACATATAGCTCACTTGGCCTTCCACCGAACTGTATGCCACCGTTATTTGTTCGTTGCTAGAGGCCACTGCCGCGTCCGAAGAAATCGCTGGATCTTCAACAAAAGTAGCGCTATGTAACGTACCATCCAAGACGACGTAGGCAATCCGGTTCGGGTTGGGAAGATCAGATGCCATCACTTCACCAGTAAATGTTCTTCCACTACCTGTTAGCGGAGCTGGACGTAGATCATAAAAGCACACGGGTTGTGCGTTGCGGATACCTAATGCTGGGATCCGCACTTCACCGCCGTCATGTGGCCGAGCAATCGGGCGCGGCTGGCAAGCTTCAACAAACACTACTCTTCGTTCCCAGACGCGTTCTCGCCCTCCACACCGGTTTCGCCATCTTCGCTTTCACCGCTTGAACTACCGAGAACTTCAGGCACAGCAAATGTTTGTTCTACATGGGATCTAACCTCATCAAGGGCGGCCTCATCAGCTGCATTGAGGGTTAATTCATAGGAGATTCCATCAAGCTCGAAAGCATAAATCTCAGCCAACTGACTCCCGCCTTGTATGGCAAAGTGGTGGGCAGATACTTCACCAAATAAGACTGTGTCAATATAGGTAACAGTGCGCCCAGAGAGCTGGGCAGCTTGGGTAAGAAACTCAGCATACTTTTCGCCGTCGGAAGCAATACCTGCTATGCCGGCAATACTGAGCACAACGGTGGTGCGCTTTTCACTATCTTCCCACATACCAATACGCCCTGGATTCTCAGAAATCTGGCGCGTTAACCGGCTAGGAAGCACGATACGTAACAAGGGAGCTTCGGCGATAAGCTGATCGGCTTCAACCCGGTCCGCAAAATCAGCTTCTTTCATTGCTCGGCGTAAGGTCACCTCGGAAAGAGAAGGCTCGGCCTGCTCTGCTTCTTGTGGCTCTTGGGAAACATGTTGTTCTTCAGATGTTTCGGGCACGCTGGAGTGTTGCGGCTGGGAACTACATCCGCCAACCAAAAGGCCCAACGCAATGACGAGACTTAAATACTTGCCAGACACTTCTATTCCTTACACCACATCAACAATTTTGGTTTTAGTTTACGCTAGAGCTAAAGAGCGCACATTATAAGAATGACTCCAGTTTTTTAACTGGAGTCATTCTTATTAGCTTAAATTAGTCAAGCAAGCCCTTTTGTGCAGCCTTTGCCAAACGGCGCGGAATACGAACCTCGCGGCCACCAAGAGACTTTACGGTCTGAAGCTCAGTGAGCTCAGCCTTCCACTGGGAGCGGCGAGAGCGGGTGTTGCTACGGGACATCTTGCGCTTAGGTACTGCCATGAGTCCAACCGCTCCTTTCATATAAGATCTATGTGCTTGGCTTTCACCAAGTAGCTTGGTTTTCCAAGCAGACAAGCAATTACTTTAGCACGTTTGAAGATTTTCTATCATTCATCTGGCATGTTTTGTGCGCAGAACCACTGGCGTATGCTTGATAGACTAATCATCGATGACTACTTTACTGCGTTTGCCTGCCGGCACCGAATTACGTTCCGAGCTCGAGATTAAGCGTTCGCGCTTCATTACTCTTATTCGCCGCGTGGAATCACTGCACTCAGCGCGCGATCTACTCGCCCAAGCCCGCGCCGAATTCCCCGACGCCCGCCACCATTGTAGCGCCTACATCGTCAGCGTTGCCGGAGCCCAACCGCTTAACCATTCTTCTGACGACGGCGAACCCTCTGGTACTGCTGGCCGGCCAATGCTCGATGTTTTGCTCGGGGCAAACCTCACCGATATTGCTGCAGTTGTGGTGCGCTACTTTGGTGGAACACTGCTTGGTACCGGCGGGCTCGTTCGGGCATATTCTGATTCCGTACGCAACTGCCTAACCGGAGTCGAACTGGTTTCGCCGGTAACGCGCTCAGTCCAACGCATCACCCTCCCCCACAGTTGGGCCGGAAAATTCGACGCCGATGCCCGCACTCGTGGCTACGACGTCATCGATACGCTCTATGAACATTCTGGCGTGACGTTTCGAGTGGCTGTTAGCGACGTCGAACAATTCGCCGTCTATGTATCTGAGATAACCAAAGGCGCACGAACTGCCCAACCCGACGGCGTCGTCGTACTTGATATTCCGGCCGGAACACTAACTTTGTGAAACTTCTTCAACGCTGAGGGTGAACACGCCAGCCACAATTTTGCACGCCACGATTTTCGACATAAACTGTAGCTGTTTATTTTTCAATAAAATCTTGAGGCGGAAAGGATGGCGTGATGTACATTCGCAGTAACACCCTAACCGCACGTTGTTCTACCTGTCTGATGGGCGTCAGGCTCTAACCGTGCGTATGAAGACGCATGCTTGACGCTCGCTGTTAAACAATATTCTTGTAAAAACAATTCGATAGGACCGCATTATGCTATATAACAACGCAACTGAACTCGTAGGAAACACTCCACTTGTGCGCATCAATCACCTAGCTGGAGATAACGCCACCGTCGTAGCGAAACTAGAGTTCTTCAACCCAGCGAACTCAGTTAAAGATCGCATCGGAGTCGCTATTATTGACGCCGCCGAAGCCTCCGGCGAACTCAAACCCGGTGGAACAATCGTAGAAGCCACATCGGGCAACACCGGAATCGCACTCGCCTGGGTGGGGGCAGCACGTGGCTACAAAGTCATCCTCACCATGCCAGAATCGATGTCTAAAGAACGCCGTGCTCTCTTGCGCGGTTTTGGAGCAGATCTTATTTTGACTCCCAAGGCCGAAGGCATGCGCGGAGCAGTTCAAGCAGCAGAAAAACTCGTTGCCGAAACCCCCGGCGCTATCAAAGCCTCCCAGTTTGCCAACAGCGCAAACCCGGAAAAGCACTACGCCACCACCGGTCCAGAAATCTGGAATGATCTTGAAGGTAAAGTCGATATCTTTATTGCTGGAATCGGCACCGGCGGAACTATCACTGGCGCTGGTCGCTATTTGAAAGAAAAGAATCCGAACGTAAAGATCGTCGCAGTTGAGCCTGCAGAATCACCACTTCTTTCCGAAGGAACAGCTGGACCACACGGTATCCAAGGCATCGGAGCAAACTTTGTTCCCCAAGTTCTTGATACCGAACTCTACGATGAAGTGCTTACAGTTTCTACTGAAGAATCCTTGACTTTTGCCCGTCGTGCAGCACACGAAGAAGGCATCCTCGTAGGAATCTCATCCGGAGCAGCCCTCGCAGCAGCCGCTCAAGTGGCAGCTCGTCCCGAAAATGCGAATAAAACGATCGTCGTCATCATTCCAGATTTCGGTGAGCGCTATGTTTCCACACCGCTCTTTGCCGGGCTAACCGACTGAACGGATACCCTGATATGCACCAGCACCAGCCACTCTTTCAACAAATGAAAGAAGATATGCAAGCTGCTATCAACCACGATCCGGCAGCGCGCAATCTGGTGGAAGTTTTCCTCTCCTACCCCGGCGTCCACGCCGTGTGGGGTTATCGTATTACCCACCGCATGTGGAGCCACAACCGGTTGAAAACCGCGGCTCGAATATTTGCTCAAGGTATTCGTGCCCTGACTGGGATCGAGATCCACCCTGGAGCAGAACTCGGCAGACGTTTGTTTATCGATCACGGTATGGGAGTCGTCATCGGTGAGACTGCTGAAGTTGGTGATGACGTCGTCATCTTCCACGGCACCACACTCGGTGGAGTGTCAATGTCTGAAGGCAAACGTCATCCCACTATTGGAGATCGCGTCGTTATTGGAACTGGTGCAAAAATTTTAGGGCCAATCGAGGTTGGAAACGATGTCGCAATTGGAGCCAACGCCGTCGTCGTTAAAGACGTCCCTAGTGGGCACACCGCCGTTGGAATACCAGCGAAAAACCGGCCAGCGCCGGATATTGCGGTGACTAGCGAACAGATCGATCCGGCTATCTGGATCTGAAATTCCACTCCACTAGGCACGCAGTTACACGAGCAGACACCTAAAACCGCGGTATTAAGCACGCTAACCCGTTATCGGGCAGTTGGTCTTAATACCGCGGTTTTGAAGTCTGGCTACACCAGGTTCATCGGCAAGCGAATTCAATCACGCGCCTGTGAGCTGGTTACTTCTCGTAGTCACTCATCATGTCAATGCGCGATTGATGGCGCGAGTGCGGATCGAAGCCCGTTGCTAAGAAGATATCGACGAACCGAGTTGCTTCATCCACAGAGTGCTGGCGGGCGCCTAACGAAATAACGTTGGCATTATTATGCTCACGAGCTAGCGCGGCAATCTCCTCATTCCATACCAAAGCTGCGCGTACCCCCACAACTTTGTTCGCAGCCATCTGCTCGCCGTTGCCTGATCCACCAATGACGATTCCCAAAGAACCCGGATCGCTCACAACGCCTTCGCCAGCTGCGAAACACACCGGCGGATAAGCATCCATTTTGTCGTATGTTTCGTATCCATGGTCAATAACTTCATGCCCATTAGCACGCAAATGCTCAATAAGATGGGCCTTTAATTCAAAACCGGCATGATCTGCCGCAATATGTACTCGCATACCACCAGTTTACCCATAAATGTCAGTAGCTTCGACAACTACGGTAGACTTACTACATGAGTATAGATAACACAACCCAAAAAGTTTCCGATGAATTACATCCATCGGTACGGCCCCAAGATGATCTCTTCCGCTACGTTAACGGAACATGGATCGATGCCACCGAGATTCCAGCAGATCAAGCCTCAACTGGTTCATTTATAGATCTGCGCAACCAAGCCGAAGAAGATGTCCGCACAATTATCACCGAACTGGCCAGTGCCGGCTCATCTGATCCTAACGCAGCTAAAATCGGCGATCTGTATAACTCGTTTATGAACGAAAGCGTCATTAACGGCCTGGGGGCAATTCCTCTCGCGCCCGAATTTGAAATCCTTGACAACGCGCAAAACAAACAAGGCCTTGAAATAGCTATTGCTAAGTTCTACACCACTGGCGTTACTGGCCCATTTGGTATCGCAGCCAATGCTGATCGCAATAACCCAGATAGCTATATTCCGTGGGCATACCAGTCCGGCATCGGTCTTCCTGATGAAGCATTCTATCGCTCCGAAGAATATGCGCCGATCTTAGATGCCTACACCCAGTTCATCCCTACGCTTTACTCCCTTGCAACTGGCCTCACCGACGTCGATGCTAAGGAAGCGGCAACAAAGATCCTTGAAGTTGAAACCGCAATTGCTTCCCACCATTTCACTGTTGTGGAATCGCGTGATGCAGAACTAACAAATAATGTCATGTCCTATGACGAATTCGCTGAACTCGCCGGTGAATTTGACATGAAAGCCGTACTCACTGCCCTGGGTATCACTGCACAAAACGCGCCACAAATCTTGTGTATGACTCCGCGGTCCTTCACTGGTCTTGGGCAGGTGTGGGCTCAGTTCGACGTCGATACGCTACGTACCTACATCCGCTGGCACCTCATTTTGGCTCGTGCACCTTACCTTTCAGAAGATATCGTCACCGCCCATTTCGCCTTCTACGGCACGATGCTCTCTGGCCAAGAAGTTCAGCGTGAACGCTGGAAGCGCGCTGTTGTGCTCGTCAACGAAGGCCTAGGTGAAGCGGTTGGAAAAGTCTATGTAGCTAAGCATTTCCCACCGGAAAACAAAGCCAAAATGGAACAGCTTGTTGACGATCTCCTCAGCGCTTACCACGCCTCGATTTCAAGTCTTGACTGGATGACGGACGAAACTCGCGAGCGAGCCTTGGAAAAACTAGCTACCTTTACCCCCAAGATTGGCTATCCGGTTAAGTGGCGTGATTATTCTCAGCTCGAGATTCGTGCAGATGATCTCCTTGCCAACATCCGGGCAATTGCCAAGTTTGAGTTTGAGGAAAACATCGACAAGCTCGGCACCCCGGTAGATCGTGATGAGTGGCATATGACTCCGCAAACTGTCAATGCCTACTACAACCCCATTATGAACGAAATCGTTTTCCCGGCAGCAATTCTACAGCCACCATTCTTCGATGCCGATGCTGATCCAGCATGGAATTATGGCGGAATTGGCGCAGTTATCGGCCACGAAATCGGCCACGGGTTTGACGATCAAGGATCGAAGTACGATGGCAGTGGTCGATTGAATAACTGGTGGACGGATACTGATCGAGAAGAGTTCAATAAGCGTACAAAAGCTCTCATAGACCAGTACTCCGCCTACGTTCCCGCACAGTTTGATGCCGATTCGCCACACCATGTCAATGGTGAATTGACCTTGGGTGAAAATATCGGTGATTTAGGCGGTATCTCCATTGGTCTAAAGGCTTATGAAATCGCCTGCCAGCGCGCCGGTTTCGCATCGGCACATGATGTTCCAGTCCTAGCTGGTTTGACTGGAATCCAACGCGTCCTGCTCTCCTATGCTCGCATTTGGCAAGAAAAGCGCCGCGATGAGTTAATGATCCAGCGGGTAGCTACCGATCCCCATTCACCTGCGGAGTTCCGATGCAACGGCGTGGTGAAGAATGTCGATGCCTTCGCTCAAGCGTTTGATGTCCAGCCAGGCGATGAGCTTTACCTTGCTCCTGAAGATCGCGTTCGCATCTGGTAACTATGTCTACTCGCTTCCCCACTCGTGAGGAATTCGCTTGTATCGTAGAGACCATCCTGATCCCGTCTTTTCCGGCTGCTGAGCGGCCGGAAAAGACGGGATTTATGGAGATGTTTGATGCCGGAGAAATATATGCGCTAGCTACATTCGACCAGCAAACGCCAACTGGTATCTCGATTAGTTTCCTGCCCTGTGCTGGCAATGGCAGCATCGACCACGCTGACACTATGGCCGGCCGGTCGCATAGTAACTGCACCGTCATTTTGCTCTCCTGGCTTGCCGTCGGTGAAGCTGGGCGCGGTAAAGGTGTTGGCTCGCGGTTACTAGATGAAACCGTCGAGATTCTAACCAAAGAACATGACCCCTTCCTCATCCTCATCGAAGTTGAAGATCCCCACGTCCACACTGAGGTAACCGCATACGGCGACCCCCTTGCTCGAATGAAATTCTATGAGCGCGCTGGGGCGCGTCGCATAAATCTTCCCTTTGCGATGCCACGCGAAGATATCACTGCTGATGTCTTACCTGGGATGTTGCTTTACTCCATTGGTGGATATGCCCATCATGCTCCCCCTGAATCAGATTTACCTCTTGGAAGGTGCCTGACACGCTTCTTGCGCGCCTATGCCCAGCGTGCTGGCGAACCACAGCATAGCGATGGCAGTTTCGTCCATCCGGACATTGATCGCATGATTCGCCACGCCCCCATGGCAACATTTGCCGATCGGTAACTGCCCTTACCACGAACGCACCCGGCAGTGCAGATGCGATTGAGATCTATGTTGTAAAAAGTATCGGTCATTACGCCGCCAGACTGTGCCCGGATTTTCGCACCAACTATTCCACAGAGTAGACTGAACTATGACTGTCTGCCGTATTCCAGGTAGCACACTACTACTGCTACTCGTTCACACCGCAACCACGCAGTATCCAACTGAAAGGACAATCCGTGCCCGGACAAAATCTCACCCGTGTTGAGGCCGCACAGCGTGCCGATATCATCACAACCCATACTTACCGCGTCGAACTTGATTTACGTGGAGATACTACCTTCCGTTCTCAAACCAACGTAAAGTTCAGTGCGCTTCACGGAGCATCAACATTTATTGATTTGATTGCCCAGTCAGTGGAAAAGATCGTACTCAATGGGGTGGAGATTCCAACCAGTGCATACTCCGATTCACGGATCGCGCTGGAAAACTTAGCTGACGAAAACGAACTCTATGTTGATGCGACGTGCGTTTATTCCCACACCGGCGAAGGCCTACACCGCGCTATTGATCCGGCAGATAACGAAGTTTATCTCTACTCTCAGTTTGAGGTTCCAGATTCACGCCGAATGTATGCGGTATTCGAACAGCCTGATTTGAAAGCCGAATTCACCTTCGTCGTCACTGCGCCAAAGCACTGGAAGGTATTCTCCGTCTCCCCCACTCCGCAACCAACTGCTGCCGAAGAAGGCTTTGCAACGTGGGAATTTAGCCCAACTGAGCCCATTTCGTCCTACTTGACATGTATTATTGCTGGCCCTTACGAAGGCGTGACCGATTCGCATCCATCTTCTGATGGTCGCACAATTCCGATGGGAGTCTATGCCCGTAAGTCCTTAGCTGAATACCTTGATGGCGATGAGATCATCACCATCACCAAGCAAGCAATGGATTTCTTCGAAGATGCGTGGGATGTGCCCTACCCATTCCGCAAATACGATCAGATCTTCGTACCCGAATACAATGCTGGAGCGATGGAGCATCCGGGCTGTGTGACGATTCTAGATGATTATGTTTTCCGTTCTCGCCCAACTGAAGCTCTTGTTGAACGCCGCGCAATCACCGTCGTCCACGAGCTGGCTCACATGTGGTTCGGTGATTTGGTGACGATGAAGTGGTGGGATGACTTGTGGCTTAACGAATCCTTTGCTGAGTTCACCTCGCATGTGGCAACCGCCGAGGCTACGCGTTGGAGTGATGCGTGGGTAACGTTTAACTCCTCAGAGAAGTCCTGGGCGCAGATGCAAGACCAGCTACCATCGACTCATCCGATCGCTGCCGATATTCGCGATTTGGAAGATGTGCAAGTTAATTTTGATGGTATTACCTACGGTAAAGGTGCTTCGGTATTCCAGCAATTGGTTGCCTATGTTGGACGCGATGCGTTCTTTACCGGGGTATCGAAGTATTTGAAGAAGAAGGCGTGGGGCAACGCTACCCTTGATGATCTATTGGTAGAGCTTTCGGCAGCTTCCGGGCGCGATTTGACCGAATGGGTCAAGGTCTGGTTGCAAGAATCCGGTATCAATATTTTGCGTCCTCGGTTAACGATGGATGGTGGAACGTTATCCGAAATGGTTATCGAGCAAGGTACAGATGGCCGCGCCTCAATGCGTCCACACCGTATTGGCGTTGGCGGTTATTCGTTAAACGACGAGGGCAAACTGGTACGTGTTGCACATACGGAATTGGATATCGACGGCGCTGAAACAGTTGTTCCAGCATTTAGCGGTATCGAGCGCCCTGAGTTAATTTTGATTAACGACGGCGATTTAGCGTACGCGAAAGTGCGTATGGATGATGAGTCCTTGGCGTTTGCAATCAAGCATATTAATGCTTTCAGCGACCGCCTGGCGCGTACGTTGGTGTTGTTCTCTGCATGGGATATGACCCGCGATGGTGAAATGCCTGCTTCCGATTATGTTGAGTTAGTGCTTAAAGCCTTGGAAACTGAGGATCATGGTACGGTGTTGCGCTCGCTCATTAATTCGCTCTCGACGGCGGTAAAATTATATTCTGCCCCGGCAAAACGTTCGGCTTTGCAAGAAAAGGTTGGCCAGCGACTAGCCGAGCTTGCTCGTGATGCTCAAACTGGCACTGATCGCCAATTCCAATTGGCGATGGCCAGTGTTTCCTTGGCCTACACTGATGCTCAGATTGATACTGTTGCTGGCTGGCTAGAAGGTAGAGATGTTCTAGACGGGTTAAGTGTTGATGCTAATTTCCGCTGGGGTATTCTGGCGCGGTTGGCCGCAAGCGGCCGCGTGGATGCTGATGTGATCGAACGCGAGCGTACCGAGCGAGATAATACCGCCTCAGGTGCAGCTCATGCGGCACGGGCACGCGCAGCACTTTCTTCTGCTGAGGCTAAAGAAGCAGCTTGGCGTGATATTACCGGTGGTGAGGTTCCTAACTCTATTCAACGTTCGGCAGCTCTTGGATTTACTGATGGTGATCCGCAATTGCTGGTGGCCTTCGTCGATCGGTATTTTGACAATATCGAATCACAGTGGGCTGATCGCACTGTTGAGATTGCGTCGAACTTCATTGCTCACGCTTTCCCAACCGTATTAACTGGCCGCGATGACTTGGGCGTCGATATCGTGGCCCGTGGTCAAGAATGGCTCGCAAACCACACTGAGGCTGCTCCAGCGTCTCGCCGGTTATTCTCCGAGGCGCTCGCTCACGCTGAGCGTGCAGCTCGGGCCCAGCAGGCAGATGCCTAAAGTCTTAGAAATAGGTACCTAAGCAACTGTAGAGTGGGGCCGTGGAATAATGCCACGGCCCACTCTTTGAACTGAAGAAAGAAACTGATGGAGACCTTAACGCAAACGATTGAACGTCAAGCTGAAACCGGCGTCGCTAAGTCAAAGAAGGCAAATAATTTCGGTGGCTACCTCGCTGGTGGCGCACTGGCCGGTGCTTTTGTTGGTATTGGCTGCTTGTTTATGTATGCAGGTGTTTCGGGGATGTACGTCCACGGTTCTGATTTAGCTGGAACCATGATGGGACTGGTCTTTGGGATTGGCCTAGTGCTAGTTGTTTTCGCCGGCGGTGAGTTAGCTACGTCAGGCATGATGATTATGCCGTTGGCGGCAATTCGCCGCAAAATAAGTGCGGTGCGCGCTGGATGGATGATTATCTTTATGCTCCTTGGCAATCTGGTTGGTTCGATTGCTATTTCGGCTCTCATTACCGCTGCACATGTGTTTAAAAAGGATTCGCTCAACTATCAGATGCTTGATGCAGTTGTGTCTGGAAAACTAGGGAAAGATTATTCCGAAGTATTCTTCCGTGCAATCATGTGTAATGTTATGGTCTGCTTGGCAATGTGGACTATTGTTCGCATGAAGAATGAAGTTGCTCAGATTATTGTGATCTCGTGGGCGATTACGGTTTTCGTTGCAGCTGGTTTCGAACACGTCGTTGCAAATATGACGTCATTTTCGCTAGCCATAATGAACGGCGTTCCAGGAGTGACCTTCACGGATTCGGCCTTGGCTCTGGTGGTGGCAGCTGCGGGAAATATCGTGGGCGGCATGGTGGTTGTGGGCGGCTCGTTCGTCCTTGCAGCGCGGATGGAAGCCTAGCTTATAGTGTAGTCATTGTGGGGCTACGCTCTTATGACCTGCTCTGCCCTCTTCCCTCGCATCTAAATACTATGTAAGTCTACGCCCGGCGAATATCGCCGGGCGTAGACTTACATAGTGCATTGAGCTATGCACTCAAAGGATTGCACTAAGTTTCGAGCTGTTGGACTCCCATTAGCCAACTACTGGGCCTTCAGTGTTTGGGATCCAGCCGAGGGCTGGGGCGACGTGCTTGGCAAAGTTATCCAAAATGCGCACGTTCATATCGACGCCCATTTGGTTAGGGATTGTCAACATGAGAGTATCTGCCGCTGCGATAGCTGGATCGGCTTTGAGTTGTTCGATGAGAACATCGGGTTCGGCTGCGTAGGTACGTCCGAAGGTTGTCTTTGTGGCCCCTTCGAGCATGCCAATTTGATCTTTGTTTGAGGCAAAGGTTCCGAAAAGTTTTTGATCTTCGGCGGTAACAATTGGGAAAATGGATCGCGATACCGATACTCGCGGTGTCCAATCGTGTCCGGCATCTTCCCAGGCTTGGCGATAGACTCGGATTTGCTCGGCTTGAAGTTCTCCGAGGCTAGAACCATCTGCTTCGGATACTAATGTTGAGCTCATCAGGTTTACACCATCTTTTGCTGCTTGTTCTGCAGTGGCGCGGGTTCCCGAACCCCACCAGACGCGCTTTTGAAGTTCTGGGGAGTGTGGGAAAATCGGCAGTGGAGTTCCGGGCTGATACATCTGTGGGTATTGCTGCTCCAATGGCGCAGCTTGGGCTAGACCATAGCCTTGAATCGCAGCGAGGAATAGTTGCCACTTTTCGCGGGCAATATCTGCACCGTTGGGTGCCTCACCTTTATATCCGAAGGATTCCCAACCACGCAATGCAGGTTCAGGTGAGCCACGTGAAACGCCTAGCGCTATTCTTCCTTCAGATAACAGATCGAGTGCGGCTGCTTCTTCTGCTAGATGCAGCGGGTTTTCGTAGCGTAAATCGATAACCCCTGTGCCCACTTCAATGTGTTTTGTAGCACCAATAATTGCGCCGAGTAACGGCATTGGCTCTGCGCCCTGGGGTGCAAAGTGGTGAACCCGGAAGTATGCACCATTGACGCCGATCTCATCAGCAATCTTGGCAATCTCCAGACTGTCGCGTAAAACTTGCCCTGCGTCGGGCCCGTCTTGGCCAGTAATTGAGTGGTGGCCAAAACTTAAAAATCCAAATGCTTTCATAGTTTAATTATAAACTATTTGCGACGCATTGTCCACACTATGAACACAACTGCTCCGCCGGTCCAAAAATCACCTAACATAACAAACCATAAGTTACTATTTTCCGCACTCCCGCACATTAGTAACTAACACGAAAGGACCACCATGGAGCCCCCTATTCTTCACCGACTTAGCAAGAACCTGCTGACCTGGATCATTCTCGCAATCATCCTTGGAGCTCTTCTCGGTAAAGTTCTCCCTTCAGCCGCAATTGTTCCCTTCGCAACATTCAACGATATCTTCGGCAAATTCCTCTCCTTCGTCGTTCCACTGATCATCGTTGGTCTGGTTGCCCCAGCCATTTCCGACTTGGGTAAGTCTGGTGGACGCTGGGTAATACTGACAGTTGCATTGGGATACTGTTCTACCGTCATCGCCGGTTTAGGTACATGGGGTTTGGCTACCGTCGTATATCCATGGCTCTTGGCAGGCCAAAAAGTTTCTGATGTTGAAACTCCAGAACTTGCTGTGCCATCCCTCATGGATGCTTCCTTCACACTTCCGCCAGTTTTCGGTGTACTTACTGCACTCATCCTCGCCTTCCTTCTCGGCTTTGGAGCAGTGGCAACAAACGCACACAAGATCATCTCGTTAATGCATGAGTTCCGCGAAATCATCTATACGATCATTAAGCGTTCAATCGTTCCTCTCTTGCCACTATTCGTCTTTGGCACCTTCTTAAACATGTCGAAATCTGGGCAATTTGAACAAGTTGTTGTTCTCATGGCTAAAGTTATTGCCTTCGCCTTTGTTTTAACCGTCATCATGTTGTTGTTCCAATACTTCATCGCCGGCAGCCTCGCCCGACGAAATCCGTTCATCGCACTATGGAACATGCGTGACGCCTACGCAACTGCGCTCGGTACTGCCTCTTCGGCAGCAACCATCCCAGTCACATTGCGCTCTGCCCGCAAGAACGGCGTCTCTGAAGATGTTGCCGGATTCGTTATTCCGCTGTGCGCAACCATCCACCTCGCCGGTTCTACCATCAAGATCACCGCATTCGCTCTCGCTTTGCAATACATGCTTGGTATAACTCATCCTGCCGCAACCATGGTGAGCTTCATCTTCATGCTTGGCATTATCATGGTGGCAGCCCCTGGCGTTCCTGGTGGCGCAATTACCGCCGCACAATCAGTGGTTCAAGGAATTCTCGGATTTACCGAGCCAATGTATGGAATCATGATCGCACTCTACGTTGCCGTCGATTCGTTCGGTACCGCAACAAACGTTACCGGCGACGGCGCTATCGCCATGATCGTCGAACGTCTATCGTCAGGCAAACAAAAGGCCAAGAAACACTCTGTGCGTTAATTAACGCCCAGGCAGATAAGCCCCATATACTCGTGAGGCAGTTGCGTAGAATTTTACGCAGCTGCCTCAAGAGCTTCTGCAAGTTCTTGAGCGTGAGCTCCTACGATAAGCTGGAGTTGGCCTTTTTGACGCACCACACCGTAAGCGCCAGCAGCACGCAGCAGTTCATCAGAAACTGCCGCCATTGATACAACCTTGACCCGGATGCGCGTGAAAGCAGGAATAGCTTGCACAATATTCTCACGGCCACCAAGGCCAAGAATATAATCTTGGGCTAAGTCCACTGCTATTTCCTCCGTTCACAACTCTTAGCTAAGGTGTGCACTGCATATCAATCTGCATGTACACACCCGGGCTTATCCGTAAGCTAGCTTCGCCTAAGACGCCATAGCTTTCGTAAAAGATTCAACGAGGGAAAGCAATCGCGGATTCTTTGCCAAGTCTTCAATCAAGACTACCTTTTCAGTCCCATCTGCCAACGGAATCTTCCAATTAGGATACTCTTGATCGGTTCCGGGCTGATTTTGTGCTCGGCGCTCGCCCACGGCATCAACTAACGAAACACACAGTAGCGCAGACGGTGTTTTTGTTAAATACACGTGCAAAGCTTCGACGATCTCGCGCTCTGAAGGATTTTCGCCAATCAGATCGTATTGACGCAACCGAGTAAGGACTGTCTCAAGCTCGCGATGAGCCTGAGCCAACACGACTTCTTCAGGTTCGACCAGCAAGCCCAAGCGCGAACGCAATGAAACATGTTCTTGCGCCAAATAGCCAGCCGCAGGTGGTAGATCGTGAGTATCGACGGAAACTAGTGCGTCGCTACGGTAGTCTTCGGCACGAAGCGGGTTACCTTCGTCGTCTTTCTCAAACCAGAAGATAGACGTTCCCCATATTCCACGTTCGCGCAGATAATCGCGCACCCACGGTTCAACGTTTCCAAGATCTTCACCAACGACGACGGCGCCGGCACGGTAGGCTTCAAGCAACAAGACACCCACCATTGCTTCATGGTCGAAACGCACATACGTGCCTTGGTGTGCCGCAAACCCCTCTGGAACCCACCATAAACGGAACAGTCCCATGACATGATCGACTCGCAGCAAACCGGCGTGGCGCAAAACAGTGCGGACCATATCCCGCAACGGCGCATAACCCATCTTTTCCAATGCGTCTGGACGCCACGGTGGTTGTGACCAATTTTGTCCCTGCTGGTTATACATATCTGGTGGAGCCCCCACACCGATGCCGTGTGCAAATGCCTCCGGAATCGTCCAGGTATCAGAGCCTTGTGGGTGAACGCCAACCGCCACGTCGTGGGCGATACCGAAAGTCATGCCAGCAGCTTTAGCCGCGCGCTGCGCGTCTGCTAACTGTTGATCCATAACCCATTGGAGCCAGGCCCAAAACTCAATACGGTCACGCAACTTCACTCGTGCCCGAGCAACACCATTGCTACGCACATCGCGTAACTCTTCGGGGAAGTGCGCTCCATCATAGAATTCGACCAACGCACACCACAAAGCGAAATCTTCTAGGCCTTGCCCTTCACTGCGCCGGTATCGAGCAAACTCTCGTTCTCGCGCCTGGGAACGTCCAGCTTTGAAAATAACTTCTAATGCTTCTCGCTTCGCCTTCCACGCACTATCGCGATCGATATGCGAATTCTTCAACGAGTCTTTCTTAACTGTTTCCCCAGCCCAAGTAATCAACGAACGTTCTGGTCCAGAAAGATAAGCAGCTTCACGAATATTTTCGGGGCGAATATACAGCGGATTAAAGAATCGTCGCGTTACAGGCAAATAAGGTGAAGGGGATAATGGTTCAATAGGTTGGGCGGCATGCAAGGGATTGACAAGCAGATAATCTGCCCCCATCGAGCCAAATAGTGAAGCCATTTCGAGCAAGTCATCGGTATCTCCAACACCCCACGACTGTGCCGAACGAGTGGAATAAAGTTGCGCCATCATTCCCCAAGAGCGCTGCTCACTCAAACTGCCCTTAGTTAAAGTTCCTGGCGTGACAATCAGTGGCGTGGAGTCCTGGGCACTATTATCGGTTTGAGAATGGCTCACCCGCGCATGCAAAGTGTGATAGCCCAGTGGCAAGCCTGGCTCAAGAACAAAGGTTGCCTGACCAATCGTATGGCCTTCAATAACTCGAGGTGGAGTAAAGTCCTCCCCTTGGCGAACACTTCGTTGCGTGCCGTCTTCACACTCAATCCACAGTTCCACATCCCACCCGTGTGGTACATGGACGGCAACGCCATGTTCTTGATCATCTCGGGTAACAACACACGAAGGGAGGATCTGACGCCACGGAGCTTCTTCTTTGGCAACTAACTCGTTGTCAATCGCCTCATCACTTTGAGCGTCAACTCCCATTGCTGCCAAGACCGCAATAAGGGTCTGTGCCGAAACATGTTCGTGCTCTCCGTGAAAACCCCAAAATTCGGTGGCAACATTGTAGGCGTGTGCCAGCCGATGCAACTTTTCAAGATCAACTGTTTGATCTGGCATTGTCTCTCCTCGCAGGATGTGCAGTAGCATCCTTACTACTTTTATTCAGTTTAATTGTGCCAGAATGTATCGATTTTCTGTAGCTGACAGCAAGAATTTGCAACGAATCGATCCCGGTTAGTTATCGTTATTTCGCCAAAATGCTCAAAAATACGTTACAGATGAGGATCGAAACTGCCGTATGATGAAAATACATCATCCCCGGGAGGTCATTATGCCAACTTATCTTTCTGTACCAACAACTACCGAAGAACCCCTATCGTCAATTTTGAATACCCTTCGATTGACCGTCTCGGAACCGGGGAGCTACATCGGTCAAAATCTGTCGCAATTTAACGGGCGCGTCTATGGCGGGCAAGTATTTGGACAAGCAGTAATGGCCGCATGGGCGAGTGTTATCGATCATTATCCGCAACGCGAGATCCATTCAATCACGGCTGCTTTTATGCGCCCTGGCGATCAACATGAACCAATTTCGTTCGATGTGGAAGAAGTCAATGACTCTCGATCTTTTTCTACCCGGCGCGTCCATGCCTCACAGTTCGGGAAAACGATCTTATCGTGCCGAGCTTCCTTCCAAGAAGTCCAGCCCGGAGTAGATCATGCAGCAGAGGTTCCGTTCGCACCTAGCCCACTAGAGCTAGAATCCTCAGTCGATTTCTTTTCCAGCTTTAATCATCCTGCCTCAAAACATATGCACATGACGAACGCCATCGACATGCGACACGTCGATGGTCCGATATGGGTTCGCCCTGCCCGCAAACGCGATAGCCATACGCTTATCTGGTTTAAGGCACGAAACGATGTGCCCCAAGGCGCACCTCAATTGCTACATCGAGCGCTCTTAGCATACGCCACCGATCAATTCATGCTCGAACCAATAATGCGCCGCCACGGCATGTTCTGGCTAAGTCCCGATATCTCGTTGGCGACGTTGGATCACGCGATCTGGTGGCACCGTGATGTCGATATGTCAGATTGGGTGCTGGCCGAACTTGACTCTCCATCAGCACAAGGTGGGCGCGGTCTATCTGTTGCAAAATTCTTCCAAAATGGAATACATATTGCCACGATGGCTCAAGAGGGAATGACGCGCTCGAAAGACATTCTCTAAATGTGGATAATAGCCTGCCTTCTGAGTACGTGTGAGCGTTAAAAACACTGCTGGCTTGCAGTTCTGGCTTGTGTGTGGACCGAAACATCACCTAGCAGCCACACGAACTGCCTCATAGCTTGACATACACCTCGGGGCGTGAACCTATAAAATAGGTTCGCGCCCCGGCGGTTATGATGTTTAAACTAGTTATTTTCCCAGGTTTGAGTCACGGTTATCCGCGAGTGAGCTTACGATAGGTTGAGGCACCGGGCCGGGCAGCTTCTTCCCCTAACCGGGCAACCTTATTCTTCTCGTATGCTTCGAAGTTTCCTTCAAACCAATACCAGTTTGCCGGATCTTCCGCACTACCTTCGTAAGCCAAAATATGAGTGGCGATACGGTCAAGGAACCAGCGATCGTGGGTGATCACCACGGAACATCCCGCAAAATTGAGCAGTGCATTTTCTAACGAGCTGAGCGTCTCGACGTCTAAATCGTTAGTCGGTTCGTCAAGAAGGATAACGTTTCCGCCCTGCTTCAACGTCAAGGCAAGGTTAAGCCGATTGCGCTCACCGCCAGAAAGCACGCCGGCTTTCTTTTGCTGGTCAGCTCCCTTGAAACCGAAAGCAGACACGTAAGCGCGCGAAGGCATCTCAACATTGCCAACTTGAATATAATCCAACCCGTCAGAAACCACTTCCCATAGCGTCTTCTCCGGATCGATTCCGCCACGGTTTTGGTCCACATAACTCAGTTTTACCGTCTCGCCAATCTTGAGCGTGCCCTCATCAAGCGGCTCTAGACCAACGATCGTCTTAAATAAGGTGGTTTTGCCAACTCCGTTTGGCCCGATAATGCCAACGATACCGTTGCGCGGCAAACTAAACGAGAGATTATCGATCAGGACTCGATCACCGAATCCCTTCTTGAGATCTGTTGCTTGCAGGACAACGTTACCCAATCGAGGACCTGGTGGAATCTGAATCTCATCAAAGTCGAGCTTACGAGTACGATCAGCTTCAGCCGCCATCTCTTCATAGCGCGCCAACCGAGACTTCGACTTGGCTTGACGGCCTTTAGCCGAACTACGAACCCATTCGAGTTCTTCTGCTAATCGCTTCTTGAGCTTGGCATCCTTTTTACCCTGAACTTCAAGACGCTCTTGCTTCTTCTCTAAGTATGTTGAGTAGTTTCCCTCGTAGGGGTAGAGATGACCACGATCTACTTCTGCAATCCACTGCGCGACATGATCGAGGAAGTATCGATCGTGGGTGACGGCAATGACAGCACCAGGATACTTTGCCAAATGCTGTTCGAGCCAGAGCACTGACTCAGCATCCAAATGGTTTGTTGGTTCGTCCAATAGCAGCAAATCGGGAGCTTCTAGAAGGAGTTTACACAACGCGACACGACGGCGTTCTCCACCAGAAAGTACACTCACTGGAGTATCTGCCGGCGGGCATTGCAAAGCTTCCATGGCTTGCTCTAACTGAGCATCAATATCCCAGCCGTTTTCCGCATCGATCTGAGTTTGCAGCTTGCCCATTTCTTCCATCAACGCATCGAAATCAGCATCTGGCTCAGCCATCTCCATGCCGATCTCATTGAATCGATGAACTTTGGTCAAAAGCTCGCCAACACCCTCTTGGACATTTTCCAGAACCGTTTTATCTTCATTCAACGGCGGTTCCTGCAACAAAATCCCCACAGAGTAACCTGGGCTCAATCGAGCTTCACCATTCGATGGCTCATCGAGACCGGCCATAATCTTCAAAATCGTAGATTTACCGGCACCGTTAGGGCCGACCATACCGATTTTTGCACCCGGATAGAACGACATTGTCACATCGTCCAAAATGAGTTTGTCCCCGATCTTCTTGCGGGCACGAACCATATTGTAAATAAACTCAGCCACGTTTCTCCAATAGCTAGCAAATGGAACTGGTTAACCACCTCAACCTTAGTCGACGAGTGGGTTGAAGCTCAACCACAACAACACTATGAGGTTAAGACATCACCTTATCCAAAACACCAGCCGGATCATGGCTTTCCTCAGTCACTATCTGCGAGTCATTAAACTGCTCATCGATCTCATCATTAACTGGACCATGAGATAGCTGAGGTTCTCCAGCTACTGGCTGGAGAGGAACCGCAGAAGTCTTTTGGAAAACAGCACTCCCGGTCGAAAGTTCGATTCCGCAACTATCGGCAATGATAATGTTTTCTGACCGTAGCGCACCGGTTTTATCTTCATAGTGGCGCACAACTAGGCGGCCACGCACGATAACTGGACTGCCCTTAGTCACGCTCAGGGCAACATTTCCAGCCAAGGCACCATATGTGCGTACCGAATACCATGCAGTAGGGCCATCTTTATATTCTTGTTCTGCACGCGAATAATACCGCGAGGTAACCCCCACCCGAATAACAGTAGTTTTCGTTTCAAAGACTTCACCGGTATCGCGATCAGTTGAATTGGTAAAAACAGTGGGGTTTCCTCCAGCATATCCCTTGATAGTTACATAGGTTTCGTTTGACATGGCATTCTCCTTTAACATAGCCAGTAATAGGGTCACGACTATTGTTAAAAATTACTCAAACCCTTAGCTGAAGAATGCCTAAGGCTGTGTATAACGCAAGTAACTCGCACAAAATCTGTGCGAGTTACTTGCGTTATAGTTGCTCAAATTTTAAGTCCCACCGACCAACTGCTCGAATAGCGACTTTTAGGTCTATTCTTGGACTTTATCGGCCTCATCAGCAAAAGTTTCGAGTGCTTGTCGAGTGATCCGATGCTTATCTAACACCGCCGCCGGACCGTTGACCATCGTCTCATCGAAAACGTCACGAACTGCCGCCAGTGCCGTCTGCTCGTATTCTCGGGCACGTGCAATACCTTGGCGCCGCAACAAATACATAGCTAAGAAATACAACGCTCCAGCGATGACCAATCCCGCAACGCCAATCCCTACGCGCCATCCCACAGCGGAAAACGGCAACCCCAGCACAGCTGAAGTTATCCCCAAAATGGCGCACAAAATCCCAACAAAAACCATTGCCCATGATCCGGCGCGGCGAATTTTAGGGAGTGGGATTGAACGCAAGGCAGTGCCAACCGAATTGCGTAGTCGTTCCGAACTCCCCACCTCGGTAATAACAGCTTGTTGCCAAATCTCTGGCAAGCCTTGCTTTAAGAATCCCATCCAACTATCGCGAATAGCCATCGCCATAGAATTCCCGAGCTTTTCTGGACGAACCAAAGCCGTTGCGCGAAGAGATTGTCCGGCATTTCGTAACGATTCGCTCGCCGCCCCAACACCACTTGCTTGCGCGATACGGGCGACGACGTCGTCGTGCACACTTCCAGAAATATCAGCTTCGCTAGAACCAACGTTAAACCGTAGCCGACGCCCAATAGCATCAAGTTCTGCCGCTGCAGTCACCGCCGCTACCGATGGACGATCACTAGCCTGGCCAATGGCCTGAATCAAGCGGTCCACACCTTCCCCAGTCAATGCAGAAGTAGCAATCACTGGCACATCTGCCAACCCATCGCGAGTGAGCAAACCACGCAGATCATCTAACAGGATCTCGCGCTGGGATTGACGAATAGTATCAATCTGGTTAAGCGCCACTACCATAACATCAGAGCGTTGCGTGAGCTTTTCCAAATATGTAGCATGCAGGACTTGGTCGGCATATTTTTGCGGATCGAGAACCCAAATCAAAATATCGACCATGGGCAATAATCGTTCAACTTCAAGAGAATGGTTAACTGCTACCGAGTCGTGATCTGGTAGATCGATGAGAATAAGGTGATCGAAAGCTTCCTTGCCAGCATTGAGCTCAGAATTATGTTCGATTCTGCGATCGTAATCAATAGCTAGATAATCCAAAAGAGCAGTAGCATCAACACCATAGGTACATGCTGCAGGACGCTCAGTCATCGGGCGAATATCTCCCGAGTCTGCAAAATCTAAACCAGTAATCGCGTTGAACAACGAGGATTTGCCCGAGCCGGTACCCCCAACAAGAGCAACCACCGTGGTGTCTATCCCAAGATGCATCCGTTCTTGAGTATTGCGCAGATCGTCTTGGGCGCGAGCTGAAACGTAAGGGTCAAAATATTGTCCACCAGCTGCTACCGCCTGCTGCAAATTTTTTAATCGCGTGGCGATGGCTTGTGCACTTTGAGAACGCGCTGTCATATTGTCAACCATAGTTGTTCATTAATCCTTGAATCTCATGACTTTAGGTATGTGCGATATATTCAGTGGCTCGTAGTCGTAACTGGGTGCTGTCACTGACTGAGACTTCGTCTGCCACTTCAACATAGGTGTGGGTCAGATCTGAGAGGGCTTGCTCGAGGCGTTCAACCAGTGCTTGGCGAGCCTGGGCAACATAGGATTCGATACCGGTGTTGCGTGCCACTGAGACTGCTCCCGAAATACCGCCAGCCGCACAGCCCAAAAGTGAGGCAACACCAGCAGAAGACAGCCAAGGATGGTCGTGTACCTGTTTGGCTATCGCTATAAGATCTTGCTTCCATCCCACGGCATGCTTTTCAATGATAGCGTCGATATCGAGGCGCTCAGCTACTGCATTACGCAATTTAGTGGTGTTAACGACGTCGTTCTTCCAGGCTTCGTCTGCACGCGTACGGGCAGTGATGAGCGCTTGGGATAGTGCTACTTTGACTGCCGCATATAAGATGTCAAAGGTTGCCGTGACTGCGTTATCGCGGACGGTCACTTTGCGGTCGTAAAACCGCGGGGTTGCCCGGGAGACCATAGCCGATAGAACACCACCAGTTGAGGCGAATGAGAGCCATGACGCAGTTGGCGCTCCTTGGCCAAATCGACCATGGCGAATATTTGTTCGTAGCTTGTCAAGGGGAGTTTCGCTGCTTTCAAGCGCTTTGTCTTTAAGGTCTTGCAAGGCGTGCTCTTGGGCTTCTAAAGCATCTGCCAGATGGGAAAGTTCTTCACGCAAGGCCGGCAATGTGGCACGGGTTGTTCGGTCGATAAGTGACTGCCCCATCTTCGTCGCCGAAATCATATCTAGCCATGAGCGGATTTCACGGATCTCACTTTCGGGCAAAAGCCCGTCGTGCGCTCCTTGATCTGGGATGACGAATAGCGGCGCATCTTCCAAACCGAGCTCAACCATCCGTGAGGCGAGGTCAGTTCGCACATTGTGTAACGAGTGCTGTGGCACTCGGTCTAAAACAACAGCACAGGTCACGCCGCGCTGGTGGGCGCGTTGGAGTGTATTCCACGATACGGCATCCCCGTAGCGCGCTGCGGTGGTGACAAACACCCACAGGTCAGCAGCATCGAGTAGGCGCGCTGATAGTTCTCGGTTGGTATCGTCTACGGAGTCTAAGTCTGGAGCATCCACGACGACGACGCCGGGAATCGCAGATTTAACATAGACACTTTGCCCCATCTCTAACAAAACATGGTTTTCCATGGCTTGCGAATCTTCAGGATGCATAACAAAGACTGGGGTGCGCGTTGTAGGGCGTAGAACAGAGGCTTGAGTCACCTCAGCGCGAACGATTGAGTTAACTAAAGTGGATTTTCCAGCCCCCGACGAACCTCCGAACACAATAGTTGTAGGAATGTTTGAGGCTTGGATGTGTGGCAAAATTCGCGATTCCAACTGGGTTATCAAGTGTTTGCGCGATTCTTCTAGCGCAATTGAGCCAGGCATTTCCAGTGGCAAACTTGCCGCACGCAAGGAGTCAAGCGTGCGATCAACAAGATCGATCAAATTGTTATTGGGCATTGAGCTAGAATTCACCTTCCCATTACAGCGCATTTTTCATCATTTTGGTATGAAGACACGATAATAAGTTGTTATTTGTGACAGTCGCAATTGATTTTTGCCCACACCTGTTATCGTAGCTACCACTATGGGTGGGAAATACTGCTTCTTATCTGGTGTGACGCTGTTAAAGTTGCCTAAGTAAACCATTTGAGCTCTCGTGGTGTAAAATCCTTTGCGTATGCCTCGATAGCTCAATGGATAGAGCAACAGACTTCTAATCTGTAGGTTGCGGGTTCGAGTCCCGCTCGGGGTGCTCAGTGGCAATCCACGTTTCTTCTTGCCTACCGTAGAAGCGTTTTCGCCTCCCGATTCATAAGCCAAACTTGGTATCCTGAACAAGTGAGTAATTTTTCTGCGCAAAATACGCCGATCGTCTGGATCGACTGTGAAATGACTGGCCTAGATTTAGAACGCGATGCGCTGGTCGAGATCGCTATCGTCGTCACTGATCCTGATCTTAATCCGCTCGATAACGGTTTAGATATTGTAATTAAGCCACCCGAAGATGCTGTTGCAAATATGGATGATTTTGTTCGCAATATGCACACCACCACTGGCTTGATCTCTCGTTGGGATGAGGGTGTATCACTAGAGGAAGCCCAAGCCCAATGCTTGGCCTACATCAAGCGTTTTGTTCCTGATGCCCGCAAGGCTCCGCTTGGCGGGAATTCAGTGGGCACCGACAAGGCATTTCTCAGCCGTGACATGCCAGATCTCACTGAGCATCTGCATTACCGTATTGTTGATGTTTCTTCGATTAAAGAGCTTGCAAAGCGATGGTTTCCGCGAGTTTATTTTGCTGCACCAGAAAAAACTGGGAACCATCAGGCGCTTGGAGATATCTACGATTCTATCGATGAGCTACGCTACTATCGCGCTGTCTTGTGGCCTGAAGGCGATGGGCCAACTAGCGAGGAAGCAAAAGCCAAAGCTGAGTTGATAACGAGTGATTTGACAATAGACCGGGCCCAGCGGGCACATCAGGCGCTGTAGCTGTCAGCCTCAATACATCCATCAGGTCGGACCCGTCTCTATGGGTTCGGCCTGATTTTTGTTTGACTCTTTGCATTTTGATGGGGTTAGGGAAGATATTGTTACGGAGTCACCTGTTGGGTGTGCAGGCGTAACGCATGTGCAGGTGTGATCACCTGGCATCAGCCGTGTTAGACCAGCATCGCGCCGTAGCGTAGGGCACGACATAGTGATGCGCAGGTATGGTAGTTCCCAGACTCTGGGGTTATGGTGTTTTACCTAGATTCTCATTTCTGATCCAAGTGTGGACTCCCCTTGGAGTGGAACACAGCCTCAGCCGACATCTCTCCAGCGTTTTCACTCTGTGGACTCCCCTTGGAGTGGAACACAATCTACTTTGACTGGGACACAATCTACTCGTTGGGCCTTTCCTCCCCTTCTCATCTCGAGACTTCTCTTCCAAACAGCATTCATCCTGCCTGCCATCTCACAACAATCTACATAAACAGCCACTATAGGCCAAACAAACTCGGTTTTATTCTGAAATGTCGGGTTTTCAAGGCTGGTGATGAGGTTGGCCTGTTGCAAAACCGGGGTATTTGGGGCGATGTCCTCTTATACGGGGACATCGCCCCAAATACCCCGGTTTCGGCACAACTTACAGTCTTATCCAGGCCAAAGCCAAGCCGGATAATAGATGAAATGGGGTGTGGAAGGATTGGCCGGTGGTTGAATCGGGATTTGGCGGGATCGGCCGGTGGTTGTGTTGAGGTTTGTTGTTAAAACTGGCATAACGGCCCGTTCACCAAGTATGAGATAGCTACTTCAACATCACGTCCCGCTATGGCGAGCATACTTCCTAGCTAGTGGCCACAGTATTTCCCCGAATCACGCGGCAACAATATCACCGTCGTGGATCTCGTCAATTACCGGGCTAAGCGGCCAAATAGACCATAAATCTTTACACCGCCAGCGTTGCTGCCCCACTCGTCCAACCATGACGAATCGTTTTACTGCCGCATATATGGGACTATAGGACAAAATGTGTTGTTGGGGGTTAGTAGGTTTCATGCCAGGTTGCTCCGTGGTGGAGGTCGGTCCAGTTGACCGCGGTCCCGCAGCGTTCGATCTGGGCTTGTGGTGCAGCAGGTCATTTTCGGCTTATAGGCCAAAATGTGTTGCTGGGGGTTAGTAGGTTTCGTGCCAGGTTGTTCTGTGGTGGAAGTTGAGTCCAGTTGACCGCTGTTCCCAAGCGTTCGATCTGGGCTTGTGCGCTGGCTTGATGGCTGGCTTGTTCGAACAGGTCAATGATTTGTTCGTCAGTGATCACTGTTTGTAGGATGCGTGCTGGTGTTGCGGGTAATTCAGTATGCAAGTAGCACCACCACAACACGGTTTTCACTTGACGATCAAGGCTCATTCCCCGGTGAACACGTAACAGTGACCGTAGCTGGGCGTTAATCCCACCCTCGATATGATTCGACGTCGATGCAATAGGATCACCATCGATGTGGAGTGCGGGGTCAAGATAGGTAAACAAGGTACCTTTCTTCACCAGGGTGTTTAACGAGTTCTTAGCCTGAACCAACCGGGCATGAGTGGGAACCCAGCTGCCATGTGGTAGCCGGGTTTGTTGAGCTAAAAACGTGTGATACGTGGTGTTCCAGTTTGAGAGTTGGCTCATCCATTCCACTACCCTGATCAAAGCTTGTGATATGTAGTAATGCTTTTCCCAGAGCATATAGGTCAACACCTGCCTGGGTGTAAGGACGGGTCGTGGTCTTGCGTTTGACCATGCTAAAGGCATGGAAAACACAGCGTTGAATTCGCGTACCAGGCCAGGTGGTCTTTACCGCGCTAGCTATTCCTTGCCCGCCATCACACACCACAACATCTGGGGGCGCGATCCGAGACATTAACGCCTGCCAGGCACGCATTGTTTCTCCTTTAGCCACATACCAGCCAAGGACATGGGTTTTCGTGCACGCTATCAACACCACGAGTGTGCGAGAAAGATAGATGCCATCAATAAACACCACATGATGGACCTCATCAACAACAGGACTGACCGGCCATAGGTGCCAAAAACGCTCGTTACGTCGTCGTAGCGTGCGTGCTTTTACCCCGTGATCAGCCAACGTGTATTTACCAGTAACAAAGTCTAAAAACGCTGTGAAATGACGAACGCGAACATCATAAGAACGACTCTGGGTAGACGAACAAGGCTTACACCACAAACGCTGCCGGCCAGCACTTGTCTTACCGTGTTTGATCATGACATTGCCACACATTTTGCATCGAGGATATTTCATTCCTCAATCCATACCGAATTCAACACCAACTTTCGGGCAACACACCAAGTAAAAACCACGTTTCCAGCAACACGAAATGGCCAACCACGAATTCGAGTCAAACCCAAATCAAAACCGACTATTACCTGCTACATCAACGAAAAGTAGCCCGAAAAACAACACGATCTGGCCTATAAGCGGCTCTTCGGATTTTGGCGGGGTTAGGGGAAGATTGTGTTGAGGAGTCGCCAGTTGGGTTTGCCTGCGTAGAGGAGGCATCTGATGCGGTAGTTGGTGAAGTTGGTAAATCCGTAGCCGATTCTTTTGATGCGTTTGATGAGGTTGTTCATGGCTTCGGTGATCGAGTTCGATAGGCGGGCGTGGTGGTAGGCCAGGATCTGGTGATACCAGTTTTTAAGTGTTCGGCTAAGTTGTTGGATTTCTTGGGGCATGAAGTCCTGGCTGGTGTGGTTGATGAGTTGATCAAGCATGGTTTGAGCGGTGGTGATGTTGTCTTGAGCGTAGAAATTTCGGAGGCGTTCTTTGACACGGTAAGCGATAGCGACTTCACCATGAGGGTCTCCTAAGCGTAAAAGTGATTCGATCCGATGTTGTGTTTTATCGGTGAGTTTTTCTTGTCCGTAGACAAGTTGGCGTCTTATACGGTAGAGCGGGTCGGTTTTTCGTCCGCGGTGTCCAAGTGTTTGTTGTTGAACACGCCGGCGTACACGATCAAGGGCTCGGTTAGCTAATGTGATGACGTGGAAGTGGTCAGCGACTTGGGTAGCGTGTGGTGTGACCACGTTGAAAACAGCCCGGTAGGCCGGGCTCATATCGAGTGTGGCATAGCTGATTCCTTGTTTCCAATAGGTAGGGAAGCGGTGAAGGAAACGGGCAACCTCAACATAGTTACGGCTTGGAATAATATCAATGATCTGGTGGTTGGCTACATCGCATAGCGTGGTCACATATTGGGTAGGGCGTTTGTTCAAACGAACGAAACTTGTCTCGTCAAGACCGATTGCAGGAGTTTGAGATAAACGTTTACGATCAGCATCAAGTAAGGCCTGCCCGTAGACGGTCACGGTATGGTTAATCGTGTGCCAATCACAGCCCAGCTCGGCAGCGACTTCACTTATTGTCCGTCCCATTCCTACTTGCCTGGTCGCCCATTTAGCTGCCCTGGTCGTTAACCGACAGTGTCTACTAGCAATGCGTTTGTCCTGGCTTGTCCATGACCCCATATCGCATTGATGGTTAGGACAATACCAGCGGTGTTTACGCCAGATCAAACCCATGGGGCGTCCGTAAACGGGCAGATCGATATAAGGAACTCGTGGCCTATCCTTGACTCGTGCCCGTACCTTGCATCGAGGACACACCACGGTGTTAAGATCTTGCTCGATCTCGATTGACTGGTGTGGTCCGTGACGATGATAAGCCACAGGCACAACATCTTTTAAACTCAGCAAACGAGCCACGATTACGTTAGGATCAGAACTGGTGAAGATAGTTTCAGGTTTTTTGCTCACACTCTAAGCATGAACTATCTTCACCACTTTCACATCCCCTAACCCCGCCAAAATCCGAAGAGCCCTATAAGCCTCATTTTCCTGTTATAAACGAAAAAGATCGTTGGGAATCCAACGATCTTTTTCTTGGGGTGGCTGACGGGGCTTGAACCCGCGACCCCCTGGACCACAACCAGGTGCTCTACCACTGAGCTACAGCCACCAAAGTTGCACTGCAACGAAGAAAAACTATACCGAGTTTCTCGCGTATAAGCTAACTATACTGTACGTGATTAGAGTCACCAATCGACGCGCATCTGGATAGCATCGGCGAACATATTGAGATTTTCCTCGTTTTGGCTCAAATAGAGCGAGCCGTCAATCAACGAAATTTCAACAACATAAAACTCTTCGGGAGAGTTTTGATCACCGCGCACAATATCAACGCGGTTAAAGAGCAGAAGTTCATCTTTGCCGTTGACGTCTTTAATGTGACTATGCAAAGCTTTGCGGATACGTTCGCCCCAGCGCCAAGTTTCTTCAGTCGCGTTTGAGGCATGAGCTACTTCTTCAATAACTCCCTCATGTCCAACACTGCGGAAACGCGGATGGAGCATTGCTTCTTTCTCAACTTGATATGACGGCAAACCATTGAGATAGACCAAAGACGTTTCACCTTGGCTATCAATTTCTTCCAAATAACGCTGCACCATCACGGTTCGCCCCCGGGAAAGCTCGTACATGGCATGCTCAACAGCTTCGCCGCGCTGCTTAGCATCTATGGCAGAGTAGCGTCCACTGCCTCGACCACCGGAGGCAACAGCAGGCTTGACCACAAAATCGCCAAAGGCAGGGAAACGCGAATGAATCTGCTGTTTCGATAAGCCCTGCGAAGGCTCTAGCCACGTCGTAGGGATCATCGGCAAACCGTATTTTTCTAGGGTTTGCAAGTAGTGTTTATCTGAATTCCACGCGATCGTAGACGCTGAATTCAACACTCGCGGTAACGACGCCGCCCAGTCAAGGAACTTTTGCCGATCACGGGCATAGTCACGCACCGAACGGATAATAACCGTTCCAGCCTGACTCCAATCAACACTAGGGTCATCCCACACTGCTATTCGGGGTTCAAGCCCACGTTCTCGCAATGCATCGGGGAGATTTTGCTCGTCCGCATCCAAATGTGGAAGATCAGCTGATGTTGCTAGAGTCACGACTGGTGCAGACACACTTACCGCCTTTTCATTCACTTCTACGTTCTAACGCCATTTGATGGGCGATGGCTATACGATCCACAAAACGCGAATCAAACTCAGTCTATCTGGTTGTGCTCAACTTCGCCTTACCATATGCCTAGTTAGCAGATTTTTGCGTCACTTCAGGGTAGGCTAGTTGCCTATATTCAACAGATTTATGCAGTTAAGGAGTTGTTATGAACTGGTGGGAAATAATTGGCTGGACCGGATCAGTGTTAGTAGTTGTATCGCTCATGATCCCCAGCGTACGCCGCTTTAGAATTTTGAACTTAACGGGATCGTTAATCGCCACAATTTACAATATCTACTTCGGAATCTGGCCTTATGCCGCCATGAACGGTGTAATTGTTGGCATAGACGCCTACTGGCTGATTCGCCTTTCGCAACGAAAGACGACGCCACCTCGCGGCTATGCCGTGGTAAATGCTCAAGCCTCCGACCCCCTCGTTGAACATTTCTTATCCCGTCACCTACTCGATATTCAAACCAACTACCCGCATTTCTCACGACCAGACTTAGATTCAGCACACATTCAGCTCATTATTCACGAAGATGAAATTGTTGGAATTTTTGCGATGACGACGGCGGACTCCACCGCCACAATCATCGCTGATTACGTCACCGCCCGATTCCGCGATTTAGGACCAGGGAAATTTGTGTATGCGCAAACGGATTTCTTTACCCAGCTAGGAATCGGCGAACTTCGTATTCCGTTGCAGGCAACGGCTGATCCTGACTATTTCACTAAGCAAGGATTCCAACGTGCACACACCGACCTCACCCGTGCTCTTAGCTAAGTTCTACGGAATTTCTCCTTATCCCCGCAGAACAATCAGCCGTTAAAGGGTGCCTGTGATCACATAGTAATTACCGCTAAAAATTTGCTCTGCAAAACATCGGTGCGATACAGTATTAGCTGTTGCGCACCGCTAGCTCAACTGGCAGAGCATCTGACTCTTAATCAGAGGGTTCTGGGTTCAAGTCCCAGGCGGTGTACGAATAAAATCCCTAGATTCGTCTAGGGATTTTAATTCTCAAGAACATTGTTCTTAGATGAGCACCGCTAGCTCAACTGGCAGAGCATCTGACTCTTAATCAGAGGGTTCTGGGTTCAAGTCCCAGGCGGTGTACAACAATGCTAGGGGTGGTTCGGATGATTCCGAACCACCCCTAACGTTTCTATTAGAATCGAATCGCATCAATAGGGCGCATCTTTACCGCAATAGTTGCTGGAATAATTCCACATAACGCGCCAACTGTAGCCGAGATACCTACTCCAATCAGTGCAGCAGACATCGGGTATGCAACAGTAGCGGCGATATCGGAAAACTCTGCGAGTAAAAATCCACTCACATTCAGCGTGGGCAAGATTCGGATCGTTATCACTGATAGCGCCACCCCTACAAACCCGGCAGCCGTAGTTGCAACTACTGATTCGAGGAAAACTGCGAAAAATACTCGTCGTGCCGAGGCTCCCACTGCTCGTCGAATACCGATCTCACGTACCCGGTTCTTCACAGTTACGATACTCATCGTCAAAAGTCCCAACGCACCAAGCAAAATCACGATACCGCCGATTCCGGCAACAATTGCTTGCATCAGATTGCCCTGCTGTTGGCTTTGTTGGGCGTATCCCTCATCCCAATAAGCCATAACCTCATAGCCTTCACCTAGGAAGGATCCAAGGACGGATTGCGCAACGATCTTAGCTTGTTCTTCTTCTCCGCTTGGCGGCAAAAAGAGAAATGATGGAAGCTGTGACTGCGCCGTGTCCGGGAATACATAAGGTAGGGCTTGGGCTGGAACGTAGAGCATGGCACCTTCGAAGACGTTAGTATTTTTTATCACACCAACAACAGTAACCGAACGGTTATGGTTGGCATCTAGCCAAAGTCTGGGGTAGGTCGCCAGCGCCGGACTGCCCATAGCCGCCCATGTTGATTCATTGACCACAACCGGATTCATTTGCAACTGACCATCATGAGTATCCATAAATCTGCCCTCAACGAGTTTATGGGCGTGTAACGAAAAGTAACTCGGATCAACCGCAATTGCCGAAGGGTGTTCGGCTGGGCACGAGCCACCATATTGTGGCGGGCACGGATCAAAATCCGGGGCATCTAAAAACGGAATAGAAAACTCTAGTTTAGTCGTCCATATAGTTATTCCGAGTTTTTCTACTGTTTGAAGAACGGATTGCCGAAATTCCTCGAAATGTATGCTGCCTTGCTCAGGATTAACCGATGCAGCGAAAGGATCAACTCCACTGGCCCCATTTTCTGCCCGCACATTGGCAATAACTGTGATCGTACCGGGCTGACCATTCCAATGCGCAATCACTCGTTGCTGGGCTTCATTCAAAATCGTGCCCAGAGCGATAACCGTTGCCATCGCCCACACCGCAGCGCCAACACCAATCAGCGACAAAATAACGCGCGCCCGATTGATTTTTACTTCTTCCCATGCCTCGATAATGGCTCCGATAAAATTGTGAATCATCGAGTGCTCACCTCGCTGGGTTCTGCTTCGCCCCTATTAACGGAAAGCGGATCGACGTCGTGAAGTGGCGTTAAGACTCCATCTGCAATTCGGTACACTGTTTGGGCACGCTGGGCAATATTCATATCGTGACTAATAACAATCAGCGCAGCGTTGTTCTCGCGTGCTGCCTCTTCAAGCACTTCCATCACATGCGTTCCGGTATCTGGATCCAAAGCACCTGTTGGCTCATCAGCCAAGATCAAGCGCGGCCCGCGCACCAAGGCGCGCGCAATCGCAACTCGTTGCTGTTCGCCGCCCGAAAGCTGGCTCGGAAACGCATCCAATCGGTCACCTAAACCAACCGAATGTAAAATCCGGGCAGCTTTTTCGTGCCGCTGATAAAGATCTAAGCCAGAATTGTAAAACAACGGGATCTCGACGTTGTTTAACACTGTTCGCGAAGAAAAAAGATTGAATTGCTGAAAGACGAATCCTACCGATCCACCGCGTAACCGCGAGCGCTGAGCATCAGAAAGCCCAACAACGTCAGCCCCATCCCAGGTATATGTTCCGGCATTTGGTTGATCTAGCAACCCGATAATGTTGAGCAACGTAGATTTTCCAGTACCCGAATGCCCCACGATCGAGATATGTTCTCCGCCAGCCACATCACAATCTACTCCACGTAAAATATGGAGGTCTTGGCCATTAGGCAAAGTAACACTTCGAGTAATATTGCGTAACCTCAGCATCTATTACTCCTAATATCCCATCGGATAGGGTGGCACTTCGGAGTCATCAGATTCTTGGGATTTGCGCGGTACAAATTCCAAGACTTCAGTTTGTTCATCCAAGCCTTCGGTGATCACCACTCGCTTGCCATCATTGATACCTAACTTAACAACAACCGCAGTAGGCTCGTCGGTAATATCTTGCATCGGAAGATAGACTTTTCCTTCTCTAAATCTTCCCTCTACCGCAGTAACAGGCAACAATAACGCATCGGTGACCTGTTCGCCAGCAATATTAAGCGTGGCCTTAATCCCATCGAACACTGTTTGATCGCCTGGAATATCGCAGATGAGCACAGGCGAGGAACCTTGGGAGATGCCGTCGCCACTTTGGCTGGCGGATTTAACTGACGTGGTGCGCAAGTTAGTACATGTAAACGGAGCTGGCCCGTTAGCGATCGCCAACTGGGCTTCTTGCGGGATAGATTGTAGTGCGTAAAGCTGATCTGGAGTGACATTAACAGTTGCGTGGAATGACGCTGGCACGATGGTGCCCACCGGATCATTGTAGGTAACGTGCTGTTTGATGATGGCATCGAAGTGGACTGTGCCGGCAATAGGGGCAACAACGTTGTTATAAGACACTGAAGTTACCGTCGAGGGTTCACTGTCCCTTTCGTCTTCACTATCTTCAGATTTTGCTGCCGGCGCCATAATCTGTTCCGTAACCGTCGTTTTGACTTGTAGCAGCGGCGCTCCTTGTTCTACCTGGGCACCATCGGCGACGAAGAAATGCACGATTTCGCCCTCGGCTGTGGACTTAACTGCTTTGGATTCATCGCGCAATACGGTTGCCTCGAACTGGGTATCGTTCTTAATATCGCCACGTTGCGCGCTGACAGTGGGAAGTACGAACTGCCCTTGGCCTACAAGTGGTTTGCTCGTCTCTTGATCAGGAAAAAACGCAAATTTCGTAAGGGCAACTGCGATCACAGCACCGATGATGAGCCGGAGAATACTAAAGATAAGTTTACGAGTTGGATGTGCTTCCATGGACATACCCTCAAAGATGAACTCAAACAACCACGAGTTGTTTTTCTGACACCAATTTTTATGATTCAGGATACCCTACTTTAGCTCCAGCTAGGAACTATTGCTACGGGTATTTTTCCAAAATGAACAATTTAAGACTGGAATAAACCTGCTATATTTGGCACTAGTAGTTGATCTTGATGGAGAGTATGAATGAGTGCCGCACAACCTGGTCTAAATATCGCACTGGACGCTTTAGAAGATGACCACGGCTTAAACCCCTCACCTGAAGATATCTATGACGCTTTTACTCGCTGGGTTCAATCCACGGGCAAACAAATGTATCCTCACCAAGAAGAGGCGCTACTAAATATCGTTTCCGATGATCATGTTATCGTCTCCACCCCAACCGGTTCGGGCAAATCCATGATCGCGATGCAAGCCTTATTTACCGCCTTAGCTACCGGGCGAACCGCCTACTATACCGCTCCACTCAAGGCTCTGGTATCGGAAAAGTTCTTCGAACTCATTGGAAACTTTGGCCCCCATAACGTCGGGATGGTCACCGGCGATTCATCAATCAACGCCGATGCTCCCATTATCTGCGCAACGGCCGAAATACTAGCAAACATTGCATTGCGTGAGGGCGACCAAGCCGATGTAGGCATGGTGGTTATGGACGAATTCCATTTCTACGACGATCCGCAGCGCGGCTGGGCCTGGCAGGTCCCCTTACTGACCTTGCCACAAGCCCAACAGATACTTTTATCGGCAACCTTGGGTGACACCACTACTCTAGTAGCAGATTTAACTCGCCGCACTCACCGCCAGGTGAGTCTTGTTACCGACGCCGTACGCCCAGTTCCGTTACATTTTACGTGGTCTACTGAGCCTATCGGAGAAGTCATTAAAGAACTCGTCGCAACCCACATGGCTCCAGTATATGCTGTGCATTTTTCCCAACGTGACGCAGTCTCTCAAGCTCTAGCACTCCAATCACTGTCGATTGTTTCCAAGGAACAAAAGGAACGCATTGCCCAAGCACTATCATCGTTTACCTTTTCAGCCGGGTTTGGAAAAGTGCTTTCAAAACTTTTACGCGCCGGCATCGGCGTTCACCATGCTGGCCTACTGCCCCGCTATCGGCGATTAGTTGAACGCTTAGCTCAAAACGGTTTACTCAACGTTATCTGCGGCACTGACACCCTTGGAGTCGGTATCAATGTTCCGATTCGAACCGTCGTGATGACCTCCCTAACAAAATTCGACGGCACGAAACAACGCCATATTACCGCCCGTGAATTCCACCAAATCGCCGGACGAGCCGGACGCGCCGGCTACGATACGGTCGGCTACGTCGTCGTACAGGCACCCGAGCATGAAATCGAAAACGCACGCCGGTTACGCAAAGCCGGAGATGATCTGACCAAGATTAAACGTGTGCAAAAAGTCAAAGCACCCGAAGGGGAAATTAGCTGGTCCGAAACTACGTTCACTACCCTAAAAGATAGCCAACCTGAGACGCTTTCGTCTCGGATGCGCGTCGATCATAGTTTGATCCTCAACTTGCTGCAACGCCCAGATCCAATTGCGGGTGCAAAAACAATCCTGTGCGATAACCATGAACCGCATCGCGAGCGCAATACCCTAGTACGCAAAGCCATCACCATCTATCAATCATTGCGCACTGCCGGGGTCATCACTCACGAAGACCGCAACTGGCGAGCTATTCATGGCCCAGAACATGCCATCCATTTTACCAAAGATGTTCCTTCAGATTTCGCACTAAACTCTCCGCTTGCCCCCTTCGCCTTGGCTGCCTTTGACCTGTTGGATACTGGCAGTGCCACCTATCCGCTTGACGTGGTATCAGCAATTGAAGCCGTCAGCGAAGATCCAACTCCGGCCTTGTATGCCCAACAACGTCAAGCGCGCGGGGAACTGATTGGCAAATTAAAAGCCGACGGCGTGGACTACGACGAGCGCATGGCGCTCGCAGATGAGGTCACCTGGCCGAGACCACTAGCCCAGCTCCTAGAACCAGCACTCGAAACGTATGCGAAAACAAATCCGTGGGTGCGCGGTCAAGAACTCAAACCTAAATCGGTGGTCCGCCAACTCATTGAAGAAGGATTAACGTTCTCGGAATTTATTTCTCGCTACGATCTAGCCCGCTCCGAAGGCGTTTTACTGCGCTATATCACCGATGTTTATCGGGCCATGCGCCAGTCGATTCCACTTGCTTCCCGCACTAGCGAAGTTGAAGACATCATCGACTGGTTAGCCCGCTTAGTACGCTCTGTTGATTCATCGTTACTTGATGAATGGGAAGCGCTAGCTGATGGTCGAGTTACTTTAGAAGAATTGACCTCACTCGGCGCTAATGATTCAGTTCACGGCCAGGAGGTAGCTTTCGGCGCAGGCGAAGACGGTACGATTGCTTTTACTCGAAATACGCACGCATTACGGGTAGCTGTTCGTAACGCGATGTTTTACCGCATTGAGTTACTCGATAGAGAAGATTATGCCCAACTTCAATCCCTTGATGGAGCTAGCGGTTGGGATGCCGAGCGTTGGGCGGATGCTATAGAGCCCTATTTTGATGAATATGATTTCCTGGGTACCGATCAACATGCTCGTAGCTCGAACTTCTTCTCAATTTTAGAAGATCCGTCTTTCCCAGATCTCTTGCAGGCCGGCATGGATGCCGATGAAGCGTCCAATTTGCTCGAAACCCATCACAGCGCACGAATCTGGTTGGCGCTCCAAGTTCTTGACTCTGGCGATGATGCAGCTGCTTGGGGCTTGTGGGCGCTGATCGATCTCGACGCTAGTGACGAAGCGAATTCACTAGTCATAAGACCAATCCGGTTAGGCGAACGCTAGTTTTTACTGCTCAAGATAGACAGGGTGAACAATGACTACGACGTCGAGTATTTGCGACAACATTGCACGTATCCGAGAACAGATTCAACATTATGGCAATGGCCGCGCCGTAGAACTCATGCTCGCAGCAAAACATCAACCACTGCCACACCTTGTTGCAGCCTATCAGGGTGGCGGTATGCTCATGGGACACAATCTTATCGACCAGCTTGCAACTGCCACTGCCGGTTTACGGGCACAGGGTTTAACTCCAGTTACTGCCGTGATTGGCCATGTGCAGTCAAATAAGCTTTCCACTGCCATGCAATGGGCGGACCGGATAGATACTGTAGACTCACTGACAACTGCCCAACGGATTAATCGCCGCCAAGAACAACGCATCGCGAGTGGACAAGCAACTGGCGCTTATCCGGTGCTATTGCAACTTAACTCCGCACAATCTCCAACCCAATACGGTTGTTCACCAGATGAGTTTCTCAACCTGGCATATGTGGTTTCAGAGCTGGAGTATGTGCGCATTGCAGGTGTTATGACCATCGGTGCTCGAGGTAGTGAAGCTGATATTCGTTCCTCTTTTGTGCGCACCCGTCATATGGCGGAAGCTATGCGTAAGATCCCTGGCCTTGACAATGCAGACGTGATTTCTATGGGGATGAGTGGTGATATGCGGATTGCGATTGAAGAAGGAGCCAGTGTTATTCGGGTAGGAACCGCTGTTTTTGGGCCCCGAACGGGGCTATAAACTCATACTTGTTGATTTTTAGACCTATGCCTACCGGCACTCACGCTACCGCAGGGCTAAAAAACAATTAAACCACGGCTACGGAAAACATCGCGAACTGCTTCGGTGGCCTCTTTCGACGGCGGTTCGACGTCGTTTAATTGGTATTCCAAACCCAGTGAGGACCATTTATCACGAGCCATCTGATGGAATGGTAATACTTCGACTCGTTCTACACTAGAGGCCCAGCCGGCAACAATATCTGCAACGGCATTGACGTTTTCTGGATCGTCCGTAAGGCCGGGCACGAGCACAAAACGAATCCATATCTTATTACCGCGCTCAACTAAGCGCTGACCGAAGCGAAGCGTCGGCTCCAGATCACGGCCTGTCGTACGCTTGTAATGGTCTGGGAGTCCCGATTTAACATCGAGTAAGAACAAATTAACGTTATCGAGCATCTCGTCAGTCATATTTGCGCCCAAGAAACCAGACGTATCAACTGCAGTATGGATGCCCATATCTTGGCAGCCTTGTAAAAGTTTGGCAAGGAATTTTGGCTGCATCATCGGTTCACCTCCGGAGAAGGTGACACCGCCTTTTGACACCGTAAATACTGCCTTGTATCGAGAAATTTTTGCGAGCATATCAGCAGTGCGAACTGCTGTGCCCTCTTTCATTTTCAAGGTGTCAGGGTTGTGGCAGTATAAGCAACGCAGTGGGCAACCAGCAAAGAAGGTTGTTAGCCGCGTGCCCGGACCATCTACTGCCGTGACGAGTTCCCAGGAGTGGACAGAGCCAATGTCACCTGCTTGCACACCAGAAACATGTTCATGATGTGACATTGGCCCTGCCAGCGAAACTCCGTCTAGACCTGCTCCACTTAACCGTGGGACTTCATCTTCAATTGGTTGGGGACGATATTCGCCTGTGCTCCCTTCGGAGCCCCAATACCGAGTAGCGTCAAATTCTTCAGCGCTTGGGTGTGCAGTAGATGTAGTCATAGAAGCAGATCAGTCCTTAAAGGAATCTCACATACCTTCGTGGAAGGTACGGGAGATAACGTCGAGCTGCTGTTCGCGGGTGAGGCGAACAAAGTTCACTGCGTAACCCGAGACGCGAACAGTAAGCTGTGGGTACTTTTCTGGGTGCTCCATTGCGTCCTCGAGGGTATCACGGTTGAGCACGTTAATGTTTGCGTGGTAAAGACCTTGTACGCCACCCTTTGCAGCGCGCTGTGCCTTCATCGATTCGAGACGCTCTTCATACGAAGTAGCCATAATATTTTCCTTTCGTAGGGTTTGTTTCGTGGAGCGAAACTGGGCATTAGCCCTTCTTGATGAAGCCAGCATCCATGATGCCAACCAGATTATCGACCTGCTCAGCCAAATCACGGCCAAGCGACGATGGGACAATAGTGTTTGTCAAGGAAATGCCATCAAGAGCATCCTTGTAGTGAAGCTTTCCAACGGAGAGCATCGAGGCCAACATACCGTGGGTATCCATTCCGTTTTCTGGGTTTGCACCCGGAGCGAATGGGGTACCGGCACGGTGTCCGGATGGGAAGTTTCCAGTTGCCTTACCGTAAACAACATTCGATGTAATGGTAAGAACCGACTGAGTTGGAATAGCATTGCGATACATCGGAATGCGCTTGATCTTTTCCATAACGGTATGAACGATTGTTGCCGCGATATCGTCAGCGCGATCATCGTCGTTACCGTAGGTTGGGAAGTCACCTTCAGTCTTGTAATCAACAATCAAACCAGTCTCGTCACGAATTGGTGTAACGGTGGCGTACTTAATTGCTGCTAAGGAATCGGCGACGATAGATAGACCTGCGATACCGCAACCCATCGTGCGGATAATCTCCGAATCATGCAAAGCCATTTCCATGGCTTCATAGGCATACTTATCGTGGCTGTAGTGAATGATGTTGAGTGCTTCAACATAGGTACCCACTACCCAATCAAGCATATCTTCATACTTTTCCCAAACTTCATCGAAGTCGAGTGGGCCATCACCCTTAATGGGTTCATAACCTTCAACGATCTGCTTGCCAGTCATCTCATCGCGACCACCGTTGAGGGAGTAGAGCAAAGCCTTTGCTGCATTGACGCGAGCGCCAAAGAACTGCATCTGCTTGCCAACAGCCATCGGTGAAACACAGCACGCAATAGCGGCGTCATCGCCCCAGTAGCCACGAATCTGCTCATCAGCTTCGTACTGAATCGATGAGGTCTCAATAGAGACGCGAGCACAGAAACGCTTATATCCCATAGGGAGTTTGTCAGACCAGAAGATCGTAATATTTGGCTCTGGTGCTGGGCCGAGGTTGACGAGAGTTTGAAGTAGGCGGAATGAGGTCTTAGTGACGAGCGGACGGCCATCCTCACCGAAACCACCATCTGACCATGTTGCCCAGTATGGATCGCCGGAGAAGATCTCATCGTATGCTGTAGTGCGCAAGAAGCGGACAATACGAAGCTTGATCACCAGCTGATCGATAATCTCTTGTGCATCTTCTTCGGTGATACGGCCAGCAGCTAGGTCACGTTCGAAATAAATATCGAAGAAGCCAGACAACCGACCAAAGGACATTGCAGCGCCGTCCTGGGACTTCACTGAAGCCAGGTAACCAAAGTAGGTCCACTGAACTGCTTCCTGAGCGGTCTTTGCTGGGCGGGAAATATCAAAGCCATAGCTGGAAGCCATATTCTTCAGCTTCTTCAATGCCTTGATCTGCTCAGAAATCTCTTCGCGATCTCGAGCCCAATCTTGACTAAATGGCTGATCTGCGTACAGATCCTTATCTTTAGTCTTCTCTTCAATCAGGTAATCAACACCGTAGAGAGCAACACGGCGGTAGTCACCAATAATACGACCACGCCCATAGGCATCTGGCAAACCAGTAATGATGTGGGAAGAGCGTGCGGCGCGAATACGTGGGGTGTAAACATCAAATACACCCTCATTGTGGGTCTTGCGATACTTAGTGAAGATCTCCTTCACTTCAGGATTTGGCTCCTTGCCTGCTTCTTTGATAGCAGTCTCAACCATACGCCAGCCACCATTTGGCATCATTGCGCGCTTGAGCGGTACATCAGTTTGCAGTCCGACGATAACGTCGTCATCTTCTGAAATATAGCCTGGACCGAACGCATCGACATCTGCCGGAGTATCAACGTCGACGTCGTAAACACGCTTTTGGCGTTCGACAGATAGGTACTTTTCTTCCAAGGTTTCCCACACGCGACGAGTCTTCGCTGTCTCGCCGGCGAGAAATTCTGAGTCCCCTTCGTAAGGGGTGTAGTTCTTCTGAATGAAATCACGAACGTCAATGGCATCTTGCCAAATGCCGCCCTTGAAACCTTCCCACTCAGGACGTGTAGCAGTTTCGGCTGTTTGAGTCACGGTATACTACTCCTTCTCATTGCGACCAGCGGGACTTTTGTTATAGGTTAGTCCACCCTGACCACTATTGTTCCCCAGCAACTTACTGCTGGCGCTACTTCAAGATTAGTCCCCTATTGGTCTGGATACTTAGTGAAAAGAGCTATGAGCATAAAACAAACGGTATCCCTTCTCACAGTCACTAAAACTCAGGGACTAAAGTCCCCATACTGGAAAAACGGAAGTTTGTTTCATCACATCCATTGCTCCGAAAAAACCAAGAATCACACCGCATCAGCTACCTTATACATCCATCCGAAACGATCCGCAGCGCGGCCGTAGTGGATATCTGCCAACGCAGAAAATACCCAGCGCGAAAACTCAACCGAACCCAATTCTACCCGCTGACTGCTCACAGTTAATGAACCAATTGGAACCACACTAGCAGCAGTGCCGCAGGCGAACATCTCCGTCACGGTACCGTCTTTGATACCCTCCCACACCTCATCCAAGGCCAGCGATTCCTCGAAAACGTCAACGCCGTCGTCGTCAAGCATCTGCAAAATCGCAGAACGAGTAGAACCAGGAAGAATCGTGCCAGATAGTGCCGGAGTTCGCACCCGTCCATCTGCCATCACCACAAACACGTTCATCGCACCTAATTCATCGAGACGTGAATTAGTCGCCGCATCTAAAAACAAAACCTCGTCAAAACCACGTGCTTGGGCATGCGCCTTCGCAAAAAACGACGCCGCATAATTTCCGCCAGTTTTCACGTTACCCATACCCCCTGGCCCAGCCCGATGATGGTCACGCTCAACCCAAACGTTAATTGGCTTTAACCCATCAGAAAAATAAGGACCCGACGGCGAAGCCACCACCGCGTAGTCAAAGCGTTGCGCACCACGAACCCCCAAAAACGCTTCGGAAGCAAAAATAAAGGGACGTAAATACAGCGATGCGCCAAAATCTTGTGGCACCCAGCGCCGATCGGCGCTGACCAATCCAACAAGCGAAGCCAGAAAATCAGGTATCGGAAAATCTGGAATCATCAAACGCTGCGAAGATTCATTCAACCGAGCAGCGTTATAGGCGGGGCGAAACGTCCACACCGAACCATCGGCATGCCGATATGCTTTCAAACCCTCAAAAACCTCTTGGCCGTAATGCAAAACAGCGCCTGCCGGATCAAGGCTAAGCGGCGCATAGGGCTCGATCCGATGCCCATGCCAACCACGGTCAGCATCCCACGACGCCCGTGCCATATAGTCAGTGAAATGGGCGCCAAAATCCAGCTGAGCCATCACCGCATTGTATTCGTCGTCAGTTTTTAGCCCCTGATGCGGGTAACGCACAAACCGATCCTGTAACGCCTGCGCCAACGGCCACTGGCTGCTAGCTTGTTCTTCCAAGGACGTCATCGGGCGTACCATAGCTCAATCCCCTCACTTCATAGCGAATAACAGATAGCTCTATGGTACGCCCGAAACAACAAGGCCCTGACAACACCTAGCTATCAGCATCCTCAACGAACGTCTGCCCCATATATCGAGGAGCCATGAGATTTTCCAAGGACAAAGCTCGGTCAAGTTCCGCTTGACTCATCAAACCGCGTTCTAACACAATTTCACGGACAGATTTTCCGGTACGCGCTGCTTCTCTGCCAACGAGATCACCGTTATGATGGCCGATAATATCGTTGAGATATGTGACAATACCGATAGAATTCATCACATAGCTCATGCACACTTCTTCATTGGCAGTGATCCCATCAACGCAGCGCTCACGCAAGGTCACAAGTGCGCGTTCAAGTAGTGAAATCGACTCGAAAATAGCTTGGCCAATAACCGGCTCCATCACATTTAGTTGCAACTGGCCAGCTTCAGCCGCCATCATGACCGTAGTATCGTTTCCGATAACCTTAAAGCAAATCTGATTAACCACTTCGGGAATCACGGGATTGACTTTGGCTGGCATAATCGAGGAACCAGCCTGCATTTCAGGCAAGTTAATTTCATTCAACCCGGCGCGTGGACCTGAAGATAGTAACCGCAAATCGTTACATATCATCGAAAGCTTTGCTGCTAGCCGCTTGAGTGCGGAATGTACGGAGATATAAGCCCCGGTATCCGACGTCGCTTCAATAAGATTAGGCGAGGCGACGACGTCGAGCCCGGTTACTTCACCAAGTCGGCGCACCACAATTTCCTGGAAATTATCTGGCGTATTAAGTTTCGTGCCGATAGCAGTGGCCCCGAGATTCACTTCCAAGAGCAGTTCTGATTCGCGGTTAAGATTGCGGATCTCTTCGGCCATCAACACGCTAAACGCATCGAATTCTTGCCCCAAGGTCATCGGAACGGCGTCTTGAAGCTGAGTGCGCCCCATCTTCAACACATGAGCATATTTTTCTCCGATATTGCCAAACGCTACTCGCATCCGCTCAACCTCATCCATCAAATGATGAATCATGGTATAAACAGCAATACGGAAACCGGTAGGATAGGCATCGTTGGTCGATTGGGACTTATTGACGTGGTCATTAGGATGAACCACACTGTAGTTGCCCTTCGGCTCTGACAACACCTCTAACGCCAGATTTGCAACCACTTCATTGGTATTCATGTTCACCGACGTGCCTGCACCACCTTGGAAAACATCGACCGGGAATTGATCCATACAACGTCCCTCATCTAAGATCAGGTCGCAGGCTTGAACAATGGCTCGGGCAACGCGTCGAGGTATGACGTGGGCATCGGCATTAGCTAATGCTTCAGCTTTCTTGACATAGACCATTCCCCGAATAAGTTCGGGAACATCATTGATCGTTTTTCCAGAAATGCGAAAGTTCTCGATTGCGCGTTGGGTATGAACTCCATAATAGGCATCTTGAGAAATTTCGCGGGTCCCTAACAGGTCCTCTTCTATCCGAGTGTGCACTACATCAGCTCCTTGAATCGCCGTCGATTCTTACATACTCAAGCATAGTCACCTTCTCGACACATGTCACAATCAGCCCACACCGAGATTCTCTTTTTCCACATATCCACCACATCGCCTTGATAATGACATTATCCGGTGGACATAAGCCGTAAACTAGCTCACAATTATATAGACGCATTGTCCAGGTGCAATGTATTGTAGAACACTTCCTCAGGAGTCCAATGTCATATATATTTCAGCTCTTTGCTGACAATCAAGTGTTGCTTCTTTTCTTCCTTGTAGGCTCAGGAGCTATACTCGCCAAAATTCGCATCAAAGGTGTCTCGCTGGGCGCTGCCTCTGTACTCTTCTTATCGATTGGACTTACGGCATGGGCACTACATTCAGGGTACAAAATTGAAGTCGAACACGATCTAGGAGTGCTAGGGCTGGCTTTATTCGCCTTCGCTATCGGAATCTCTTCTGGACCAAACTTCTTCAATACGATTAAATCGTCGGTTTTGCCCATTATCTTGATGCTGGTGTCCTACGTTCTTGCAGCTGGTGTAGCTGCCGGAATTGGGCGCGGTTTTGGTATGGACTGGGCACTTATCGCCGGCACTTTCGCTGGGGCGACGACGAACACCCCGGCACTTTCCGCAGCCAGCGCCGCTTCCGGAAATCCTGCGTTAGCAACTGTAGGCTATGCGATTTCATACCTCTTTGGCGTTATCGGAATGCTCATTATCGCCTCGATTGCGCTGTCTCGGCGCAGCACCGATAAAGATAAGCCTTCCCCAATTAGCAACCGCACTATCCGAGTTGAGCGCACCGATCATCCAACTATCGAATCACTGCGCGACACTATTGGCGGTACCGTCCACTTTTCGCGTATCCGACGTGGCGAAACTGGCCCGATTTGGTTGCCCTCAGGCAAAGATGTGCTTCACCAAGATGATCTCGTCACCGTCATTGGAACAGATGCCGAAGTCGCGCAAGCAATTAAATTGGTTGGACACGGCTCAAGCCATTCACTTATTGCCGATCGCCGGTATCTCGACTTCCGCCGGGTTACTATTTCAAATTCGGCGATTGCTGGACGAAAGATTGGCAGTCTTGACCTAGAAGAAAAATATGGCGGAACTATTTCGCGTATTCGCCGTGGCGATACTGATATGGCCGCAAGTCCGCGCTTACGCCTCCAGCTCGGAGATCGAGTTCGAATCGTTGCTCCCACACATTCTATGGCGGCTATCTCCAAATATTTTGGTGACTCCGCACATGGACTTACCGATATTAACCCGGTAGCACTTGGCTTGGGTATGGCACTTGGCATCTTGATCGGAGAATGGGAAATCCTCACTCCTTCTGGTCTGACGTTCTCTATCGGCTCAGCAGCCGGTACACTCATCGTCGGATTGGTTATGGGCCGGCTAGGACGGGTAGGAAACATTGTCACAACGTTGCCTTACACTACGTGTCAAGTACTTTCCGAACTCGGTTTGCTAGTATTCCTCGCATATGCTGGCACCAAGGCCGGCTCTCAAATCTTAGTTGCTTTCACCGGCGGAGCCTGGGTTCAAATTATGTTCTTAGGCATCGTTATTACCACAATGGTTGGCGGTAGCTTCTATCTTCTCATGCGCATGTTTACCTCAACTGGAGGCACCCGATTGGCTGGCGCAATTGGCGGTATCCAAACTCAGCCTGCTGTTTTGGGATTCGTCAATGATCGCACCTCTTTCGATCCACGTGTCGCACTCGGCTACGCAATGGTCTACCCAGTGGCGATGGTAGCAAAGATCTTTATCGCACAAATCCTCGGCTCATTTGCCGGCCTATAGCGGCGCGTATGCATCTAGTCCTACCATGAGAATATAGCTGTGGTGGCGGGTTGGATTCCAACCCGCCACCACAGTTATATCGAAGGGTTTGCGGCCTTTACCGGCTACGCAATGATTTATACCGCATCGCGTATGTCAGTTTCTAACGTGTCAGGCAAATGCGATGTGTCCGTATCGTGACGCCATCCTTCATCCATCACCACTCGTGCAATAGCTAGACCAAAGCCGATGGACATGATGACGAAGAATACCTTCGCGAAAATAGCCAAAGCGCTTTGGAAATCTCCTTCATTAATTGCGACAAGAGCGCGATAGAAGGGAACACCCGGGATCATAATAACTACGGCTGGAACAGATAGTGACACACGCGAATGGGAGGTCTGCCATGCGACGAGTGTTGCCACAATACCCACAACCATGGCAGCTAGACCGACGCCCAATTGCCACGGTAGATTGACGTTCTCTTGCAGTAAAAGCCGACCGGTGTTGGCAAATGCGCCCGCAACCGCAGCAGCGGTACACACTTTCCATGGCGCGTTGAAAAGTATGGCGAAGCCATAGGCTGCGACGAACGATGTTAAAATCCGCAAAAAAGTCATAGTCCAGAAAGACAACGGCTCAGTAACACCTGGTTCAACCTGCCAATCAAGGGTATGGACAACAACCCATACCGATACACCTGCAGAGCCAATAACCATGATGCAATATGAGAAACGCGCTAATGCTGATTGCGTATCATTGCGGACGAAATCAAGCATCGCCGTCGTCAATGGGAAACCCGGAATGAGGTAGAGAATCGACGAAATTAAGCCTGACTCATACTGGTGGAGCACGAGTAGTCCACCTGCGTGTCCAGCCTCAAGTAGCAAAATATAGACCAGTGTAGAAGCAACCGCACACAAGATCCATGTCAGGAAGTGTGCATAGCCACGTCCCAAGAGGAGCTTGCGGATCAACTGCCCGATGCCGGCCGCGAAAAAGACGGTCGCGCATTCAACAGAACGCCCGCCGTTTAAGAAACAGAATCCAGCACAGGCAACAGCCGATGCGAGGACGGTCGTCCACAATCCGTAGTGGCGGTCCTTGGCACTTGTTTCGCGCAACATAGTAAGCAGATCATTAGCTGTCATACCTTCATGCAGATGAGCAACACCTTGCATGATGCGGTCCAGTTTTTCTGCGTTGACGCCCACTCGCCGCTGCTCGGCAAAACTGGTGTACGATTCTTGACCGCGCCATGCAGTTGCCGTGATATCAGTCATGGAGACTGACGATTCAAGGCGGGTTAAACCGATAGCTTTTGCAGCCCGAGACATGGCTGCTTTTACGCGGTAGGCGCCCGCACCACAAGCTAGAAGCATGGTTCCGAGCATCAGAATTGAATGCACTTTTTCAGCTATCGTTTCTGGGCTTTGTACAGGATTATTTGTGGGCTGATCGTCCATACTTCTCTCACAATTAGTCAAAACGGTATTTATGCGAAACCTATTTTATGCAGATTTTGAGATATTAGCCGGGCCCTAGCTCCTATTTCGACGAGAATAGAGAGCATTATTTATCACATTATTGACGCACTGCACACCACGCGTAAGTTACGTAAGGTAACTCGAGAATGTGCTCATCACGGTATTGGAGTTTGTCGTATAGATACCATCGTAGATTTCGTTGCATCTTGTCTCGGTTTTCCTTACTGGACCTAATCCAAGAAGATCTAGTAGTACCAAGACGCATCACATCTTGTGGTGAGAGTCTATCTTGCCAGGTGGCCATCGCAAATTTAGGAGCTGAAAATTGGGGGCCAAATTGTGGCGGGAACGAGCGCCGATACACGTCTCCCGAGCGCATGATCCGCGACAATCTTCGTACCCACGGAATAGAAACATCTAGTTGATTAGCGATAACGACGGCGGTGCCGCCCGGTTTAAGTATTCGTACAGCTTCGATGAGGGCAGATTTTTGATCTAACCAGTGCCAGCTTTGACTATAAAAGATTGTGTCGCACGAGTGCGTGGGCAGTCCGGTTGCTTCAGCGGTACCTGAGATGATGGAGGCAGATAGTTGTGGGAATTGGCTGATGAGTTCAGCACGCATGCTCGGGCTGGGTTCAACTGCCCATAAGCGTTGCTCTTGTGAGCCTAGAGCGAGCAACAAACCCGTTAATTTTCCGGTTCCTGCGCCAATGTCAGCGATTGTAACACTGGGTTGATCGGGGATGAGGCTTTGGACTAAATCGCGCGGATATCCTGGACGGACGTGCGGGTATAGCCGAGCTACATCATCATTATCAGCATACGGATTGCTAAGCATGGACATGAATACTATTTTGCCTTAAAAACCAGCTCTGGAACGTATGTGGCAGTCGCTGAGGTCAATTTTTGTTGTGTGTATGGGAGTAGGCCAGGGAGCGTGTGACACGATAGCGTGTTGTATGCTTCCTGGCCTACTCTTATGATGAAGTTGTGTTGACGGCGGTGTCCTACTCTCCCACACTCCCTCGAGTGCAGTACCATCGGCGCTGGTAGGCTTAGCTATCCGGGTTCGGAATGGAGCCGGGCGTTTCCCTACCGCTATGACCACCGTCAAAAATCTTGAGTTTAATACCACCACCACTGTATTTTAGTGTGGGGGTTGGGAATCGTATAGTGAACGCGAAACATGTTAATATCGTGTCTTTTGTTAAGTGGTTGGCCATTAGTACCAGTCAGCTCCAACAATTACTTGTTGTCCACGCCTGGCCTATCAACCCCATGGTCTATAGGGGGCCTTCAAAACATTAAATGTTTATGGAAACCTTATCTTAAAGCAGGCTTCCCGCTTAGATGCTTTCAGCGGTTATCCCTTCCGAACGTAGCTAACCAGCCATGCACCTGGCGGTACAACTGGCACACCAGAGGTTCGTCCGTCCCGGTCCTCTCGTACTAGGGACAGCCCTTTTCAAGTTTCCTACGCGCGCAGCGGATAGGGACCGAACTGTCTCACGACGTTCTGAACCCAGCTCGCGTGCCGCTTTAATGGGCGAACAGCCCAACCCTTGGGACCTACTCCAGCCCCAGGATGCGACGAGCCGACATCGAGGTGCCAAACCATGCCGTCGATATGAACTCTTGGGCAAGATCAGCCTGTTATCCCCGGGGTACCTTTTATCCGTTGAGCGACGGCGCTTCCACAAGCCACCGCCGGATCACTAGTTCCTACTTTCGTACCTGCTCGACCTGTCGGTCTCACAGTCAAGCTCCCTTGTACACTTACACTCAACACCTGATTGCCAACCAGGCTGAGGGAACCTTTGAGCGCCTCCGTTACCATTTAGGAGGCAACCGCCCCAGTTAAACTACCCACCAGGCACTGTCCCTGAACCAGATCATGGTCCAAGGTTAGACATCCAGCACGACCAGAGTGGTATTTCAACAATGACTCCATCACCACTAGCGTGGCAACTTCACAGTCTCCCACCTATCCTACACAAGCCGTACCGAACACCAATACCAAGCTATAGTAAAGGTCCCGGGGTCTTTCCGTCCTGCTGCGCGTAACGAGCATCTTTACTCGTAATGCAATTTCACCGAGTTCGCGGTTGAGACAGCGGAGAAGTCGTTACGCCATTCGTGCAGGTCGGAACTTACCCGACAAGGAATTTCGCTACCTTAGGATGGTTATAGTTACCACCGCCGTTTACTGGGGCTTAAATTCACAGCTTCGAACACAAACGTGTTCTAACCGTTCCTCTTAACCTTCCAGCACCGGGCAGGCGTCAGTCCGTATACATCCACTTACATGTTCGCACGGACCTGTGTTTTTGATAAACAGTCGCTTCTCCCTGGTTTCTGCGGCCATCACCCCTAGCCAGAAAAGGCTTCAGGATCAGGCCCCCCTTCTTCCGAAGTTACGGGGGCATTTTGCCGAGTTCCTTAACCACGATTCACTCGCTCGCCTTAGTATACTCTACCCAACTACCTGTGTCGGTTTCGGGTACGGGCGGCTAAAACCTAACGTCGAGGCTTTTCTAGACAGCACAGGATCACTCTACTTCCCCACAATAATGGGTCATCATCCAGCCTCACCCTTCACGCTTCCCGGATTTACCTAGGAAACAGGCCGCACTGTTAAACGTGGCAAGCCATTAGCCACGCGAAGCTACCACTCTGCGTCACCCCTGTTAACACGCTTGCCTACTACATGCTCAGGCCCCACGCTCCCCACACACCATCAACCCGAAGGAAGACAATGGCAGATCGGATGGTTAGTATCACACGATTCAGCATTGACGGTCTTTCGCCGGTACCAGAATATCAACTGGTTACCCATCGACTACGCCTGTCGGCCTCGCCTTAGGACCCGACTAACCCAGGGCGGACGAACCTGGCCCTGGAACCCTTAGTTATACGGCGGACGGGATTCTCACCCGTCATTCGCTACTCATGCCTGCATTCTCACTCGTACGAAATCCACAACCAGTTACCTGTGCTGCTTCACCTCACGCACGACGCTCCCTACCCAACAAAACACTAATGTCTCATTGCCACGGTTTCGGCGGTGTGCTTAGCCCCGCTACATTGTCGGCGCAGAATCACTTGACCAGTGAGCTATTACGCACTCTTTCAAGGATGGCTGCTTCTAAGCCAACCTCCTGGTTGTCACAGCAACTCCACATCCTTTCCCACTTAGCACACGCTTAGGGGCCTTAACCGATGGTCTGGGCTGTTTCCTCTCGACTACGAAGCTTATCCCCGCAGTCTCACTGCCGTGCTCTCACTTACCAGCATTCGGAGTTTGGCTGACGTCAGTACCCCGATAAGGGCCATCGGCCATCCAGTCGCTCTACCTCCAGTAAGAAACACACGACGCTGCACCTAAATGCATTTCGGGGAGAACCAGCTATCACGGAGTTTGATTGGCCTTTCACCCCTACCCACAGGTCATCCCCTCCATTTTCAACTGAAGTGGGTTCGGTCCTCCACACGCTCTTACACGTGCTTCAACCTGCCCATGGGTAGATCACCCCGCTTCGGGTCTAGAACATGCAACTAAAATTCGCTTTTTAAAACTCGCTTTCGCTACGACTACCCCACACGGGTTAACCTCGCTACATGCCACTAACTCGCAGGCTCATTCTTCAAAAGGCACGCCATCACCCCTACCAAGGAGGCTCTGACGGATTGTAAGCGTCCGGTTTCAGGTACTATTTCACTCCCCTCCCGGGGTACTTTTCACCATTCCCTCACGGTACTATCCACTATCGGTCACACGAAGTATTTAGGCTTACACAGTGGTCTGTGCAGATTCACACGGGATTTCACGTGCCCCGTGCTACTCGGGCACCACATAAGACAGACTGACATGTTACAACTACCGGACTCTCACCGTCTACGGTCCAGCTTCCCAACTGATTCGCCTACACACCAGCATTTATCACTATCCGACCCCTCATCGGCGGGATCAAACATGGCCCCACAACACCACACACGCAACGCCCGACAGCTATCACACGCACATGGTTTAGCCTCATCCGCTTTCGCTCGCCACTACTCACAGAATATCTTTTCCTACGGGTACTAAGATGTTTCACTTCCCCGCGTTACCCCCAAACACCCTATACATTCAGATGCTGGTAACTAGAAATAACTCTAGCCAGGTTCCCCCATTCGGACACCCCGGATCACAGCTCGTTTGCCAACTCCCCGAGGCTTATCGCAGGCTACAACGTCCTTCATCGGCTCCGTATGCCAAGGCATCCACCGAACGCTCTTGAACACTTACAAAAAACCAAAGATGCTCGCGTCCACTATACAATTCTCAACCACCACACCAACACCACACCCCCAAACACCCCACAAAAGAGCATCCAGAAACACAGGCAGCACGGAGTATTACCCCACACCCCAACAGCATGCCAGCAATCCATAACAACATTTCCACTAAAACCACCACAACCAACACCCCCAAAAAACAGGGACATCAGCCACACCCACAATAAACAAAACCAGGTGTGAAGGCAGCTCCTTAGAAAGGAGGTGATCCAGCCGCACCTTCCGGTACGGCTACCTTGTTACGACTTCGTCCCAATCGCCAATCCCACCTTCGACCGCTCCCCCAAAAAGGTTAGGCCACGGGCTTCGGGTGTTACCAACTTTCGTGACGTGACGGGCGGTGTGTACAAGGCCCGGGAACGTATTCACCGCAGCGTTGCTGATCTGCGATTACTAGCGACTCCGACTTCATGGGGTCGAGTTGCAGACCCCAATCCGAACTGAGACTGGCTTTAAGGGATTCGCTCACTCTCACAAGCTCGCAACCCTCTGTACCAGCCATTGTAGCATGCGTGAAGCCCAAGACATAAGGGGCATGATGATTTGACGTCATCCCCACCTTCCTCCGAGTTAACCCCGGCAGTCTCTCGTGAGTCCCCACCATAACGTGCTGGCAACACAAGACAAGGGTTGCGCTCGTTGCGGGACTTAACCCAACATCTCACGACACGAGCTGACGACAACCATGCACCACCTGTACACCACCCCCGAAGGCCACACTATCTCTAGCATGTCGCAGTGTATGTCAAGCCTTGTAAGGTTCTTCGCGTTGCATCGAATTAATCCGCATGCTCCGCCGCTTGTGCGGGCCCCCGTCAATTCCTTTGAGTTTTAGCCTTGCGGCCGTACTCCCCAGGCGGGGCACTTAATGCGTTAGCTACGGTACAGGACCCATGGAAATGAAGCCCCACACCTAGTGCCCAACGTTTACGGCATGGACTACCAGGGTATCTAATCCTGTTCGCTCCCCATGCTTTCGCTCCTCAGCGTCAGTAACGGCCCAGTAACCTGCCTTCGCCATCGGTGTTCCTCCTGATATCTGCGCATTCCACCGCTACACCAGGAATTCCAGTTACCCCTACCGCACTCTAGTCTGCCCGTACCCACTGCAGCCCCGGAGTTAAGCCCCGGTCTTTCACAGCAGACGCGACAAACCGCCTACGAGCTCTTTACGCCCAATAATTCCGGACAACGCTCGCGCCCTACGTATTACCGCGGCTGCTGGCACGTAGTTAGCCGGCGCTTATTCAACACCTACCCTCAACTCTCGCCTTGTTCAGTGTTAAAAGGAGTTTACAACCCGAAAGCCTTCATCCCCACGCGGCGTCGCTGCATCAGACTTGCGTCCATTGTGCAATATTCCCCACTGCTGCCTCCCGTAGGAGTCTGGGCCGTATCTCAGTCCCAATGTGGCCGGTCACCCTCTCAGGCCGGCTACCCGTCGAAGCCTTGGTAGGCCATCACCCCACCAACAAGCTGATAGGCCGTGAGCCCATCCCCCACCAGAAACCCTTTCCAACACCAAACATGCGTCCAGTGCAGAATATCCAGTATTAGACCCCGTTTCCAAGGCTTATCCCGAAGAAGGGGGCAGGTTACTCACGTATTACTCACCCGTTCGCCACTAATCCACCCCAGCAAGCTGGAGCATCATCGTTCGACTTGCATGTGTTAAGCACGCCGCCAGCGTTCGTCCTGAGCCAGGATCAAACTCTCCAAACAAAAACCAAACACCCCACAAAAGAGGCATCCAATCAATACACGTCCGAAAAGCCCAAACAGGCTCAACAAAACAGACAAACCAAAAACTAGCTCATCCAAAAAAATCAAAAACAAACCACAAAAGCTCGCCCTTGAAAAAACATAAGAGCAAACACACCAACCACAAAGGCCAGCACGCAAACCCTTACAAAACAATCATTATAAAAAGCTGACACACTATTGAGATATCAAACAACACACCCACACCCAACAACCACCCACAACAGGCAACCATCAAGAAGGATAACCGCGAAAAACACCAGCCCAGAAAACCAAACCAGTCATTCGCAACGAATAAAAACTATACCCACCCACCCACACAACCGTCAAACCAAAACAACGTAACCCCCATCACACCCAGATTTCGCCGTGGCGTTACCATTTGGTTGGCATACCCAGCTACACACGCGCGAACATGCGTTGCATGTTTTTCAGGATCACAGGTTTTTGAGGGGTGAAAAGGGCGGAGCGGAAAATTCCGCTCCGCCCTAGATTCCTCATCACTGTAGAGGCAAAAGCATATAGCGCTACAAATTTAACGCATTAAGCCACCGTGGGGTTCTTGAACTCTTGCCGGATAGCGCGGGCAACATCCTTAGCAGCAGTTGGATGGAATACTCCTGGGATGATGAAGTTAGTGTTGAGCTGCTCAGGCAGAACAGTTTCTGCGATAGCTCGTGCTGCAACAACTAACATCTGGTCAGTAACTTCAGTCGCCTTCACATCAAGCATGCCACGGAAAATACCAGGGAAGGCTAAAACGTTATTGATCTGATTTGGGTAATCAGATCGACCAGTTGCCACGATTGCCGCATGTTCACCAGCTTCAATTGGATCAACTTCTGGAGTCGGATTTGCTAGCGCGAAGACGATAGAATCCTTTGCCATCGTAGCAATATCATCACCGGTTAAAAGATTTCCAGCAGACACTCCGATAAACACATCAGCCTCACGCAGCACATCCGTTAAAGTTCCTTGCTGGCCGCGAGGATTTGTATGCTGAGCGAGCCAATTTCGCTCTTCACCGGTCTCTTCACGGAACGGACCCAGAGCACCATTTCGACCTACGCCAATAATATCGCGCGCACCTTGCTTCAACAGTAACCGGATAATCGCATTTCCAGCAGCTCCAACACCTGAAACAACAATTCGAATATCTTCAATTTTCTTATCCACAACTTTTAATGCATTAATCAACGCTGCTAACACAACTACTGCAGTTCCATGTTGATCGTCGTGGAAGACCGGAATATCTAGTTCCGCACGTAACCGGCGTTCAATTTCAAAACACCGCGGAGCTGAAATATCTTCAAGATTAATTCCACCAAAACCAGGTGAAATAGCTTTGACAACATTAATGATCTCTTCAGTATCCGTGGTGTCTAAGCAAATCGGCCAAGCATCAACATCGCCGAATTTCTTAAATAACGCCGCTTTACCTTCCATAACTGGCATTGCGGCTTTTGCGCCAACATCGCCTAAACCAAGCACAGCTGTACCATCAGATACCACAGCAACAGTATTTCGTTTCACCGTAAGTTTGCGGGCTTGTTCTGGATCTTTAGCAATCAACTGCGAGATACGCGCCACCCCTGGGGTGTAAATACGTGCCAAATCTTGTCGCGTATTTAACGGACGTTTGAGCGCAATTTCAATCTTGCCACCTAGATGCGCCTGCACGGTCGAATCGTGGATGCCATGGACATGTACGCCTTCAAGTGATTCAAGCTTTGCCGCAATCTGTTCGGCATGTTCAATATCATCAACCTTGGCGGTAATATCTGTAACTAAATTTGATTCATCTGATTCAACCATGTCAACGCCGGTGACAATTGCACCAAAGTCAGCAAACTCTTTAACTAAAGTCGCAGTTGCACGGGGTTCAAATGGTAGCTCTATACGTAACGTCACGTTGTAGCTAGGCAGTGTTTTAGACATTAAATCTCCTTCTATCGCCACCATAATTAAAGCGCAGGGAAGACAAATTATTCCTCTTCCCTGCGCTTTTTATTTTCAGAGCTGAACTCGCTCCATAATTAGTTCGCGGACGCGATTAGCATCTGCTTTGCCTTGGGTAGCTTTCATAACGGCTCCCACGATAGCTCCGGCAGCTTGTACTTTTCCGTTGCGAATCTTATCGACGACGTCGGGATTAGCAGCCAGGGCTTCATCAACAGCAGCGTTGAGTGCTCCGTCGTCGTTAACTACTTCCAAACCACGTGCAGCTACGACGTCGGTGGGCGAACCTTCGCCGGCAAGGACGCCAGCAAGTGCCTGCCGGGCCAGTTTGTCGGTAAGTTTTCCAGATTCAACGAGTCCATCAAGTTCAGCAACTTGCTCGGCAGTAACTGGAACCGAGGCAAGCTCAAGCTCATTGTCTTTTGCATACCGAGCCAGCTCACCCATCCACCATTTACGCGCGCCAGCTGATGTGGCACCGGCTTTAACTGATTCTTCAATCAATACCAAGGCGCCGGCGTTGACGATATCACGCATTTCTTTCGCCGAAACTCCCCATTCGTCGAGCAAACGGCGACGCTTTTGTGCCGGCAACTCTGGCAAGGTGGCACGTAGTTCTTCGACCCACTCGCGCGATGGGGCCAACGGGACGAGATCAGGTTCAGGGAAATACCGGTAATCATCGGCATCAGACTTTGGCCGTCCGGGCAAAGTTGTACCGTCTAGTTCTTGGAAGTGGCGAGTTTCTTGAAGAACACTACCACCGGAAGCTAAGATTGCCGCCTGGCGACGCATCTCAAACTCCACGGCAGCCGAAATTGACCGGAAAGAATTAACATTCTTTGTTTCAGTACGAGTACCAAGTGGAGATTGTGGAGTCTTACGCAAGGAGACGTTAATATCTGCGCGCACATTTCCGCGCTCCATACGCGCCTCAGAAACACCGATCGCACGTGCGATATCGCGGATAGTTTGCACATATTTGGCAGCGACTTCTGGAGCTCTATCGCCACACCCTTCAATGGGCCGAGTAACGATTTCCACCAGGGGAACCCCTGCTCGGTTGTAATCAACCAGTGAGTGATCTGCGCCGTGGATTCGCCCCTCGCCGCCGATATGGGTATTCTTACCGGCGTCTTCTTCAACATGGGCACGCTCGATGTTTACCCGGAAGACTTCGCCGTCGTCTAGTTCGACGTCGAGGTAACCATCGTATGCCAATGGTTCATCGGATTGGGACGTCTGGAAGTTCTTTGCCAAGTCCGGATAAAAGTAGTTCTTGCGCGCAAACCTACACGATTGAGCGATCTGACAATTGAGCGCCAAACCGAGTTTAATCGCATATTCGATAGCTTTCTTATTCACTACCGGCAAGGAACCAGGCAATCCGAGTGATACTGGGGTGATGAAGGTATTGGGTTCCCCACCGAAGGCGTTGGGGGCACCATCAAACATTTTCGTCTTGGTCGATAATTCGACGTGGACTTCGATACCCAAGACGGGGTCGAAGTTGTCAACGACATCGGTGTAATCCATCAGGTCAGTCATGTTCTTAGTCCTCCCACATATCCATATCGGGATGTGATGCAGCTCGATCAGCTACGTTTTCTACCATTGCCGCTACCTTGTACATCCGTGCGTCTTGGAAAGTTGGTGCCATGATCTGGATTCCCACCGGCAACCCCTGAGAAAGACCAACCGGAATAGTCATTGCTGGCGTTCCAGCCAAATTCGCTGGGATCGTCGTCATGTCATTTTTGTACATCGCCATCGGATCATCAAGCTTTTCGCCGAACTTGAACGCAACAGATGGCGTTGCTGGGGTCAGTAAGACGTCTACCTTTTCATATGCTGCTTGCATATCTCGTTGGACCAAGGTCCGAACACGCTGGGCTGAACCGTAGTAGGCATCGTAGGTTCCAGCAGACAGCGCGTAGGTTCCTAGAATCAACCGGCGCTTAACTTCTGGACCAAAACCGGCTTCCCGAGTGGCTGCCATCATTGTTTCTGCAGTTACTGGCCCTTCTTGTGGAAGCACACGGTTACCAAACCGTACGCCGTCGTAGCGAGCTAGGTTCGAGGACATCTCAGCGGGCATAATCAGATAGTAGGCTGACATCGCATAATCAAAGGACGGGCAAGAAACTTCAACGAAGTTTGCACCGGCGTTCTTCAGCTTTTCGATGACGCCATGGTAGGTGTCAAGGACACCTTGGCTAAAGCCTTCCCCATCGAGCTCTTTGACGATACCGAAGGTTACGCCACTAAGATCGGTGAGCTGTTTTCCTTCATTAACTGCCGCTACGAGATCAGAAAAATCGTTGGTCAGCGAGGTTGAGTCAAGCGGATCGTGCTTGCTGATAATTTCTTGGAGCGCTGCAGCATCGCGCACGTCACGGGCAACTGGTCCGACTTGGTCAAGTGAGGACGCTAACGCAATAATGCCGTATCGTGATACTGCGCCATAAGTTGGCTTAGTGCCAACAGTTCCGGTCATGGCACCTGGTTGGCGGATCGAGCCACCAGTATCGGTTCCTAAAGCCCACGGCGCAAGATAGCCGGCAACTGCCGCTGCAGATCCACCGCCCGAACCACCAGGAATCAGATCCCTGCCCCACGGGTTTTGGGTTGGGCCAAACGCCGAATGTTCAGTGGATGATCCCATAGCGAATTCATCCATGTTGGTGTGACCTAGAATTGGCAATCGTGCTTCTTTAAGCAATCGGACAACGGTTGCATCATAGGGCGGTAGCCATCCTTGGAGCATCTTTGATGCAGCAGTGGTCGGGATACCGCGCTGGCACATGTTGTCTTTTAGCGCTACCGGCACACCTGCGAAAAATGGTAGTTCTTTGCCGGCTAACCGATCAGCGTCTACCGCGCGGGCTTCTTCACGTGCTCCGTGCTCGTCGACGGCGAGGAAGACATTCATCTTCGGGTTAAGCCGTGCGATTCGCTCCAAGAAGAGCTCGGTGAGAGCCAGCGAAGTAATCTCACCAGCTTGGAGCTTTTGGGCAAGTTCCCACGCGGTTTTCATGTGTAATTGTTCAGTCATATTTACTCCTCGCCCAAAATTGCTGGAACACCGAATTTACCATCGTCAGATTGCGGTGCCATTGCTAGAACTTCATCACGATCGAGTCCGGGAACAATCTCATCTTCACGCCACACATTAGTGAGTGGGATCGGGTGAGATGTTGGTGGAATATCAGCTTCTACAACTTCCTTTAGCCGAGAAACTGATTCGTTGATAACTTCGAGTTCAGCTGCGAATTGTGCCAATTCGTCCTCTGATAGCGAGATACGTGCGAGGTCTGCCAAACGGGCAACCTCTTGTTTTGAAAATGTCGACATACTCTTATGGTATCGTTCCCTACCCGGTTGAGGCGAAACGTATCGTAAACTGAATGTATGTTGTCGTCGAAGAAATCTCGAACTTTGTCACCTAAACGTGTGGTCAAGTACGCGCTACTGACTGGATTGAGCGCACAAATCGCTGCTATAGCAGCGGTTATTGCGGTTGACGAAAAGCGAAAGCGGCGTAATCCGCAACGTGGTGAGTTTCCACATCATCCACCTCTGAGCACCCAAGTTTCCGATTCAGAAGTGACAGTTTACACATTTGGTAACCATCTTTATGATGACATGATCGCCGCCATAAATTCTGCCACGAATCGAATCTATTTTGAATCGTATATATTTAAAGCCGATGACGTTGGCTACCGGTTCCGTCACGCTTTGATAAATGCTGCGCGCCGGGGTGTTGAAGTGTTTATCATCCTCGATACGCTGGGGAATTTAAACCAAGATCCGCGCTCGCGTCAATTCCCGCCGTTGCCTTCTTTGCACGTCGTTCATTTCCCATTACTGCGCCCCTGGATTTTCACTGCCCGATCAAAGGATTCAGGTTTTGATCATCGCAAGATTCTCATAGTTGATGGCAAGGTTGGGTTTGTTGGTGGATATAACATCGGCCGGCTTTACGCTGATCATTGGCGAGATACCCACATCCGCGTCACTGGAGCGCGGGCGTGGGAATTAGAAAATGCGTTCATCGATATGTGGAATCAATACCGTTCTACTCATCATCCACACTTGCCAGACGACGTCGTTCGCTCGTGGGTTTCGACCTTCACAGTGTCACAAAACGTGCCCGCTTATCGTTCCTATCCTATTCGCGCCAATTATTTAGATGCGATTAACCGGGCATCGAAGAACATTTGGATTACGATGGGGTATTTTATTCCGGACTACGCTATTCGTAATTCTTTAACCAGCGCAGCTCGGCGGGGTGTTGATGTCCAGATACTTATTCCACAATTTTCTAACCACATTATTGCCGACTGGGTAGGGAGACCACATTATGCGGAATTACTTGCTGCAGGTTGCCGGATTTTCCTCTACAAAGACGCGATGGTGCACGCGAAAACTATGACTGTTGACGGCATTTGGACCACGGTTGGCACCGCGAACCTAGATCGACTATCTATGGCGGGGAACTATGAAGTCAATGCCGAAATTTTTGATGCCGGTTTAGCCACCGTGATGGAAGAAATCTTCGAGCTCGATGTGACTAATTGTGTGGAACTAACTTTAGAGTCGTGGCAAAAACGCAGTCGCCTTGCTCGGCTTGCCGAACGTTTGATGAAACCGTTAGCGCCGTTTGTTTAGCGCGCTGGCCGAGCAACACTGTTTGTCTAGCTAACCTTTCTTCTGGGGTTCCCGGCAAGACCTATTCTTCCTGCGTTTCGGGCATAACCCCCGTGCGCAAGAGTTCTTCAAACTGTTCTTCGGTAAGTATCGGGATCGCCAACTCACTAGCCTTAGTTGCTTTCGATCCTGCGTTTTCTCCAGCCACGACGACGTCGGTCTTCTTCGATACCGAACTGGTGGCTTTGCCACCTGCGGCCACAATCGCTTCTTTGATTCCATCTCTGGTGAAGTTGCGTAGCGTTCCAGTTGCAACAATAGTTAAACCACTCAAGGTCTGTTGCGTATTGCGCGGTAGGTCCCTTCGGGTAAAGTCCACACCGTCGGCGCTCCACTGGTTGATGATCTCTTGGTGCCAATCTTGGCTAAACCAATCCAGGAAGGAGGACGCAATGATGTGGCCAACACCGTCGATAGCTGACAATTCTTCGAGATCAGCTTGGCGCATCTGATCCAAGGAGGAGTATGTCTGTGCCAACGCCTGGGAGGCAACCGGACCAACGTGACGGATATTGAGTGCGACGAGTTTTCGCCACAGGTCTTTACCTTTGGCTTTGTCAATCTCGTTGAGCATAGTTGTTAGGGTTTTTGAGGCAACAGATGGCTTAGATATTGTTCGTTCTTCGCCTTTGCCAGACCACTGCGGTTTAGTCCACGCAGCACGAACATATTTCCAATTTCCGGTTACTTCTCCGGCTACTTTTTCTGCCTGCCAGATCCACACGTCTCGTAAATCCGTAGCGCTGAGCTGGAATAACTTCGCCTCGGTGCTCAAAACTGGAATTTGTGCCGGCGGCAGGCCAAGTTCTTCTTGGACACTAGGCGCAATAATGTTCTCATGATCAATAATCGCACCGTGCTCATCAACGATTCCGCGTGCGCGCCGTTCTTCAAATCCTAAACTAGCTGAACAGCTCTTTCCGCCTTCGCCCTCCCAAGTCAAGGTATGGCCAGTGGCTAACGCAGTAAGTGCGTCTGCTCGGTTCTGATCTGGATGGCACAGCCACCGTGCTGCTTCTTCGCCCAGGCCTTCAATATCTAATGCCCCACGCGAACCGATATGCGCCACGCGTTGCGTCAATTGAGCTGGGCAGGAGCGTTGATTTGTGCAACGCAAATCAATATCGCCTTCGCTAAGGGCTTTGATCGGTGCGCCACACTCTGGGCAGTGTTTGGGCATCACAAACTCAGTTTCAGTGCCGTTGCGTTCAGAGACGATGGGGCCAAGAACTTCGGGAATAATATCGCCAGCTTTACGCACGACGACGACGTCGCCGATTTTTACGCCTTTGCGAATAACTTCGGATGGGTTGTGCAGCGTTGCTTGAGAAACTGTTGATCCGTCAACGAAAACTGGTTCCATCACGGCGTACGGGGTTACGCGTCCTGTTCGACCAACTTGGACTCGGATGTCGAGGAGTCGTGTTTGAACCTCGGTTGGAGGGAATTTATAGGCCACCGCCCACCGTGGCACACGGGTAGTATAGCCGAGGCGCTCTTGGACACCTCGATCATCAATTTTTATGACAACTCCGTCAAATTCGAATGGCAGGCTATCGCGGGCGTGCTGATATTTATCTAGGAATTCGTTGATCTGAGCCAAGGAGGAATGCGTTTGGGTCACATCTGAAACCGGTAATCCCCACTGGGCGAATGCTCGATAAACTCCTGCTTGGTGAGCTAATTGTTCTTCTAGTTCGGCATCGATTCCTTTAATTGCACCAATGCCGTGGGCGATGAAATCTAAGGAACGTAAAGCTAGCGAGGCCGAATCTTCTTGCCGCATCGTTCCTGATGCGGCATTGCGTGGATTGACAAAAGTTTTGAGGTGGCTTTCGCGCCGCTTGAGCGCAATCTCTTCTTCCCAGTCAGCGCGCGGGCGAGAAAGGTTAGCCAGTTTAATCTCACGGTTTCGCATCGCTATTTCTTTGTTGGTTTCGCTGATCCGAGCGTTGCGTTCATCGATGAGCGCATTGCGTTGGGCGACGCTGGCGTTGTAGGCGTGAAATGCTTGGACGGGGAAGAACACTTCTCCGCGAACTTCGAGAAGTTGCGGGATATGAGAGCCGCGCAACTGGTGTGGAATAGAAGAAATTGAGCGGACGTTGCGCGTGACGTCCTCGCCAGCGATTCCATCTCCGCGAGTGGCAGCGCTTTCGAGATAGCCATCTCGATAGGTGAGGTTGAGCGCTAGCCCGTCGATTTTAACCTCCGTAGTCAAAGACGTATCGGAAGGTAATTCGCCAGAAATTCCAGCAAACCATTGAGCTAGTTCTTGCCGAGAAAACACGTCTTGGAGCGAATACATCCGCTGGATATGAGTGATAGGCGCAAGAGTGTTGTGGACGGGTTTAGCACCGACTTTCGTCGTCGGTGAATCTGGGGTCCACAGTTGTGGAAATTTCTCTTCGAGCTCGCGTAGCTCGCGCATAAGGCCATCGTAGGTGGCATCAACCATTACTTGATCACCGGTCGAATAATAAACACTTTGTGCGTGAAGCAAGCGCGGAGCAAGTTCTTCCCAGCGCGAGCGCGCCTGATCTAAATTTTGTGTACTCACATCGCTTATCGTACCGAAAAACACGTATTCTAAAAGACATGAATGAAAAATTGGCGGAGCGTTTCCCAGTTAGCCTTGAGGTGATACTTGCCTGTCTCGTGGGTTTTTCTGGTGCCCAGCCCCTCTTGACGAAATTTTTCATCCTCTCACCCACCCAGATCGCCATGATCTGGATGTGGAGTGTGGCTGGAAGCGTTGTGCTACTTACACATCGGCGCTGGCCAAACACTGCTATCGCAATCTTCCTCACCGTGCTTTTTATGCGAGCTCTCTTCCTTCCCAACATCCTCATGATTCCTGATGTTGTGCTTTTGGTGATGATTTATTCCGCTAGCATTCGAGCTCACATCGTTCTTGCTATCGCAGTCGATCTAGTAGCACTCTACACAGTAACTTTGACGTGGATCTGGCATCTACCAATACACACCAGTTCCCAGGCGCTCTTATTTGCCACCACCCTTGGTCTGCTAGGAACAATCGCGTTCGCGGGTTTTGCCCGCCGTCGTCGTATCACTGACTCTGAAAAACTCCTCACCGCCCAACAACTCATCCAACAAGAAACACAAGAACAGCAACACGGCGCATTGGTTCGAGAACGCACTCGAATCGCTCGCGATCTCCATGACATCGTCGCCCATACGCTCGGAGTCGTTATATCCCAAGCAGACGGTGGGCGGTATGCTGGGCGCAAAGACCCACAAAAGGCTGTCCATGCCCTTGATACAATCGCAGACATGAGTCGAGCAGCTTTGGCTGATATTCGGTCGATAGTTGGCGTTTTACGCGAACCTAACGATAACGGTGCGGCGCTCAGGCCCCAGCCGGTATCCCACGATATCACTACGCTCATAACGCAAGTGAAAGAATCTGGATACGATATTAGTTTCATTCAGATGGGAGCCGTTGCCTCACTGCCAGCTGGTATTGGAAATATGTTGTACCGAATATGCCAAGAATCGATCACCAACTCAATGAAACATGGCGGCCCGAAGATTTCGATCGTCGTCAAACTCCAATGGCACGAAGATCGCGTGACTCTTTCAGTTATAGACAATGGTCGCGGAGCTTCGGTTCCCAACGACGGTAGAGGGCATGGAATTATTGGCATGACTGAGCGGGCAGAATTATTTGGTGGCACCCTCGAGGCAGGTCCACGGCCAGGGGGTGGATTCTTAGTCCACGCAACCATACCCTATGACAAAGAATCCCGAGAGGAGCGCTTGTAATGACTGATAGCAAAATCCGGGTCGGTTTGGTCGACGATATGGATTTGATGCGGTCGGGACTCGAAATGGTCATCGATTCATTAGATGATATGGAGGTTGTTCTCTCAGCTAGTGATGGCCAACAAGCCTTAAACCGCCTCCAACTTGTTCCAGTGGATGTGATTTTGATGGACGTGCGGATGCCTAAACTCGATGGACTAGCCACAACCCAAGCCATTACCAAAGCACCACTGCCTACCGGGGTTGATCCCAAGATCATTATTCTCACAACCTTCGATGAGGATGACTACATGATTGAAGCTATACGTGCAGGAGCTTCAGGGTTTTTGCTCAAAGATGCACCTACTGAAACCACCATTGAAGCTATCCGCACTATCTACCGCGGAGACGCAGTCCTTGCGCCTTCTACTACTCGCCGCCTAGTAGATAAGTTAGCTTCGGAATCTTTGCGAGTTCCCACCACCAATCCTGAAATTCTCGATAGCTTAACAGAACGCGAGCGCGAGGTGTTTCATCTGATTGCCCGAGGGTTGACGAATGCTGAAATCGCGGCGCATCTTTTCGTTGCTGAAGCGACAGTCAAAACCCATATCACGCGTATTTTCGCTAAACTGGGCATTCGCGATCGAGTACAAGCTGTTGTGATGTCCTACGAAGCGGGCATAGTTACTCCAGGACACAATGACCTATGACGGTTGCTCGGCTCATCGATGTTTCAGTTCAGCGATCGGCGCGCAATGCGGATCGAGAGCTCACCAATGTCTCAATGTCTTTCCCCGAGGGAAAATTCAGTGCCATCCTCGGCCCGAATGGGTCTTCTAAATCGTTACTGATGGAGGTTCTTGGAGGATTGGCCAGCGTTGATTCTGGCCAAGTGTTCACGTGTGGCGTCGAGCTCACGGCACTTGCTCCACAAAACCGTACTCGCCTACTTTCGGAGTCCGTCGCCTTCGTCTTCAACGAGCACAATGTTATCCGCAGTTTGACGTTTGACGATAATCTTCTCCTTGCCCATAAATTTTCGCGTCGCCCAGTTGATCGGGAGCTTTATCGCGACGTCGTTGAATCCTTTGGCCTTGCCCCCTACCTGGGTATGAAACCTTCACCAGAGACTACCGATATCAATCAACGCCTCGCAATAGCGCGTGCTGTGTTGAAAAAAGCCAAGTTAGTCCTTGCGTGTGAACCAACTCAGTTTTTACAACATAAGCCTTCGGAAAATGTTTTAGACAGTTTGCGGCGGTGTTCTCGTGAGTATGGGATGTCGATTATTTTGTCTACGCACAGCAATTTTGTTGCTACCTACGCAGATGAAGTGCACGTGTTTTTAGATGGTGCTCCCACCGGGAGCGTTGTTAATCCTTCACTACCGTCCTTGGCTTTTGCTCAAGAAAATATCACCTATTCGGCACGATAATGCTTAGTTTTGTTACTGAACATACGCTTACGTTTTGGCGCAAACACCTTACACCGATGCTGATCACGCTGGTGTGTTCATTCGTTGTGTATTTAGGTATGCTCACGCTAACTTATCTGCACCACTCAGTTGAATTCTCAGCAAAATCATCGGTGCCGCCAGCAGATATCACCGCCTACAATGTTTCACTTCCAGAGCCAAGTTTCCTATCTGAACTAGATAATCTCAGCGTTATCCAAACAACCTATTCACCTACTGCGTTGCAGGGTTTGGTGATAACTGACTCTGCTTCGGCTCAGCTTAATATCCGGTCAGTGCCACCAAAATCGTTGCGTGTTGAAGATTTTTATCGCGGTCACTATCCCAATAATGCCGATGAGATCGCGCTACCGGTCTCACTTGCACACCAACTCCAGCTCGCGGTTGGCGATGAGGTTTTGCTTTCTATTCCGTCAGTTAATCAACATGGATTCGCGCGCCGTGTCACGGTTGGAGGTATCTACGCCCACAGTCCTATCAATCCGGAACCTGATGCCACATTTAGTGCGCTATCGGGGATGGATATGCGTTCGTTGCGCCAAGATGTTCCAGATGAGCATCTCGTTGGTGAATCTGGAGTATTGGTTGTGGGGCAACCAGGAGTCTCGCTAGCCGATCTCAAAGAAGCGGTTTTGGGTATTCCAGGCACGGTGGTGATCACTTACAACGAGTCATATACCCGAGAACTCCATGAGAGCCAACAATTCGTTTCACAGCTAACTCTCACCGGCATTGGCATACTGGTCATCCCCCTGTTAATCACCGGAGTTTGCTGGTATTACTCGGCGCAAAAAATATCGGCATCGCGCAAAAAAGACTACTTTTTGTTGCTGTCCTTAGGCGTCTCGATGCCTCAGGTCTTCTTCATAGCTCTTGCCCAAATCTTAATTGCAGCACTTATTCCACTTGGCGTAGGGATACTGTTGGGCTACATGAGTGCAAAGATTCTTTTAGGAACGGTGCTAGATCTTCCAGGATCGCATTTCCTCCTACCTGCAATTCCTCATCTGCTAGAAACAACCCTCATAACGGGTGTGCTTGTAGTTGCCATAATATCTATTGCTGTCACACCCACTGCGTGGAACCTGGCATCGTTCTTCTCCGAACGCACAAAACCAGTATCAGGGTTATCGGAAAACAGTTTCGCTGTCATTCCTCGATGGATACTGCAGGTAGTCTTGGCAACAACCGTCTTGATTCTTCTAAGTTTCATGGCCTACGGTTCTACTCGCTGGCTTAGCTGGTCTGGGCCAGCAACCTTCCTAGCACTTGTGGCCATAGCCGGTTGTGTAACGGTAGCGTTTTTCTTTCATCTTCTGGCAACTCATTGGTTCGACTCCGTTTTAGCCTGGCTCAATATTCCACTTGCATTCACCACCGGCCAACGCCGCGATCGATACTTAGACATTGCCCGGCAGTCACATTCGCATTCGCGGCTTCTCATCGTGGCGGTAGCTAGCATAATCGTTGTTTTAACAACGCATTCATCACATGTCACACTAACTGCACACATCGCTGAGCACACCAGCCCCTACGACATCAATTTAGTTACCGGGCCCGATAACGACGTCGAAACCCGCACAGACCTTTTTGAATCGGCAATCGCCTACCCTGGCATTGCGGCTGCGCTCGATGTCCACACCGCGAGCGCATCGCTATCTCGTGGCCAAGGCATCTCCCCAGTCATGATTGATCTACATGCAGTCGATCGCCACGAGGCACTAAACTATTTTGGTGACGACGACGTGCCAGAAGTTGGCAAACGCGCAATGATCTACCTACCGCAAGCTCTCATGGCGCAACTCAACATAGGCGACGATGACGTCGTCTATGTTCCCGGCAATGACAACCGGCGTCTCCCCTTCGTCGTCAAACAAGCTACGAGCCCGTGGGCGATGATGGAGTTAGAGAATTTCCGCGATATCCAAGCCTCCAATGCAGGCTATGAATTGTGGCTCCGAAAAAAGCCTGATACTGACCAGGATCTCGCCTCGTATTTCGTGAGTTTTCGTTCCTCACTGCTAGGGGAATACCCCGATACCCAATTCCGGGTCTACTCTGGTACAACAGGGCAGATACTGGCTCACGAGGAGCTGCCAGAATGGACTACCCCTATCCTTATCGCCTTTTGCCTAGTAGGCATCGGAACAGCAGTGCTTGTGGTTCTTGGCAAAATCTCTCATCCGCCAAAATCACGTCAGCGCGATATATTCTTGCTAACGAGCCTCGGTATTTCACAATCTTCGCTACGTTCAAACCGTATCGTGGAAGGCGTGGGATACGTTGTGATCGATTCTGTGATCGGAGTAGCGCTCGGCCTGGCTATCATGCCAATCTTGTGGACGAATCTTCATCGAAGTCAATATGCTTCCTCGCTACACATTCCGCTAGGGCACATTGGGCTGTTGATCGTTGTTATTGGACTAGCTAGCGCGATAATAGCCTATGTCACGTCACTGCGCCGCCATCAAGAGCCGGTAGTTTTAGCTAGATAAGATGTGAGCTATCCCTAACCAGACAAACGTCACAGCGTCTGGTCTTTATTATCGAGACAAAAACTGCCAAGGTATCCATATAACTGGTAGCAGGTATCCATCTCACGAACAAAGGCAGTAAAGGAGAGTTGAAAAAGCTCAATGGATTGGCGACATAACGCTGCATGCTTAGAACACGATCCGGAACTATTTTTCCCCGTGGGTAGCTCAGCTGCAGCTATGGCACAAACTGAACGCGCAAAAGGTATTTGCCGCTCGTGCGATGTAGCCGAAACATGCCTACAGTGGGCGATATCAACAAATCAAGATGCTGGTGTATGGGGTGGGCTATCCGAAGATGAACGTCGCAGCCTCAAACGTCGTGGTCTTCGCGCTCAACGCCTCTCCTAGCGCTTACCTTATTTCAGCAACATCATAATAGTAACTACGGTTCCACCGGTTTCTCCTGGCTCCCAGGCGATCCGGCCATTTAGCTCAGAAGAGACCATAGTTTTAACGATCTGCGTACCCAGCCCGGAACCGGGAACAGAATCTCCTAAGCCTACGCCATCATCACTGACAGTGACGGTCAATTCATTCCCATCTCGTAAAGCATCGACCCATACCTGACCACCGTTTACTAACCCATGTTCGACGGCATTCGAAATAATTTCATTGAGTACAACAGATAGCGCGGCTGCTTCTTCGGCGCGGATAAGACCGAAGGAACCAGTAAATGAAGACTTGACCGCAACATCACTGACTGCAATATCGACCGCCATTTTAAGCACCGGAGTAAACAGCTCATCAAAATCGACAACTTCGTTAATCGTTTGAGAAAGTTGCTCGTGAACTAAGGCAATAGTAGCCACGCGCCGTTGTGCCGTAGCTAAAGCGGTTCGTGTTTCTTCAGTTGATGCGCGCCGCGATTGGAGCCGCAGTAGCGCCGAGACGGTTTGTAAATTATTTTTGACTCGATGGTGAATTTCGCGAATCGTTGCGTCTTTCGTAATCAGTTCTTTTTCCTGACGACGAAGTTCAGAAACGTCTCGGCATAACAACATAGCCCCGAGTCGCTTCCCGCCGTTACGCAACGGTAGCGCTCGCATCGAGACCGTAACTGAATGGGACTCAACTTCAGCCATCCACGCAGCCCGCCCCATAAGCACAACCGGCAACGACTCATCTACTGAAGAGTAATCATCAATCTTATCCGTCAAAAGTTCAGCTAAGACCCGATCATGGAGCGGCTCATCGATTCCGATTCGTCGGAAGTGCGAAATAGCGTTTGGCGACGCATAGATCACAACACCTTCTTCGTTGAGATGAATAACGCCGTCAGATACACGTGGCGTTCCGTGACGATACCCCGATGGCGCCTCGCTGTAGGGAAATTCTCCAGTGGTGATCATTTCCGCAAGCGCTTGCGCAATCGCATCATGGTTTTGTTGCGCATGGGACAACACACGATCAGGGAACAGAGCACTGACTGCAACGACGACGGCGATATTTCGTCCCCGATACCGCACCGGGATAAACGTCGTTTCAACTTCGTCGTCGCCCCACGTGATAACTTCGCCACTAGCTAACGCCGCGTCGATGCCGGGGCGATAAGTCCGTTCAATAACATCACCTACTGAATCTACTTCGAACAAGGTGGTTGCCGTTGCTGGGCGAGCTTGGGCAGCAATGACTGGCCCATCAACTGTAGCGGTCACCAGTAAGAGATCGGCGAAGAGAATATCGGCAAGGACTTGCCAGTCTCCGGTGAGCATATGTAGCCATTCGCGCTGGTCAAAAGCTAGGGCGGTTCGTTGTTGCAAAATATTTGTTAGTGTAGGCACAGTTCAACAATAGAGGGAAATGGTGTTCAATAGAAGTATGAACATCACACACGATCTGCACTATGGCGCAACCCTCATGGAAGTCCTTGACGTTTTACGTTCTGAAGAACTGCTTTTTGGGCGTCTGCAAAAAGTAGGACATCCTGATTACGAACTAGCTCACGATATTGTTGACGGTAAGAAGCGCACTGAGGTAACTATCAGTGCCGGTCCGAATCAAATTCCTGAACAGGTTGCGATGTTCGTCGGCAAAAATGCCTCAGTGACCGTTACCAGCCTTGAAACAGTCACTGACGCCGGTGCTCAAATTGATTATCTCATCTCCACCAAACTTCCCGTAAAATGCAGTGCACGAATGCTACTTGTCAATTCAGGTACTAGCACGGCTGGAAAACTCGAGATCCATCTCAGTGTCTCAGTGCCCATTGCTGGCGCCATGATTGAACGCAGTATTGAGAATAAGATTCCGCATATCCTTGATAAAGATACTGAATTAGTAAACGAAATACTGGAAAGAAAACGGAGTGAGCAGGCATGATTAATCGCCAGTATGAAGACTTGTTGGCTGATGTTTTAGCTCATGGGGATAAGAAAACTGACCGCACTGGCACTGGAACATTGTCCGTATTTGGCAGGCAAATGCGCTTCGATCTCAGTCGAGGTTTTCCTCGAATCACCACAAAATTTGTGGCGATGAAATCCATCAAGGGCGAATTGCTGTGGTTCCTCAACGGCGAAACGAATATTGCTTGGCTCAAAGAACACGGCATTACTATTTGGGATGAATGGGCTGATGAATCCGGCGAACTTGGCCCGGTTTATGGCTACCAGTGGCGTTCGTGGCCCACTCCATCTGGAGAACATATCGACCAGATTGCCCGCGTTATTGAGCAGTTGCGCACCACTCCAGATTCGCGGCGGATGATTGTTAGCGCCTGGAACGTCGCCGATCTCGATCAGATGGCACTCCAACCGTGCCATGCGTTCTTCCAGTTCTATGTGGCAGATGGCAAATTATCGTGCCAACTCTATCAACGTTCTGCAGATCTATTCCTTGGTGTACCGTTCAATATCGCCTCATACGCGCTACTAACTCACATGGTGGCGCAACAAGTTGATTTAGAGGTAGGCGATTTTATTTGGACTGGTGGAGACTGCCACATCTATCTCAATCACCTACAACAGGTTCGAGAACAGATCTCTCGCCAACCCTACCCCTTCCCCACGTTAGAATTACGCAAGGCTCGCGATATTTTCTCCTACACAATGGATGATATTTCAGCTGCCAACGGCTACCAGCATCATCCTGCAATTGTGGCTCCGGTAGCAGTATGAGATCAGAAAACACCATGCGAATCGGGGCGATATGGGCCCAAGGCCACGGGCGCGCCCTGGGCAAAGACGGCACGATTCCATGGCATCTTCCAGAAGATTTACGGCTATTTCGTCAAATAACCACCGGCCACCCGGTTATTATGGGGCGTTCGACGTGGGAGTCGTTGCCTGAGCGGATGCGTCCGTTGCCCCAGCGCACAAATATCGTTCTGACTCGAACTAAAGATTACCGCACTCCTGGAGCCCACCGCGCGAACAGTATAGATCAGGCTCTTGATATCGCGGACAACCAGGGTAGTGATTTTTGTTGGATTATTGGCGGAGCACAGATTTACCAGGCTTTTCTTGAACATTGCGATCTGATAGTCGTCACGAAAATCGACCTTGAGGTACCAGATGCTGATACCTTCGCACCACATATTCCTCGCGAGTGGATGTCGCACTGCTCGACGCAGTTGACCTCTATCTCGCAGATAACCTACCAGATCTGTAGCTATACGAACCCAGCATCGGCAATATCTAATGCGGATATTAACCAGCTACTGCCCCATATTTCTTTTCACCCAACACTGTAAGGATATTCATGTACGTTGCACATCAACATATGGTTGAGTCAGCCCAAGCTTTAGCACAAGCACAAGATATCGGAGTAGGTGAACTGATAACAGTGGGAGCCAACGGCATTAACGCAACGCGTGTGCCCTTCGTCGTCGTCGAGAAAAATGGGAAACAGATCCTTCAAGCTCACCTAAACCGAGTCAATCCGCAAGTTCACGACGACGGTGAGGCGCTTTTCGTCGTTACCGGAGCTCAGGCGCACGTACCTGGACACTACCTGCCGCCGGAAAAACCCGGCTCGGTTATGCCTAATGCGCCAAGCTGGGACTACGTCACCGTACATATTCGCGGAGATTTTTCCACATTTGACGACGACGAATGGAAGCAGGAACACTGGGAGAATCTTGTTGCTGCACATGAACCGATATGGACGATGAATGACACCGAAGAACACCGGATCAAGCGAGCCTATGCGGCGATCGTTGGTGTTGAAGTGGCGATTTCTGAGGTGATCGGCAAGGCGAAACTGCATCAGAATCTTTCTTCCGCGGACCTGACCCGGCTTGCCGATTCGATGGAGCGCGGCGGAGCTAGCGATGTCGCTGAACTTATGCGCGATATTTCGGTTCCGTGGGCACAGGCCCGTGAGGCGCGCGTAGGTAAAGCACTTGATCTACGCGCGCGCCACGAATATTAAACCGCTTACTCTTGCCGGTTTGTTCCTGGTTGGGTAATTCGGCGCATCATTGGAGTAAGCGCCGAGATCGCGCCAACTGCTAAGAGAAGTGCGCCGGCTAAAACTCCTAGGAGCAGCGGGTCAAAGCCGGCATCTAGTGTTGAGGAGAAAATACGCATCATAAACCAGGCAGTTCCAAAGCCCAACATGGCTGACATCAACAGCATGGCAAGCAAGGGACCAACGGTTTCAATGAGGATCATGCGTACAATATCGTAAAGTTGCATACCGCTTAGCCGTAAGGTCATCAGTGACCGTCGCCGTTCTAATAGACTGGCGTAGGTGGAGACCAAAATCGAGATGATTGCAATAACTATCGTGCCAACAATACCGATATAGACCAGGTAGGTGAGCATGATGATAGCATCTACCCCAGCAAATGTGGAGCGCTCATCTGCTGAGAAAATGAAGATCTGCTCTGCATTATCAGTTAAGATCCCTGTGCGAGCCAAAGTTGACCGGAGCTGTTCAAGACCGTGTGGATCGCGTAACTTCACGGCGATACTATAGATTGGATGATCTGTTGCTGCCCCGTATTCTCTGCCCACTTCTTCGATAAAACTAGCCATATCAGTTGCGTGAACTTGGCTCTGTTGCTCATCTGATGGGGCCCAAAAGTTCACACCAACAACTCCCTGATAGCAGGATACGTCTAGATATTCCGTGGCTTGTTGGCAATCAAAAACTGTCCATCCTCCCGCGATAAACGGGAAAACATCACTGCTGGAAACCTCTGGCTCAGCCTCTAGGAGGCGATCGAGCTTGGTTGCTTGGTCTTCGTCGACCAAACCACTGATCACTGATACCCCGGTTTGTACCGAATGAGTGGTTTGTTGGGAAAGGGCATAGACTTCATCGCTTTCCGATATCGCGGTGAGGAAGAATGAGCCAGCAAAGACTGCCAGCACAACACCCGTCACGGAACGTGAAATACGCGAAGCGTGGGCTTGAACATAGGTCAAACCGATAATGGTCGGTGCTCGGCGTGCCCAACGCGCACTCAGCCGGGCAGTGATGAATGTCAGCCACGGACTTGCGAGCACTAAACCGATCATAATACCCATAACGACGCCCATAAGGATATAAGTATCGTCTATAGTTCCTTCGTTAGCTCCAACGGTGAAATACTCGTAGCAGATCGTGGCGATGGCGATGACCAACAGGCTCATGCGCATCCAGTGCGGACGTCCCTGGGTGTTTTGACGGCGCACTACGCCCAGTGGAGAGAGATGGATTTTACGCATACCCCAACTGTGGGCGAAGAATACCAGAAGTATTGTTGCCAATGCGATGATGCCAGCTTGGATGGGTGTGACTGCGAAGTTTTCAGCCCAGATGTGTTTTCCATCTATGGCAACTGTTGGAAAAATATTTTTGATCCCTAGGAAGATTGCGAACCCGGCGATATACCCTAAGATAGCTCCGACGAATGCTTCAAGTACCAGCATTCGCAATACTTGTTTACTTGTTGCGCCCACTAATCGCAATGCCGCGTAGCGTTGTTCGCGTTGGACGCTGCCCAGGGTTGCCGAGATAGCGATCAGGAGAACAACCGGGAAGAGTAAAACCACGAGTCCCACATACATAATGACGACACTAATTTTGAGAGGTTCTGCTCCGGCCTGAGAAAAGTCGGCAATACTGACGCCACCTTGCGGGAGGTCACGAGCTCCACTGATCACAAGCAGATCGTCAGGGCCAGTGGTCAATTCATGAGGTAGATCTCCAGCATCGGTAACGCCGAAGCGATCTGGAAGCTGATATTCCGGATGGTCATTCATGATCCTTCGCAACCCAGCTGAAACGAGATATTCACCCGGCTCAGGCCATGACATACCAAAGAGTTGTGGTGCCTCTACTGTATCGGTCGTGTCCACTAAGACGCTTGTGATGACTTCGCCTTCGACTTTCATCACAGGATTCATCGCATCTTTATAGATGCGTACAGACACTGCCGGATCGGGTGCCGGCCGGCCTTCTTCTTGAGAGCCACGTTCTTCACTGATGCTGCGCAACCATTGCTGAGAGGTATCGACTGATAGAGCATTATTGAACGACGCTGCGGTTAATAAGAGCACCACTCCCAATGCCACTGCGCCAGCGATGAGCGCCAAACGTCCTTTAGTTTGAGACAACGAGTTTCGAAGGAGTGTCCACGATAGGTACATGGTTTATCCTTCCAACATGCCGTCACGAACAATTACTTCACGATCGGCATAGGCGGCGATCAGTGGTTCGTGAGTGACCATCACAACGCTCATGCCAGTTGAACGAGCAATATCCATAAACATGGTCATCACTGATTCGGAGTTGATCGAATCTAAAGAACCGGTTGGTTCATCAGCAAATAATAGAGATGGCTGCGGGCTTAGTGCGCGCGCGATAGCCACGCGTTGCGCTTCGCCACCTGAAAGCTGACCTGGCAACGCATCGGCATGGTCGAGCAGGCCGACGGTCTCAAGCCATTTATCAGCCGCATGGTAGGCTTTGGCTTTTGATTTTCCGTCAAGGAGAAGCGGGACAGCAACATTGTCACGCGCGCTGAGTTCTGGGACAAGCTGGGAAAATTGGAAGACGAAGCCGAAGTCTCGACGTCGTAGAATTGTGCGCTCGGTTTCGCTCATCGTGGTCAGTTCGCGACCATTGAACTGCACCGATCCAGAATCGGGTAATTCGATACCGGCAAGAGCATGGAGCAGCGTGGATTTTCCTGAGCCAGACGGACCCATAATTGCCAGAGCTTCACCGCGTCTGACGTCGATCGATATCCCCCGCATAGCATGGGTTTTTCCGTAAGTTTTGATTAAATCCTGGGCGCTAATTATGAGTTCTGACATAGTTCTTCCTTAAGTTTTTCGACACGTGCTGTAGCAAGTTCGATCCACCTCAGATCGGCTTCAATATGGAAAATGGCGTTATCAAGCATGAGCGTATCGGCCAACGACGCATCTTTTTTCCGAGCAGTTAGCTCACGCAATCGCTGCAAATGACTGTGGCGTTGTGCTTGCAGGTAGGGTGCAGCCTCGCCGTCAACAATGAGCGCGAGAACAGTTTTGGCATACATCGTTGCCTGCAAAGTTGGGGAGGGAACTTCAGGTTTATGCAGCCATTCGACGACGGCGTGATGCCCGGCGGGCGTCAAGGCATACCGGGTGCGAGCTGGACCATTAGATTCGCCGTCGTCATCAATCTCGATGACCTTAGCGTCACGCAAGAGGCGAGCCAAGGTGGAATAGACTTGACCGGGCAGAACTGGTTTGTCGCCGGCGAAGAGCTGATCGTAGAGTTTTTTCAACTCATAGCCGTAATTTGGTTCTTGGGTCAGTAAGCCAAGGAATGCATACTGGACTTCCATACAACCCCCTATACACTGAGTGACTAGTTACCTCTAGTCACTCAGTGTATAGGTGTTTTTCTTATCGTGTCAACTAAACTTTCTCCCAGGACTCAACGCCGCCGGGAACCACAACAAAAATAGGATGAGCTGAATACGAATCATCAACCCACGGTTCTTCACTCAACAAATGCGGTGCCCGCCGCCCAATCTTCTCACGCAACCAACCCGCCTCATAGGCCAGCTGTCCATCGGTCACTTCAATCTGGATATCAGCCAAATTCTGCGGTAAAAACAAAATCTTCGACCGGTCGAAATTATAGCCCCGGCGCGTAGCGTCGTCATAAAGCCCGGTCAACCATGCGCCAATAGCCAACATCGGATCGGGATATTCGCGGAAACGTTGCAACTGCGGATGGTGACGATAACCTTTGGTTTGACCGGCAAGAACTTTTTGCGCCAGCAAACCCTCACGCCAGCCAGCAATCAACGCTGCACGATCCAAATTAGCTGGATGTAAACTCCACAACCGCACGGTAGCCTCCAAGGTGTCACGGCGATCGCCGTCGTTACTAAAATTTCTCCGCCACCACTCTAACTTATGGCGTAACCCAGTCGGCGGTGTCGGACGCATGAGCCAGCGAGCGCCACAAAATAATTGCCAGCAAAACGCCCGCCACAATTAGCGCCCCGATCGACACCTCATACCGGACAAACATCGCCCCGATAAATGCCCCGAACGCCATCGAGAAAATAGAAACCAACCGGCGGCCTATATTGTGCTCTTTACCAGCCTCGCCGCTACCGTCGCCAGCCAGGCCAGTAATCGTTAGCGTGAGCACGGTCGTCGTCAAATCTGGGACAGCAATAGCGCGCGCAGTTGCGTTTTGTACTCCCATAGACAAACTCAAAAACACAATAGTGACCACCAAGCCCACAAAATGCACCTGCGAAGCCAAGATTAGAGAAGAAAATATCGACGATACGACAAGCGCGCCTTGTGTCACCATCGCAGTAGCTAAAAACTGCGCTCTATGTTTGCCATATTTACTGCGTTGGATCACACCTCCAATAAACGCCCCCGCCATAAACGCAACAATCGCCAAAATTGAGGCCCACCACGTAAAGCCCTCCGCCCCTCCAAGAGCAAAGCCTAAGAAGACAACATTTCCGGTCATATTTGCAACGAAGACTCGACCAAGAACAAGATAGGAATACGCATCAACAAGCCCAGTTACCACCGTCCACAACACAAAATAACGCGGAAGTGGCCCATGCCGATTGCCCTGAACTGGAATAATAGTTTCTTTTACCTGGCGAATGACCCGATTCATATCAACTCCCATCAACACTATCCGGTAGGCGAAGTACACGAAGCCTGTTGGCAATAACGAGCACGTCACCACATTCATGGATAAGAACAACCATAGTCAGTCCCAGTATTCCACTCAATGCCAATTTCAGCTAGAGTCAGCTAGAGCCGGAGCAGCCCAGGTCGTGCGGCGGATACCCGATCACCACATCCCAGCTACTCTAAGCTCTCCTTGGCTGCTTTTCAGCTGAGATCGGCTCATCTTGGCTGACTTCCAGCCGATCTAACCGCGGCGCAACCATCTTTCCGGACAATCCCGACCTCTATTGACCGACTTCCAGCTGACTCGAGTCCATTTCAATCTCGAATAAGACCACAACATGTTACAAAACCGGGGTATATGGGGCGATGTCCTCATATACAGGGCGATCACCCCATATACCCCGGTTTCGCGACAGGGAAGTCCCTTTACCAACCTTGACAACCCTACATTTCAGAATAAACGGCGCGTCGGATTCTAGGCTCTTCGAGCTTTAACTGAGCCTGGGATAGATTGTGGACTCTTCCGGCTTTAGCGGCTCTTCGAGCTTTAACGGCTCTTCGCGTTTTGGCGGGGTGTGGAGATGCAGAAGTGGTGAAGGTAGTTCATGCTTAGAGTGTGAATCAAAAACTTGAACGTACCTTCACCGCTTATGATCCTACCGTAATTCTTGCTCGGCTTGTGAGTTTGAAAGATATTCGCGTCTTGGCGTATCACCGTCATGGCTCTCAACAGGAAATCGAAATTGAACAAGTCCTTAAGAGACCAACATGCCCACGTTGTGAAAGTCTTGCACGCGTTAAAGAAAGGCCAAGAGTACGGTATATAGATTTACCTGTCTATGGTCGGTCTATGAGCTTGTTATGGCGTAAGCACCGCTGGTATTGTCCAAACGTTGCATGTGATGTTGGTTCATGGACAAGTCAAGATAAACGTATTGCTGCTCAACGTTGCCAGATGACTACCAGGGCAGCTAAATGGGCGACCCAGCAAGTAGGCATGGGACGAACAATTAGCGAAGTCGCAGCTGAACTTGGTTGTTCTTGGCACACAGTCAATGATGCAGTAACTATGTATGGTCAAGTGTTACTACAAGCAGACCGTAAGCGTTTAAACAAGACTCACGCAATCGGGCTTGATGAAACAAGTTTCGTTCGCATACAAGGACACCGCACAAGTTATGTCACTACGGTATGTGACGTCGAGCATCATCAAATCATTGATATTATCCCAAGCTGTAACTACATAGACGTAGCCCGCTATTTAAAAGACCAGCCCAACGCTTGGAAAGCACGAATCCGCTATGCCACTTTAGACATGAGCCCAACATACCGTGCTGTGTATAACGTGGTATTACCCCAGGCAACTCAAATAGCTGATCATTTCCATGTGATTACGTTAGCCAATCGTGTGTTAGATACTGTACGTAGACGCGTACAAAATCAGACCTTGGGACACCGTGGGCATAAAAAAGATCCTTTATACAAGATTCGGCGTTTACTGACATATGGTAGTGAAAAACTACTGCCAGCAATGGTCCAGCGTCTAGAAAGCATGCTTGTGTTAGGAGATCCTCACGCTGAAGTAGCGATTGCGTATCGGATAAAAGAACGCTTACGAGAGTTTTATCAGCAAACAGATCTTGGTGTTGCGACCACCATGCTTGCAGAATTGATACAAACATGCCTGGATGTGGCTATGCCCCCAGAAATTCAGCAGCTAGGACGCACGCTACAACGATGGCAGCTTCAAATCTTGGCGTATCATCAAACGCATCTTTCTAATTCCATCACCGAGGCGTTAAACAATCTCATCAAACGTATTAAACGTATCGGATTTGGGTTCACGAATTTCAACAACTATCGCATTCGTGCATTACTGTATGCCGGTAAACCTAACTGGAGACTGCTGCATAATATCTTCGTGTAACCTGTTTACCAGTGAGAAGATCACAAGGCATTTTCTATCATCGAGTGTTGCTCGCACTAACACCAACGGGTTAACAAAGACAATGTATGTTGCTTACTTTTGTATAGTTATTCCGGGCCACTAAAAATCTCATCACCACCACATTAACGCCAACGAAAACACAGCTGCTAACTTTAAAATCACTACACCAGCACCTGATACTAGGCCAGTAAACCCACCGAGTAACAACGTTTCACCCCGCCAAAACGCGAAGAGCCGCTTTAACGACTCTTCGGATTTTGGCGGGGTTAGGGGAAGATTGTGTTGAGAAGTCACCAGTTGGATTTGCCGACATAGAATAGGCATCGGCTCAGCACTGGTGAAGTTGGTAGGCCTCAAGAGCCTACAGGGCACACTTAGAAAAGGGCGTACTTAGAAAAAGCATATTTAGATAAAACAAGGGCGGAATCTCAACGATTCCGCCCTTAATAGTTGCGGGACCAGGATTTGAACCTGGGACCTCCGGGTTATGAGCCCGGCGAGCTACCGAACTGCTCCACCCCGCGCCGGTAGTTACTAGCTTAGAATCCTTAACCGCTAAGTTCAAGGTAGAAGCAGGTGCCCTTTCTCACGTCAGATCTTTTATAGGCGGTAAATTGAGGTAAATCAAAGAATAATGACGCCTAAACAGCGTAGAAAATTGCCACCTAAACAGCTTGACAACTTCCTCAGTTGCATGGTTAATTAGTCATGTAACTAACCAGTTAGCGAGGTGATGTCTGTGAATGATGAAAAACAGATGCGTTTTGAGTCAAACACGCCAATATACCTACAGATCGCTGAAGATATTCGCCGCCGAATACTTGACGGTGATCTGCAACCAGGAAGTCAACTCATGTCAACCACGCAATACGCCACCACATACCGTATTAACCCGGCAACAGCCAACAAAGCATTTGCCATATTGCAGGCAGAGGGCTTGGTTTACAAACAGCGCGGAATCGGAATGTTTATCACCGATGATGCCCCAGCTCTCCTACGCGCTAAAGGGCAAAAAGAATACCTTGACTCCGTTCTATTACCAGCTATCAACCACGGATTAGCGCTTGGATTTGATGCACACAAAATCCAAGCCCTAGTTCTTTCGATTTTGGAGGAGCACAAATGACACCGAATCCACCGTTGCACGTCGTAACCGACAAAACTAGCTACTCATACTTCCACCACCGTGCTCTTGACTCAGTGTCAGCCACTTTCGAAGCAGGCACAATCACCGGCCTTCTCGGACGTAACGGATGTGGAAAATCTACACTATCAATGGTTTTGGCTGGACAACTGAAATATTCCGGTCATGTGCAGATGAGCTGGGCTGGGCAAACATCCTCGCAACCCATCTGGGAAAACCGCGAACTTATGCAGCATGTTGCCCTAGTTTCAGATGAGACTTCAGTCTTTACGGATCAAAAGATGCGTGAAACAATCGAGCTGTGGCAAGCCACCCGGCCCAACTTTGACCGCGAGCTATGCCTCGAACTTCTCGATCAATGGTCGATCAACCCTAAGCGTAAACCCAAAAAACTCTCTCGCGGACAAAAATCAGCATTCTTTGCTTCGCTTGGTCTTGCTTCACGTTGCGCGCTAACCATATTCGATGAAGTACACATAGGCATGGACGCAGTAGTGCGCCAAGAATTCTACGATGCCTTGTTAGCCGACTACGTCAAACATCCACGAACGGTCATCATTTCTTCCCACCTGGTTAACGAAATCGAAGACATGATCGAAAACGTCGTCATTTTAGATCGCGGCGCAGTGAAAGAATCTGGCAACGCCGATCAGTTGCGTGCAAAGTATTCGGCCGAAAATACCCTGGCTTCACTGACCGATGTTCTCATCGCAGCAACTCGGAGGAACTCATGAAACTCATCTCTCGTCTCATTTTTTCTAACCAACTACGCCTAACCGCCCTGTGGGCTTTAGGTTTGATTACCGCTATCTATGTGCTTAACGTGTGCATGGCATACTTCTTCGGTGCTTCTGGCGGATTCGTACTCAGCGCGAATTTCTTCGACGTTGAATTGCAAGCGGTTCCACCAAGCGGGGATCTCGGTCAACTGTCAACGATTGTTGGCGCAACAACGCTGGGTCTGTCAGGTCTTCTGCCGATAGTTTCTGCCGGTTTGCTCATAGCTGTTTTCGGAGAAGGCGCCCGAGCCTGGTTGGCTGCCGGGGTAAATCGTCGCACGATCTACGCCACCTGCCAAGCGTTCGCAGCCTTGACCACCGTCGTAATCACTGCCTTGATCTGCTTACTCATCGGTGGCACGATATTCACCGGAGCAGCAGTTTTCACAGGGTTTTCCCTCACAACCGTGGTCGATACTCTCTTGACCTGTATCGTAATCTCGCAACTAGCACTTCTAGTCACCGCCGTTTTTCTGCGATTTTCAATGTGGATAGGGATGAGCCTACTCATCGGCATTCCCCTAGCCGTGGGATTATTCATAGGAAACGTCGGAACGTGGATACCTCAGCTGATTATTGGCTTTGACCTGGCTAACAACGATCTGCTGTTATACGTTCTACTGATAGCTTTCAGCCTCCTCATGGCTGTATTGAGCTGGCTACTCCTCTACCGCTTCCCCATGCGCCGCGGATAAACCCCAACACAATCAAAAATGGCGAGCGCTATGCTCGCCATTTTTGATTCCCTACATCTTAGGGCTGATTTTGTGCATCAACCTTTTGCTGGGCCTCAGCCGCCCGGGTGATAGCTTCATTGAGCTTCTTTTGAGCCTCACCATAAGCTGCCCAATCGCCGGCCTTCAACGCTGCATCAGCAGATTCAATCGCTGCCTTCGCATCATTGAGTGCCGTATTCAGATCCGCAGCTGGAGTGCCTGCAGGCGCGTCTGGCAATGCCGGAGCTGGCTTGGCTGGCTCGGCGGGCTTAGCAGAATCTGAATCGCTGCTCTCAGTTCCCGGAACCTTGACCTTATCGCCATCAACTGGTGCAGCCTTGTCACCAACGATATTCGCATCACCTGCATTCACACCAGCATCACCAGCGAAGACCATATCAAGAGATTCTTGCAAGGTTGGAGCAAAACCGACTGAATCACCAAACAGTGTTAGCACATACTGCAAGGTTGGATACTGGGTACCCTTTGACGCTTGAACATAGACCGGCTGAACATAAAGCAGACCGCCGCCAACAGGCAAGGAAAGCAAGTTACCTTCCAATACCTTGGTACCGCCTTGACGCAACAAGTTCAAATCCGTGGATACCTTCGGGTTAGCAAACATTGTATTTTGTGCTTGTCCTGGCCCTGGAACCGTTAAATCACGCGGAAGTTCTAGTAGCCGCAACTTGCCATATCCCGGCGCAATCTTTCCAGTCTCGTTACCCGCATTAGAATCCGCGGCTAAGAAACCAGTCATCACGTTTCGTTTAGTATTTCCGCCCGGAATGTAGGAGGTCGATAGTGAGAACGAAGTTTCGGTTTGGCCGGGCATCTGCAACGTCAAATAGTATGGCGGCTGTGCCGGTGCATTCACATCATTTTCCGACTGCCCGGTGGGCTCGCGCGGAATCTGCCAGAAGTCACCACCAGAGTAGAACGATAACGCATCATCAACGTGGTAGCGGGCAAGCAGTGAACGCTGAACCTTAAAGAGATCCTTCGGGTAGCGCACGTGCGCAATCAAATCTCCAGGCATCTGCGCCAATGGAGTAACCTGCCCAGGGAAAATACCTTGCCACGCCTTCAAAATCGGATCTTTTTCATCCCATTGGTAAAGCGTTACCTTACCGTCGTATGCATTCACAACGGCCTTGACCGAATTACGAATATAGTTAATTTCGTTTGTACCGCCAGCAATCAGCGCACCGCGACGATTTGTTGCATCCGAGGTTGCTTCATCGAGGGTCTCACGAGCCGAATACGGATAGTTATTTGACGTAGTATATCCGTCAATAATCCACACCAATTCAGCTGGGGTATCCGGGTTGGAATCCATATCGACGACGGCGGGAACCGCTTTCGAATCGAGGGTCAAGTAGGGGGCTACTTTCGCAACGCGCCGATGGGGATCGCGATCAAACAGAATTTGCGACTCGCTTGTTACACGGTCGGAGAAGAAAAGTTCAGTAGAACGATACTTAATCGCAAACATGAGCTTAGCCCATGTATTGCCAATTGACGGGCCACCATTTCCAGTGTAGGTAGTATTGACCTGGCCGTTAGGGGCATTATCGTTGGGATAATCGAGCTCCCACGGCTCAGCGGACTCGGGCGCACCAACGATAGAATACTCTGGAGATTGTTGACCGAAATAAACGCGCGGCTCAAATTCGCCTAGCTCACCTGTTGAAGGAATACCGGCTTCCCAGAACGCCGGATCACCCTTGGAGGTAACAGTATTGCCGTAAGCAGCAGCGACGCCGAAACCATGGGTAAAGACGGTGTGGTCATTAACCCATGAGCGCCGTTCATCATCTAGGCCCGCAAGATTCAATTCTCGAACAGCGATCACAGTATCGCGCAATTCGCCATCAATCGTATAACGATCAACCGTCAAGGGAGCCTTGAACGAATAATACTGGCGGTTTTGCTGTAACTGGTTAAAGGAAGGATCAACAATATTGGGATCCAAAAGACGAATCTGGGCAGTGGTTTGCGAATCCTGGCGTAGCTGCCCAGCCTCGACCGTGGTACGCGCTTCGTATTGCTGGGTCTCGACGTCGGATAACCCGTAGGCTTCCAAAGTTGCGTTGATATTTCGTTGGATGAATTCTGATTCTAGCTCAGCCGCGTTTGGATCAACCTTGAACCGTTGCAAAAGCGCTGGATATGCGAGATTAACAACCAGGGCCACCGCAAATACCGAAGCGATACCAACGATAGCTGGCTTCCAGTTGCGCACAATACCGGCGTATAAGAACAACACCGCAACAAGTATGGTGACAACTGCCAAAATAGTTAGACCCGGTTGTGAGGCATTGATATCGGTATATGTTGCGCCCGAGAAACGCTGCTTGTTGCCTAAAAGCAAATTGTAGCGATCCAGCCAATAGTTACCGGCAAACAGTAAGGCGCCCAGCGCGAGCAAAATGCTCAGATGTAGCTGAGCTTTGCCCTTCAAGTGTGGCCGGTTCGCCTTGAACTCAAATGCACCACTAACCCAGTAACCGGCAATCGAAGCCATGAGGGAAAGCAGTAACAAACTGCTTAAAAATCCGAGAAGGATCTGTAACGCGGGTAGTGAAAAGACGAAGAAAGAAATATCGAGCCCGTATTCTGGGTCGGTTGCCTCAAATGACGTCCCGTTAAACCACAGCAAAAATGTTCGCCAGCTACGCGATAACCCGGCGCCAAATATAACTCCTGCGGCAAGCGGAATGATTCCATACGTTACTACTGAGTGCTGCCGTAACCATTCGATATTGCGTGCTAACGGATTCGTGGAGACAATAACATCGGCATTGGCCGGAGCTTTGCCGAGCGAAACTCGCAAATTAATCGCAAAAGCAAGCCCGGCTATCAACGTGCCGATGACTCCCAAACCGATTGCTGCTCCGTATTGGGTCCAAAATACTCGGGCGGCACCGACTTGGTCAAACCACGCCAGCTCGGTCCAAAAGTCAGCAAAAATCACAAGACCAAAAACGATTACGCCCAACACGATTAATGTTGGACCGAACGCGCCACCTGGAAGCTTGCCCAACTTCGGAGTAGGACGCGAGAAATTCGACGTCGGTGATGTCACTACAATGTCCTTCAGCTCGATACACTATTTATGCATTCGCATAAATACTTTCCTTAACCGTATCTTACTTGCCCGCGATCATAAAGCTCACACGAAAGCCCTTAGATATGCCGGTGGAGAAATATGGGACAATAAAACTATGACACGTGAACTAACAGATCAATTACGCGCATTGCGCGATGCCACCGTCGATATTGAACGCCATGTTGCCACCGGCGGTTGGGATGGACCAATCCGGCTTTTTGCACTCGTACGCGCCCAAGCCGCATTGGCGAAAACTCCAGAACTTGCCCAAGAACTACCTGCCGATGTCTCGGCTCAGTCTATTACTGATCCGCTTTTGTTGTTTTCCGTCGAACAAGAGGGACTTCCGCACACGTCGTCGCTCGAAGAGCTTTTGGGGCAAATTGTTTGGCCCGACGACGTCGATGGGGCAGCGTTGTCTGTGGAACGGATCGTCTTACCGCCGTCGGCAGAAAATGATATTCCGGCCGATCCGGCTCAGGCTCTCGAATATTTGCGCAATCATCGCGATCGTCAAGATGTGCGTATGGTGGTTGCGGTATTGCGCGAAGGCCAGACTTGGAGTGTGATTCGGATGCGTTCACATGACACTGATGCCGAGGTGCTCTCTGGAGAAAATCTCGTCGAAGGGCTCACGGCTGCGTTGCAGGCTACGTTTGAATAATCTAGCCCTGGGTGGCTTCAAAGGAAAATAGCTCTACATTACTGAGCACTATCTACCGGTTACTGAGCAATATCTACCGGTGGTCGAACTGCAGAACACGGGGTCAGGTCCGAAGTATCTGCCGCACCGATTGCTTTAACTGCCTGGATTGAATCGTCGATTGTGCGTACCGCCCACACATTCATTCCATCTGGAATACGACCAGTTGTTTCAAAACAATTTGCTGCCGGAGCCAAAAAATCACGTGCTCCAGCTTCGTATGCCCCAACGAGTTTTTGTGCAATACCGCCAATAGGTAATATGGTGCCATCCCAGGAAAGTGCCCCGGTGCCTGCGATAATGTGGTCTCCTCCAAGGGATCCTGGCGTGAGCTGGTCATAGATTTCGACCGAGAATATATTTCCAGCACTTGGCCCGCCAATGCCATCAATAACGTAATGCGCTTGGGCTGGCATAGTCACATCGGTGACGTTAATGAGCACTCCCATAATCGAGCCGGGCCGTAGGCTACCATCGAACTCTGGCTGACGTTCTTGGGTTACTACCGAAACTTCACGTTCTACCCCGTCACGTTCGATGCTCACGCTTAACGTTGTGCCCGGTTCGATACCTGCTAAGAACCCGGTGAGTTGGCCAAAAGTTGCTACTGTTTGAGGCTGGTCCATCTGCGCGGCTCGCACTGCACGAATAACATCGCCTTCCACAAGGTCGGCTTGTTCATTGGTATTTCCAACAACCACGAGATTCATTGAGACTTCTAAGCCGGCACGTTCCATTGCCACTACCGCAGCAGTATCTTGGGAGGACATCATCATTTGTTGGTCACGCGCCGAAATCTCATCTGCACTCTGGTTGGGTGCATACAATGCTCGAATAGGGACAATCCGTGAGGAGTCATTAAAAATCGCCGCCGTCACTGTTGCGCCATTGGCACCTGTTTCGGCAGAACCATAAGCCGATACGGTCGTCATCAATAACTGCGTCTCGGAAGGATATGTTGGTAGCCCGGTAACATCAACAATCGGTGTGCCTTGGTAGAGTGCGCTAACGTCATTTGCTGGACCTGGGCGCATCACAATGAAACTGGTAGGCATCAGCAAAGCTGCCAGCATAAGTATTCCAAACAGCAACGCTGGAATAGCAGGTGACTTCGCTGGTTGGAGATTGGGCGACGACATTTTGTTCACCCTCCTATCATGCCCTACCCGAGATACTCCTGGGTATCTCGTTCGCCCTGCGCGCACCTAACTACCTGCGTTGAAGGTAGCCTGCCTTGCCCGCTAGGCTAGAGACAGATACAAAGGAGAGCAGTATGCCGGAGCAGAATAATGAACAATGGGAAGAGATGTTGCGCGCTATCATGGGCGATTCCGCTGATGAGGTGATTCGCTCTATGAAGGATTCTGGCATGGATCCTTCTGCTTTGGGTGGTGCGCTAACTCCCGATCAGCTGCATGCTGTGACCTCCCAGCTCAAAGCAATGCTGGGTTCGCATGGGGAAGGCCCGGTTAATTGGAAGATTGCGGAGGAAGTGGCGCGCGATACGATTATTCGTACCAATATGGATAGTTTGTCTGCTGCTCAAGGCGATAAAGTCCGTTCTGCACTCTCGGTTGCTTCCTTGTGGCTGGATGCAGTGACCGACGTCGATCCCACAACTGGTCCGAATTTGGCCTGGACGCGCCTAGATTGGATCGCCCATTCCCTACCGACGTTTAAAAAACTTCTTGATCCGTTGGGAAGCAATATCAATCGTGCTTTTGGTGATGTGATGCGCGAACAACTCGCCGGGTTGCCACCGGAAATGGCTGGCATGATTTCCAACCCAGAAACACTATTGAGTTCGATGATTTCCTCATTCTTAGGAATGCAATATGGGACTGCTCTTGCTCAGCTGGCGCTATCGTCTTTCGGGACAGCCGATATTGGTCTACCACTGATGGAGGGTTCATCGGCAGCATTGGTGAACTCAAATATTACTGAATTTGCTGCTGAGCTCGAAGATTCCCCGGATGATGTTCGCATGTATATTGCAGTGCGTGAAGCCGCCGCCTCGCGGTTATTCACATCTATTCCATGGTTGCGCGCGCGAATTATTGATACGGTTGCAGAGTATGCGCGCGGTATCGAAATCGACATGTCCTCCATTGAAGAGCAAGCTCGTTCGTTTGATTTTTCGAATCCGCAAGCAATGCAGGATATGGATTTCACCGGCGTATTTTCGCTAGAACAGTCCGCGTCACAAAAGGACGCCTTGGCTCGTTTAGAGCATTTACTTTCCTTGATAGATGGATGGGTTGCCGCAGTTTCTGCGCGAGCAGTGTTGGCATATCTGCCCAATGCAGCCGCACTGCGTGAAATGTTTGCCCGCCGCAACGCTACATCACACCCGGCTAAAGCAGTTTGGGGAAGCCAACTCGGCGTGGAGTTAGCTCCGCGCAATCTTCGTGCCGCCTTGGCTTTTTGGGAGCAGGCAACAACCCAATTGGGTGACGCCGGCCGGGATCGACTCTGGACTCACCCCGATCTTCTTCCAACCGCCGAACAACTAGCTGATCCACAGTTGTTCTTCTCTCCGCAAGCAGCCACGATTGAAGAAGAACTCGAATCGTTCTTATCTGAGTTACTTGACGGAGAAGATAATACCGGAACCGGAACCGGCGCTCAGTAGTTTTTCCACAGCTGTGGATGCTTCGCCTCGCCGTTCTCACGCTTTGTTTTAGTCTGGTGCCACCACGAAGGAGGCACCATGCAGATAAAGCCCGGTTTACCGGTTGTTTGGCGAGAAACCGATCAGATCCAGATCGGTTTAGATCCACGAAGCGCTGTTATCCTCAACGGGCTGACCGCCCAAGAGCTACATTTTGTTGATTCGTTGAGCGCATCGCACTCAGATATCGACTTATCCATCCGCGCCCGCACCCACGATGTCTCACTTGAGCGGGCGCGAAGCATTATCGCTATGTTGGAGCGCAGCGGTGTGCTGACTCGAGAAACCGCCGCGAGTGCCGATAGTGCAGCTCATCTGCGCCTGCACAATCGGATTTCGCAGTCACGCCAACGAGCACACGTAGTTTTTCCACGAGGTGACTACTTAAGTACAGCGGCGGCAGTTATTTTGCGCGACGCTGGTATCACGGCTCTTTCATGCCGCGACACCTCGATGGTTGGTTCCCAAGACCATCGGTTATTAGCTACGGATTATCTTGGGATTCCGCGATATTTAGCTTTCCGATCTGCACTTAACCTGACCACCGATTCCCCAGAAGTTTTACAACCACCTACCGTGGTAGTTGAAACTGGCTCTTATTCGCTCAATCCCGCACACAGCGCACAGTGGCTTTCTGCTGGGATCCCTATTGTTCATGGGTGGGTGGAAGAAATAGATGTGGTGGTTGGGCCGACGACGATTGCGCATGAAAGTGCGTGCACTTCATGCATATATTTACATCGATGCGATGTTGATCCGGCATGGTCACGATTGGCGATGCAAATGTTTGGTCGGCCCGATATCCGTGCTGATCTTTCTTCGATGGAACTCGGAGCTGCTCTCATTGCGCGCGAGGTGCTCGCGCTAATAGATGGCGAACAACCTGCTTTACTCAATAAGCTCAGCGTTATCGGCCCACAGCCAGCTCCCCCTGCCCTGTGTGACATATCGGTTCATCCGCAGTGCGGTTGCCAAGACTTCGCGGACTGAGGCGGGCGGCTCGCCACGCTACACAGCCTGGTCTGCCAAGTTTGCCCTCAGCAGGCTCACTGTGCCGAGAACTGTGCGACGACGGCGAGGACGCCTTGGCCAAAATGTGATAGTTTCATGGCACCAATGCCTTTGATCTGACCTAGTTCTGCCAAGTTTCGGGGTTTAGCAATTGCAATATCGCGCAACACTGAATCATGGAAGATCAGATACGGTTTGCGTTGTGCTTGGCGTGCCACATCGGCACGCCAAGCACTAAGCGCATCAAACAATTGTTGATCGTCATGGTGATAGATGGTGAACTCTTGGGCTTGTGCTGCAGACTTTTTGCGTGCCTGGGTTGATCGTGATTGCATCTGTGGCCAAATCTCATCTAAGAACCGGGAACGTTTGCGATCCGATCGACCAGTGTTAGTACGCGCATACGAGATTGCTAAATGTTCTTTAGCACGAGTAATACCGACGTAGAGTAAGCGCCGTTCTTCTTCGATACCGGCTTCGCCTTTGGCAAGCGAGATCGGCATGAGTCCCTCACTCATCCCGATGAGGAATACTGCCCTCCACTCCAAACCTTTCGAGGCGTGCAGTGATGCTAGGGTTACGGAATTGGAAACCGGTTCGTTCATCATCTGTGCACGTTCATCCATCTCATTGATGAACTCTTCAAGACTGGCATCGCGCTTTTCTTCCATATCGGCTGCCAGCTCACGCAATGTGTTGAGTGCATCCCATCGTTCGCGAATTGCGCCTCGGCCAACTGGCGGCTCGGGTCGCCACCCTATTTGTTTCAATGCATCAATAACTGCATTTTCTAAGCCACTATGTTGTGGGAGGCGGGCAACTGAGCGAATCGAAACCATTGCCTCTTTGACATCTTTACGTTGGAAGAACCGATCTGCATCTTTAATGGAGACCGGTATTCCAGCTTGAGATAACGCGGTTTCACATACGGCAGATTGAGCATTAGTACGGTACAAGATCGCAATATCGGAATACTGCATTCCGCTTTCCACCAGCGTTAAAATCTTGCCCGCCACTTCGTTCGCTTCATGTTCATCATCGCCGTACTCACTAAAGCTTACGGGACGCCCCGATGGCAACATGGAGGTGAGGTGGACTGCGCCATCTAACTGAGATTGCCCGATAACCGTATTGGCTAATTCCACCACTTGTGGGGTGGAGCGGTAATCACGGTGTAGTCGCACGATCTGAGCTTGGGGAAAGTGGCGCGAAAACTCAGAGAGGTAGGTTGAGCGCGCTCCAGCGAAGGAATAAATAGTCTGCGCCACATCACCCACCACGCATAGATCTTTGCGATCCCCTAACCACAGTTGAAGTAATCGGTATTGCATCGGGGAAACGTCTTGGAATTCGTCAACCACAAAATGGCGATACTGGTGGCGGATGATACTTGCAATTTCGGGTTCTTCACGCATCATACCGATGAGCAATAAAATGACGTCTTCAAAATCGATGACGCCGCGTTCGGTTTTAGCTTCCTCATAATGCGAGATCAGATGGGCAATATCGCGGTATGTTGTGCCGGCAATATAATCTCGGTTTTGTTCGCGAGCGCGCTCCTCGTATTCTTCAGGCGGACACAAGCTCACTTTCGACCATTCAATTTCGGCAGCAAAATCTCGGATAGCTGGCTTGCTCGTTTCTAATCCGAGAGCTGCCGCAGCACCCGAGACGAGCGGTATTTTTGATTCTTTAATTTCGGGCACGTGCCCGCCAATAGCTTGCGGCCAAAAGTGGCGTAGCTGAGCTAAAGCAGCGGAGTGGAATGTTCGTGCATTTACTGGGGAAACACCGAGATCACGCAACCTAGATCGCATCTCGGAAGCAGCTTTCGTGGTGAAAGTGACTGCTAGAATATTGCGCGGATCAAAAGCCCCTGAATGTACCGCGTAGGCGATGCGATGAGTGATGGCACGGGTTTTACCGGTTCCGGCACCCGCTAGAACTGCCATAGGACCGTAAATATGCTCAGCTACTGCACGCTGATCTGGATCTAGAAAATCAAGCAACCCATCGGTGTTCATGCTACCGCTCCTCCCCCGCGAATCATTTCCGCCGTATATTGATTGTAGTTGGCGCCTCCGACATCGCGTGACGTCACAACCACAAGGTGTGGATTAACCCAATTTTCCACGTAGCCAGTATTCAATTAAGGCTCGTCCTACCGAGGCCTTAGCCGGCAAAGTTAGGTCACCGCGGCCAACTGCTTCACCCACCTGCTCGCGAGTGCAAAAGAATGCTTCGGCAATTTCGTCGTCGTCGATTCTCACAGCAGTATCACGAGTGTAGCCGACGAAGGCGACCATTAAAGAACGCGGGAAGGGCCACGATTGCGAACCGAGATAGTGCACGCGATCGACCTGCACTCCGGCTTCTTCATGTGCTTCGCGGCGCACGGCTTGTTCGAAGGACTCCCCAAGTTCTAAAAATCCAGCCAACACAGATACGCGCCCTTGCGGCCAGCGGCTGTTGCGCGCCAACAGTAGTCGCCCCTGCTCGTCAACAATCGCCATAATGACGGCTGGATCCATGCGTGGAAACACCACATGCCCGGTTGCGCATTGACGTTTACGCCCGAGCCGGTCACGCACGAGCGGCGTTCCGCATTGTTCACAGAAACGTGCCTTGCGATGCCATGCGGTCAACGCCAACGCCGACCACACCAGTTGCATTTGCGCGGTAGGTAACTCCCCCACCACATGGCGGACGTCAAGAAACTCCACCCCACTTTTTTGCAAAATTTCCTCCCACGCGCGGTAACCCTCAGGACTTGGCGAACGCTCACCGTCGTCGTAACCGAAATAATCGTGAGCCGAATCGGAGGCAAGATAGATCAATTCCTCGGCTGGAAGAGCTGCGGTTTCCTCGCCATCAAACCAGGCTATTTCCCCGTTATTGAACGCAATAGTCGCAGAGCGTACACACGCTATCTTCATTCTTTCTCGCACAGGCATAAGCGCACTATCAATAACGAACGCCCCAGTGTTATCGGGCACGTCTAACGGGTTATACGTATGAGTTAAGTCATCCACTTTTACAACCTTACTCTTAGCCTGCCCGAAAACTGCATAAATTTGCCACAATATAAGGCGTGACTATTTCAGATACGCCATATATTGACGCTCCCCTAGCTCAGCCCACGCTTAGCAACCCGCCCAAGCTCGGTGCACACCTCATTGCCGACGGGGTTGATATCGCTGTGGAAGCACCGCACGCCACGAACGTCTGGGCGTGCTTTGTGGATCCGGACAATAACCATGCCGAACATCGCGTAGCGTTACGCCGCGGTCTTTATGGCGTTTGGGCTGGTCACATTGCCGGCATTACGGCTGGAACTTTTTATGGTTTTCGGGTTGATGGTCGCTGGGATCCAGCCGCCGGTCACGTCTATAATCCGGCGAAGTTGCTACTCGATCCGTATGCGCGCGCAGTGGGACGCACCCCGATCATCGATCCACGGCTGTACGGCTATGTGATGGACGACGATCACACCGCTCACCTCGACCAGCGCGATCCGCGTGACTCGGTGGAGGTTGCTGGGCTCGGCGTAATTATTGCTGATGAGCCAACCGCTTGTGCGCACCCCTACACGCCGTGGGATGAGACTGTTATTTATGAAGCTCACGTTGTGGGTTTGACCAAGACGCTGCCGGGCGTACCAGAAGAATTACGTGGCACCTATGCGGGCTTGGGCCATCCAGCGACGATTACGCACCTAAAATCGTTGGGAATTAGCGCGATTGAGTTGTTGCCGATTCACGCCAAGCTCAGTGAACCGTTCTTGATTCATAAGGGTCTAGAAAATTATTGGGGCTATAACACGTTGAGTTTCTTTGCCCCAGAGCCGAGCTATGCGAGCGCTGCTGCTCGCGCGGCTGGTGCCCAGGGCGTGATTGACGAAGTGAAGAATATGGTGGCTGCGTTACATGCGGCTGGTATTGAGGTGTTGCTCGACGTCGTCTACAACCATTCGTGTGAAGGCGGTATAGATGGCGTGACGGTGTCGTGGCGCGGCCTTGGTTCAACGCACTATTATCGCCACGATTCGGCTAATCCGGGTGCATTGAAGGACACCACGGGGTGTGGGAATTCTTTCGATTTCCGCCGCACGTCTGTGATTCGGATGACGTTGGATTCGTTGCGTTACTGGGTTGAGGTGATCGGCGTGGACGGGTTCCGGTTCGATTTGGCGGTAACTTTGGGGCGCGAGGGCGATAATTTCAACCCGAATCATCCGCTCTATAGTGCGATGGCAACCGATCCGGTGCTCAGTACTGTCAAGCTGATTAACGAACCGTGGGATGTGGGTTATGGTGGTTGGCGTACCGGCCAGTTCCCGGTGCCGACGGCGGACTGGAACGATCGCTTCCGAGATACGTTGCGTTCGTTTTGGCTCAGTGAGCCGGCGGCGATCGTGCACGGCGGGCACGGTAGCGATCTGCGTGATTTGGCCACTCGTATGGCAGGTTCTGCTGATTTGTTCGGCCACGGCCGACTCCCTGGTGGACGTGGCGTGCATGCCTCAGTTAATTTTGTGACGGCACATGATGGTTTTTCACTCAACGATTTGACCGCTTATTCGCATAAACATAATGACGCGAACCTCGAGGATAATCGCGACGGTAGCAATAATAATTTGTCGTGGAATCACGGAGTTGAAGGTAGCGCGTCGGAGGCTATTATGACGATGCGGCGTAAATCGGCACGTAATTTGATGGCGTGTTTGATTTTGGCTGCCGGCACTCCGATGCTCACCGCCGGGGATGAAATCTTGAAAACCCAGCATGGCAACAATAATGCGTACTGCCAGAATTCGCCGTTATCGTGGCTGGATTGGGAGCTTGGCGAGCATGAAGAAAACATGTTGGCAACGACGTCGTTCTTGTTGCAGTTGCGCCGGGAACATGCGGTGTTCCGCCCGACCCAGTTCTTTACCGGCAGTCCGCGCGAGGGCGACGCGCTACGTGACATGGAATGGCTGGACGCTTCTGGCAACCAGATGCAGGACTACACGTGGTTTGATCCCCAGGCCCGGTTGGTGCAAATGTTGCGTTCGGGGCGCGGAATAAGTCGCGATGCGTTGGTGATTATTAACGGCCAGGCTCAAGCTCAGCAAGTCACGCTCCCGTGGGGACGCGGTACCGATTTCGAACTCATGTGGGCCAGCCAATGGGAACGCCCACGCGACCACACGGAGCATATTGCACCCGGTGGGCATCTGACCCTCGCACCGTTCTCAGTCGCAGTATTGCTTGGCGAAATACTAGAAAACAACTGAACCAATGAATAGATCGGCCCTTCGACAAACTTAACAATATCGACAGCAAGAGGAGCGCACGCGATGCATCCAGATTTTAATAAGCTGTGGTTTGCTCGTGCTTCTTCTGATGCTGGAGAAGCGCTTGCAACTGGTGCACTATCATTAGCAGCAGTCACGCTTCTTTCAGTGTCTTCGCTTGAGCTTTCGCTACTTTCTGCGATCCCTGGCTTTATTAGCGCGTTCGTCATGATTGTTGCTGGTCCGTGGCTGGAATTCAGAGCCAAACGGCCACTGATGATATGGATTGATATTTTGCGTGCAGGCATCCTCGCAACCATTCCTATCATGCTCGTTTTCCAATCGTTTTCTTACGTTCATCTGCTAGTTGTTGCAGTTGTGCTCTCCACGCTCTCAAGTCTTTTCTTGCCAGCTTCAATGGCACATCTCAAGGATCTTATTCCTGCTGAACAGCGTGTATGCGCCTTATAAACAGCAACTCGTCGAGGGCTTTGGCTATATCGCTTCAAAGCCTATACTGCTCACGCTTTTGGGAAATGCCACGTTATTTGCCGGGTTCCTTGCCTTCATCTACCCGTTGGAGATCTTGCTCCTGCTAGATTCTTGGAAACTATCACCTATTGAATTTGGTATAGCTCTTACTGTTCCCGGCTTTGGCGGGATACTCGGGTCAACCTTTGCCGGACGAATCACCAACACATTGGGAGAACGCAATGTTCTTACCTATATTGGAATGCTGCGTTCGCTTCCTATCTTTGTTATTCCTTTCCTTCCTGGAACAACAATAGGCTTTACTATCTACGTGTGTGCGAATTTCTTCCTCATGTTTCTTGCTGCTCTCTTCCGTCCCGCATACGCTACCGTGCGGTTGACTGAAACTGACGATCACCTCATAGCGCGAGTTACTACCGTCTTTAGCCTTTGCTCGAGAATCTCTGGCCCCTTACTCACAATCGCCGGTGGCATCATCGGCCAGTACTGTGGAATCCACACTGGAATCTTCATCGGTGCTTGCGGTTTACTGATAGCAAGCACTATCCTGCCGTGGAACACATGGCAGGCGCCAACACCCCCGTCGTCGTAAAATCTTTTAGACAACGGTTACAAACCCGAACTAATATCCATCATGAAAAACAATCACCCTCACCCTAGTGTGATACGTTTCAACACCGAAGAAAACGCGGTCAGTACAGATAATCAGGAAGAGACTGTTGCAGACGATGTGGTTACTCAACTAACTCACCAGTTTGCCAACAATTACGAACAGGCACTGTGCGAACTTGCCCATCAAAATCCCCACCACGGATCAGAACAGCCAAGCAGCGAAAATATTCGGTAAACAGATGCTCTAGCCTTATCCATAGTCGCAGTATTGCTTGGCGGAAGTGTGGAGAGCTAAACCGAGCATTGTTCGCACTAAGCCGTGTTGCACTCTACTAGCGATTAACTAGTGCACACCATTAGCTTCACCATACAACGGGAAGAATAACGAGGTCGCCCAGCTCAGTATCTGTAGCACGTTCATCGAATACTATTAAGAAAAGCGTCAACTCCAAGATTATGTTCCTATTGTTTGCGGGTGTAGCAGATGTTGAGCTTTCGGCTACTAGCCGAGGTGCCAGTAGTAGATCCCGCCGCTAATAGTTAGTAGCATACCGGCCGCGAAGGACACCCGTCATTCGAACTGGTGGAGTCCTTCGCGGCCGGTTCTGTTTCAGCGCAGGTGCGACAAGATAGCGGGGTCTTTAATCTTCTTGTCGTTCGCCAACATGAGAGCCTTGCTGACAATTTCGGCGGTCTTCGGGTCACTGTCCACGAAGGGAAGGAAGATGCGTCCGCGCTGCTGTGAATGGACGGGGAATACCGGTAGCATTCCTCTGCCGGCCACATGAATCACGCCGGAGCCTAAGTGCATGGAGTATTCATGCAACAGGCCTTTAATGGTGATGTGGGAGCCCTCAATCTGGTAGTTGCTAACTCCGAACAGGCCCAGATTGTGTTCGAGGATGCGGGTGCGTAGTTCAATCGTGGTGTGATTGAGCTCAGGATCAACTCCGCCCACGTGAGCAACCGATACAACCAAGTCAAGGTCTCGCATGGTTTCGCTGAAAATGATGGGATCCAGCTCAGCCATGTTATAGGTTTTACCGGTCTTGTTGTCCAAGAAGACAACTTTTTCGAAACTGGGAGCTTCCACGTCACCGGCGGTATACCAGTCAGCGTAGGAGTACAGTTCAATCCGCAGATCGCTATGATGGTGGACTTTCTCGAAGCCTTCCTCGCCATTTAGCATCCATCCGCGAGAGTTCAGTAAGCCTAGGGTCTGGTTGACAGCAACCTGGTAGCCGGCGAAGCGTTGCGTGTATCCATCTTGTTTGCGTTCTTCCGCGGTCATGGTGTAGAGCTCGCGGAAGACCTGCTTGAAGGGCTGAATAATTTCACGTTCCAGTAGCAGGTTCTGCCAGGCCACCCAGTCGTGTTTAAGCAGATCAACGGGATGGGCGATGCGGAGCTGTGCGTCCTCGGCCAGCTCTATCTCTGCCTTAATCCCCTCAAGTTTTCCGTTACGGAAGAATCCGACCTTTCCTTCATGGATGAACAAAAGGTCACGCATGAGAGCTGAGACGACCGGGACTGTGTCCAGTTCAGCAAGCGCTGACGGAGTGAAGGTTTCCCGTGTGCACATGGCTTCTTCGAGCATGGTGCGGGCCCGCCGATACTGGGCTTTGAGTGCAGCCGTAACCGCTTTTAGCTCTTTCACGTAGGCATTCTTGCTGATCTTGCCGGGCACGCTCTTGAGTTGCTTATCATCTTTTGAGACGATGATTTGCGGCTTCTCAGGCCTAGTCAGGTCAATATGGATGAAATAATCGTCAACTTGATGCGGGCTGAAGAATTCCGCTTGGCTCTGCGATAGTTTCGCTTCCATGCTCCAGGTGAAACGGTTAATGGACATACCCACATTTCTGGCTAGGTTGTTCATCGCGATGGAAACTTTGAGGGCTTCCGATGCGCGCCGTTGGGAACCGAACTTCTTCGATTCAGCGAGGAAGGATTGGAGTTTCTGGTAACGGTGCAAAAGATCCTTTTCGCGGTCTCGAGATTTACCTTTGCCGAGGGGGATGAGGCCGTATGCCAGCACCATCTCCTGATTTCGTTTATCGGAGATCCGTGATTCAACTTCTTTGAATTTGAGTTTGCCGCGGACTGCGTCGGCGAAGTATTGGGCGCGCTTGTGTTTGCCGCCATCCGTAATGTACTTGGCGGCGTCGTAGAGTGCTTGGAAGTTGTTTTCTCCTAGCTCTTGGTAACTTTCTTTGAACCAGTTCAGGTCCATTTGCCCGTTCTCAAAATCAGTAAAAGCGATGTCAGTGTAGCGACGCACAATCAGTTTTTGCTGGTCGCTGAGACTGTCATTCAAATGAGTTTTGAAGAAGTAGGCGGCTTTCACTAGCCCCGGAATCTTCAGATAGTTTTCCGCGTATTCGATGAAACGCAGATTGTAAACGCAGGCCTCTAGCAGGCGCTGGTTATCAATCTGATACTGCTTTACGAGTTCGTTGAAACGTTCTTGGGTGAGGTCTTCTTCAGGCAAGGTTCGGGCAATAATCTTGGAGAACATTTCTTTTTTGCCTTCATGCCCCCAAGAGTAGCCGCGCACGAAAGTTAGCTTGTCCATTTTGGAGAGGGTCTTCAAGAAGACTTCCGCGCCATAGAAAGCAAACACTCTAGAGATTGCTTCAGAATAAGGGGTGTCAGAGTCGGTGCGGGCAATCTCAAACTCCACCAAATAGGAAACCATCGCCCGGTAAACTTCTTTCTGCTTTTCCAGATAGGCGGGCTCTTGATAGGTTACGTTCGTACTATGATTGACCGCCCGACTCACATTAGTGGAAACCTGAAATAGCAAGGTGTTCAAATGGGAGTCATATTCCACGGAGGAGCGCCGATAGCTGCGGACAATGGGGTACGGATCGGGGTCTAGCATCAGCGTGTAAATCAAATCCAGCCCGATTAGTCCCAGATCTTCCAGTTTGAAGAGCACTTCAATTGGGAACGTGTAGTTGTGCTGTTTGGAAATCGAAACTAGGTTGAGGACTATTGCCAGCATTTGTTCCGGATTAGCCCACGTGGTTTGCGTATCGAAGGCCTGTATGGACACGTAGCGTTCGTAGTCGAAAAGGCTGACTGTCTCTGGTTTGGCCTCTTCAGGCATGTCATCTAGCGGAATCATTTCTCCTGCCTGGATGCGTTCTCTTTCTTTCGCTACCTGATATGCCAGTACTTGGGCGAAGAAATCTTGACAAGAATCGTTGACTTTCTTGTGTTCGCGGCGGGCCAGTTCCATATTCAGGGCAGCTCGCGCGTTAGAGATAACATACTCGCGATCGGTCTTGTTTACCTTTGAAGATGCCCACTCTTTAAACATGCTGGAGAGGTCCGGAAGATACTGATGCTTAATCGCCCAATCTGTAATCTCATCACGGTAACTTCGCCCGTAATCCTCATACTGAGTGACGGCCGTCAAATAGTGTCGCCAGAGTAGGCACTCTAGGTCGGAAAGTTGTGTGGTGAAAGGGAGGAAGTCTTCGTAGAACGTGTAACCATCGTATGGTGTTGTTTCCCGATACTGGCTCACAACGTCAGTCATGTAAAAGAAGTCGTATCCGGCGCGAGCCTCATATTTAGCCCCATCATATCCGGTGCGGACCACAGTTTCCCCATGATGGGCGGCGAAGGCTTCCGCACAGTCATTCATGAACTTGGTTAGTTTGTTGAGATCAGGGTTCAGGTAGGTATCTACCGCTTGCGGATCCCAGTTAAGTTCTGGGCGGGGAATCTCAGCAACCGGGGTGAAGAAAAGCTCTCGTTCCTCATGTGCGGGCTTTTCTTCGCCGAGGAGGACCGCCACCTGATCTTGTAGCGAGGTTTCAAACTCGATGCCGCGAATAAGCTCTTGCACTTGAGCGTACTGGGGCAGGTTTTTAACTACCTCATAGTTGTCGGTCAGGATGCCAATAGCACCGTTACGCTTGTTCTTATTGCGGGTAGACAGTGCAGCATGGGCTACCTCAAGAATAGTTTCAGCGGGTGCTTCCTTGAGTAGCTGTGCCACGTTGTTACGAACCGTGGAGCTCTTTAATCTCAGCAGATCACCTACGGTGAGGAAGTCTTCATGGGTTAGCTCTAGCTTTGCGGCTTTGATGATGTCGAACGCGGTATCGCTAATACCGGTACCGATTGCGGCGACCACAGCCTTATGGACCGCCGGTACTTTCATCCTCGGAATCATCGCGCTGTGGTCGCCCCAAGAGGTCCAGTACTTAGGAAAGACCGCGTAGGCTTCCTCGTAAAAGTCTTCAACCTCATCGACTAACGGAAGGACCACAGACCGGTAGTGCAGGTTCACATAGTAGGAACTGAAGGGGGCATCTCCTTCACCGTAGATGTTGTGGTACCGGGCAGAGGTCTTTACCTTAGCGAATAAAGGTAGGATTCCAGCCAAGAAGTCACGTTTTTCAGGGAGGGAACCGAAGCTGAGCTCGGGAATATTAGTTAGCAGAGCTGCCGCTAAATTTCTGGCTTTTTCTTGTCCAGCTTTGGTTTCTTCTGGAATCTGATTGATAGTTTGCATCAAAAGGGTCGGGACAGAGCCCGGTATGGTGAGTTTTGCTTGCCCAACGAAATGCAAAGCGGCAATTTGTTGATGTTGATCCCATGCTCCGAATCGTTCAACAATCACAGATAGGGCATCTTCAACGCTATGGCAGGCTTTCAAATACAGGCCGAGATAGAACTTCACATAGTTCTTTTCCAGTAAATATTCTTCAGCCTTTTCCTCTAACAAGCCCTCAAGCAGCCATTGGCCCACCAACGGAATGGTTTTATCGGACAATCCATCAGTCAGGCCCCCAAAAGTAAGGAAAGCCCGTTTTACCGAAGAAAACCGGAGCAGATTCTCATCTTGAATAATCTGTAGGAAATATTTAAAAGTATCCAAAGAGCCAAAATCAATCACTTCAATAATACTCTGACGGAGGCCTTCAGACAGTTTCGCGGCCCGCAACAGCTTCTCAACTAGGGCAATAGCTCTGGGGTGCCCCGACATTATCAGGGCCTGAAGCAAAATGTTGGAGAGCTGGGAAACCCCCTCGGCCTCAAAAATGCCCTGCTCAATCCGGTCCAGAATACCTTCCCTGTCACGTGAAACTGCGTTATCGAGGCCCGACAAGTTCAGATTTGGTGCCAAGATAGCAGCCAAATACAGTCCTGCCTGCTCAAACATCCAAGCGTTCGCAGTGATGGGGTCTTCTGGCGAGAAGAACAACTCAGTCAGGTTCAACCCCAAGTGTTGATAGACGCTGAAGTGCTCCAAAATCCGATATCTCAACTCAATCTGCTGGTACGGAAAATCAGAATGGTAGGAGCGGCGCTGATAGGTGTTCAAGTGAGTTGCTAGTTCCGGTGCCAGCGCTAAGTAACGATAGTAGGCATCCCGGTAGTCATCATTTAATTGCTGGTACAGGAGGTCGAATGCAGGCAGGGCAAGCAATTCCTCAGGGGTGCGCGGGTTAGTGTCACGATACCGGCCCGCAATCATCATTCTCTCTTCTACGGAGTCATAATCTGAAAGATCAGAGACAGAATCTTCAACTTCTAGCAGAGCTTCTTCAACATCACCGTCAAAGGAGAGAATGAGCTCTTCAAGGTTCGTTGTTTGGGCTGTTGCAGGTGTTTTGCCGTAAATCAGTTGCTGCTGCGACTCCGGTAAACTGGCGCGCAGCTCACCCAGTGCGCACAGGTCACGCCATGCCTCTTTAAGAGAGTCGTTTTCTCCTAAGCCGACGCGGTTGAATAGATCCCGCACCCACTCAGGTTTAGTAGTAAAGTAGTTGTATTCGGTAGCCATGTTGCTCCTTCAAAATAATGCTGGACAGTGCAGCATGGGTTTAGTATCGGCCAGTCAAAAAGGTGAGTTTTAAGAGCACTAGACGGTCATCTTCTGCTAGGGAAATCTTGCTATCTAAACCAATAATCTCCGCATCGTTGAGGAAGATCTTTACCAGTCCATCCTCCACTGCCTGCAGAGCAGTGTCTATGGCATCAGATAACACGACCTCCCCCTCGTTTTCATGATCCCCGAACCAGACTTTGCCGGTCTCTAGCATCCCTGCCAGCTCCGGCTGAGTCAGCGCTACAGTCTCGGGTTTTTGCAAGAAAGCTGCCACCTCAATCTCAACCAGGGCGGCAATCAAATCATGCAGGGTGTTCACCTCAGACTGTAGATAGTACGGAATCTCGCTGAGGGGACGCGTCTTCCCCAGCGACTTCTTAACGACCTTGATTCTCATTGATAGTCTCCTAACCGGTGTTGCTTCCACTATAAAGGAGCGGCGGGACATTTAGGACTGCCCGTCCCACAGTTGGACATAAAACTTCTTTCCTAGAACACAAATTAGTAAAAACCGCCCGCACAAAACTGTGAATGGGGCTCCTATTTTTCTTTTGTTTAGTCTAGACGGCTAGTTTGACGGGCCTGGTTTCGTAGAAAGTCTCGTCTCGGATCATGGTGAAGAGGACTGCTAGATACTTGTGTGCGAGTGTGATTGGACTGGCCTAGTTTTTAGGGCCACTCGGCTTAAGTGTTGACCGTGTTTCCTTTTCTCCATCGTTGCGCGTATTGTCGTGGGCTAAGGTAACTCAGCGAGGAGTGCGTAGGGAAGTTATCGTAGAGCTGTGACCAGTGTCCGATGAGCACGCGGGCGTGAGAAGGATTCTCGATGAAGTTACCCTCGAGCAATTCCTCACGCATTCGATTGAGGAACGATTCAACAAACCCGTTATACTATGACTGGCCCGGTGGAATACTGTCTGAAGCGTTTGATCCTCACTAACCCAACTTTCCAGAGCACGGGAGATGAATTTCAGGTCCGTTATCCATCCGGATCATCCGTGGTTTATCACCATGTTCTTAAATGAACTCATCGATGATAGTACATATGCTGACCATCTTCCCGTGCCGGGCCTGAATCACAGTGGAAATCCAAAGACCACACATCTTTAGGGTATAGACCAGGGGCAACCTTACGGTGTTCTTCACCAGTTAAACGCTTACGCGTCTTCCTGGATAGCACACGCAGACCTTCCTCACACCAGATTCTGCAGAAGGCTTCCCGACATACTCCATATCCTTCTACTAGCGCCTTGATTCAAGCATCGCTGGTGTCCCCACCGGCGGTGGTCCTTAGCAAATGCGTGCATCCACTAGCACAAGGGAGGACACTTAACAGATTTGCTATCGTAGCATTTTGCATGCCGCTAAGCACTGTGTGAGAGCCTAACAATGTGCCAGGGAAGTCTTTGGAAGTAGCCAGCGCAACTAGATACCATTCCCATCATGACGGCGAGCTGGGCCTAGAATTTCCCACCCCATAGTTTCTTCCGCGCTACTTTTTCAACTCAACCCGGCCCAACAAAAGCTTCAGATGCGAGTTCTCGCCCCGCCTTCCTTAAGTTCGCGAGCCTTTTTCAACTTACGAACAATGTGTTCTGAAGTGGGCCTAATATAAGCCCACATCACCATTCATCCATTCTCCCCCCCCCGAAGGCAGGATATCAATAGACAACACTCAAGTCACCTGGATCGAAAAATCTAGAACGCTCCTATCTTCACTGGAACAATTTCCTTGATGGCTCACAAAACTGCATGTTTCACTCTTTAATGTAATTGGTGGTGGATACTCGGTTTGAGTATCCACCACCAATATTCTTCATATGTGTATCATGGTCTTCGCGAATCCCAGCCTACGATTACAAAAAGTATTCCAAGAATTTCAGAAAAAACGCCATAAGAGAGATATTTTGTAAATGACGCAACTTTTTGCAGCGCAGCAACAGAGAAATCTGAATCTGCGGCATGGTGTCCCGAACTAATATCGTCCAAAAGAATATTGAGAGTGTATGAACTATTCAGCGATGCAATAGTCAATAGAAACCCGACCAACACACAGATAATCCCTAAAACCAAGAAGACTTTTTTTAACTTCATTGCAATCTCATTCTCTCGTCGGTTTAGTAGATGTTATGACATTGTTCTCCAGCATACTGTCCATTTACAAACACTCTGGCACATTGCACACCTCTATTAACGGATTTGAAACGAGAGTAGATGGGACCTGTTGTCAAAAGTTTGCACCCCCAGTAGGTATTTCCGACATCTGTACGGTAGATCGTATTCCCGTAGCGATTCTGAAAGTCGATACGATAATTACAGAGGTTTAATCCTTCTGCTTCGGCCACTTCAGAGTTAATTGTCAAACCGCTTCCGTTGATTACGTGATCAAGCATCATTGACGGAATTCGGATGTCTTTAACGGTAAAACCTCCGATTGGTTGCGATCCCGACGCTGAGAGTGGCATTATGATATCTCTTCGCGTAGGAACAAGTTCGTAATTATTATCTCCTAGGCTTGGAACAAAATTTGGGAGAGAGGGATCATTGTTCTGAACCGACCCCCCGTAAATAGTGGTTCCTTCTTTGAAATTGTCTTCTGCCACGGCCGATGTCATCATGGACAAACTGACCACCACACAAGTGATGGATGCAATCAACATGTTCTTCACTGTGTTTTTCATGTTAGACCTTTCGTGTCAGTGCATGAGGTTTGCGATTATCACGACCTCTTCGTCGTGATAACTACTTTCATAATACAAAATTGATTAGTACCATGTGCTGGTTCGTGCAGTTTACTAAACGGAAATTTAAGTTACGAGAATTAAGGAATGTTTCAAATCGCTCACACACCCTGTGGCAGAAGAATAAATGCGATCATTTTTAAATCTATTTTTTACATACTATTCGGTGCGTCTCATGTCCCGTTGGTCCGGTAATACTGCACGATGTAGCGTTTTCGACGACAGTGTTCAACGTTTGTCTCCGCACAATAAACTTAAACCTAAACGATCACCACACCGCTCAAAGAATGATGGGGTTACCCTTGAATACCGGATGCCTAATTAGTGCGGACTGGGTGTTCGTACGGAAAGATGTTTGTTATGAGTCGTCAGAGGAAAAGATACACGTAGGAATATCGCGTTGAGGCTGCTGGCCTTGTTACTGAGACTGGGAGGACTATTGCAGAGGTATCGCGCGAGATTGGTGTTGGTCAGGCTTTGCTTGGTCGCTGGGTTAAACAAGAACGAGAGCACAATAACAGTTCCGGGGAACGGACATGTGCCGAATTAGAGGCCGAAAACTCACGGTTGAAAAAGGAACTGGCCTCGATCAAGCTTGATAATGAGTTCCTGTCAAAAGCCAGCGCCTTCTTCGCTGCGAAGCAACACGAGAAGAGAAATACGAACTAATGCAGCGCGAGAAGGCTAACTACTTTATTACCCGCATGGTCCGTTTGCTTAAAGTTTCGCGTTCATACTTTTATGCATGGGCTAAAAAGCAGGCCGCTATCTCAATTGGAGATGATGAGAAAACCAGCTACTACCAGCAACTAGATGAAAAAATTTATCGCATGTGGGAACGGTCAGACAAGGTCTATGGCACACCACGTATTACTGCTGATCTTCATGCTGGTGGTGTGAGTATTGACAAAAAGACCGTGGCCAAACGCATGAAGTTGATGGGCATTGAGGGTATTTCCCCGAGGAAGTGTGTACCTAGTAAAAAAGTTGGTGATGCTTCAGTTGCTGCAATCCCTGTGAAGTGTACCGGGTTTTCTTCCTAGGCTTTTGCCCTGGTTGGTGTTTGTATTTTCTGTGTTGTGTTAACGGTGTGCCAGTAGTCGTTTTCAACTTCGAGTGGTGTGCGGTAGTCGAGTGCTTGATGTAGCCGTGTCTTATTCCACCAACTTACCCATTCAAAAGTAGCGATTTCCACTTCGAGTACGTCTTGCCATGTACGAGGATGAATAAGCTCGTTTTTATAACAACCATTGACATTCTCAGCTAAAGCATTATCGTAGCTATCACCCACGCTACCGGTTGAGGGAATAATCCCTCCCCTGTGCTAGGTGCTCGTTATATACAATCGAAGCGTACTAGGAACCATGATCACTATGATCTACTAGCCCGCTGACCTCCTTCGCACAAGCAATTACTTGGTTTAACGCCTGTAGTGGTAAAGCCTGGGTTCGCATAGAATCCGACAACGCCCACCCCACGATCTTAGGGCTGAAAACATCCACAACAAAAGCCGCATACACAAACCCCTGACGTGTTCGACCATACGTAATATCGCCCCACCCATAACTAGCCGGGTTTAACGGCACAGAAATGACGATTAACTAAATCAAGACGAGTATCTTCACATCTTCTTAGTCAACTCACCACCGAGGATCGGCCTTTACCTTTGCCTAACAACCCGGCTAAACACATAAACCTAGCTGTTTGTTCACACCCAATCATGATCCAGGCACGCCCTAAAGCACGCCACATCTTACGCACCCCATACACACCATAATTCGAGGCATGAATATCCACGCATAATCCTCACAAGATCACTATCACGTCTGGCTCGAGCGCTTAACAGAACCGACCTGGCATAACAATAGCCACGAAAGGTAATGAATCCTCCCTCACGATACTTAATTCAACATCACGCACATGAAACACGACATGCGAAACGATCCTTATGAGGTCTGATGCATTTTTAGGTGACAGTCTTTTATGCAGCTTTGAGTGCTGTGGTTACTATTTTCTCATATTCTATGGGTGTTTGTTTACCGAGCCGGTTTTGGCAGCGTTATCGCCACACGCTCCAACTCTTCCCATGGACCCAATCAAGTGGTGATTTTGCAGGGCTTGAGTCTAAGCATTCGAACGAAATTGGCTACCGCGCTCGGAATGGACAATACATCCGTGCATGTTCATTCCTTCTCACTTGTGGTAGTGAACTTATGGCTAATTACTCCTTGTTGATCTGTGATTGCTCAGTAATCATCATGAACAGCAGGCCCAGGCCTTGGATGGCGAGAACGTTTTTTACCGTAAGAAGACCATAGTTGTTCTTGATTACACAGTTTCCATGCATCAGACCCCTTCCACCTTGGAGCATACAACCGCTTCTAACCTATGTGGAACACATGGCACGTGCCAACAACCCCGTCGTCGTAAAATCTTTTAGGCAACGGTTACAAACCCGAACTAATATCCATCATGAAAAACAATCACCCTCACCCTAAAGTGATACGTTTCGACGACGACGAAGAAAACACCGCTAATTCTGGCATCATCGCGACCGAAGAAAAACCTTCATGTACTACAGTGAGCGAACGTTTTATGAGCTAGTTGTTCGAAACGAGCATATTACTTCTGCTCTGCGTGGTTTTTGCTAAGGAAACTGGTGATGAGCGTTTTAACATCGCGCCAAGTGCGGGTTTGAGGAATCGAAAGCGCGCCGTGAAAAGTTCCTGGAAGTATATGCAGTTCGGCAATTCCACCGCCATCGATCAGATCTGTTGCCAAAGTAATCGCTTCGTCTCGCAAGGGATCCACAGGGTTCGCAATAATCATAGTCGGCGGCAGCGAGGCTGCACTATTTCGCACTGAAACATGCACTTGTGTAGGATCCACGCCAGCGAGATAGTGCTCCCAAGCTGCCTGGGCTGCTGCCGCCGTCCATACTGGACCCTCGCGATAAATCTGGTAAGAGCGGGAGGAAGCTCGTGGATCAAGGCATGGTTCTAAACAAATAAAACCGGAAATCGTCGCATTCGATCGTGTGGCCACTAGGGTTTGTAAAGCTTGTAGTCCAACTCCAGCGCCGGCTGAATCCCCCAACACAAAGATAGGAACGTTTGGGTATTGATCTTCCATATAATTGATGGCATCAATGCAGTCTTGAACTGCGGCTGGATACGGGTGTTCGGGCGCCAGGCGATATTCAGGTGCACAGATCACAGTAGTTGGGAGCAGCTCTAGTAATTCATAGTTGCGTTCATCATCATATTCGGCCTTCCCAGCCACATAACCACCACCATGAAGCGCAATGAGTATCTGATCTGGTTGTTGATCGGTGCGGTGCAATATCCGCAACGGTAAACCGCGGCCGGTTTTCATTATGGTGGCACGAATTTTACTGCCTACACCGCCATCAGCTCTCGTTAGCAACTGTTCTCCGGCCTGGCGTAATTGTTCAACATCCCACGTGGTTTGGGACGGAGCACTGCTTAAACAACGTTGCAACTCAGGGGCAAGATAAGGATGTGGGGAAGAATTATCGTCGAGAGATAACAAGAAATCATCAACAAGAGCATAAAACGCAGTGGAGTTATCTCTACGAACCGTATGGGAAGTGCCCGAAATCAGTGCGGTTTTCAGATACGGGTTGCCATAACTGTTAATTTCTTTCAAACCCTGCCCGCCAAAGAGAACATCACTGCCTTCGCCGGTCACTAAGAGAGTAGGGACGCTAACATGGTGGAGAATTGTTCGGCCCTGGGAGCCGACAATTCCAGTTCTGACAAACTTTCGATCCACTTGCGTCTTTCCTTGTAACCATCCGCCATATTCAGACACCGGCCAGCTAGTATATGTTTTCATAAGCTCGATCATGGCTTCACCGACGTCGTTACTCATGAGTTCTAGGCGTTGAGCCAGGAGCGGACCTCCGGCTCGATACGTTTCATACTGCTGTGGAGTAAGCAGCGCCGGATCTTCGAGGATAAGCGCTGTAACAAGTGAAGGTATCTGTAAGGAAACATGCGTAGCAATCGCGCCACCAAGGGAGTGCCCGTAGATAACAACTTTCCCTTGTGGTGACTGAGCAGCGGCAGTTTGAACACTTTCGATCGCCGTTTTCACGAGAGCAGAAAACGGATCTAGCAGTTGGCTATCAGAAAATCGAGGGCTAGTTCCATGCCCGAGAGAATCGACGAGGATTACCCGCCAGTCAGGCGCCCAATGGTCTGCGAGGTCACTCAGTGAGGCCGCGTTATCCGTCACTCCGTGAAAAGCGACAATGGTACCGCGCACGGACTTACCGCTTGCAATGTGAGTCAACGGCGTGAACACTGATCTGCTCCTTTACATAACCTCCGAGGATTCTAATGAATATCCTAAAGCATCACTGGCTTTAATAACCGCGGCGAACTCACCATCACCGCACTCAAAGCCGGATACTAGCAGTGCAAACCGTCAGATAGCTACGCCTATTACTTACTAGCAGCCAGAAGTCTCAACTTTCACTTTTCTTTGAGAATCGAGGAGATAAGCAACGTAAAAAACAAACAGCGAGAGAAAACCAGGCAAGGCCCCTCCAATTACATCTAGCGCAAACAGAAGAGCAAAAGCAAAGGCGGCTAAACCTGAGAAAAACATGACGAAAGCAAGGAAAATTTTCATTAGCTGAGAGCCTTCCTCTATCTTCACATCACTGACACTTATAGGGATATTTTACCAAAGACCGATACGAAGCAATATTCGGATGGAGCAGGGCAATCACTCAATCCACTATCGGACACGCCCACCTACAAACAAACGCTCACAACACAAAGCTAAAGACATTTTCTTTTATTTCTTCGTTTTCCTATCCAAAGCTACAACCAACCACGTAATATTCCACAACAGAAGATGAACATGAGGAACTGACCATGTGTTCCATCAAGAATACGGATGAATCCCATGCAAACCTACGTCTACTTCACTGGGAGAACTGACCGTATTTGACGGAAGTTATCTCAATGGGAGGAAAAGAAGGCCCGTTACTGTTTTGATAAGCTCTGAAGCTGGCATTTGCGCGATGATGGGTTTGGCTGGACTATCTCGGCATGATTGTTTGCCCCTGTCTTTTAATGATCCGGGGGGTGTCACCGGGATCGGACAGACATACTCGTGATTACTCATCAGGGGCATGGCGCTGGAATATGATGCCTGTCGCAGGCGTGGGTGTAAGACGGATGTATTTACCCGTGAAAGCTAACAACTAGTTAGCTGGTTGTATTCTTGAAAGTCAGACAGGCAGTGATACCGGAGAATTTTGATATCTGGCTTGGCATCGACGCAGGGCAAGACTGATCACTGGGCAACCATCGTTCACGGTAGTAGCGATCAAGTCTACTCACATTCGCTTACCCAACGATGGAGAAAAACTACGACAGATTTATGATGAGCTTGCCAGCCTTGGCCCAATACTTGTTGTGGTAGATCAGCCAGCAACAATTCGGCGCGCTGGCTGTGGCAGTGGCCCAAGCAATTGAGGATACATGTCGCGTACTTACCCGGTTCGGCAATGCGACCGATCGCGGATCTATACCCCGGGATAAGCTAAAACCAACCAGCGCGATGCGTTCATCATCGCTCAAGCAGCTCCCACGATCCCCCACTTCACATGGTTGATGAAGATGAAGCCGAGCTGGGGATGCTCACCGAATTTGATGATGATCTCCCCAACAAAGCATTGCCGGAAACCCTTAATAGCTCAAGTAAGATCGAGCTGGTTCACACTCAGGTTGGGGCGAACAACGTCGACGTAGAATTCGCGACGTTCAAGTGAGCAACCTGATGAAATCGTCCCAGACTTAACCGGAGTCTAGGTTATCACCCCGCCAACTGAGACTGAGTAGGAATTTTAAAACCTGCTCCTAAATCAAGAAAATGAATGAAATCAAGACAGATGCCTAGAAACAAAACCGGGGCAGTTCATGCCACATAACTGAATTTCTTACACCTATAGGATTTAGTTCCTATTTTCTCTGGAATACTCCTTATATACTTATATGCATAAAGTTAGGAGGTGAGATGAGTTCTACAACAGACGCTCTGAAAGAGCTCAATTTAGACAGTGAGTTAATCGAGCTAACCGACCAAGACGACCATTGGCATTTCATTACATGCGGAATCATCATCGGATCAGGCGGTTGCTAATGCAACTCGTGTGGCCGAGATAAACGCTCGGCCACACGACTTTGGAGAAAAATGAAACGTGGTATAAGCGTAGGAATTATCATTACCCGACGATGTAATGCACATTGCATCCACTGCTGCTTCGAATCAACGCCTAAATGTTCAGAGGAGATACCGACAGAAACTCTTATGCAAATTGCGCACGAAGTGGCTTCAAATCCAATAGTCCAAACGGTAGGGATAAGCGGAGGTGAAGCAATGTTACGTAAACAGGTGGTCCTCAACATGATAAAGATCGTGACCGCACAAGGTAAGAAGGCTACCCTAACATCGAATGGTTTTTGGGGAATAACCCCGAGAAGTGCACGAGAGGCCATTTTAGAACTCAAACAAGCTGGACTCGCCTATCTGACTATTAGCCACGACAGCTTCCATTCCCCATTCATCAACAAAGCTCGTGTTGAAAACATCATAAAAGCATGCGATGAATTGAATTTGGAATGTTGCATAAATTGCGCCACAACTAAGAGTAACCCTCTCGATTCTTCCATTCTCTCAATCAAGAAAAAATATCCCCAAGTTACCATAAGGGAATTTCCCGTAACACCAGTCGGCGCTGCCACCAATCTTCCAGAGAGTGAATTGTACAGATCATCACTACCAATTTCGGAGCTAAACTGCCCCAGCTTCGAACCAACTTTTCACTACGATGGGTATATCTACCCATGCTGCTCTCCCGCAGTCTTTGGCACTAGTTTAAAAATCGGAACTGTAGACGGGACGCCTTTTGAAGAAGCACTAAAAACGATTACTTACAATAGCTACTTTTCAGTTATTAGGCATGAAGGTTTTGGCTGGATCTACAATTTAGCAATTTCCAGAGGCCTAATCCCACGCCTTGAAGACTCAATAGTTACAGACGCATGTAGCGTCTGCCGAGCACTAACACTCACCCCACATGTATTACAGAGCCTCGCCAACGATATAACCTCACGCGCGAAATTCCTTATGCAACAAAGTTAGATATTTAGATAATGAAAATACGTAAATATCTTCGAGCTTCCACAGAGGATTATATTCTACTCTCAAAAGGCGAACAAACATTTGTGTATTTCACCTCAAAACGGAAGTGCTACGTAGGAAAAACTGAGGAGTTTGAGGAAAACCATACGTGGCAAGTCGAATACACCTATCACGAATATCGATACGCCTTCATAATTTTCATTATTACAGCCGCGTGTATTGCTTGGTCATTACATCTATATATTAGCAGCAACCTCAACTCTTACAGATATCTATCGAGCTACCCTCACCTATTATCGCTATTGTTCTACGCGCTATTTCAAGCTCTTATACACGAATATTCCCATGTTCTCGCTTTACGTTTACACGGTCAAAAAATTGATTCATGGGGATTTCATTTTAACCTCGGTTTCATACCTTCAATTTTCGTCCGAATAAACCGTGTCTATCTACTCCCTCCGGGATTCAGAATAACTGTACATCTAGCCGGAGTCTTTGCGAATGCAGTTTCAAACACAACTTTCCTCATTAGTAGCTATCACTGCACACAATTAAGTGCTAGTGCACCGATATTTCTAATTTTCAACTTTGCTATACTCTTCAATATTATTCCTTTTGTAAATTCAGATGGTTATAGAGCACTCCTCACACTCTTAAACCTGGACACCTCCACCTTGAAGCATACAAACTCTTCTAACCTATATAGTAGAATTTATTATGCTCTGAAAGTTGGAACGGTTTTATTTTTCCTTATTTCCATCGCAACAATAGTAATAAGCATTGTGGGAGGCCGGGCAATATGCTGAAAGAGATTCGCGATTTCATTCCAATGTTCGTAGCAACCCTCAGCATTTCCTCCATTTCTTGTTGCCTCATCACACTATCCCTGGGCACGACTATCGCAGGCGCACAGTTACCAACTGGCCCAGCTGCAGAGCAATTCTCCGTTCTTGGAGGCTTCCAGATGGCGTTGACTATTATGGCAATACTTTTCTGCGTTCCAACCATTATCCGGCTAGCGGTCGAGGAAGATTCGAGAAGAATTGCGCTATGGCAAGTCATTGGCGCTTCTCCAGCTGCAGCACGATTACGGTACGTTACTTTAGCCTACCTTGCGGCCGTTATCGGCTGTGTGCTTGGCACTGTACTTGCAATGTCACTATGGGATTTCTACATAGTTCTGATTCAGAAAACTGGACTTCTCCCAGCTGATTCAGGATACATACATCAAAGTATATGGGCAATCGTGTTCGCACCGATTACATCACTTCTCACCGTCATTCTTCCGTTAGTTTTAACGACTCGCTCTCTACTCAAACTCGATCCTGTTATCGCAGTAAATGGCCCTTTTGCGAATCCAACTGAACGCCAGTGGGTGCGCTATCTTTTCTCTTTCCTCGTGACGGGAGGAATGATCGCATCTTATATAGCAATATCAAAGGTACCTATCACCACCAGCTCTGAGATTCTTAGCGGTTTGATCAGCGCTTACTGGGGAATCGGACTTGGGCTATTACTCGCGTTTGGCATAACAAGCAAAGCGATAGTTAAGTCCACGATCGCGTTCATTGGACTATTCGACCCAGTTAATATTTTTGATAGCTGGATGATTGCGTTAACCTCTGCGAAGCGCCGAGCATTCCGCTCTACAGCGTTCATCACTCCGCTAGTTTTGGCAGCAACATCAGTCGGCCTAGTATTTGGCATGATCGCCCAAACACGTAACGTAATGTCCGCAATTGGAGCCTCCGAGGAGAGCCTTCAAGTCAGCCCTAGTTCCCAGATTCTATTAATTTTCAGCACACCAGTTATTCTGGCAGCGGCAGGCGGAGTATTAGCTGTCTACTTAACAAACCGTTCTCGAGTGCACGACATTGCACTACTACAGGTTCTCGGTTGCAAGCCTTCGACCATCACATTCGCAGCATTTCTAGAATCCCTTATTTATCTACTGGTCGCATCCTTAATCAGCACAGCGATCCTTTTCATCAACAGTCTAGCTATGGGTTTGGCACTCTCGGCTGGGCCAGTTCCAGATACGCAATCAAGTGGCATACCTCTTGAAACATACATTCTTTTAACCGCTGGATTTTTACTGATAACACTTTTTACCGAAATCTCAACTTTGATTCAATCTCGCTCACTAAATATGCAAGCTATTGTCCGATAAGAGGTTTAAGATGCAACCCATAGTCCAGGTAGAAGCTCTATCGAAGAGTTTCCCACTAAACAAGAATGAATCAGTACACGTGCTGAAAAACTTATCGTTCCAGGCTCAAGCAGGAGAGTTTGTGTCTATTGTTGGCCCGTCAGGGTCTGGCAAAACTACCTTTCTTTACTGCATGTCTGGACTAGAACAAGCAGATTCCGGGATAGCAAAACTATGCGGCAGCGATGTAGTGTCCGCCTCCAGAAAGGAAAGAAGCGCGATACGTCGTAAGAACGCAAGCTTCATATTTCAAGATTACAATCTGATTGACTCGATGACAGCGCTTGAAAACGTCAAACTTGGCCTTCGTTTCAATAAAAAACGACTCTCCGCAAAAGCTATCAAAAAACTATTCGACCGCTTCGGTCTTTCGGATAAGTTAGATTCTTATCCAGCCCAACTCTCCGGAGGTCAACGACAGCGAGTTGCAATTGTCCGGTCTCTCGCGGTACAACCAAAAATTCTTTTTGCAGATGAGCCCTCAGGAGCACTCGATTCAGCCTCAACACGCCTACTTCTCGATCAACTCGCCCAGTTACATAAAACTGGGACCACTGTAATCATGGTTACCCATGACCTTGCAGCTGCCGCTAGAGCAGACAGAGCCATAGTTTTACGCGATGGTATCATCCATAGCGATATACTAAGCCCCACCGCCGAACAACTATTTTCACTCATAGGTTCCACGGACTGATCCGCCCAGAAGTTACCACTAGGAAAACCACGTCGTTTTGAGCTTTAGATAACTCCCACCTGTCCGCCGTCGCAAGACCCTTTGCCAGAAGCCCGTGAAACGTCACGCTTCACAGCTATGTGAAGCAAAAAGTGGTGGCGGAGCACGCTAGACTAGAGGACATGAGTGAAAATAATGCGCAACTCGCCTTGGAAGCGACAACATCGGATGCTTCGCTCGAAGCTACCCGCCAGATGAGCGAGAAAATCAACCTAACTATTGACGACGATCCCTCGAAGTTCCGGGTATTGACCGGCGCACGGCCAACTGGGCACCTGCATATCGGCCACTACTTCGGAACGTTGCAAAACTGGCGTAAACTCCAGCAACGCGGCGTCGATACGTGGCTACTTATTGCTGACTATCAGGTGATTACGGATCGCGATGAAGCCGATTCGATCCGCGAGCGCACCATGTCTCTCCTCACCGATTATCTCGCGGTGGGTATGGATCCTGAAGAAACCGTATTCTTCGCACACTCGCAAGTCCCCGAACTCAACGAACTTGTTATTCCGTTCTTATCGGTTGTTTCCGACGCCGAACTGCGCCGCAACCCTACAGTCAAAGCTGAATACGAGGCAACGAACGGTCGGCCAATGTCTGGCCTTCTGCTCACCTACCCGGTTCACCAGGCTGCCGATATTTTGTTCTGTAAAGCAAACCTAGTACCGGTTGGCAAGGATCAGCTTCCGCACTTGGAGCAGGCCCGCGTGATCGCCGATCGTTTCGAAAAGCGGTACAACAAGGGTAAGAAAGCGAAGCGAATCTTCCCGCGCCCACACGCGCTTTTGTCCGATGCCGCGCACGTGCTTGGTTTAGATGGTGAGAAGATGTCGAAGTCGCGCGGCAACACGATCGAGTTGCGGATGAGTGCTGACGAGACGGCGAAGAAACTCAAACGCGCAGTAACCGATTCAGATCGTCACATTACATACGATCCAGTTAATCGCCCCGAAGTTTCCAACTTGTTACTTATCGCCTCGATGTGTACTGGACGCACCCCTGAAGTTATCGCCGAAGAAATTGGCGACGGCGGTGGCGGTACGTTGAAGAAGGTTGTCACCGAAGCTCTTAACGAGCACCTAGCTCCGATCCGTGCCCGCCGCGCGGAACTAGAACAGGATCCAGAGTATTTGCGCAGTGTTCTCATGCGCGGAATTGAGCGTGCGCGCGAACAAGCACAAGAGACTCTCGATGACGTCCACAACGCGCTCGGAATGAGCTACTAAAATTTACAACCATGAGGCGACTTTCACCATAGAACCCAATCCGCCGGAGATTGTGGCGTAAATCTATGGCGAAAGTCCCTCGTGAAATATTTTTCGCAACGTTTCATCTAGGTTACGATTGCACTATAAGGAAGTGGGCCACAGCCCACGACACCCCCGGAAAGGGAGAATATGACCCGTCCTGATACAACAACCGCAATCGGCATGCAGGTGCGCGCCGTCTCTGGCCGCAACGAACACTCTGGCACCCCGATGGAATACTGGGCCGCAACGTCCAACGCCGTCGTCGATCGCATTGCAGATAACTGGCAGCGCACCGAAGAAACCTACAACGCAACCCGTATGCAGCACTACTTCTCTGCCGAGTTCCTCATGGGCCGCGCGCTGTTGAACAACCTCACCAACCTTGGCATGATCGAAGAAGCCTCCCAAGCTCTGAATGCTTTTGGTCAAAACCTCTCCGATGTTCTCGAAGAAGAACACGATGCCGCACTCGGAAACGGTGGTCTTGGCCGCCTAGCTGCCTGCTTCCTTGATTCGTGCGCAACCATGGATCTGCCAGTACGCGGATACGGAATCCTCTATCGTTACGGACTCTTCCGCCAGCTATTTAATGACGGCTTCCAAGAAGAAGAGCCAGATGCTTGGATGGAAGAAGGCTACCCCTTCGTTATTCGCCGCGAAGAAGAACAGCGCCTCGTTAAATACGCCGATCTCGATGTTCGAGCTATTCCTTACGACATGCCCATCACCGGCTACGGCACCAAGAACGTCAATACCTTGCGCATGTGGAAGGCTGAGCCGACCAAAGAATTCGACTACGATGCTTTCAACTCTCAGCGCTTCACCGACGCGATCGTTGAACGCGAGCGCGTCCACGATATTTGCCGCGTGCTCTACCCCAACGATTCCACCTACGAAGGTAAGGTCTTGCGTGTTCGCCAGCAGTACTTCTTCTGCTCGGCATCACTGCAAGCAATCGTCGATAACCACCTCGAGCACCAGGGAACCTTGGATAATTTCCATGAATTCAACTGTATCCAGCTCAACGATACTCACCCAGTGCTCGCCATCCCAGAGCTCATGCGTTTGCTTCTCGATGAGCACGGCTACACTTGGGAAGCAGCATGGGAGATTGTTTCTCAAACTTTCGGTTACACCAACCACACCGTCTTGGCAGAAGCTCTCGAAACGTGGGAGATGAGCATCTTCGATCGTCTCTTCCCACGTATTAGCGAAATCGTGCGCGAAATCGATCGTCGCTTCCGCGAAGAGCTTGCCGCCGAAGGCTACCATCCAGGCAAGATTGAGTACATGGCTCCAATCCAAGGTAACCGTGTTCACATGGCTTGGATCGCCTGCTACGCGGCTTACTCCATCAACGGCGTGGCTGCCTTGCACACCGAAATCATCAAGAAGGACACGCTCCACGACTGGTACGATATTTGGCCGCAGCGGTTCAACAACAAGACCAATGGCGTTACCCCACGTCGTTGGCTCAACCAGTGCAACCCACGCCTGGCAGCATTGCTCACCGAGCTTCTCGGCTCCGATGCTTGGGTGCGCAACCTCGACGAGCTCAAGAAGCTTGAACACTTTGGCGACGACGACGCCGTCTTGGATCGTCTCAATGAGATCAAGGCAGCAAACAAGGCTGATTTCGCTGCATGGATCAAGAATCGTCAAGGCGTAACCGTCAATCCGGAAGCTATTTTCGACGTTCAGATCAAGCGTCTGCACGAATACAAGCGCCAGTTAATGAACGCGCTTTACATCCTCGACCTCTACTTCCGGTTAAAGGATGATCCAAGCCTCGACGTTGCTCCTCGCCTGTTCATTTTCGGCGCGAAGGCAGCTCCCGGCTATGTGCGTGCTAAGGCAATCATTAAGTTGATCAACGAAATTGGCCGCCTGATTAACAACGATCCAGATATGGACGGCAAGCTCCAAGTTCTCTTCGTGGAAAACTACAATGTTTCCCCGGCAGAGCACATTATCCCCGCTTCTGATGTTTCGGAGCAGATTTCAACTGCCGGTAAGGAAGCATCGGGAACCTCGAACATGAAGTTCATGATGAACGGTGCATTGACACTCGGCACCCTCGACGGTGCAAACGTCGAAATCCTTGACTCCGTCGGCGAAGAAAATGCCTACATTTTCGGCGCTAAGGAAGAAGAGCTCCCTGAGTTACGCGCCACCTACAACCCACGAGCAACAGCAGAACAAACCCCTGGTTTGAAGCGCGTTCTCGATGCCTTCGTAGATGGCACCTTGGACGATGGCGGAACCGGCATGTTCCACGACCTGCTCAACTCCCTTTACGAGCCAAGCTGGGAGCCAGCCGACGTCTACTACGTACTCGGCGACTTCGCTTCCTACCGCGAGACTCGTGACAAGATGGCTGCTGATTACCAGGATCGTCGCCACTGGGCAAAAATGGCGTGGAAGAACATCGTCGAATCTGGCCGATTCTCTTCGGATCGCACCATCGGAGACTACGCCCGCGAGGTGTGGAAGATTACGCCGCATGCAATCTAATCAGGTAGGCTGATCTACTCCCATACAAGCTGCAGCGGTGGGGTTGGTGTTCATCATCGAACACCAACCCCACCGGTTTTTGATACAGTCATCTTAGCGACCACAGGAGGGCAGCGATGCTCATTTTCCCACTCCATACTGGCGATCCCGTTATTGATGCCTACAGGTTAGGCGTGTCCACTTCTGGCTCTGTGATCACCCAGATAACCTTCACCGATCAAGAACAACGCCCGGCAATCCAAACAGATGATCCACTTGTAGCCCAGATCGACCAGGCGTTATCTGCATGGTATGACGGCGAGGTAAGCAAGCTGCGCGCTCTCCCACTCGTTGCGCCAGCCACACCGTGGGCCGCTTCGATTCGCACAGTGCTCCATGCCCTACCGCTTGGAAAAACTCTGAGCTATGCACAACTTGCGCAACGAGCCAACAACGCCCGCGCTGTTCGTGCCGCAGCCAGCGCCTGTGCCCGCAACCCGTTTCCTCTCGTCATCCCCTGCCATGCCGTCATTCCACAACCAACACAAGACAACCTAGAAAACGATCGGACTCTGGTAATAAATCCGCATTTTCCCACCGCAAACTACGCTTTCGGCTCTGATCTTAAACGCGCACTACTAAAATTTGAATACGAACATTCACACCAATTACGCTAAGAATTTTTGAGACGTAGATAACTAGATTAGACTAGAGGTGTGACTACTTCGCAACGTAAAACCAGTTCTGCCCCCAAGGGCTCGGCTCGAGCCTCATCCAGCCCGCAAAAACAACAGATCCAGGCGGTGAGTCGGATCCCGATCGTTGAGGTCTCGCCTCAACTCCTTGATGGCACCTGCCCAGTAAAAGCAACCATCAACGAGTCCTTCCCGGTGCGCGCTACGGTGTTTCGCGAAGGGCACGATAAATTTGCCGCCACTGCTGTGCTCGTTGACGACGCCGGCAATATAGTAGACCAAACCCTGATGCGCGACGTTGCCCCGGGCCTGTTCCGTTTTGAAGGCTGGCTGACACCACAACGCACCGGAGCGCATCATTTCTATATTCAAGCCTGGTCTGATCCTTACGCCACCTGGCTACACAACGCCGAAATCAAGATCCCCGCTGGAATCGATATCGATCTCGTTTTCGCCGAAGCTGAAATTATTTTCAATCAGGCAATAAAAGGCACTCCAGCGCGCTCTGCCGAACGCGCAATAATAAAAGACGCCCTCAATGTCATAACGAAGAAACGCGCTCTGCCTGAAGTTAAACTCGCTGCCGCCCGCTCAGCGCAACTCCAAGCCGCACTTGCGAAATATCCAGTCAAAGAACTCCTCTCTCACTCCGCACACTATCCAGTTTTTGTCGATCGCGAGCGCGCACTGGTAGGTTCGTGGTACGAAATCTTCCCGCGCTCAATTGGAGCGAAACAAGATCCCGAAACTGGCCAATGGATATCAGGAACACTACGCACCGCCGCTAAAGATCTTGATCGCATTGCCGGTATGGGCTTCGACGTCGTCTACCTCACCCCGATTCACCCCATCGGTAGCACAAACCGCAAGGGGCGCAACAACACATTGAACGCCCAACCTGGCGATCCTGGTTCACCGTACGCCATCGGTTCTGCCGACGGCGGCCATGACGCTATCGAGCCAGCCCTAGGCACCTTCGAGGATTTTGACGCCTTCGTTGCCCATGCACATAAGCTCGGCATGGAAGTTGCGATGGATCTAGCCTTGCAGTGCTCCCCCGATCACCCTTGGGTCACCGAACATCCGCAATGGTTTACCACCCGCGCTGATGGCACGATCGCATACGCCGAAAATCCGCCCAAGAAGTATCAAGACATTTACCCGCTGAACTTCGATAATGATCCCGAAGGTATCTATCAAGAAATCAAACGTATTCTCCAACTGTGGGTCAGCCACGGGGTAAGTATCTTCCGGGTGGATAATCCGCATACCAAGCCAGTTTCCTTCTGGCAACGACTCCTCGCCGAATTCCGTCAATTGCATCCAGAGGTGATCTTCCTTGCCGAAGCCTTCACCAATCCACCAATGATGCAAACCCTAGGAACTGTAGGTTTCCATCAGTCCTATACGTATTTCGCCTGGCGAAACGAACGCCAAGAAATTGAAGAATACCTCACGGAAGTCTCCCACGAGTCTGCCCATCGATTACGTCCAGCCTTCTGGCCCACCACCCACGATATTCTCACCCCATACATGCAACGCGGCGGTATCCCAGCTTTCGCTATTCGAGCGATCCTAGCTGCGACCGGCTCACCAACATGGGGTATCTATAACGGCTATGAGCTTGTAGAAAATATTGCGCGCCCTGGAGCCGAAGAACAAGTCGATAATGAAAAGTATGAGTATAAGCCACGCGATTATGCGGTAGCTGAGCACAATGGCATGGCAGTATTACTCACAATGCTCAACGATATTCGTGCCAAGCATCCTGCTTTGCGCCGGCTACGAAATGTCACTATCAACCCCACATCGGATGAAAAGATTGTGTCATTTACCAAAATTGCCCGCCCCGAAGAAGCCCCTGATGGGCACGGCGATGCCGTCATCGTCGTCCTCAATCTCGATCCGTATGCCTCACGTGAAGCTAGTGTCTATCTCGATCTGAGCCCATTTGGAATCTCGCCGCGATGGGATAACGGCCCGCTCTTGGAAGTAACTGACGAAATGAACGGCCAAACATATTTATGGAACGAAGCGCCCTACGTTCGCCTAGATCCGCACGGCCAAGTCGCCCATATTCTATCTGTAAAGGTCCTCCCTTGATAAAAACTAAGCTACAACTACCAGCACTCGAGCGTCCCGGGATCACCCCCGATCCTAACTGGTATCGCACCGCGGTCTTTTACGAAGTGCTCCTGCGTGCCTTCGGCGATACTCAAGGCACTGGCACAGGTGATTTTCGTGGCCTCATCGACCATCTGGACTACCTCCAATGGCTGGGAGTAGACGCGCTGTGGATCCCTCCGTTCTATCCCTCTCCGATGCGCGATGGTGGCTACGATATTTCGAACTATACGGCGATTAAATCCGAATACGGTTCAATGGAAGATTTTTCCGAACTCGTTACCCAAGCACATCAACGTGGCATCCGCATCGTCATCGACATCGTCGCCAACCACACCTCCGATCAGCACCCGTGGTTCCAAAGCTCACGCGCTAACCCCGATGGCCCCTACGGTGATTTCTATGTCTGGCGTGACACCGACGAAGAATACGCTGACGCGCGAATCATTTTCATCGATACTGAAGCCTCCAACTGGACCTTCGATCCGGTACGCCGACAATACTTCTGGCATCGCTTCTTCTCCCACCAGCCCGATCTCAACTTCGAAAACCCTGCCGTACAAGAAGCCATTATCGACGTCGTAAAATTCTGGTGCGAAATCGGCGTGGACGGCTTCCGCCTCGATGCTATCCCTTATCTTTTCGAAGAAGAAGGCACCAACTGCGAAAATCTGCCTCGAACGCACGAGTTTATTGCGCGACTACGCCGAGAAATCGACGAATCCTATCCCGGGCGAATCTTTATCGCCGAAGCCAACCAGTGGCCTGAAGACGTCGTCGAATACTATGGCACCGATGAGAATCCGGAATGCCACATGTGCTTCCACTTCCCCGTCATGCCACGCATCTACTATGCGTTACGCGACCAACGCGCCACTGCGATCCAAGAAATCCTCAAAGCTACCCCCGATATTCCAGCCGGCGGTCAATGGGGAACGTTCTTGCGCAACCACGATGAGCTCACTCTCGAAATGGTCTCCACCGAAGAACGCGCCAAAATGTATGGTTGGTATGCTGAAGATCCTCGCATGCGCGCCAACGTAGGTATTCGACGCCGGCTCGCGCCACTATTAGGCAATTCTCGTGCGGAAATTGAACTAGCCAATGCGTTACTCTTATCCCTACCCGGCTCACCGTGCCTGTATTACGGCGACGAGATCGGCATGGGCGATAATATCTGGCTTGAAGATCGCGATTCGGTGCGTACCCCCATGCAATGGAGCCCAGATCGAAACGCTGGCTTCTCCGATGCCGATCCAGGCAAACTCTACCTACCCCTTGTTCAATCCTTGGTCTACCACTATCAAGGAACGAACGTGGAATCCCAGCTAGCTCAATCTTCATCGCTCCTGCATTGGATGCGAGGCATTTTGCAGATCCGCGCCGAGTATCCAGTTTTAGGAAATGGTCGCTTTGAGTTGCGCGAAACTGACCACGAGTCTGTGCTTGCCTACACCCGCGTCAATTCCGATCAGGCGTTACTGTGCGTGATGAATATGGCTAATACCCCTCGCGCCGGACGCATCACGTTAGAAGAATTTGCGGGATACGAGGTTCGAGACGTATTTGGCGGAGCGCAATTCCCCCGTATCGGCCACGATGGAACCTACCAGTTGACGCTCGGTTCGCGAGATTTCTTCTGGTTGGAGTTAACGAGGAATCATGATCAGGATTAAATTCGACGACGTCGTCGCACTACTTAAACCATGGATAGCCGCAGCTCGATGGTATCGCGGATCAGAGCTCACGGATCTGCAATGCGTAGCTAGCTGCGCCCTCCCCACCCGCGCTCAAGATACGATCACGGTTATTCATCTCTTAGATTGCGATGGCACACTTTTTTGCGTGCCGTTGACCTACAGCTTGACCCGCCACGACAATTCCGGACTGATTGGTGAAGCTGAAGGATTCGATGAATCTGGGCACGGCAGCACGTTGACTATCTACGATGCCACTGATCATTACCAAGGCCAAGACGATCTCTACCAGCTATTAACTGCCTCCTTTGCTTCACTATACGATCCACCCATCTGGATCGATAACGCGGGAGCAGAACTCGATATTCACCTAAATCCAGCCCGCAATATCGCCGAACTTCCGCAGCCAACCCACGCACACAAACTCACCTCAGAACAATCCAACACGTCAATCATTTACCGATTCGACCCCGCCAGTCCGTCCCAGCCAGTTGGACTGATTTGTAAACTACTGCGCGTAGTTACCCCAGGGCATAATCCCGACGTCGAACTACAAGGGGCGTTGGACCAAGCAGGCTCAGTTCACGTTGCTAACCAATATGGTTCGATTGCCGCCTCCTGGCCGGGTGTGGACCATGCCGATATTTTTCTATCCCAAGAGTTCCTCGCCGGATCGGTTGACGCATGGCAAGTTTTCGTAACCGAACTATCTGCCACCGGCCCGATCATGACGGCAACCCAACGCGAACGTATCGGCGCATTGGGCCACATGACACGTGAAATCCACACCCAACTGCGTGCCAGTTTTCAAACGACGCAAGCTGATCAAATCGCCGTCGTCAATACGTTAATGGAACGTGCCCAAGCTGCATTTGCGCAAGTTCCCCAACTAGAAACCTTCCAGATCCAGATTCGGCAAATCTATGATGCCACTACCGCACTACCATGGCCAGAACTACAACGCATCCACGGCGACTATCACCTGGGACAAGTCTTAGACGTGCCGGCACGCGGTTGGGTCGCATTAGATTTCGAAGGCGAACCGCTCCGTCCCCTAGCCCAACGCACCCAACCCGATTTAGCCTTACGCGATGTTGCCGGAATGATCCGCTCCTTTGATTACGCCGCTGGTGTTGCGCATAAAGACGGAGCCGATGGTACAAAATGTGCTCAGTGGGCTCGCCAGGCTCAAGAAGCATTCTTAGACGGATACGGCTTACTTTCACCTGCAGAACATCAAATACTCCAGGCGCTCATTATTGATAAGGCGCTCTACGAAGTCTGCTATGAAGCAGTATCGCGACCAGATTGGATAGATATTCCGCTGGCAGGTATCGCAAAAGCACTCTCACAAAACTAAATCGCATTATTAGATGTACATCACACAAAAACATGGGAAAATAAACGTATGAACGCACAGCTTGAACCAATATCGGTCAGTAATGAACTACTCGATGCCATCTCCAACGGTTACTATCATGCCCCGCATGATATTCTCGGCCCACACTCGGACGGAGAAAACGTTACGATTCGTGTGATTCGTCAGCTCGCTGACGACGTCGTCATCCTCACCCGAGGAGCCGAATACCGCGCAACCCACGAACACAATGGCGTGTGGGTTGCGGTCTTGCCGGGTAAAGAAATTCGAGACTACCGTATTCGGGCACGCTACGGCGATTTTGATTCTCTAGGTGATGATGGCTACCGGTTCCTACCCACCGTAGGCGAAATGGACACCTATCTGTTTAATGAAGGACGCCATGAACGGCTCTGGGATGTCCTAGGCGCTCATCTAACTAGCTACGAAACCGAGATGGGGAAAGTCTCTGGAACTGCCTTTGCCGTGTGGGCACCCAATGCTCTTGCGGTACGCGTTGTTGGCGATTTCAACGGATGGAACGGTGCCGTATCTGCCATGCGTAGCATGGGCACGTCGGGGGTATGGGAACTTTTCGTTCCAGGTGCCCATGAAGATGCCCGCTACAAGTTCGAAATTCAATTCCCTGACGGCTCCTGGCACCAAAAAGCAGATCCGTTTGCACGCCGTACTGAGGTTCCACCATCAACAGCTTCGATTATCACCGCTGATCATTTCACGTGGAGCGACCAAGCCTGGTTAGACCAACGCAGCGCACGCGATCCACACTCTGGCCCTATTTCCATCTACGAAGTCCACCTCGGCTCGTGGCGCATGGGGCTCGATTTCAAAGAGCTCGCCGAACAACTCATCGGCCACGTAAAGTATTTAGGCTTCACTCACGTCGAATTCATGCCGCTTGCCGAACACCCCTTCGGCCCCTCATGGGGATACCAAGTCACCGGCTATTATTCTCCCACAGCTCGATTCGGCACCCCAGATGAACTTCGGTATCTCATCAATGAACTGCACAAGGCCGGAATCGGCGTCATTATGGATTGGGTACCAGCCCACTTCCCGAAAGATGATTGGGCACTAGCACGGTTTGACGGCACCCCACTATTTGAAGATCCTAACCCGATGCGTGGCGAACACCCAGATTGGGGTACCTACGTATTTAACTTCGGCCGCAATGAAGTAAAAAACTTCCTCGTTGCTAACGCGCTGTACTGGTTAGAAGAATTCCATATTGACGGTATTCGCGTCGATGCAGTAGCTTCGATGCTCTACCTTGATTATTCACGCGAAGCCGGACAATGGGAGCCCAACCAGTATGGTGGGCGCGAAAATCTCGAAGCCATCTCCTTCATCCAAGAAACAAACGCCACCGCATATCGAAACCATCCCGGCATTATGATGATCGCCGAAGAATCAACCTCGTGGGAAGGCGTAACTCGCATGACCTCCGAAGGTGGGTTAGGGTATGGGCTGAAATGGAATATGGGGTGGATGAATGACACCCTGCGCTATATGCAAGAAGAACCGATCAACCGGCGCTGGCATCACGGAGAAATCACCTTCTCCCTCGTCTACGCTTTTTCTGAGCAGTTTGCGCTCCCCATCTCCCACGATGAGGTCGTTCACGGTAAAGGTTCCCTGTATGAAAAGATGCCTGGCGATCCTTGGCAAAAACTCGCCGGGCTACGGTTACTCTTCGGTTACCAGTGGGCTCATCCCGGCAAGCAGTTGCTCTTTATGGGCCAAGAGTTTGCCCAGATCTCAGAATGGAACGAAGGCAAAGGTCTTGACTGGTGGCTTATCGATAACCCAAGCCACGATGGAATTATGACCTGCCTAGCTCGGCTCAACACCGTCTATAAAGAACACAGCGCACTGTGGTCAGACGATTTCACCCAACGCGGGTTTGAATGGATCGATGGTTCAGACGGCGATAACAACGTCTTGACCTTCATCCGAAAGTCCTCAATCGACGATGATATCGTCGTCGTCGCCTTGAACTTCGCCGGCACCCCGCACCTGGACTACCGGATCGGGCTCCCCCTCGAAGGCGAATGGGAAGAAATTGTCAATACTGATGCACTTGAGTACGGCGGATCTGGTGTTGGCAATATGGGATCGGTACGCACCGAAGACGTGCCGTGGAATGGTCGAGCCCAATCGGCACTCGTGCAACTACCACCACTGGGCGCGGTTTACCTCACACCGAAGAAGTGAGATAGCCTCTCTGCGCGGGTGAGCAGATTCTTTCATCACCCCCTAGCAAACAACGTAATGGCGCGATGAGCACAATGCTCATCGCGCCATTACCTCTGCATATTCTAGCCCTTGACTGCGCCGCCAGTCAGACCAGAAACAATGTATTTCTGTAAGAACAAGAAGAGCAACAATATTGGAACAGCGGCAATAATCGAACCAGCCGCAAACCAATCCCAGTTCTTCTCATTTCCACCAACCCACAAGTTCATTCCTACTGCGAGCGTCCAATTTTCCTGGGAGGTAAGAATTGTACGCGCCAAGATGAAGTCGTTGAACGCAGCAATGAAGCTCAACAATCCCACCACAGCAAGTATCGGGATAACCAACGGCATGATGATTGTCCAATAAACTTGCGAATGCGTTGCACCATCGATCTTGGCCGCCTCATCAAGCTCCATCGGAATCGAATTGAAGAAACCATACATAAGGAAAGTGTTCGCACCCAACGCGCCACCGAGATATACACAGATCAACGCTAGTTTCGAATCAATACCTAATACTGGGAAAACTTCACCCAACGTGGTAAGCAACAAGAAGATTGCCACGAAGGTAAGCAACTGTGGGAACATCTGTATCACCATCAGTGACATCAGTGTTACTTTGCGCCCCGAGAAGCGGAACCGGGAAAATGCGTATGCGGCTGCCGCACCCATGAGCACTGTGCCGATCGCCGTCGTTACACCAATGAACAACGTGTTAGAAAACCAGGTCCAAAAAATCGTATCCGATAGTTCGGCAAAGTTTTCTCCCGAAACAACCGAGAACATCTCATTAGCACCCGTGAGCGTGGTCTTGATATTCGGATTGAGTGCTGCTGAAACGATATACAAAATCGGGAATGCCGCATAAGCAACCGCAATAACAGCAATCACATGCCGGAAACCGGTCTCCCGTACCCACTTACCAAAAGGAACCTTATTAGCAGTTACTGCAGGACTAATAACAGTGTTTTCCATGATCACATCACCTCCAGCGACTTAGATTTCTTAAAGGAGTAGAGGGAAACCGAGCCAACGATCAAGAAGATCACTAAGGACATAGCGGCAGCTAACCCATAGTTTGGTGCGGCTTCTCCGGTTAGGCCCGCAATCTTGTACACCATCGAGATGAGGATATCGGTATGCCCAACAGGTACCGAAGCATCACTCATTCGTGGACCACCGCCATTAAGCATGAAAATCAGATTGAAGTTGTTGAAATTAAATGCAAATGATGCGATCAACAACGGAGTTAAGGAAATCATGAGCTGTGGCAACGTCACATTTCGCCATGCTTGGAATGGTGAAGCTCCGTCGATTTTAGCCGCCTCGGTTAACTCGCCGGGAATAGCTTGGAGGGCGCCAGTTACGATCAGGAACATGTACGGAAAGCCCATCCACAAATTGACTAAGATGATAGAAACCTTTGCCATCGTCGGGTCGGTTAGCCATGGTACTTCTACTCCTAATACTTGATTAAAGAAGCCATAGCTGCGATTCATTAAACCAGCAAATAGGAACGCCGTCATAAATGTAGGGAAAGCATAAGGCAACAACAATAGCGTTCGATAAAGTTTTCGTCCCTTAAGCCGCTCATCGTTGAGCACAATCGCCAAAACCATTCCTAAGAGGAAGGTGGTGATAACAGACATGAGTGCAAAAATAACATTCCATATCAAAACTTGTAGGAATGGTTGGGCATATCGCGAATCACCAAAGCCCTTTGCAAAATTAGCGAACCCAACAATAACGCGCCAGCCAACGTTAATCGTTGAGCCGTCGTCGGCCTCAAAAAAGCCCGTATTGTCGTTTGCATGATAGACCGTGCCGGTAGAAATATCAGTCATCGTATCGGTCTGAGCATCATATTTCACGGTGGAAATAAACTGATAGCCAACTGTTCCCGTCTGGGTACCGATAGCTCCTTCGTCGGGGTCATCACTGAGGGCTACACGTAGCTGGGTTACCTCGTTTTGGCGCTTGCCGAGCTCAGATAACGCAACGATACGATAGCCTTCGACTTCGGTGATTTTCGATCCCGTGAACGTTCCATCAACTTCGGTTAATTGCTGTGTGGCGGTTCCTGCCTTTATAACCTTCTCATCTGGATCGATCACGGCGAAACCTAGTTCACCGTTTTGTTCGACGACGACGAGCGGGTACTGCGGTGAGTCTGGCACACGCTGGGAGGAGTTCTGCAACAGAATTGACTCGATTGCTGACTGCTTGTCAAGGGTGTGTTGATGACCGTAGTTGGTAAATGCGATATATGCGGTGTAGAGGATCACGAAGGCCTGGAATATCAGCAAAAACACTAAACCTGGTGCGAGATATTTCAACGCTAAGGTCTTGCGAGAAAAATACACCCAATCTAGTGCCACTAAGAGGACAATCATGAGGGCTGCCAGGGCGGTTGAGCCTACCCCGAAGGCAGTGAAAACAATATAGATTCCTAGAGCGTTGACGATCGCCATCAAAACCAGTTTGACGACAAAGCCTTTCCCCCACGTGGTGGCAGCTGAGTCTCGGCGTGATAATTTGGCTCGTCGCGCCTTTCGGTTAAGCGATGCCTGACTAGGCTTAATCATCTGCGACATTTCTATCTCCTGATACGAGAGACGACCCCGCCCCTAAAGGTGACGAGGCCGTCTCTGCTACATGACATTACTTCGCAGCAATTTCATTTTCGATATCGGTGATCATCTTCTGCCAGGTTGCTACTGGATCTGCGCCGCCGATAATCTGAGCTTCGGTTGCTCCCCAGAAGCTCCATACTGAGCCCATCTGTGGAAGTGATGGCATTGGGAGTCCTGCTTGGCCCGCTCGAGCAAAACCAGCGGCCACTGGATCAGATTCGATCTTTGTGGCTGAGGCTTTCAGCGCCGGTGTGCGCTGGCCGGCTTCGTAGAGGGCATCTTGGACTTCTTCAGAACCAACATAGTTGACTAGGAAGTCAGTTGCGAGAAGTTGGTTTTCTGACTTTGCAGAGATGAAACCACCCTGGACGCCAACGAAAGGTGCTGCTGGCATGTCACCGGCAGCTGGGATCGGATCAACGGAGATGTTCATGCCTTTGAAATCACCGAGCATCCATGGGCCACCAAGAATAAACGGTACTTCGCCCTTCTTAAATGCTTCGACGACGATATCGTAGGTCCATGCGGCAGAAAGCTCGCCGGCAGCAGCTTTTGCTCCTAGCCACTGTGCGAATGCTTCACCCTTTTCGCCACCGAGGTTGAGCTCTGGGGTGTAGTTTCCATCAGCGTCGGTTTTGAAAACTGGGCCCGAGAACGAGGATTCGAAGGGATACATGTGGAACGGATCGCCCTTTTCATCAACCTGGACCATGAACGGAGTTGGAGCACCGGTTGCCTTGCCAGCAGCGATCATTTCATCAAACGTTGCCGGAGTTGGATCCTTAGCCAAGTCAGCATTACGGATGATCGCAATATTCTCTACTGCATAGGGAACGCCATAAGTTTGTCCATCATAGGAAAATGCTTTCAACGCAATATCGGAAAATTCGCTAGCCTTATCGCCAAGCTCGATGGGGGCAACAATACCGTTAGTGACGAATTCGCCTAACCAATCATGAGCGCCGAAGGTAATATCTGGACCTTTACCGGTGGGAACTTGAGCTGCAAATTCGGAACGAATCTGGTCATTTTCTTTGACAACCAGTTCGACCTTGTTTCCAGTTTCTTCTTCATATTTTTGTGCCGCGATCTCAAACGCTGGCTTACGATTGTCATCCACCCACACCGTTAACGCGGCGTCTGTTGATGGGCTTTCGGACGCGGTTGAATTATCTGACGCTTTTCCTGAATCTGACGATCCGCAACCGGTAAGTCCGGCGATCGCCATTCCGGTAATAGCTAAGAGTGCAATGCCACGACGCATTTTTTCTCCTCAAGGGTTATAACTGTGCAGTTTGGTGAACATAGGCAACGAGCACGTAGTGAGTTAAGAGCAACGCTGCTCATGTGTTGTGTTTTCAGTATAACGATACGACTGATTTATGCAATTCTTTTCACATATCTTGCAAGAAATCGGCCCACACAAGGTTCTTCGCCGTATCTCTTCTGCGTCCAAGCTAACCCCAATTTACGTGATATACTCTTGAAAAATAGACAACTGCGCTGCACTACAGGGTATCGTTAGCTGTGGAATCCCCAGAAATTTTTGCAAAATTTCTTTGTTAAAATGGAACGAGCGAAGGAGCTCCCATGACCAAGCGAATCCGGTTAGCGGACCTGGCTACACATGCCGGGGTATCAACAGCTACTGTTTCGCGCGTCTTAAACGGCAAACATTCTGTTGCCCCAGATACGCGCCAAGCAGTTCTAGCGGCTCTGGACTTACTTGGTTATGAACGCCCTGAGCAACTGCGCGAACGCAGTGGTGGGCTCATTGGCCTGATACTTCCCGAATTGACCAATCCAATCTTTCCACAGTTTGCTCAGTATCTTGAAGGTGCCATGACGATGCATGGCTACACCCCGCTACTAGGAACACAGATCGCTGGTGGGGCTACTGAGGATTCCTATGTAGAGGCCATGGTAGAACATCGCGTTGATGGTCTGATTTTCGTCTCGGGCCTGCACGCCGATGCGACCGCTAGCTTAGAACGATACCATCGCATCACTGCATTGGGGATACCGTTTGTCACCATGAATGGTTTCAATTCCGGACTGTCAATACCTGATTTCTCAACCGACGACGCCTCAGCAATTCGCCAATCAGTGCGCCACTTGGTGGGGCTGGGCCATAAAAAGATCGGACTAGCTACCGGCCCGATTCGTTTTGGTCCCGCACGAGTAAAAACCGAAACATTCATTGAAACAATGGCACGAATGCTTCCGCGCGAGCACGCCCACCGCTCACACACTCTCTTCACGGTTGAAGGAGGCGTCTCAGCATGCACTGACCTCATAGCTCAAGGCTGCACGGCTATTATTTTTGCTTCAGACGTGATGGCATACGGCGCTATTCGCTATTGCCAATCATCTGGCTTACGCATTCCCGAAGATCTATCAATCGTTGGCTATGATGATTCCCCGCTCAACGCCTTTACGAATCCGCCACTAACCACACTTCACCAACCGGTAAAAACAATGTGCGAAACCGCTGTCACTACTCTGATCGGGATGATCAATGGTACTCAATCATCAATTGGAGCTATGAAATTTGAGCCAGAACTCATTGTACGAGAATCAACTACGCCGCCACGTAAATGATTGACGCCAGCATCTTAAGCTGTTGCGAGCTAGCCTCAAACAGCTTAGGGCACCTCTAAAACAGCACGCTCGTCAATGTTTTACGGGCTTGGGCCACTATGGGTGAATGTTGGCCCACAATATCAAATAATGCCAATAAGCGGGTACGAGCCCGTTCGCGATCTTGCCCTGAGGTTGCTCGAATAACATCGATTAGCCGAGCAAAAGCCGCATCAGCATGTCCGAAAGATAACTCTAAGTCACTAGCTTGGAGATGGACATCGATATCGCTAAGCGGCGCACTGCTAGCGGCATGTATCAAGCTCTGTGCTTGGAGCGGAGAATTTTCCGGATTTATCGCTTGGACTCGTTGGAGTAGTTCAACTTGATGCAGTGCAGTTTGAGCTTCTTGGTCCCCTGGGTTTTCTTTGATCGCTGCCCGATAAGCAGCATGTGCCCCCTCAAGATCGCCTGCTTCGAGAGCTGCTAGGCCTTCCTTGTGTAACGGCGGTATTTCTGGTTCCGGGGCTACCCCGGCACTATCGCCATCCAAAACTGCACTAAGGCCATATTGGCGTCCTGCTTCAAGGAGTTTGGTGAGCGTATCTTCGATAGCTGTTTGTTCGGGAAGGCCTTGGAATAACGGCACCGGCTGACCTTGCAATAGCGCTACTACCGACGGCACTGCCTGAATACCGAATGCTCCAGCCACCCCTTGTTCAATCGAGGCGTCAACAATTGCTAGTTGGATCTGCCCGCCAAATTTTGTGATCAGTTCGCTAAGTTGTGCAACTAAGGTTTGGGAGTGTTGTGATTGCGGTGCAGTGAAAACGACGACGACGGGCAGGCTCATCGACGTCTGGAGCGTCGATTCCAGATTCGTTTCGGTAACATCTAAAATCCACGGCCCCGGGATCGTTTGCGCAGAACCATTTTCTTGACTCAACCCCTGTGGCTGAGCATTCGAGGAAGCTGGCTGGGGATCTTTCTTGAGCGTCGATAGATCAACTACTCCACCAAATCCTGGCATACTCATAGAATCATCCTGCCTTCACTACACTTAATAACGCTGGCACCGATGCGCCAATCAATTGGATCGGTTCTGAAGAATCTTTAGGTGGAATATAAAATGCCACCGACGTTGAATACTGCGCTACGACAGGGTTATCGACTTCAACCACGCCGTCTTGTTTCCCTTCTGCAAGCGCTCCAATATTCGAACCGAGCTTGAGTTTCGCGGTGTCTTTCGTGCGACTCACTGTTGTATCGTATCGAATTTCGCCGACGACGACTAAACCGCCGTCTTTAGTAGAAACTGCTCGAATATCTTTATTCGGTACGCTAAAAGTAGTTTTAGCACTCCCTAATTCCTTCAAATCTGTTGTCAATGCTTGCTCTTGTTTTTGCGTTTGTTCATAGAGTGGATCGCCTTCTTTGAAGGGGACATCACCAAGAGCACGGTTGGTGGCATACGTAGCGTATGCATCGAGAACAGTTGTTGGATCGATGCGATAATCAGCGGAATTTTCCGATAGATAGCCCTCATCGTTGTTTTGTTTATTGACAATATCAATCTTTGGCGGTGCTGGGAACATGTCCACTACTGCCCACAACGAATAGTTTTGCCGGGCAGTCGATTGCGTCCACACTGCAATCGTACCAATGCCTCGTGACGTGTCAGTTGTATCAACAGCCATCACAGTACGAGGAAATTCAGTACCCGAAGAAACGGTAACCTCTTGTGGATTAAGCAAAATAGATGTTGGAGATGTTGACTGGGTAATTTTAGCTAACTGATATTCGGCTTCACGCTGGGTGCGCAACGGCCCACTGATCCTATCCCCTAGCGCACCAACGTCACGTGTTTGGTCAGCCTGTTCCAGTGCGCTAGCAACGGCTGAAGCTATCTCGGCATACTTACCTTCTGGAAGAATGTTGGAAACACCTGCTGCTGCTTGCGGTTCTGGCACGCTGGTATCTTGCGCACAGCCGGCAAGCAACACAGTGCCAGCTACTGCCACAGCGAGAGCAAATCGAATATTACGCATCATGGTCTCCTTTTTCTTCGCGTGGACCATCCCATGAAAAGTTCCACAACGAGCGCCAGTTATTTCCCGAACCTTCGGTTTGCGCACTGGAGCTCACATTATCCTCACCGTCAGAGAGTGCTCGGTCAGTATTAGGCGATACTTCGCCGCCGTGATCCGATACCTCACCGTCATGATCCGATGCCTCACCGTCATGATCCGACACCTCACCACTACCTAGCGATACGTTGCTCGAAAGCGCATCGCGGTTTGTATCTTCCTGGTCATCATCGGAGACAGCGAAAGTATCTGTTGGTAAAACTTCGTCAACCGAAGTTGAGGATTCTTCAGCATGCTGCGATGTAGGGCTCTGATGGAGCAAAATACGATCTTCATCAGCAAGTTCGCGATTACGGAAGATATCACTACGCGTAGATGCAGGCAGAATTGAGGCGCCAAAGGCACCACCAGTATGAGTTCGTTGCGCATCGCGATCACCTTGCGAACCTGGACCGCCATCATCGACAGATTCTAAGATCGAGGTCGATGCTCCGTTGGTATTTCGTACCCGAAGTTTAACTGCTGTGTGCCGCTGCGCTCTGCCGAACTGCCGCTCTTGGTAATCGTTAAGAAGTAAGAATGAACCAATCAGGGCAAGCAAACTGCCAATGACATAGAAGACTACCGGGCTTCCAATATCACGAATCCGTGCCCACTCTAACGTAACTTCGGGAGCTTTGCCCTGTTTCGTCGTCGCTACAAGGATCAAACCTTCAACGTCTTTAGCATCGAATTGGAGAACAACCTCTCCTTGATCGCTACCTTCTTCGATCCACAAATCTGATCCCACAAGACTAAATGTTTGAGACCCAACTCCATTGGTAATTTCTTGCAAACCTTCAGGTGTACCTTCGTGGGCTAACGTTTTCAATTCTTCCCATGATTCCAAGCCCGCAATGCTTTGGGCTGGAGCCTGCCCGATGAAAGCTAGAGCATCATTTGGGTGTGCAAGTGACCATTGGATATCATCGTGCGCTGCACTTAAAGTAACTTTGACATGATCATCAACAAGAGTTAAAACTCCCGGTTCAGTGTAGACGAATACCTCAGATTGCGCTGTTGGTGTTGAAAGCTTGAGGTTAGTTTTGGCTCCCTGCGAGGTAAATACGGCGAATGTTGCCACTATGAGCGCAACTCCAACAACAAGGGAAATACTTCCCAGAATCCGTTTCATACTTCCACTTCCGTCAACCACCAATTACATGTAACGATTTAATAACAATACCTTATTTTCCAACTCCCCTCACTATGATGTGAGTAAATCGACCCCGGACAGGTAGAGTTACAGTATTACAACTAATTAACGAAGGAAATAAACGTGGCAGAAGAAGCTCTATTCCCTGTTGTCATGCGAGGTTACGATCGCGCCCAGGTCGATGAACACATCGCAAGTCTTTCGGCAAATCTCTCCCAAACTCGCACCCAAGTCGCCCAGCTCGATGAAGAAGTGCTCAAACTTTCCGCTCAGCTCACCCAAGCACAAACCGCATTGCGTGAAAACGATCGCCCCTCTTATTCCGGGCTAGGAAATCGAGTCGAACGGCTCCTGAAATCAACCGAAGAACAGGCTCTTGATTTGATGACGCGCGCCCGATCTGAAGCCACATCGATCGTGGCAACAGCCGAAGATCGAGCAGACCAACTTCGTCAAGCTGCCCAAGCAGAGAGTCAGAAAATTCTGCAACACGCCCAAACCCAAGCAACCGATACCCGCAACAAGGCACAGGCCGAAGCCCAATCCCTTGCCACGGTTTCTCGCCGCACCAGCGAAGAAATGGTGTCCTCAGCAGAACGTGAAGCCGAGCGTCTGCGCACTCTTGTCACCACCGAAACCACAACTTTGCGCTCACAAACCGAACATGAGGTCGCACAACTTCGTAGCCTCGCCGAAACTGAAGTCACCCAGCTACGAGCCGAGACTGAAACTGAGCTCGCACGCATGCGCGCCGACGTCGAAACCCAAATTTCACAAGCAAAAGCACAATCGGAACAAGAAATTGCCGAAGCCAAAGCTGCGTGCGAAACATCGATCGCACAAGCCAAAGAAGAAGCCAGCCGCAAACTTGCCGAAGAAAACCAACGACTGAGCCAGTCCACTCACGACATGGTGGAAAAAGCTGAAGCAGATGCCCGAAGCGCAGAACAACGCGTTATCGAAGCTACCCAGCGTGCTACGGAACTCACCCAATCTTCCGAAAAGGAAGCAACTGAATTATTGAGCTCCGCACGAACTGAAGCTGAGGAGATCTTGTCGAGCGCACGTGAGCAAGCCCAACGTATCCTCAGCGAAGCAACCCAAGAAGCCAACCGCAAAGTCGCTTCGGCGCAAGAAGAAATCGACTCACTCAAAGAACAGCGTCAATCATTATCTTCATACATCGAAGATATGCGCGCTATTCTTTCTGGTCCAAGCTCGTTAGCATTACATGAAGTCGTTGACTCAGCCGCAGCAAAGGATGCTGAAGAAGACCACGCCTGAGGGCATGCGCGAAAGACTAACCCAAGACGTGGGTAATAAATTCTTTCAAAGCTTGGGCTAATTCTTCGGGCTTCTCATCGGCCGTGAAGTGCCCCGCTCCTTCAATTTCGAGGATGCGGGGTTGCTTTGCACGCAGAGCCAAAGTCATAAAATACTCTAACGACGCAGTAGGATCATCAGTTCCGCGGATAAAATAAACTGGGCCATCAACGAGCTCAACCGCATCGCTGCGATCTTGGCGGGTAGCCAAAGCGCGCTGAATCCATGCTAACCCCGAACCAGGTGCAGCCTTAAACCGCTCCACCAAGGACTGTTGAACTTGTGGAGTTACCTGTGATCCAGTCATTGAATCCTTCCACGGTTCTAACATCTCAAAAGCCCGGCCTTGCTCTGCCAAATTCGCCATCGTGGCTCTAAATTCCTGACGCTGTGGATCATCAGCTCCAATGCCAGTATCCATCAGTGCCAAACCAGCAATCATGTGCGGATAGGTGGCAACGAAATCAGCAGCAATAGCCCCACCCATAGATAACCCACCTAACATGATCTGGTCAATGCCGTGGCTATCAAGTGTGCGTTTCAAGGCCGCTACATAGGCCATCGTTGAAGGCTCATCACTGAGTGTTTCACCCGCTGGTGATTTCCCAAACCCTGGGGCATCTACCGTGATTACATCGATAGGCGCTAAGATCTGGCGTACCTGATCCCACATTGAAGAATCTAGCGGTAAGGCGTGTAACAAAACCAATGGACATGTAGAAGGCTCGCCGGTGCGGCGCATATAAAGCATAGTCATATATTCACCGTAGCACTTTGAGCGAGGGAGGCAAACACGGTAACGATCAGAAACTATCGACGGCGACCGCGCGCCTGCCAACACCCAGTATGCCAGTGGCGTCGATCCCCCTGGCCAAACTCTTTACCCAAGATATGATCTTCGGTCCATGCAACTTCGTGAGGCTCGCCCACTCGAATAATGCCATAACATCCCGGGCACACATATTCTTTGGCGGCAGCTTTAATATGATGAACTTTGAACTCCCGACCATCTTGGCCGTATTCGATCCGGGTGTATCCCATCAGGGCGTAGGAGTTCAATTCGCGTGGCGAACGCTGATATTTCTTTGACCGACGCATCAAAACAACCGATCTTCAGGATGATCGACGCCGCGCATGGCATCATAGTCAAGAATAACGCAATCAATTCCACGATCTTCGGCAAGCACGCGGGCTTGCGGTTTTATTTCTTGGGCAGCAAAAATTCCGCGCACTGGTCGTAGCGTAGAGTCACGATCTAAGAGTTCGAGGTAACGACTGAGCTGCTCAACACCATCGATTTCACCACGACGTTTTACCTCTACCGCCACATGCCCTCCGTTGAGGTCCATCAACATCAGATCTACTGGGCCTATAGCGGTGGGATATTCACGCCGTACAAGTTCAAGATTTTCTCCAAGCACAGCAACTTGTTCTGCCAGGAGCTTTTGCAGATGGGCTTCAACGCCGTCTTTGACTAATCCCGGCTCAATACCCAGATCATGGGTCGAATCGGAGAAGATCTCATAAATGTTGATACGTAAAACGTCATTCGTTTTATTGTGGTTAATCGACCATGTTTGGACAACGCCTGCTTCGCGATCTAGATCTGCAACCTCAACTACGCTCATCGTGGCAGGTGGAGACATCCAGTTCAAGGGCTTATACGAGCCGCCATCGGAATGGACAAGCACCGAACCGTCTTGTTTCATCATCAGTACCCGAGTGGCGGGTTCTAAATGGGCATCGAGACGACCAGAGTAATCCACGCTACACCGAGCAACAACTATGCGCACTGGTCACTTCTCCTTCATAGTTCTGTATATATCTATAATTTCGATCCGAGCAAAGACTGGCCGAGCTTAACGCTGCGGCCAGTGCAAGGTGGTCAAAATAGTTCAGGTTCTTCAACCGGCGGTGCAGAATCAACCCATGAGACAATACCAGATACAGCGAGTGGTGTGGTTGCTAAGCTCCACACGTTCTGCCCCTGGACAATGCGCACAACCTGAATTTCACTGCCATTGGCAGGTTTGACCGTGAAATCAAGCTCGCCACGTCGCCATTGTATTTGCGGGTAAGGACTGAGCGAATGCGTTGAGTACCAGCTCAGTTCGAACGGCTTAAATACGCCAATGCCCGTGGTCCAGTGTTCATCGCCTTCCTTTTGGACAGCCATCTGGAAAGAACCGCGTCGAGTAAACAGTATGCGCAATCGGATCAGCCAATACGCTCCAAGAAGTATGACACACAATGCCACAATGACAATTGTCCACCACAGCGCCCACGGCATTAACGATTACTCCTTATAATTTTCGACGACGATCATCACTTCGTCGTGGTCAACTGTTAAGAAACCCTTACCAACGCGAATCTCTTCACGCTCGCCAGTTTGCGTCACGTAGCGCACAGTTCCCGGTTTAAGGACAGCCAGAATTGGAGCTCGCCCGGGAAGGATGCCCAGTTCGCCGTCGTATGCCGGAACAACGATTTCTTTAACAGTGCCGGAGAAAATCTCGCCAGCACGGGCAACGATCTCGAGCTTCATCAGCGCATATCCTGTTGAATCTTGTGCCATGCACGTTCGATATCTTCGATGCCACCAATGTTGAAGAAAGCCTGCTCTGGGATATGGTCATACTCACCATCTGTGATACGCCGGAATGCTTCAACAGTTTCGGCAATCGGGACGGTAGAACCTTCCACACCGGTAAATTTCTTCGCCGTATAGGTGTTTTGCGAAAGGTATTGTTCGATACGACGAGCACGCGCCACGGTGACCTTATCTTCTTCAGAAAGTTCATCAACGCCCAAGATGGAAATGATATCTTGAAGTTCCTTATTCTTCTGCAGAATTGACTTCACCTTGGTTGCCACATCGTAGTGGGCTTGGCCAACATACTGCGCATCAAGAATACGCGACGTTGATGACAACGGATCCACCGCCGGATACAAACCGCGGGAGGCAATATCACGGGAAAGTTCTGTGGTTGCATCCAAGTGTGCGAATGTCGTTGCCGGAGCCGGATCGGTGTAATCGTCAGCCGGAACGTAGATCGCCTGCAGCGACGTAATCGAGTGACCTCGAGTCGATGTAATGCGCTCTTGCAAAGCACCCATTTCATCGGCCAATGTTGGCTGGTAGCCCACTGCCGAAGGCATACGGCCCAAGAGGGTTGAAACTTCAGAACCGGCCTGCGTGAAGCGGAAAATGTTATCAATGAAGAGCAATACGTCCTGATTTTGAACGTCGCGGAAATACTCTGCCATGGTCAAGCCAGAAAGCGCGATCCGCAACCGCACCCCTGGTGGTTCGTCCATCTGACCAAAGACGAGAGCTGTTTTATCCAAAACACCCGCATCTTCCATTTCGTGAATAAGATCGTTACCCTCACGGGTGCGCTCACCAACACCAGCAAATACGGACACACCGCCGTGGTCTTGTGCTACGCGCTGGATCATTTCCTGAATCAAAACGGTCTTGCCCACACCAGCGCCACCGAAAAGACCAATCTTGCCGCCCTGGACATACGGGGTGAGCAAATCGATAACCTTAATACCCGTCTCGAACATCTTCGTCTCTGGTTCGAGCTCATCAAAATTAGGGGCTTTGCGGTGAATTGGCCAGCGTTCTTTAACCTCAAGGGTTTCGCCTTCGCCCAGATTCAACACATCACCAGTGACGTTAAAAACGTGTCCCTTGGTGACATCGCCAACTGGCACTGTAATTGGAGCACCAGTATCGACGACGGTAGCTCCGCGAACCAGACCATCAGTTGGTTTCATCGCAATGGTACGCACGATGGAATCGCCAAGATGCTGGGCAACCTCAAGCGTCATCTGGATAACGCCTTCGCCTTCTCCTTGGTTAGAGAGATCAACTTCGGTTGTCAGCGCGTTATTGATTTCGGGGAGAGAGTCTGGCGGAAACTCAACGTCCACAACAGCACCCACAACTTGGACGATACGTCCAGTGGTCACTCCCTGCCGATTATCTACTGCAGTCATTATTCTTCCTTACTGTGTCCCTAAGCAGGTGGGACGTTTTAGCTCTTCCCCAGGCTATCTGCGCCGGAGATAATTTCGGTAATTTCAGTGGTGATTTCAGCCTGACGGGCATTATTGGCCAGGCGCGTATAGCGTTCGATCAGGTCGCCAGCGTTCTCGGTTGCAGAATGCATGGCTTGTTGGCGCGCAGCAAGCTCTGAAGCAGCTGACATGAGCATAACGGAATGAATCCGCTGACCAACATACATCGGCAGTAATTCATCAAACACCGTTTGAGCGGAAGGCTCATACTCATAAAGAGGCTCGCTATCAGCTGTGGAATCATCCTCAGATCCCCCGTGCTCATCGTCATCTGCGTCCACAACTTGCAATGGCAACATGCGGCGCACTTCAACGTTTTGGGTCACCATAGATACGAACCTGGTAAAGACCATATACAGTTCGCCCACGCCGCCATGATCAGCATCTGCTAGAAAACGTGACAAAAACTCTTCAGCGATTTCATTGGACGTCTCATCAGAAGGTTTATCTGATTCTCCAGTCCAAGACCGCTCAACTTCCACATTCCGGAACCGGAAATAGGACGCGCCACGCCGACCAGAGACGTAAAGGAGTGGCTCTTTACCTTCTGACTTTAAGTCGTTGATCAACCGTTCAGATTCTCGTAGTACAGATGAAGAATATGCTCCAGCCATTCCACGATCTGATGTCACCACAAAGACGATAACTTTGTTGGTATCGTTTCGTTCTTTGACCAAAGGGTGGTCTGCGTGTGCATGCAACGCTACTGTGGCAATGGATTTAGTCAATGCCCGAGTATAGGGATCTTGACCAAGCGCACGGTCACGAGCCTTACCGATACGTGAAGCCGCAATCAACTCCATCGCACGGAAGACTTTTTCAAGTGTCTTTGTTGCTCGAATCTTCTGCTTGTAAATCCGCTGTGTGCCTGCCACAATCAGCCTCGCTTCGACCGGACGATCTGTTCTTGTGACGTCTCAGCTTCGGGCTGGGTGTCAACATCAGATACGGTGTCATAATTTGCTGTGAATCCCGCACGGAACTCCTCAACACCAGCACGCAACGCCGCTAAGGTATCGTCGTCGAGTTTTCCAGTTTCAGCTATATCAGAAAGCACTGAGGTGTTATTGCGTAGGTAGCTGATAAGACCTGCCTCGAATTTCGCTACGTCATTGACGTCGATATCGTCGAGATATCCGTTGGTGCCAGCCCACACCGAGGCAACCTGATCTTCAACAGCATACGGAGTATATTGCGGCTGCTTGAGCAATGCCATCAACCGTTCACCACGAGTGAGCTGCTGGCGTGTGGTGGCATCAAGATCGGAAGCAAACATAGCGAATGCCGCTTGGGCACGGTATTGTGCCAGCGTAATCTTCAGTGTTCCGGCAACTTTCTTCATTGCTTTGATTTGAGCGTCTCCGCCCACTCGAGAAACTGAAATACCCACATCTACTGCCGGACGCTGATTGGCGTTGAACAGATCAGATTGCAAGAAGATCTGCCCGTCGGTAATTGAGATAACGTTAGTTGGAATATATGCCGAAACGTCATTTGCTTTGGTTTCGATAATCGGCAAACCGGTCATCGAACCACCACCGAGTTCATCGGAAAGTTTTGCACAACGCTCCAAGAGCCGAGAGTGTAAGTAGAAGACGTCACCTGGATAGGCTTCACGCCCTGGTGGACGACGAAGGAGCAACGAGACCGAGCGGTATGCTTCTGCTTGCTTCGACAGATCGTCAAAAATAATAAGAACATGCTTGCCGGCATACATCCAGTGCTGGCCGATGGCTGAGCCGGTATATGGTGCCAGATACTTAAATCCGGCAGAATCTGATGCTGGCGAGGCAACAATGGTGGTGTATTGTAGTGCTCCGTTGCGCTCGAGCGTGGCGCGAACTTCAGCAATTGTGGAGCCTTTTTGGCCAATGGCTACATAAATACACCGAACTTGCTTATTCGGATCGCCAGATTCCCAATTCGCTTTCTGGTTGAGAATCGTGTCAACTGCCAGAGCAGTCTTACCAGTCTTACGGTCGCCAATAATTAGCTGACGCTGACCGCGACCAATTGGAATCATAGCGTCAATTGCTTTAATACCAGTTTGGAGTGGTTCGTGAACTGACTTACGTGCCATAACGCCAGGAGCCTGGAGTTCTAGGGCGCGTCGGGAGTCTAGATCGGTGATCTCGCCGAGTCCGTCGATTGGTTTACCCAGTGGATCGACGACGCGACCTAGGTATCCTTCACCAACTGGAACGGAGAGGACTTCCCCGGTGCGTCCAACTTCCATGCCTTCTTCGATATGCGAAAAGTCACCGAGAACGACGACGCCGATCTCGCGCTCTTCAAGATTCATTGCCAAACCGAGAGTGCCATCTTCGAACTTCAATAGTTCGTTCGCCATAGCTCCAGGTAAGCCTTCTACTCGGGCAATACCATCAGCACATAGCGTGACGTGACCGACCTCTTCACTGCTAGCTTTTGCAGGCTCATAAGAGCTGACAAAAGCATCCAGTGCGGACCGGATTTCATCGGGCTGGATTCTCACTTCAGCCATACATCATTCCTTCGCTCGAAGCAGCTTAATAACTGCACGTTAATTAGTTTGTAAAGTTCTCTCGCAAAGCGGTGATCCGGCTTGCGAGAGTTCCATCAATCACGTCATCGCCCACGTGAATACGGATACCACCGATGACGGCGGGATCGAGCGTCACGTGAATTGCTACGCCTTTGTTGTAGGTGCGCGTCAAAATTGACCGTAGCCGATCCTCTTGATCGCGCGTGAGTGGGACAGCGCTCGTTATGGAAGCGACAATATGCTGATCTAGTTGCGCAGCAAGATCTAAATATCGGGTAAGCGATTGCGCCAAGGTCCTACCGCGTCCAGTATGGACCACGGCTCGCATGATAAGACGCTGTGCGTAGGGCGAACAGCTAGCAAAGATCTGCTGAGCTAATTCGGCCCGGCCTGCCGCAGGGTAGTGATCGTCACTGAGCGTCAATCGCAATCCACGTTCGTGACGCAGTGTGCGCATGCTGACGTAAATCTCTTCTTCGACTCGAGATAGCTCGTTGTCGCGTTGCGCACCTAGCAGGAGTGTGTAGGCACCCAGATGCTCTAAGCTTCGGATAATATCGCCGGATTCAGACCAACGATCTCGAGCTAAACCAGTAAGAAGATCGAGTACCTCACCGCGAATCTTGCCGGAAAAAAGGTCCGTCACGAGACGTGCCCTTGTTTCAGCTGGCCGCGAGCTATCTTCAAGAGCGGCAACAACACTGAGATTTTCACTCAAAATATCTGCTATTGAAAAGATCGCCTCAGCTAGCTCTATTTCTTGTCCAGATATTTGGGTGCGTAATCCGTTCCAACGCTCCTTGGCAGCTGCTAGCGCTACTTCACTTCCCGAACGCATTAGGCCTCCTGTGGACTCGAAGCTGTAGAGGCTTCAAGTTCATCTAAGAATCGATCGGTTACCCGTCGTGCTAATTCCTGATCCGTGAGTGATTCACCAACAATACGTGTGGCGAGCTCGGTTGCCAAAATGCCCAGATCGGCACGTAGCACCCGTCGAGCAGCATCAGTATCTGCCGAAATACGTCGCTGCGCATTTTCAAGAATCTGGTCAGCCGAGGAGTGCGCTTGGGATTGCGCTTGAGCCATAATCGCCTTAGCGTGCGTATGTGCTTTTTCGCGAATTTGTTCTGCATCGCGATGCGCATCTCGAATTTCTTCTTCGAGACCTGCACGCTGGTCAGCTATTTCGGCACGTGCTTGATCTGCTGCATGCAGACCCTTCTCAATCTTATCTGCCCGCTCATCCAACGTTGCCATGAACGTCGGCCAGGCGAGCTTATAGATGGAAAGCGCAACAATCACGAACGCGACAGTACCCCAGACCAAATCTGGCAACGCCGGTAGGAGTAGCGATTGGCTACCTTCCGCTAGGATAGTCGTGCTTGTCATATGGATCACGCAGCGAAGACGAAACCAGCCACGAAGCCGAGCAGGCCTAGTGCTTCAGCGAACGCCATAGATAGAATCAAGTTCACGCGCAAGAAGCCTTTGAGCTCGGGCTGACGGGCAGTTGCTTCCTGATTCTTTGCGCCGATGAGACCAATGCCGATAGCTGGTCCAAGGGTTGCGATGCCGTAACCAATGGTGGCAATGTTACCAATCATAGATGTTTCCTTTGTTTGTTAATGGCTCAGTGTTCTGAGATGGACAGTGAAATGTAGACAGCAGCAAGCATAGCGAAAATGTAAGCTTGGAGTGCGCCAACAAAAAGCTCGAAGACGACGAAGATAACGCCTACGAGAAGAGTCAAGCTTCCTAAACCAACGCCTAAAGCTCCGCTGATCTGGAAATACAGGTAGTGGGTTCCTAAGAAACACATGACCAAGATAAAGTGGCCAGCAACCATGTTTGATAGCAGACGCACAGTAAGAGTTAGTGGGCGCATGATGAAGGTGGAGAAGAATTCTAGTGGCGCCAACAAGATATAGACGGCGGCTGGAACTCCGGGAGGAAAGAGTTGCTCACGGAAAAATCGGCCAAAACCACGGCTTTTAACGCCGGCGAGGATGAATCCGACGAAGACGAATAGTGCAAAAATCAGTGGCATGCCCACTAGCGAGGTTCCAGCAATCTGTAATCCGGGGATAACGCCGGTGATATTCATAAAGAGGATGCCAATAAAAACCGTGGCAAGCATCGGCTGGTATTTGCCGGCTTCTTTTTCTCCGATGATCTCTTGGCCGATTTGCACGCGAGAGAAATCCAACAAGGATTCTACGACTGCTTGTCCGCGCGAGGGAACTAACTTAGCAGAGCGCGAATACCACACCATCACGGCCAGCAAGACAGTAACAGCGATGAGCCGAACCAAAATTAAGCGGTGTATCTCAAAGGGAGTCCCGGCAAACCAGATTGGATCAGGATAGAATTCGTGATCCAAAGTAGGCGGAGTAAATGAATCGCCCGATTGTGACGCAAGAAGAATCGGCACAGATGCCAGAGCGTTCAGAAATGAAAACACGGTTGCTTTTATCCTCGGTATCACACGGATTGGACTTGAGGTCGCCAATGAGCCCATCCACGACGTCAAGGTAGGAACAATGCTTACTCTACCTGAGTTCCCAACCTATAGCCAAAGGGCAACCAAACACGTGGCGTACATTAAACATCAACATCAATATTTGGGCCATCTTCCTTGATAATCACCCATGTCGTTGTCACAAGGTTTATGATGATTCCGCACATAAAGCCGAGCCCAACCACTCTCAGATCGAGTATTGGCACGCTACTTACTGCCGCCATCATCACCGCAATGACGATAATTTTAACGACGTACCCAAACACCATGACGATTCCAGAGTTCAGGCGAGGAAACCTTAGGAGAGAAAATAGTGCTGTTAGCGCTTCTAAGGCAAGTAGCACCCCAGCACTGTAGGCAATCGAAAGGCTCCACCGTTCGTATCCTGCGAAGAAAGCACCGATGCTCACCACACCAAAAATCACGATCGTGGCAATGGCGTTACTGGCAAGCATTCGAGTAATGATTTCCTGGGCATCGCGGCGCTCACCAGGCTTACGGCTAGTTCGCAACATCGGTTTTATTGTGAATAGCTTGGCGAACTACATTCTTGATCCGCTGGGCGGCCCTGGCTCGGCGGGCAGCAAAGACCTGGGAGGTGATCGCTACGGCCACCACGATGCCACAGACCGCGATCGGCATAACCCACTTGAGTGGAAACACCACTGCAGCCACTGCACTAAAAGAAGCTAGGGCAGTCCACATATACAACACCATGACCGCATTAGTATGCGAGTGCCCGTGACGCAATAACCGGTGATGTAAATGGCCGGCATCTGCAGAAAACGGGGATTTACCGTTAGCCACTCTACGCACCACTCCCCACACCAAATCTACGAGTGGAATAATGAGCACCAACAGCGGAACAATAAGTGGCATATAAGCGGGGATAGCTTTGGGTGTATTGGCGGCGGCAGGATCTATCTGCCCGGTCACCACAATTGAAGCTCCCGCAATGATCGTTCCCAACATCAAAGCGCCCGAATCGCCCATAAAGATCTTCGCCGGGTGGAAATTATGTGGTAAAAAGCCTAGACAAATACCTACTAGTGGCGCCACCAGAGCTGAAGCTACGGAGGTGAAATCACCCGGAGAAGCCTCTCGCGTCAAATAATAGGTGTAGGCAAAAAAGGCCAGTGCCGCTATCCCTACCACTCCGGCAGCTAATCCATCCAAGCCGTCAATGAAATTAACGGCATTGACAACAACCACAACCGCAATAATCGTGACAAATAGCGTCAATCGCGCCGAGCCAACTGTGATACCCAGTAACGGCACACTAACTAACTGGACCCCAAACCACACCATAACGCCAGCAGCAAGCATCTGCCCAGCAAGTTTCGCATACCACGGCAAATCATACATATCGTCAATCACGCCGATTGTGCAAATAATTCCAGCGCTTGCCACCACCGCCCACGCCGTCGAACCAGACCCTAAAACAATGTGAAAATACGGAATCTGTGAGGCAATGACAAGCGAAATAACAAAACCCGCATACATTGCAACGCCACCTAAGCGCGCGATCGGAACTTTATGTACGTCGCGAGCGCGGATCTCAGTGATAGCTCCTAAAGCTAAGGAGGCACGATGGACAACCGGAACTAGCAGGTATGTGACAATACCGGCAATGACCATAATCAGCAAATACGCTCTCATGCTTCGCCCTTCACCCGCACCACGCTACTGAGTTGGTGCAGCGTTATCGCCCCTTGCCGAAGAATCTCATACGTATCATCATCGCCATTCCAGCGCACGATCGTCGAGGGGACCCCGCCCGGAGATTGCCCATGATCTACATAAACCGATACTGCCTGCCCCAATTGATCCACCGCCTGGCAAATCGTCGTAGCTGGCATCTGACCAGTCTTATTCGCTGAGGTAACCGCTAACGGCCCAACCTGCTCTAAGAAAGCCAAGGTAACATCGTCGTCGGGCATACGCAGCCCAACAGTGCCAAACGTTTCCCCCAAATCCCACCCCAGAGACTCGCGGGCAGGCAAAATAATTGTTAGCGCACCCGGCCAAAATGCATTCATCAAATCGCGGGCACTATCGGGGAACTTCGCAACCAATGTTTCAGCCTGCTCAATACCAGCAACTAAAACCGGCGGCGGCATCGCCCGCGTCCGTGATTTAGCAGCCAGCAATGCACTGACCGCATCATACGAGAACGGATCAGCACCGATACCGTAAACAGTATCCGTAGGTAGACACACAACCTCTCCAGCTTCCACCGCTATGCGAGCTTCCGCCAAGGCAGTTGCCAGATCATCACTGTGCACAATCCGCATCACAAACCCTCTTTTTCTGCATATAGCCAACGATCGCGACCAGTGAGATCTCGGCCAGTGCTTCCGTGAATAAAACCGTTGTCTTGTGCGAAGTCCACTAGTGCCTTCCCCTGATCATCACCATGTTCCATAATAAGCACACCGCCCGGCTTGAGGAGCTCATAGGCACGTTTAACTAAGATTCGAGGGATCTCGAGACCATCATCTCCCCCACCAAAAAGTGCAGCTGGCGGATCGCGGAGCACCTCTGGTGGCAATGCTAACGACTGTGGAACATAGGGCGGGTTTGTGATAACCACATCGACTGCCGCGCGTAGCTGAGGTAGCGCAGTGGCCGCGTCCGCCTGAACCATGTGGACGCGTGACCCATAGTTTTCGTTATTCAGGCGGGCAAGTTGATAAGCGGTGGGGTCTAGCTCCACTGCCCACACGTGTGCGCGCGGAACTTCAGTTGCGATGGCTATCGCAATGGCTCCCGATCCAGTACACAGATCGACGACGACGGGTTCGGCCACCTTGAGGCCTTCAAGTACGTCGATACCAGCTTGGGCAACCATCTCTGTTTCTGGGCGCACAATGAAAACTCCGGGTTTACTGCGCAGTTCCAGGTAGCGAAACCACATCAATCCGATGATGTGTTGGAGTGGCTCGAACTGTGCTCGGCGACTAGTGGCATCATCGAACTTCGTTTGCGCTCCAGGGGTCATCTGTGCAGATAGTTCTGGATTCGAACCGTGTATCCATTGCGCAAGGAGGCGCGCGTCTACCTCCGGTGAGGCTAAGCCGGCATCAGAAAAACGTTGCGTCGCACAAGCAATTGCTTGACCCCAGGTAGCCATATTTCACCTACTGCGGATCGGTGGCGTCCTTCGCGGCCTGATCCAGACGCTCAGTTTCGTCAAGGACGCGTAAGGACTCGATGATAGCGTCAAGATCGCCGTTGAGAACGGCGTCGAGATTGTGTGCCTTGTAACCGGTGCGATGATCGGCAATGCGATTTTCGGGGAAATTGTAGGTACGCACACGCTCCGAACGATCCACGGTACGCACCTGGGAACGACGCTGATCTGCTTCTTTTTCCGCCTGCTCTTGGAGCTGGAGTTGGCGAAGGCGCGCAAGCAAAACACGCATGGCAGCTTCACGGTTCTTGATCTGCGATTTTTCATCTTGCATCGAAACCGTGATACCAGTGGGTAAGTGAGTAATACGCACCGCCGAATCCGTCGTGTTAACCGACTGTCCGCCCGGGCCAGAGGAACGATAAACATCAATACGCAATTCGTTATCGTTAAGCTGGACTTCTTCAGGCTCATCGACTTCAGCAAAGACGAGTACGCCGGCAGCTGAGGTGTGGATTCGCCCCTGAGACTCAGTAGATGGGACACGTTGTACGCGATGGACACCAGCTTCAAACTTCAAGTGCGCCCAGACCCCTTCGGCTGGATCTTCCGGGATTGAGGTAGCCTTGACCGCCATCTGAATATCTTTATATCCGCCCAGTTCGGTTGGGGTAGATGATAGCGTTTGCACGCTCCAGCCCTTGGATTCAGCATAGCGCTGGTACATTCGTACTAGGTCAGCTGCAAACAGCGCCGATTCTTCACCACCTTCGCCGGCTTTGACTTCAACAATAGCATCGCGCGAATCGTCAGGATCTCGCGGGATAAGCGCATCACGCAAGCTAGCTGCCGCTTCTGCGGCTTCTTGTTCTAAACGCGGGAGTTCAGATTCGAAAAGTTCACCATCCTCACCACCGATCTCAATGATTTCACGCAGGTCATCGAGGTCAGCTTGGGCTTTTTCCCACGTCCGGTACCGAGAAACTACCCGGCCTAGCTGAGCATACCGACGCCCAAGACTGCGCAGTTTTTCGGGACGAGAAATCACCTCTGGGGATGACATCTGGCGTTCGATATCTTGATATTCGGCTACCATCGCGTCTGCTGCGGGGAATGCACTCATTGCTGTCCTTTGATTTTCAACTGGTTATCAGGCGGTGCCCGATGCTCAAATATTTATTCAGTAATCTCTTCATCACTGTATATGTAAAACAAACGCCGGTACGACAAATCGTACCGGCGTTTGTAAGAGAAGCTACTTTGTGCGCTTGCCGTAACGTGCTTCGAAACGAGCCACACGACCGCCGGTATCGAGAATCTTCTGCTTACCGGTGTAGAACGGGTGGCATGCTGAGCAGACGTCAACACGCAATTCTCCACCTTGGATGGTGGAACGGGTTTCAAATTCGTTGCCACAGGTACACGTTACGTGCACTGGTGCGTACTCTGGGTGAATACCCTGTTTCATAGGAAATCTCCTTGGATCGTTTTGCGCCTTGGGTCCACATCGCACCCGAAAAATATGGATTCTTCGTGGATTGCTGGGCGTTTTCACGCCGAGCAGCCATGTGGTGAACCAATAGCCGACTCATTATTACATCACATTCTTCAGCGCCATGCCCAGCCGTCGTGAGCAATATCATTGACAAAACTGGGCACTGCGTGGAAGACTACGCTGCTATTCTTCGATGCCAGCGCCTTGCACACCGCGAATAATCGACATGAGCAAAGCGGAATTAGATTCAGTCTTACGCATCCGACCCAAAAGCTGATCGGATGCTTCTTGGACATCCATCTGACCTAGGCCGCGGCGTAAATGCCACATAATCTTAAGCTCTTCTGGCGAAAGTAACTGCTCTTCACGGCGAGTTCCTGAAGCATTGACATCAACTGCAGGGAAAATACGGCGATCTGCGAGCTGACGTGAGAGCCGCAATTCCATATTTCCAGTACCTTTGAACTCTTCAAAGATCACTTCATCCATCTTCGAACCTGTTTCAACAAGCGCCGAAGCGATAATGGTCAACGAACCACCGTTTTCGATATTACGGGCAGCGCCAAAGAACTTCTTTGGTGGATAAAGCGCAGCAGCATCAACGCCACCAGACAAGATACGCCCTGAAGCTGGAGCTGCAAGGTTATATGCACGCGATAGGCGCGTCAACGAATCGAGCAAAATCACCACATCTTGACCTAGCTCAACTAAACGCTTGGCGCGTTCGACAGCAAGTTCGGCCACGATCGTGTGATCGGTAGCTGGACGGTCGAAGGTAGATGCAATGACTTCTCCGCGAACCAATCGCTGCATATCGGTAACTTCTTCTGGACGTTCATCGACGAGGACGACCATCAGATGCACGTCAGGATCGTTATTGGCAATCGCCATCGCGATCTGCTGCATAACAACAGTTTTTCCAGCCTTTGGAGGGGAGACGATTAGACCACGTTGCCCTTTACCAATTGGCGCAACCAAATCGATCATGCGTGTGGTCAAAGCCTTCTGCGTCGTCTCTAATCGCAGCATTTCTTGCGGATACAGCGGGGTAAGCTTGTTAAACTCTGGCCGCAGCGCCGCATCTTCGACGCTCAAACCATTAATTGTTTCCACATCAACAAGCGGGTTGTACTTGTGCTGGCGGCCACGAGCATTTTCTGCGTGTGGGCGAACAAGGCCTTGAACTGCATCACCGCGACGCAAACCGTAGCGGCGAATAGTCTGAGTAGATACGTAGGCGTCATTCTTGCCAGGCAAGTATCCACCGGTGCGCAGATACGCATTATTGCCATCAATATCAAGGATTCCAGCAACAGGAATCAGCACGTCTTCTGCCGCCGTCTGCTCTGAAGTGGTATCGACGTCGGTAGTCTCCTGGTTGCGGTCACGACGATTGCGATCGCGACGATTGCGATCACGACGATTACGGTTGCGGTCACGACGGTGACGTGAATCGTCTTCCTCATTGTTCTGCTCTGGGGAACGTCCTTCTTCAGCACGCCGCTCGGCTGCTTCACCGAGAGCATCTAAAGCCGCAGCTTTTTCTTCTTCGCTCATCGCTGCTTTGTTGTTACGACGCCGATCATTGTTACGTTCGCGCCGATTGCGGGTTGAACCATCTTTCTCCGGAAGTTCAATCTCGACCTTACGTGAACGAGAGGACCTAGAAGATGAGGATTGTTCGGTCTGCTCGTTTTCGGATTGCGCATTGTGAGAATTGCGTTCACTATTGTGATCTGATTGACCTTGGTTATTCTTCGGAGTATGTGATGAAGCTGAGTTGCCTCTAATAGCAGCGATATAGTCTGCCTTTCGCGACTTAGGGGGCATAGTGATGCCCAACGACGCTGCTAGTTCTTTGAGTTCCGGTAGCCGCATTGTAGACAGTGCGGGCTTACGACCAGTAGTTGATTCGCTCACGAGGTTCCTTCCTCGGTGGCCCTTAGGGCCTTCTAGACATAAATAAGCCAGTGCGGCTTAAGGTGTAAGGATAAACGGCGAGAATATTCATCAGCCGGGTGGACTTTGGCTGGATCGGAACCGCGACGCGGTCAAAAATAGCCGTCCACTGCTTTAAGTGTACACAAGATAAAAATTCTATGCCACGTAATGGGAACAATCACACTTATCCATTACTCACCTTGCCGATGAGGGAGGTGGAAATCGAGGCATAACCTTCTTGAGAAAAACGCTGAACTAACTGCGGATCAAGATCAGTCAACAACACAATCGCTGGACCACTGCCAGCTAAAACAGCCGGCCATTGCCCATTATGGAGCGCTTGAAGAAAATAACCACTATAAGCGCTAGCCGGATCTTGCGTGGAGCGAGCAGGAATCAATTGGCACGCCTGCGGAAGTATCTGAGGATCTTGTGATAACGCGTGCGCTAACACGGCAACTGCACCCGAAGCGTAGTTGCTATCCGCCGTCGAACGTGGCTCAGATACAAGTAACGTAACTGGCAACGCAGAACTCAACGGTAGAATCAATCTCCCCTGACTTTGACCACTACTCCATCCCAAACTCGTTCCACCAGAAATAATCGCGTGAACTCGCCACGGCGAAGCGCCCAACGAAATCGCTAAATCACACGCATCATCATCGGTAAAATCTGCCGGATCGCCCACTAATGCTCGAACCAAGTTGATACCTGCCACGATTGCCGCTGAGCGCGCTCCTAAGCCAACCGCAGGCGGTATCTGCGTCTGGCCAATCAACGCGATCCCAGCCTGCGGAGCCTGGATATGATCAAGTGTGGCCAACATGGCCTTGATCGTGGGATGGTCAGCGTTTCGCGGCGCAACCTCTTTACTAGGGCCGGTAACCATAGTTCGGCTTTCTGCCACTGTCACCGTTGCCGCATAGTCATCCCAAAGGTCGAATGCCACCGTTAAGTGCTCGCCATGATCATTACTGCACAACACTGCACTGGCAGGCACACGCACCCGAGCGTAGTCAGTTACCAACCGCATAACGCGCAACGCTTACATTTTGTCTGGTGCGCTAACGCCCAGTAAATGCAAACCATTAGCAAGAACCTGACCGGCTGCATCGTTTAACCAAAGCCGAGTGCGGTGCACATCCGAAACGCCTTCATCACCGCGTGGAGTGACACGAGAGGCGCCATACCAAGCGTGATAAGCACCAGCAACCTCTTCTAAGTATCGAGCTACCCGATGCGGCTCTCGTAATTGTGCAGCTTGGGTAACAATGTCAGGGAACTGAGCTAGCTTAGCAATCAGTTCTGAATCTGCAGCCGAATCGAGTAGCGCCGGATCAAAGTGCTCCCGGGTAACCCCATGGGCTGCCGCATTGGCATCAACAGACTTCGTGCGCGCATGCGCATATTGAACGTAATAGACCGGATTTTCGTTAGTATGTGAGGAAATAAGGCCTAGATCAATTTCCAACGTAGTATCCATCGCTGCCCGAACCAAAGAGTATCGAGCCGCATCTACACCGGCAGCATCAACGAGATCGGAAAGCACCACAATCGTGCCAGCACGTTTGGACATGCGCACCGGTTGGCCGTCCTTAACCAGATTCACAAGCTGTCCAATGAGAATTTCAAGATTCTCACCCTTGCCGGCACGGTCGCCAAAAGCTCGCGCCATGGCATACATGCGTCCAATATATCCGTGGTGATCTGCACCGAGCATAATAATGACGTGATCGGCTCCACGCTCGCGTTTATCGAGATAATAGGCAATATCGCCAGCAAAATATGCCGCATTGCCATCAGATTTGATGATCACTCGGTCTTTATCGTCACCAAAATCTGTGGTGCGAATCCAGGTTGCCCCCTCGTCTTCGAAAATGACGCCCTGAGAGCGAAGCTCACTGATCGCCTGGTCTACCGCACCTGACTCGTGGAGTGTATCTTCATGGAAGAACACATCAAACTCAACACGGAAGTTTGCCAGTTCCTTTTTAATCTCGCCAAACATCCGCGTCACACCGTGCTCACGGAAGAATTCTTGCGCTAGAGAATCTTCTTGTTCCAAGGGGTTATTCTCGTTGGTGTGTTCGGCCATTACTGCCTGAGCAATATCTTCAATATACTGCCCACCATATCCATCTTCTGGAGCTTCCTGGCCGCGTGCTCGAGCCAAGAGTGACTTCGCGAATCGATCAATTTGGGAGCCGTGATCATTGAAATAGTACTCACGCACTACCCGTGCCCCGCAAGCACTCAAAATACGTGCCAACGAATCACCCACAGCCGCCCAGCGAGCACCACCAATATGTATTGGACCAGTAGGATTAGCTGATACGTATTCTAAGTTGATGACATGACCGTCAAGGGCGTCACTGTGCCCATAGGATTGACCAAGTTCAACAATATTTCGCGCCAATTCACCAGCTGCAGCCGCATTGACCGTAATGTTAATGAAACCAGGGCCAGCAATTTCCGCATGGTCAATACCTGGATCTGCAACGAGCTTATCAACAATGAGCTGAGCGAAATCGCGTGGATTCATCCCCACTTTTTTGCCAAGTTGCATGGCCACGTTTGTAGCCCAATCTCCATGTTCGCGCACTCGCGGGCGCTCAACACGCACATCAAGGCCATCTTGGAGATCGAGGTTGATCTCGCCGGCACTACCGGCTTGCAAAATAATGGTTTGTATCAGTGATTTGAGTTCTTCTGGAGTCATACTTCCAGTGTATCTGCCAAGCAAGTCAATATTTCAATCTCTTACCCAGAATGCGCAATGCGCTTGGACACATTCTAGGTGATTTTTACCGCTGCACCACCTGTCCTATTTTCCTTGCGATTGTATTCCTGCTAAGCTATCTAAGTCTGAGCCCCGATAGCTCAGGGGATAGAGCGTCTGCCTCCGGAGCAGAAGGTCGCTGGTTCGAATCCAGTTCGGGGTACTTGTTGAAATCCGCTCTGTAGTTGCAAAAAGCCAGAGCGGTTTCTTTTTGCCAATTTTAGGGCTAGCGGACAATTGTTATTGATGGTTTTGCTGTTTTTCGTTGCTAGGGTGGGGTTTTCTGGAAAGAAACTCGTTTCGACTCGAGTTTTTGGTTGGACAATAGTTATTGATTTTGTTGCCAGTTATCCGCGTGATAGCAGGGAAAAATTGTGGTGAAAGTCGGTTGCATACTAGTGGGTATGAGATCGAACAAGAAACACTGCCCTACTTGTGGTGAAGGCATGGTCAAAAACGGTAAAGACAAATGCGGCCACCAACGCTGGATCTGCTGCTCATGCAAGGTAACCTCGCGTTGGCATAACGACGTCACTTCGCGGGATTTGCGCGCGTTCTTAGACGTTCTGACTGGGAAAACCACGCAGCGAGAACTTCCTGGACAGGGCCGGACCTTCCGACGCAGGAGCGCTGTGTTGTGGGAGATCTGGCCGATATGCGAACCCGATGGGCAAGACCACCGCGTGATCCATGTTGATGGTATCCATTTAGGCCGCGATGCTGTCATTCTGATCGCCTGCAGCCCCGAATATGTGATTGCCTGGCATGTGGCCAGACGTGAATCGACCCAAGCCTGGCTGGACCTGCTCGCGAAAATCCCACCACCCGGTATGGTCGTGGCTGACGGGGGCACAGGTTTCACAACAGCTCGGGCACGATTGTGGCCCTCCACGCGTGTCCAACGCTGCACGTTCCACGCCTATCAACAGGTCAAACGCTACACGACCACACGCTCACGAACTGAATGTGGCAGACAGCTCTACCGGATCGGTGTTGATCTATTGCATGTGAAAACTCCCGCACACGCGCACGCATGGATCGATAGCTTCTATGCTTGGCGTCACCGTTGGGCTGGGTTCCTGGCCGAGAAAACCCGTAACGAGAAAGGAAAACTAGTCGATAAACACGAGCGGCTCGTCAAGGCTGGCAATAGTCTGTCTAGGCTGGTCGATAGTGGCCATTTGTTCACGTTTCTCAATCCCGATCTTTACGATGACGGAGAAATAATCGGTTCTCTACCAGCGATGAATAACCAGATCGAGGGAGGTATCAACTCGCCTTTACGTGAACTGCTGCGCCGTCATCGGGGTATGAGTATCGATCACCGGATCCGTGCAGTGTCATGGTGGTGCTACCTACACACCGAGAACCCTGCCAACCCAGCCGAAATCCTGCGTATCATGCCCACCAACACGGACATCATGCGCGCTTACCAGCAAGCCGCAGCCCGACACCGAGCCCACCACAACAACCATCGCTGGGGCAACGGCCTTGACTGGAACGAACTCCACACCCACACACCCTACCGCAACGACTACTAACCCAAAATCAATAACTTTTGTCCTATAACCCAAAATGCTCTTAGATGGGTTTGGCTACTATCAGACTTTCCATTGGCTTTTTAGCGTTAACCGGCTCGTCCCATTTTGGTGAAGTCAGGGGAAGATGTTGCTGTGAAATGGCCAGTTGAGTTTGCCGATGTAGCGTAGTGGTTGGGTGCAGTCACCGAACACCAGCTGCGTTAGAGCAGCATCCCGGCGTAGCTTAGTGCGTGGTTGTAGTCACTGAACACCAGCTGCGTTAGAGCAGCATCCCGGCGTGGCTTAGTGGTTGGGTGCAGTAGTTCCCGAGCTCTGAGGCTTTGGTGTTTAACCCAGATTCTCATTTCTGATCCATGAGTGGGACACAACCTACTTTAACTGAGACACAACTTATTTGCCATGCCTTCCCTTCCCGTCTCGCCTCTGAGCATCTCATTCATACGGCCGTTTTTTCATGCCAACCACGCCATAAACACCGTTTATCTTGCCTGCTCACCCGCAGCAATCTACGTAAACAGCCACAGCCGGCCAACCAAACCCGGTTTTATTCTGAAATGTCGGATTTTCAAGGCTGGTGATGGGGTTGGCCTGTTTCAAAACCGGGGTATATGGGGCGATGTCCCCGTATATGAGGACATCACCCCAAATACCCCGGTTTCGGCACAACTTCTCGTCTTATCACGGCTGGAAACAGGCTGGATAGTAGCTGAAACAGACTGGATAGTAGCTGAAACAGGCTCTGGAAACTCTGAGTGGCAGTCGAGATGGGTTTAACGAGTGCGATTGATAGCCGAGATGAGCTTGGAAAGGCTGACAATCAGCAGAAGGTGCTGTTTTGGTGTGGAGCGAGAGAGCTGATGTGAGATTTGGGTGAATTGTTTGGTTGCTGAGCCGGGATCTAGATGGCTGGGCCGATAGTTAAGCCGGGCTCACGCCAAAAGTTGCGTGACGGATGTGTTTTCGTCCATGCACCGATGCTTCTCCCACGCACTCATGCTTTTCCTAACCCTCACGCTCTTGCATACACCGGACTAAAACGCACGTTCTGGCCAGTACATGCCCCCATACCCTAAAGATTCATGCAATACCCGCAATAATAAGGCCAAAAGCACGATGCACCACGTAAAACAGCCTGGGAAATGTGCCTTTTTCCGTGACCTATACAGCGGTTCGCGCAACCACTTTTGTATCAGCTAAACCTGGATGTGCCCATGCGCTCACCGTTGAGGCAAGCAAGAAAACCCCCGCCAACGCAAACGGCGCCAAATGATGTACACCGTATAACGCCGTCGCACTCACCGGAGCGAAAATCCACGTCAATGCTCCTGTAGCATGTTGCAATCCTGCCAACGCCCCCTGCTCGGCGGGTCCAACGGCCAATGATCCTCCAGCGGCAAACCCTGGACCAGCAAATCCAGTAGAAAAGCCCATACAGAATGAAGAAACACCAATGATCCAGAGCTGAGATGAGAAGGCCAATCCCACGAAACTCACCACAGATAAGAGCAAACCTACTCGAACTAGACGCCGCGGTTTCCACCCTAAACGTGGCACAATAACAAGCTGGGCTATCATCGCTCCACCAGCACTGACCAACAGCAACCAACCAGTAACTCCAAGTGCAGCACGCGGTGCGAAGCCCAACCGATCTTGCACTACGAACCCAACTATGATCTGCACGACTCCGTTAGCGAAGAATAGACCGACAATAGAAAGCACCCACGGCTTGACCCGAGGATCAGTCCATGACATCTTCGCAGGCAGAATCTTCTCCTGTGGTTTTTCGGTACGAGGAATAGCTTTCACAGCGACGATGAACGCGATAGCTACAAGGAAAGGGGTTGCGTAAACAGGAGCAAAAAGCCACCACGCCCCCAAAGAAGCAGAGAAGAATGAACCCACCATAATAGATAGGTTTGTCGCACCCGAAAATGCCGCCATCCCGCGCACACGGCTGGTTTCATCCGGAGTAATCTCAGCAATAAGGGATTGGCCTGCTGGAGGAATACCCGAAACAGCCGAACCGAAGAACGGCCCGCGCGCAGCAATGACCAATACAGTCGCGAAAGCTGCACCAATAAGCCCGGTGGATCTCGCCCATACTGCGGCTGCGAAAATAACTCCAGCACATAGCGCCAAGAACAACGAAATTAAAAGAACGCGACGACGCCCCCAGTACGTTACGCGCCGCCCCCAAAACTGAGCGAGCAGTGCTACAAAAACCGCCGCCAAAGACACTGCCAAACCAATCGCCCATTCCACAAGACCCAAGGCTCTCGACAGCGGTGCTATCGAAACATTGAGCATGTTTTGCCCAATATAGGTAAAGAAAACAATGACCAAGATGGCTCGGATTGTTGGATTGGAGGTGATTTTCACCGGAGTGCTGATACCAGGATCAACACTACCCAGCGAAATGGTTGATGAGGCTGATTGAACGATAGTATGGTCTGTGGTCATCCTACGATGATAGCCTGCCACGCCGGTAGACTAACTTTGATAATGCAGTGAGCATTATTGCACATCGTCACGCTTTGGTTCGATTACCCGTCACAGATAATGCCTTCATCAAGGATAGCAATATGATCAGAGACTGCGAAGGCTTCTTCGCGATCATGGGTGATCAGGATCGTCGGCAAGTTGTGCAAACGCATCAGATCAAAAAACTCCGAGCGTAGGCGTTGGCGCAGGTCTGGGTCTAGGGCACTGAAAGGTTCGTCGAGAAGCATCGCATCTGGTTGCGGTGCCAGAGCTCGAGCAAGAGCTACACGTTGCTGTTGTCCACCAGATAATTGATCGGGCCGTCGCGTCGCGTATCCAGCTAAGCCGATCATATCGAGCATCTCTAGCACACGAGGGTGGCGTGCTGCGTGGCGACGGCGCACCCCTCTCAGGCCATATGCGATATTTTCCGCAACATTTAAATGGGTGAAGAGCGCACCATTTTGCGGTACCAGACCGATTTTACGCTGGTGAGTTGGCAAGGTGGTGATGTCACGGCCCGCGCATTCGATATGTCCTTGACTGGGAGTATGCAGGCCGACCAAAACTCTAAGAAGAGTAGTTTTCCCGCTTCCCGATGCGCCGAGCACTGTAGTGATACTACCTGGTTGGACCCGAAGATTCACTCCTCGAAGAACCGGATTGCCTGGGGTGTAATGGGCGTGAATATTACGTATATCCATCATGAGTGCAAGCTCCTCGATAGCATGAGTGCGGGGATCATTCCAACAATAAGGAGAGCAAGGCCAACCGGTGCTGCCGCACCATAGGAACCAATGGAACTGTAGTTCCACAATTCGGTGGCCAGAGTGTGAATGCTGTTTGGACGAAGCATGAGGGTTGCCGGTAGTTCTTTCATAACCGCCGTAGCCACAAGGAGCCATCCGGCGAAGATCCCTGCTTTTGCGCCCGGGATTGATACTCGTGCCCATACTCGAAGAGGTGAATCTCCAAGAGTACGAGCAACTTCTTCGGCTTCAACACTGACGTTGTGGAATCCACTGCGTGCTGCCCCGATCCCCTTAGGCATGAAGAGGAATACATAAGTGACGATGAGCGTGGGAAGGGATTGGTATGCCCACGGAATGACGGTAAGAGTAAAGCTAACCATCGCCAGCGCCAAGACGACACCAGGCAGAGCATGTCCCATAAATGTTGCTGCTTCGATAATGCTCAAAACAGGGTGGCGTAGGCGCGCCGTGAGATAGGCAATGGCAAGGCTAGCGAGGGTGGCGATGGTGGCAGCAAGGCTTGCCAGGATGATCGTCGTGAGGCCTGCTTGGGCAATTCGATCCCAATCAGTTACTGTTTGGCTGTGAACTATCCAGCGATAGAATAGCGCTGCCAGTGGGGCAATGATGGAAACTCCCGCAATAACTAGCACAACGGCGCTAACTGCGAGTTGGCCGGTAAGGCTAAGCTGTTGCGCTGGGGGTTGGTAGCTATGTGTGCTGGATCGGTAGCTTCGACGCCGTAAGAGATTTTCTACAATGACGAGGGTAGCAGCGATAAGCATAATAAGGATTGCTAGTCCAGCTGGTGAATGCTTGGACACTCCAGCAATGACTTGCCCATAGACACCGGTGGTAAGGGTTTCGTAGCGCATCAAAGCCGGCGCACCAAAGTCTGAAATAGTATACAGAGCAACAATAATGCTTCCCGCCCCTATTGCCGGCGCAATTTGGGGCAGCGTGATCGTGAAGAAGACATATATTCGACGGCGTCCTAGAGTGCGTGCAACGTCTGCTTGCGCATGGTCTATTTGAGTCAATGCCGCCATCACCGGGACAGTGACAAATGGCGTCGAGACAAGGGTCATAAGAATAGCCAACGGGATAATTCCTGTAAAAGTAGGAAAAGCAGTGATCCATGCGAAGGCCGATACAAAGCTGGGCACGCCCAAAGGAAGGCAGACGAGCGTGATCCAGAATCGGGGTCGATAAAGAGATATTCGCGTCACTGTCCACGCTGTTATCGTTCCAAGGATGGCGCTTGCTATGCTCACGATGGCGCCGAGTAAGATCGTATTCCAAAATAGTTCAATGCTACGTTCTCTGATGAGAACCTGAACAAAGGAGATCACCCCATTACTCAATGCTCTGTACCCGAGGAAGAAAATGGGGATAACACTAACGCACGCGACTATAACGCTCACATAGACGAGCGTTTGCGGAAGATGTTGACCGCGCGTCAATCTTCGTTGTGGACGGGTGCGGTATCGTGCGTCAGATTTCATATTGATGCGTATTTCGTAAACGCTCGTGCCCGCATGGTGGTTTCACCGTGCTGGCACGAGCGTCATTGACGATTTTAGAGCATACCAACCTTAGTTAGTAGCTCAATAGTTTCGTTCAACGATGACAGTTCGGAAAGCTTAACGTCCGGGCCGCCAAGTTCATTGAGAGCTGGCACGTTTGCCGGGCTCTTCGCACCTTTGAGCAGTGGGTACTCGAAGGTCTTTTCTAGGAAGTAATCTTGTGCTTTATCGGACAGCATGTAATCAACAAAGATTTGGGCATTAGGGTTATCTGCAGCCTTTTTAAGAATGCCAACACCGGTTACGTTCACGAGTGCGGTAACAGATCCGGGCTTACCGAATTTCAGCTGTGCACGCAGAGTTTTCGGGTCCTGTTCCGAACGTGCCCAGTAGTAGTGGTTGATCAAGCCAATTTCAACTGCCCCATTATTCACAGCTTCAAGAATTTCGCCATTCTTCGCAAAAGTTTGCACGTTGTTAGCTTTGAGGTCAGTTAGCCATTTCTCGGTTTTTTCTTCACCCTCCATAACGCGCATTGCCGTAACAAAGGATTGGAAAGAGGCGTTAGTAGGGGCAATTCCAACCTTGCCATTCCACTTAGGATCTGTAAGTTCGAAAACGTCTGCTGGTACCTCATCTGCCGTGAGCTTTTCAGAGTCGTAAGCCATGACTCGTGCACGGCCGGTTAGGCCAACCCAGGAGCCATCATGGGAGGTATATTCTGGTGCAACTTTCTCAGTTACTGACTTGTCGAGAGGCGCAAACATGTCTGCCCCTGAAATCAGGCCAAGTGCTCCTGCATCCTGGGAAAGGAAGACTTGCGCAGGGGTCTTTTCGCCTTCTTCAAGAAGCTGAGCAGCAAGTTCCGGGGTTCCGGCATAGCGGATGTCGACTTTAACTCCGGTATCTTTGGTGAATTCTTCCATGAGCGGAGCGACGAGTTTCTCGTTGCGGCCAGAGTAAATGACCAGGGGTTCTTCAGTGGGCTTGAGTTCTTCGCTAACCTTAGCCTGTGATTCAGGCTGAGATGGTTCTGCATTATTATCTGCCGGAGTGCTACACGCACTAAGGGTTAGAAATATAGCAGCTAGTGCCGATACCGAAGCTGGGCGAATTCGCAACATGTGTTGCTCTCCTCTGTTTAGGGAATATGTGCCGTTCTGCAATTTCCTTACAGAACATAGCTAAGGCTACCCTAAGCTCAGCTCTTACTACCTGCAGATTAGGTGAATCTAAACACATCAAGCCAACAATTTAATCCTTCAAGATGGACATAAAAGACTAATGCCACAAACGCCACTCCGTCAGCAGCTACGGCGATATCACCATCGTCGCCAGTGGCCTATAGTACGTGCCTGCTCAGCAGAAGGCCGCTACTGGTCCAGATCTAATCCGAAGCACTCTACAATACGTTGCGAATCGAAGTAGGGATATCGGTAATGATCCCATCTACTCCCAGTTCCATGAGCTGACGCGCTTGGCGCTCATCATTGACCGTCCACACATGGACCGCCCAATCTCGCTCATGAGCCAACTCAATGAAGTTCTTATCAACAATCTTTATCCCCCGAAACGAAGAGGGAACCTGAACTGCCTGGACGCCGTCGTCGATAGTTGGCAAGGTGCGTAACAACGCGCTACGTATTTTCCCAGTAGACTTAGCCGCTAATAGAAGTTTCGCAACTGCTGAAACACCGAGCGAAGATGGTGTTCCGGGCAATCTTTGACGCAACTTAGCCAGCCGTCGTTCCGAAAATGAGGCCAAAGAAACTCGATCGAATGCGCGAGCCTGCGTGATTGCACAGATCAGCGGTTCAACAACCCGATCCTCCTTGGCGTCAATGTTAAAGACCATATCGGGAAACTGCGTGAGTGTTTCATCTAGACGCATCAATGGAGCGCCACAATGATCGCGAAGTTTCTTCACATCATCCCACGTATGATGGCTAACTAAGCCACGACCATTAGAGACCCGATCAAGAACTGGATCGTGGATAACAACTGCAACACCATCTTTGGTGCTATGCACATCGGTCTCAATGTAGCCAACCTCAAGAGCACTCAGCCGCGAAAAGGCATGATAGGTGTTTTCTGGAGCTTCAAGCCCGCCACCACGATGAGCAATAACGATGGGCTTTTCTAAAGCATTGCCATACTTCCACAGATTATCTGCCATGGCCCCTAGCGTGCTCCGCAGACGTCGTTAATATCGACTGCGCCTTTTTCCTTCATAAATGTCATGGGATCTACCGGGCCAGGGCCATCAAAACCACTGAACGCACCCGGGTGAATCTCAAAATGTAGATGAGGACCGGTAGAACGACCAGCATTTCCGACGTCGGCGATGTGGTCTCCCATTCGCACACTATCGCCTTCGCTAACATGGATACCAGAGGCGTAAGAATGTAAATACCACGACGTGAATTTCTCACCATTGATTTCGTGTTCGATAATGACTACCGGATCGCCAAACGTTATCGAACTGGAGCCAGAAAAGACGACTTTTCCATCTGCAATGGCATAGATCGGTGTACCCAAAGCTGCTGAAAAATCAACGCCTTCGTGCAGCGTAGATGTGCCGTAGATGGGGTGGATTCGCCACCCAAATGGCGAAGCTTCACTAAAGGTTCCAGCGGCGAGTGGATGAATAAATTTATCGAGATCGTTGCGCGCAAACGCCGTCAACGAATTGGCGCTGGACACAGTTTCGCACACTACTGCATGGCCGGAGAATTGCTCCTGGTAAGCCTTAAAGCGCGCTGAATCAGCCGCACCAGAAAGGGAGCGCAAGGTGGCTGGAGTCTGGCTGTGATCGATTTCTTCTCCAGCGAACTCCCCTTCCGCTGAGTTTGCCTGGGCATGGGTCTCAAATCCATACGATCCCAGAGCTAATCCGCCTCCGATAGCAATAACAAAGGCGCAGGAGGCCGATGCAAACGCGCGACGGTTTTTTGATTGATGCCAAAAATGACGCAAGGAAGCATAGAGCTGCGGAACACGCACCCGACGCTGTTCATCAACACCGTGCGCGTTGTCCATAGCAAAGGTATTGCTGTCAAGTTCAGGAAGATCGCCGGCATGATCGCCAGAGTGCAGATCTTCAGGAACGGCCATCACGACCGTTGTTCGCGAAGCGGTGTCTGTGCAGGACTGACGGGCTTCTTCGGCTAGACGCGCAAGCCGCAATTCGCGGCGAGTCGGCCGAGTTTTATAATCGCTCACGCGTCTCCCTTATGTAGTAGTCGTATCACTACATGCAACCATAACATTTTGATAACATTCGCGCTAGATTTATCGGTGGTGAATGCAACCACACGTTAGCGCTGCATTGCATCGCGCACTTCGCCGATTAACTCTTCAAGCACATCTTCTAGGAAAATAACCCCTTGAGTGCCATCTTTAAGATTGATTGCAGCCATATGCGCCCCCGCTTTTTGCATGACGCGCATTGCAGTTTCGATCTCATCATCTGGATCAACGGTCACCAAACGCCGGATCTTCCAACCGGGAATCGGTTCAGTGCGATGATCTGGAGCAATATCGAGAATATCTTTAACATGGACATATCCGATAAGTACGCCATTGGAAGCCACCACTGGGAAGCGAGAATAACCCGTATGAGCTACACGATCTTCTAGTTCTTGCGGCGTCAACGAATCAGGAACAGTCTCTAACTCCGCTTCGGAAATCATCAGTTCCCTAGCGGTCTGTTCGGAAAATTCAATCGCCGAAGAAATCAAACCAACATCAGCATCCAGCACGCCCGCAGCTTTAGAAACCTCAACAATCGAAGCAACCTCATCGGCAGTAAAAGCCGAGGCCACTTCACTCTTGGGTTCGAATCCAAAAAGCCGAATAATATGGTTGGCAACCCAATTCATTGACGCCACGATCGGGTAAAAGAACTTCGAAATATAAACTAGCGGCGGCCCAAGAATAAGCGCAGTGCGCTCCGGGTTAGTCACCGCAAGATTCTTCGGCACCATCTCTCCGATAACCACATGTGCATAGACCACCAAAAGCAGTGCAATAACAATAGCTATTGGATGCGTCATCGACTCTGGAATTCCCAGCCGAGCTAACGGCGCATCAATCGCATGAGCAATCGCAGGTTCGGCAACTGCGCCCAAGGCCACCGAAGCAATAGTTACCCCGAGTTGGCATGTAGCAAGCATCAGCGTGACATGTTCCAAAGCGTAAAGAACCGTGCGCGCGCTTTTCTTGCCACCGTGCGCTAACGGTTCAATTCGCGAGCGCCGCGAACCCATGACCGCGAATTCGGCAGCAACGAAATACGCATTAATAGCTAGAAGCGCAACTGTGATAAGTAACGAAGGTCCAAGACTCATTCTTCTACCTCCGCCTCGTCGTCAACTCGCAGACAAACCGTTTCAACGCGGCGACCATCCATTTTCTCAACGCGCGCTGTAACTCCCTCAGCACTGTAATAGTCACCGACTTCGGGAATCTTGCCTAATCCAGCCATAATCCAGCCACCTAGCGTTTCCCACGGACCGTCGTCGGGAACCTGAATATGGAATTCTCGAGCAAGCTCATCGGGGCGCATCAATCCCGGAACAATCGTTTCTCCGGTAGCCAAAACCCGCGACTGAGAGTTAGAGCCATCGTGCTCATCAGCAACGTCACCAACAATTTCTTCAATAACGTCTTCGAGGGTGACGATTCCTGAGACACCACCGTATTCATCGATGACGACGGCGACCTGGGATCCTGAGGCCCGCAACCGCACTAGCAGTGGCGCTAATTCTAAGGTCTCTGGAACTCGAGGCACTGGAATCATAAGTGAGGAGGAAGTTACACTGACCTCACTGCGGCGTTCGAACGGAATAGCAATAGCACGGCGCAGATTAACAATCCCGCGAATATCATCCATATCTTCACCGATAACCGGAAAACGCGAATGACCAGTAACCCGCGCCAAATCAATGATATCTGCTGCAGTTTGGTCGACAGTTAGGTGATTTACTCGCCCACGGTCAGTCATCACATCTACCGCGGTCAATGCACCAATATCTATAGAACGAGTCAGCAAACGAGCAGTAGATACATCCAAAGTTCCCTGCTCGGCAGAACGTCGCACCAACGCAGAAAGTTCACTCGCTGAACGTGCCCCGGAGAGCTCTTCAGCCACGTCGATCCCAAAGCGATTCAAAATCCAGTTTGCTGAATTGTTCAACACAATAATGAGCGGCTTAAAAAGCAAGGTAAAAATACGCAACGGCAACGACACTAACGCAGCAGTACGCAGCGGTGCGGCCAGCGCCATATTTTTCGGTACAAGCTCACCGAAAACCATTGAAAATAAATTCACGACGACGAATGCGATTATAACGCCACTAGCTACCGCAGCCGCTTGGCTAACCAGAGTGCGGCCTAAAAGTTCTCCGAACAATTCCTGTAACGGCGCCTGAGCCACATAGCCTAATAAAATCGTGGTTATTGTGATACCGACTTGGCAGGCAGAAAGTTGAATAGATAGATGATGGAGAGCTTTAGTTACTTTTTTTGCGTGTGCATCGCCATCTTCGGCTTTAGCATCGACTGTTGCCGGATCCAATGCCACGAGAGAAAATTCGGCAGCCACAAAAATTGCAGTGCCTAAAGTTAGAAGAACACCTATCCCGAGTAAAATCAGATTTACTAACACAACCTACCACCAACGTCAGTTCTCATAATCTTCATCGTAGCGTAGCTAGGCCTTGTTCTAGGAATGATTTCCACAATTCCTCCACACATCACGATTTCAATCTTCGCAATTACTGTAAAACTCGACACATTTCCAGTATAGTTTGAAGTTAAGATAATTCTTCGAGTGGCTAGTGAGGCAAAGACAGTGACGTCATCCCAATCAGAAGATTTTGGAACGAACCAAAGCTTTGTTGAGGATTTATACTCCTCGTATTTGAACAACCCCCAAAGTGTTGGACCACAATGGAAAGAAATGTTTCGTGCTTGGCAAGCTGCTGGGCGTAGCCCCGTTATCCACGAGCCAGCTGCCCAGCCTGAGGTTTCAGAACAAACCCAACAAGATCAGCGAACCATCCATTCAACACACGGCCGAGAAGTGACCGCGTCAACCAATGTGACCCGCTCAGACCTTCCACCTCAACCACGCTCTGCAGCACAACCCGCAGTAACCCCTTACGCGCAAAAATTTGACCTCAAACCAAAAGTAGGCCAAATATACGAACAAGAACATTCACAATTCGTCCCGCTCAAAGGTAGCGATCGCGGACTTGTGAAGAACATGGATGCTTCACTAGAGCTACCAACTGCTACCACCGTGCGCGCTCTTCCTGCCCGCGTCATGTTTGATAACCGGCGTGTTATCAACAAGTATCTTGCTTCTACGCGCGGCGGTAAAGTCTCTTTCACGCACCTGATCGCCTATGCGATGGTTGAAGCATTATCCGAGATGCCCGAGATGAACTACTCGTATAAGCTCGATGAGGCTAACAAACCGACGTTAGTCAAACCTTCAGCTGTCAATCTTGGTATCGCTATCGACGTCACCAAACCAAATGGGGAACGCACCCTTGTTGTGCCCTCGATTAAACATGCCGAACATATGACGTTCTCCGAATTTTTGATCGCCTTCGAAGATCTGATCAAGCGCGGACGAGAAAATAATCTGACCATTGAAGACTATCAAGGTACAACAGTTTCACTAACTAACCCTGGTGGCTTTGGCACAACCCACTCCATTCCGCGGTTGATGAAGGGCCAAGGGCTTATCGTCGGGGTTGGCTCAATGGTTTACCCACCCGCTTTTGCTGGAACTGCCGAAGCACAACTAGCACGTATGGGCATATCGAAAGTCGTCCATATCACCTCCACCTATGACCACCGTGTTATCCAAGGAGCAACCTCTGGGCGTTTCTTGCGCCTAATGGAACACAAGCTTCTCGGGTTAGATGGTTTCTATGATCGAGTCTATGTAGCACTCCATATTCCGTTTAAACCATTCGTGTGGGAAACCGACGTCGAATACGATGCCAAACGAGAACTGGGCAAGCCGGCACGTATTGCGGAACTGATTCACGCCTACCGCCAACGCGGCCATCTCATTGCAGATACTGATCCGCTCTCCTTCCATATTCGCCGTCACCCGGACCTAGAAATCAGCTCCTACGGTTTGACATTATGGGACTTGGATCGGTCCTTCCCCACTGGCGGCTTTGCCGAATCTTCGCATTTAACACTGCGCCAAATCCTTGACCAGCTCCGCGAAGCATACTGCCGCACAGTCGGCATCGAATACATGCATATTCAAGATCCGGCACAACGCACCTGGTTCCAAGCACGCCTTGAGCGCCCTGCTGAACCAGCCACGATCGAACAACGTCGTCGTATTTTAACCAAACTCAACGAAGCTGAGGCTTTCGAAACTTTCTTGCAAACAAAGTACATCGGGCAAAAGCGCTTCTCCCTTGAAGGCGGTGAATCCCTGATACCGGCTCTGGATTCAATCCTAGAAGGAGCGGCAGAATCAGGATTGAGCGATGTTGCTATCGGCATGGCACACCGTGGCCGGCTCAACGTACTGACCAATATCGCTGGTAAATCCTATGCACAAGTCTTCAACGAGTTTGACGGACGTATCGATCCTTCTTCGGTACAAGGTTCAGGTGACGTCAAATATCATTTGGGAACTGAAGGCAGCTACACCTCACCTAAAGGGAAGAAAGTCGGCGTCTATCTTGCCGCTAACCCCTCTCATCTTGAAGCTGCCGACGGCGTCTTAGAGGGAATCGTTCGCGGAAAACACGACCTGATGGGGGTAACAGATTCGTTCTACCCGGTCTTGCCGATCCTGATCCATGGTGATGCGGCATTCTCTGGGCAAGGAGTGGTTTGGGAAACATTCAACCTCTCCCAGCTGCCTGGCTATAAGAACGGTGGCACGATCCACATCATCGTCAACAACCAAATCGGTTTCACCACTGCCCCTTCGTTAGGTCGCTCCTCACGCTATACCACCGACATGGCAAAAGGTCTGCAGCTGCCCATATTCCATGTCAACGGAGACGATCCCGAAGCAGTGGCACGAGTAGCGCGCTTGGCTCAAGAATTCCGCGAAGAATTCCACAAGGACGTCATCATCGATATCATCTGCTATCGCCGTCGCGGACACAACGAAGGCGATGATCCGTCGATGACTCAACCAGTGATGTACTCCCTCGTTGAATCCAAACGCACCACCCGCCGTATCTATGCTGAAGCATTGATCGGCCGTGGCGATATGACGTCCGAAGAAGTAGCCGAACTTGAAAACACTTATCAAGATACCCTCGATCGGGCATTGAATTCAGTGCGCGAATCCGACGATACGCTGACGAAGTCTGAAATACAAGCAGCTGTGTCTTTAGGGCAACCGCATTCACAAGACGACGACGCCGCCGCAATGATCGGGTGGCAAACCGCTACCACTCCTGGGGTTTTGGCTCGTATCGGGGCAGCACATGTGCAAGTACCAGAAGGGTTTACGCCACACAAGAAAGTCCTCCAGCTATTCACCAAACGCAACGAGATGGCCACTCAGGGAAATATCGACTGGGGCTTTGGTGAACTTCTTGCCTTCGGTTCGCTGCTGATTGAAGGAGTTCCGGTACGAATGTCTGGTCAAGATGTACGCCGCGGAACCTTCGTCCAACGGCACGCTATTTCCCATGGCGATGGCACTGGTAAAGAATGGACTCCGCTTCAACATCTCACCGAAGATCAAGCACGATTCGAAATCCATGATTCGCCCCTTTCAGAATACTCAGTGATGGCATTCGAATACGGCTATTCTGTAGAACGCCCCGATGCACTGGTGGTCTGGGAAGCGCAGTTTGGCGATTTCGCCAACGGCGCCCAAACGGTAGTCGACGAATTTATTTCATCAGCCGAACAAAAGTGGAACCAAAAATCTTCACTGGTGCTGATGTTGCCACACGGCTACGAAGGCCAAGGCCCAGATCACTCCTCAGCACGTATCGAACGCTATCTTCAGCTTTGTGCCGAGAATAATATGATTGTTGTTCAGCCATCTACCCCGGCTAATCACTTCCACATGTTGCGCCGCCAAGCCTATCAACGCCCCCGCAAACCGCTCATTGCTATCACGCCTAAGCAATTGTTGCGCCGTAAAGGGGCAGTTTCGCAGGTAGAAGATTTTACAACCGGCACATTCCAAACAGTTATTGGGGAGCATCGTCAAGATCTCGACGTCACGCGAGTTGTGCTGTGCACCGGACGACTCTACTACGATCTACTTGACCGGCGCGAAAAAGATAATGATACCTCGGTTGCCATTATCCGTATCGAACAACTTTATCCCCACCCAGTCCAAGAACTAGCTAACGAGTTAGCTAAATATCCGAATGCCGAGCTGATCTGGGCTCAAGATGAGCCGGCAAATCAAGGCGCATGGCCACACCTTGCGCTAGAGATGTTCTTGCCTATGGGTTTGCAGGTCAAACGAGTCTCGCGCCCTGCTGCAGCCTCAACTGCCACCGGCCTTGGCAAGATCCACCAAGCCCAAGCACAAACAATTATTGATGAGGTTTTTGCCAAGTAGAGCGTAGAGCTCCGCGCATTTCATAGCGCAGTGCAATGAAATGCGCGTATGGATGGGAGGGTTGCGTGAAAATCAACCCTCCCATCCTTATCTGGACGCAAACGAATATCAGCGCTTAGCTCGCACCCCATAACCAGTAAGTGCCAAATAACCAGTAAGTGCCTAATAACCAGTAAGATATGAGTAGCTGAAGAAGAAACGATCCACGATGTGAGTGGAAAGGGTAACCATGACCAGAGTTAATAGCGATCATCCGATGCGCATAATGTTCGTCGGCGATGAACTCGTCGCCGGATTTGGTGACGCGCGTGCTTTAGGATGGACTGGACGTGTCATGGCCCGCACGCACTGCGATCCGCCACTGCTCCATCTCACCCTTGCCACCCCTGGCGAAGGAACTGAAGCGCTGGCTGCTCGGTGGGAGAAGGATGTTGTTAGCCGCATGGATCGAGAAGCAGATAATCGGCTTGTTTTAGGTTTGGGCTCTCACGATATGGAACGCGGCTTGTCTCTGGCACGCTCCCGGCTCTACGTCGCCAATATTTTAGACAACGCCATAAGTTTCGGGCTCTCTGCCTTCGTCGTCGGACCACCACCGCGCAACGATCAACCCTTACGCAACCAAAACGATCTCAGCCAAGCCTTCGCTGATGTTTGTGCGCGCCGCAATGTACCTTACGTCGATTGCTTTACTCCGTTATATAACCATGAACAGTGGTCTACTGATATGTCCATGACGGCAAGCTATACGCCACGCCAAGCCGGCTATGGTTTGATGGCATGGCTGGTGTTACATAAAGGGTGGCATGAATGGCTTGGTGTTTCGCCAACCGAATCCACCACTTCGTCACACTGAAACGCCCAATGTAGCGCTGCGGTTATAACCTTGCGTGCTACGCGGGACTCTGTGGTAGCACAACAAGACGTCCAGCCACTCGAATCACGTCGATCGGCCAGTCATAAACCTGAGAAAGCAGCTCACTGTTGAGTACCACCTCGGGCCGATCATAAGCCGCAATCGACCCGTGGCTCATGAGCGCAATCCGGTCGCAGTGCGTACCTGCTAATTGCAAATCGTGCATAACTGCGATAACTGCATGGCCAGCCTGGGCAAGCTCACGGCAAATCTGCATAGTACGTTCTTGGTGTGCGATATCCAGCGCCGCGGTTGGTTCATCGAGAAAAACGACGCTGGCTTCTTGGGCCAGCACCCGCGATAGCGTCACGCGAGCCTTTTCTCCGCCCGATAGTCGAGTGACGTCTCTATCTTCAAAACCGCCAACATCGGTGCGTTCGAGCGAGCTAGAAACGATCTCTTGGTCTCGTTGCGGATCTGGATCCCAGCATTGACGGCCCATAGCCACAATGTCTTGAACCATGTATGAGAACGGGAAGTCGATTGCTTGCGGCATCACGGAACGAGTTTGGGCAAGCTCGCGGCGAGAAAATTGGGCTAGTTCGCTTTCCTCGTATCGCACGCTGCCTTGGTCGGCTTCGAGATCTCCGGCCATAATTCCCACCAGCGTAGATTTTCCAGTTCCGTTGGGACCTAACAGACCAACAACTTCACCATAATTAACTGAAAGTGACACATCGTGAAGAATTTGCCGGCTACCGTAGGAAAATGTGATGCCTTGAGCACTCACCGCTTTGGTTCCTGGGCGTCGATTATTAGTCATGTTAGCGTCCCATCCGTAGCCGAGTGCGCAATAAAATGAAGAATGTTGGGCCGCCAACGAGTGCGGTAAAGATACCGATTGGCAAGTCTGCAAACGGTATTAACGTGCGGGCTGCCAGATCAGAGAGTGTGATCAGCAATGCCCCGGCAAACATCGATGCGGGGAGCAACACACGATTAACTGGACCTAAAGCCAAACGCATCACATGTGGAACGATTAGTCCAACGAAGGCGATAACTCCCGCATACGAAACAGCCGCTGCGGTGAGTAACGTGGCAAGAGTGATGGCGATCAGTCGCAGGCGTTGGACGTTAATGCCCACATGTCCAGCTGCACGTTCGCCTAACGATAGCGTATCGAGTTGCTTGGTAATCATCAGTGAGACGGCAATTCCAAAGGTGACGACGACGGCGACGATCCAAACGTGTGACCATACGGTTCCGTTTAGTGAACCCATTTGCCAAAATACAATGTGGTCCCGGGCGGTGGTTGGGGCAATATAGGTAGCGATTGACGCTAACGCGGTACACACCGCCGTCACTGCAATACCGGTGAGGACGAGAACGATCACATCTGCTTTCCCGTTCGAGCGCGAGAGCATATAAACAATCATGGCTGCAGCTAAGCCGGAGACGAATGCTGCTAGCGGTACTGAAAAGCCGCCTAAAGCATGCGGAGCAAAAACGAGTGCTAGTGCAGCACCGACTGATGCTCCCGAAGACACACCCACGATGCCAGGTTCGGCAAGTGGATTTGAGAATACTGCTTGCATAACTGCACCTGCTACTGCGAGCGCCGCACCCACAAACAATCCTAAACAAATTCGCGGGAATCGGATATTCCATAGTGTGGAGAACACCAGTGGCTCGTCAGGATATTGAGCTAATCCGATTGGGGCGAATAGGGATCGCAAGACGTCACTAACACTTACTGGATATTGTCCCAGGAGTGCTGAGATTAAGGTTGAGATGACGAGTGCGCTTATGACAATCACAAATGTGACTGTCACACGTATTTTGCGGCGTGCGAGGCCCGCAGCAACTGGTGCCATAGTGTTATTCAACTCCGTACAGTGCACGGGCAACTGCTAGTAGCGTTTGCCCAGTTTGAGGACCGAAGGATAGCGATAAGCCGTCTGGGATGGCAACGACGCGCTGGTTTTGTCCGGCTCGGGTTTCTGATACGCCTGGACGTGCCAGGAATCCTTCCATGCCGTTAGTTGATTCCAGACCAGCGCTCATCGTAAAAATAACTTCTGGGTTCAGCGCAACAAGTGATTCCGCATTTGCTGGGGTGAGGCCGGTTATGCCTTGTTCCTTTGCGAGATCTTTTCCGCCAACTGAGCTGATGAGCTCCGATGCGCCTTCGTTGGCACCGAGAATAAAGAATACTCCGCCGGTGCCACGCACATACAAGAACGCTGCTTCCATCGGCTGTTCTGGGATCCATTCCTTGATCTGCGCAACAGCTTCTTGGGTTTCTTTTTCGGTGCGTTCTACCAGTGCTTTTCCTGCTTCTTCATTCCCTAAGGCTTGGGCAACACTCATAATCAGTGGCGCATTGTGCTCTAGGCCGCGTTGTGGATCTATCAGGACGACGGGGATACCTGAGGCGCGCAGTTGATCAAGAGATTCGGGTGGACCAACACTGCGATCGGCAATAATCACGGTTGGGTTTAAGGATAGGATCGCTTCAGTGTTGAGAGTGTGACCATTTTCGGTCACGACCGGTAAATCACGGAGTTGTTCTTCGGTTGAGGAAACAGTTCGTCCGACGAGATTCTTTCCGTATCCTAAGGCGATGACGGTTCTACTTAATGTTCCTGGTAAGTCCAGGGCTAAGATTCGAGAGGTATCAGTGATCGTGACGCTGTTACCTTCGACGTCGGTCATCGTTACTGGCAGTTTTTGCGGGAAATTTCCAGATACTGCTTCGGGATCTGGTATATCGGAAACAACTCGCAAGCCAGTGATCTCATGTGGATTTGGTAGCGCGGCTTTAGTGGTTTCGACGTCGGTTTTTTGTTCGGAACTTTCCTGCTGGCTGGCATCTTTTTTTGCTTCGTCAGGATGTACCGGTGTGCCGCATGCTCCTAGGGTTGTCGCAAGTATGGCAACGAGGATAGTTAGTTTTCGTTTCATCACGTTTTGGCTCTCTTCGCACGAACGCGGTGTGGAGCACACTGAGTGCTCCACACCGTCGCTATCGTTAACAGTAACTGACCTTAGTCAGTTGTCTCATTTTTCTGTGCCATCTAATTAGTTGCGGGCACTGGGTGTGACGGATCGACGACGAGCGCCGATGAGTCCAGCTCCGGCAAAGAGCGTCAGGATTGAGACAAGGAACATTACCTGAACACTTACACCCGTTGTTGCAAGAGTTTCACCGAATGCACCGTATTCGATAAGCTCACCGGTTGCTGGGTCACATGCCGTTGCTGGGATGAGTTTAACGTTAGATGACATTGGATCTAGTTGTTCGCCTGGCTGGTAGAATCCGGCGAATGCCTTTGCTCCTTCGGCGGTCAGCGCTACAGATGCGCCGCTGAAGCTCAGTGCACCGTCAGAGACCGAAACTCCGTTGAACGAAATTGTGGCGAATTGGACCCGGCCAAGATTGAACTTGTTGCCGCTCATATCTGATCCAGCTACAGTCAGGTAGAGCGATCCGCTGTTTCCGTTCATGGAAATACTTGGGTTGCTCATTGTCAGATCGAGGATACCGTTGTGTCCGGTGAAGTGTACTGAGCCGCCGTAGTAGATCGAGCCGGAGCGCGTAGCGGTGTTGTACAGTCCGCCAGTTGCTGGGAAGCTAAACTCGCTACCGTTCCAGGAAGCACCGTTGAGGTCCCAGCCACCGTGTGCGATTGAGCCGCGAACGTAGGTGGTAAACGAGGAGCGGATTGCCCAGTTGAGGTTTCCACTGGCGATACGCTTCTTGTTTGTATCAACAGTGCATTGCTTCATCTGTGATTCCTTACCACCATTGTCGTTAGACATCTGCTGGTTTGGATCTACACCACCATCGTTCTTCTGATTACCCTTATTACCTTGATCGGCTCCGTCCTTGCCGTTACCGTCTGCCCTGTTCTTTCCAGAATCGTCGGATTTGACGCTAGCACCGAGTGTGATTGTAAGTGCGTCAAGGCTTTGGCCCGGCTGATAGAATCCGGCAAATGCTTGCGCTCCTTGTGCGGTGAGGGAAACATTTGCGAAGGTTAGGCGCTTCACTCCTTGACCAACATCAGTCATTTGCGGATCTGAAAGGGTAGCAAGTGCAACTCGCGATGAGGTGATTGCAGATGCTGGCTGTGCGCTACGGAAAGCAGTAACCATTGCCACGTTCTGGTTATCGAGTGGCCGTGATGCTACCGTTGCGTAGAGCTTCCAACCATCAGCTTCTTTCTTGACTGTTGGTTCCGAAATAGTGAGGTCGAGTAGGCCGTGGTGTCCAGTGAAGTGTACTCTGCCCGCGAAGTTGATTTCTGCGATATCGGTTAGCGATACCTTTTCACCGGCCTTGAGTGGGAAGAGGAACTCGCCAGTTACACCGTCAAAGAGTTCCCAATCGCCCTTAGCGAAGCCGTGAATGTACTTGCGGAAACTATCCTTGACTCCCCAATCGAGGGTTCCAATGTTGGCAACGCCTTCGGTGGTCGAGGTAGAGTCACCAGTTCCTGGAGTATCGGTACCAGGAGTATCCGTACCAGGAGTATCCGTACCAGGAGTATCCGTACCAGGAGTATCCGTACCAGGAGTATCCGTGTTTACCTTAGTAATCTCCACAGCTACGGTGATGGGATCGAGTTCCTGGCCAGCTGGATAGAAGTTGGCGAACGCCGTCGCACCGGCTGATGTTAGATTAACCTCCGCGAAGGACAATGAAATCGCGTCGCCGGTAACAACTTTCTGCGGAGCTGACAAGTCAGCTATCGCAACTCGATGTGACTCGAGGTCTGCAAGCGGAATCTTCTCTCCAGCAAAGACTTTACTAACATCATTCCGGTCAAATGGACGCGAATCTAATGTTGCGTAGAGTTTCCACGCTCCCGATTCTTGTTTAATCGTCGGCTCTGAGATTGCAAGGTCAAGCAGACCATGATGAGCTGTGAAATGTACCTTGCCTGCGAAATTCATTTCGGTGAAATTATCAGCCGAAATCTTTCCATCATTTTTGACCGGGAAATCAAATTCGCCAGTTGCACCATCAGAGAGGGTCCAATCACCGCGAGCAAAGCCGTGAATGTATTGACGGAAGGACTTCTTTACACCCCACGAAAGCGAGCCAGAAACCTTGTTCTGATTAGCTTTGGCTTCTTCTTCAGCCTGGCGCTTAGCCTCTTCTTCAGCCTGGCGCTTAGCCTCTTCTTCAGCCTGACGCTTAGCCTCTTCTTCAGCCTGACGCTTAGCCTCTTCTTCAGCCTGACGCTTAGCCTCTTCAGCTTGACGCTTGGCCTCAATCGCCTCATTAATCTGCGCGATCTCAGCAGTAATTACCGCATCTTCATCCACATGGGCTTGCTGAACAGCCTCTTTAGTTTGTGGATTACGCAGGTCTTCTGCAGTCTTTCGCTTGTTTGGTCCACCGCGCAACAAGTTGCGCGTAGTTCCCTGATATTCATCGGTAATAGCGGTTAGAGGCTGCAGCGCATCCCATCCGTCTTGGCCGAATGAATTGTAGGCAAGTTTGATCCATGTAATGTAGGCAGCATTCTCTTTCCAAGCTGCTAACGGCGATGGATCAGTGATGAAGTTATTGCGCAAATCAAGCTCACGAATACCGCGCTTTAGTGGCAAAGTACCAAGATCTTCAATGAGGTTGTGCGAAAGATTGACGTTCTTGATAAACACCAATTCATTCCAACGAGAAAGATCGGAAATGCGGTTATGCGACAAGTTGACTTCTTCAATCGTCTCCGCATCAGGATTCTGCTCTAACATTGGCAATTGCGTGATATCGCTGATGCGATTATTCGCAAGATTTAGCGTTGAAAGATTTGGCAGATTCTTGACCACTGAAACATCCGTCAACCAATTTTCCTCAGCGCTGAGGGAGTGAAGTTTTGTCAGCTTTGCCAATGGAGCAAGCGACGTCAACCGATTTCCTCCTACAGAAAGGCTGACGAGCTTCGTCAAATCACGTAGTGGCCCAAGATCGGTAATCTTGTTCTTGTAGAGATTAATGGATGATAGATTGATAGCTTTTTCAATGCCTTGGAGATTTTGAATATCCAAAGCAGCACAGTTTATGGACTGAATGCCCTCAAGAACCTTATTCGTCATCGGAATCTTTGGATCAACATCCATCTGCGAGCGAATGCACTTTTCGAGATTGGCATCAGGAATCTCAACATTTGTGATCGGATCATCGCTATAGACTGGACCATTTACTGGGTCACTCCAGCGTTCGGGGAACATTTCCCACAGAACTGGTTGCGGAACGGCAGTGTTATCCACGCTCGTCCCAATGGTAGCTACGAATGGGGCTCCCTTTTCTCCAGCGTAAAAACCTACTAGAGACTTAACATGCTCCGTTAAAACTGGTTCAAGCGAAGATACAACAACGTATCCTTCTTTTTGCGTAACACTCAAGTCTGCCAATTGTGCAATTGGTTGCTGAACAAATTCGACTACTCCAGCTTTAGCCATAGTGCCTCGGGTATAACCATCGGCAAGGAGCTGCTTGTTCTCGAAATCGATTGTTGGATTAGCAATCCACAGATTCAAGTAGCCATCATACTTTGACCATTCAATCTTTCCGGTGAACTTCAGTTTTCCAGTTGCTCCCGTAAGATCAAGTTTCTGACCTGGCGCGACATTCCATAACAGATTCTTGCCGCGTTCCAAAATAGTCACATCGGTGAGTTTTTCACCTTCAATTCCAACATAATCACGGAATGACTTGCGGAAATCCCAGTTAGCTGAACCACTTGTAACAGCAATACGACCATCATTAGCCGTCTCTTCAGCGGCCGTAGACTGATCAGTCCCACCTTCAGCAGGCTGGGCAATTTCAGTCTCAGTCGGCGCTGATACGCTATCAGCTTCCGTAACTTCAGCCTCTTCAGCTTCTTCAGCTTCTTCAGCCTCTTCAGCTTGTGGCTGTTGTGGAGCAGGAGTCTGCGAAGCTGGTTTTTCAGCAGGAGCTGCCTCTTCAACTCCTGGTGTTGAAACCTCATCTGTGGAAGCAACGTCAGTGGTAGCCGTAGTCGGCTGTGCTACAACTGCCTCATTTTCCTGGCTTGCCATAGCCGGGATGGTATTCCCGAGCATTAATGCTGTTGCTGCAAGTGCAGAAACAAGCATCTTTCTCATAGTGCGGCCCATTAGTGAATAACTCCTATAATCAGGCGACGGATTCATCACCACGTTAGTGACACGAACATGCTACTTAGGGCAACCTTATAAATCAATACTTAAATTATTTAGTGCGGGCACACTACCTTCTACCCCATCACTCCACCCACTCATAGCGACACTTCACACTTAGGGTGTCCTAATAACGAACGCTTCTACCCCGTCATCTATCACTCAAAATTAGCCAATCGAAACAATAACCCCATTCTCGACCGCACGAAAGTCCCAATTTTTAGCTCACGCCACTCACTAAGATAGACGTACCATGTTATTCACAACACACTTCCGTATTGATAATGAGGGTACACATGTTTACCGCAATTCCTGCTCCTGAATATCCCACTCTTTTCGCATTCGAAGTTGGACAATGGTGGGATTACGCAATGCTTATCATCGTCACAGCTGCCCTTGCAGTTACCGCTTGGTTAGCCCAACGCAACAAATGGGTGGTCTTAGCAGTCTTCGTTGTTGCACCAGTTTTATTAACGATTTTCTGGTGGCCACACTCCACTGCAGGAACTGCATCAGCAGGCTGGTTCCCTATAGTTAAACAATACTCAGCCTTGGCCGGAGCCTTGTCCCTCGTTGGATTGCAATACTCTCAAAAACTTCGGCACAACCAATGGTACTTAATGATTCCGCCCGCAATTTTGGCCATCAATATCATCGAAGCAGTTATTCGCGATTTCCAATGCGCCAACATTCATGATCTACAGCCTGAAACAGGTCTCGCTACCTGGGGCGGCCCATGGAATTACATGAACGGAATCGCTGGAATCCTCAACCTGCTAGCGATTTCGGGTTGGGTTGGTATTTTCATTGCCAACAAGAAGAGCAAGGCTGTTGTGTGGGGCGATCTCACCCTGGCATGGATCATTGGATACGATCTATGGAATTTCGCCTATGTTTATAACTGCCTGTCTGACCGTGCCTGGTATTCTGGCATAGCGCTATTGGCTTCATGTACGATCCCAGCCCTTCTGCCTAGTTTGCGTGGATCGTGGATCCAATTCCGCGCCTACACACTAACGTTATGGTCTGCCGTCGTACTGACCTTCCCCCACTTCATGCATGATTCAATCTTCGCTCATCGCTCAGCACATAACGAAAGCGCACTGTTCCTCTTCTCATTCCTTGCACTTGTGGTCAATGTCTGGGTATTTGGCTACCACCTCTATCGCATTGTCACCCTCAAGCGCAATCCGTTTAAAGTCGAGATTTATTCCGATACACCCGAATATGCCAAACTCGTTCGCTCTTTTGCCTCCGACGAAGATAAGGAGCAGATTGCACACCGTCTGGGAAAGACCCCAGAAGAACTGCACTACCGTAAAGTTGCAAAGCACCGTAAGGGAATGCGACCGAAACGCTAATATAACGACAACCCGATAGTGGCACTTGTGCCGAAAACGGAACCGGTATTTCACTTAGATTTACCCGGTTCCGTTTTCGTTGCTAGGCAACAAACTAGCTACTTCACTTCACGCCTTGCATTTCAACCACCATATTTACCGCCCGTAGCTCAACCGCATCCACTGCCCACAGCCCGACCACACATTCCTCCTACAAGATCTCAGAGCCACGATAAAGCTAAAAGTGGGTGAATGCCTCTTGACATTCACCCACTTTGGGTCGCAGTTTAACTACTTAGTCGCTCACTGTTCTGCAGAAGGCTTCTTCTTGCCCCACCCCTTGAGGTAGGTCTTTTCCCGCTTCTGTCGAATCTGTTCGTCCCAAGAAAATTCTGGCTCTTCCCAATCAGTGAAGTAATCTTCGTCGACAATATCAGCCCATGGTGTGCCTGGACCCGTCGGTGGCCATTGTGGGTTATCCGTAACAGGTTCACGAATTTCGGCTACCGCCGGGGCTTGGCGACCGTATCGCATCCACTGGGTGTAGGTCTCTTCGAACAGCGGCGTACCATCCCAGCGTCCAGCTGGTGTACCAGTATTAAACCAACGGCCACCTAGAATACCGCGCATCATCTTCCCGGTGTGTTGTTGCTTCTTGCGGAATTCCACCACACGCTTGACGTAGAGGTTTTGCAGGTGAGTCATCACCCCACCAATGAGCTCAATATTGATCCAGTTGATGGCTGAAATCGTCGGGTTATCTGGCTCGAAACCGATACGCCAATGGTTAATCAGACGGCACCGATCTCCTTTGAGCGGAACAAAGTAGAAACACCATGCCGCAGCAAAGTGCTTCATGAATGGGAACCGGAATGCGTAAGAACCTGGCGCGGCTGGAGGGTTCTTGGTATCAACCCACTGCACCATGTACTTTCCGGGAACAATATCTGCCCATTCCATCGACATTCCGTGAAAATCGAAGGCGGCAACGTCACCGGGCATCATTGAGTCTGGCTGTTGGAATTCTTCCTGAATCTCATAGGAGTTAAAGAATGGTAGCCGAGCAAAGGTTCGCTCAAGGAATTCAGAGCTGAACGAACCGGACTTGTCTGCACCAATCTGCTTGAAAATTCGGTAAACAGCATAAGCTGGAGCATCAATATCGATAGCGTATGTTGATGAATAGCCATTTTCATAGTTGGCATCAATCAGATCATCGCCGGGGTAGACCCATTCTTGCTCTTCTTTGGTAGCTTTTCCGCTGAACTGGCTAAAAGCCACCAGTCCGCTAAGGCCGGTGAGCGCTGCAGCTCCACCGAGCTTCATCCACGATGACGTTTTCATCGATTCTCCTTCGTTGTTCCGTCGTAAAAATACGACCAGTCACTACTCTGTGACGTTAGTCTCCAGTATCTCAAATTTTTCACGCTAATATTGAGGATTAAGTCCTACTCGATACAGAGATGTATCGGATAAGACGCCCATTTTTCCGCAATATACGAACAAAGGACATCTCATGTCGTCACTATTCCTATGGGAAATCGGAACTCCCGCAGTTTATATTTTCTGGGTGATTGTTCTCGTTGCCCAGATCGCTGTAGCTGAAATCAATCGCCGGTGGAACTGGACCATTTTCACACTATGGACTATCGGCGGTATTGCGGTGATGCCGTACGTGATCATCCATGGAGTACCTATGGTGGGCTGGTTCCCATTTGGCAAGTTCGTCATCATGATCGCCACGGCAACAATGACTGGTTACCTGTTGGTGTTTGGCAAACGCCATCCGGACAAGGCACGCAAATACGCACTATGGATGGGGATTGCGCTCTGGCTAGGATTAGCAGTTAATATCATGGAAGCCAATATCCGCGATATTACTATTTTCTTCCAAGCTGATTCCTACTATGCGTGTGCAGCAAGCCCACAATGTTTGCAAGACATCAACGCCTCCCATTCGATTGACGTCCTTAACGGCTTGCCTGAATCTCGTGGCATAACTGCACCGCTGCATTCCGCCGAATGGTATCAAGCTCTGGCAGCTAACTTCGAAGCCAATCACGTCGGCATTGATCCAGCCACTGGATTCCGCACCATTGGCGGGCACTGGAACATCGTTTCCGCACTTGCAGGTTTGCTCAATATTATTACGATTACCGGTTTGGGTAAGATCTTCGTCACCTCAGAATCGAAGACGACGACGGCGAACGGCAAGAAGCAGGTGCGCGGACTTATCTGGGTGGATATGGTTTGGCCATGGGTCATTGCCTACGATTTGTGGAACCATGCGTTCTTGTATAACGCTCTTGCTGACTACACCTGGTATTGCACCTTCGCTTTGCTTCTGGCGTGTACGATTCCTGCCTTCACTTGGGCTAAAGGTCAGTGGATTTGGTTCCGATGCTTTACATTGATGTTCTGGATTGCAGCCAATAATTTACTGCCCGAGCTGCTGGTTAAGCCAAGCTCAATGACGAACTACGCCACCATGAATCCAGTTGCTAATATCGTCTGCGCTTGGGCAGCATTGCTGTTCAATATTGGTTTGTTTATCTACTGGTTGTATAAGATCATTAAGCACAAGCGCAATCCGCTTACCAATTGCTTGTACTTCGAGATGGGCGAGTTCCGCACGATTGTACGTCAGCACGCCGACGACGATACGGCACGTTGGTTGACCAATGAAATTCCAGAAACTGCCGAGGATTTAGGGTTTATCGATCCTGACGTAAAACCGATGCGCACAGCTACACACAAGCACTAGGAATTAAAACACGCCAAGTTCACTGCTGGTTTGGAGGCTAAAATCGTTAGTCACACTTCCAAGTGCGTGAACTTGATGTGGACACCTTGCCTATCCTCGTAAAAGTGATATCATTTTAATATCACTTTTACGAGGATAGGATTTTATTATGAGCACCACTCCAACAGTGAAGGTAGCAGCCGATCCGGTAGGACACTCCGGCATCAGAGTTGATGTAACGGAAAAGCGAGCGTGGTGCCTGCCAACTGGTCTCGCGATAGTTGCGCTCTTCATCGTCATCGCAGCTATCATTGTAAGTTCGTGGTTCTTTATCCAAGGAGCCATCGCGCAAGATTCTGGTAGCGCCACCACCCTGACGGGTATCATCATGGCAGGTTGTGCGATCGTAATCTTAGTCAGTGTCATAATGCTAAGTGGCTTCATCGTCATCTCCCCCGGAGAATCACGCGTCGTCCAACTCTTTGGTACCTACAAAGGAACTATCCGCATCACCGGTTTTGGCTTCACCTACCCACTCTCAAGTCGTAAGAAAGTCTCGGTGCGAGTACGCAATTTCGAGACCAACGAGACAAAGGTCAACGATTACAGCGGTAATCCGATTAATATTGCTGCGATCGTCGTCTGGCAAGTAGCTGATACCGCTAAAGCGCAATTCTCTGTGGAGAACTACGTAGAATTTATTAAGTCCCAGTCCGAATCAGCGCTCCGGCACATTGCCACCCAGCACCCTTACGATTTCCCAGTAGATGGCCGCTCCTCACTACGCGGATCTACCGAAGATATCAGCATCGAACTAGCTAATGAAGTTGCCGAACGAGTGAGCGTTGCCGGCTTAGAAATCGTGGAGACGCGCATTTCTTCTCTCTCTTACGCTCCTGAAATCGCCCAAGCAATGCTACAGCGCCAGCAAGCTGCGGCAATCGTGGATGCTCGCGAAACAATCGTAGACGGCGCGGTATCTATGGTTGAGATGGCACTGGATCAACTCGAACAAAAAAATATCGTCGATCTTGATCCAGAACGACGCGCCGCCATGGTTTCCAACCTGCTCGTTGTTTTGTGTTCTGACGGCCAGACCCAGCCAGTTATCAACGCTGGCGGCCTCTACCAGTAACCAACATACTGACAAGATGGCACAACGAAAAGCAATCTCACTTCGCCTCGACCCAGCAGTCCACGATGCCATCGCCCGCTGGGCCGAGGATGATTTACGGTCAGTCAACGCGCAAATCGAAGTGATCTTGCGCGATGGGCTACGCCGTGCCGGTCGACTACCAACCAGTACCGGAAAACTTCCCAAACGCGGGCGCCCGCCAAAAAATCCAGAAGAGGACGCCAAAGCGTAGGCGCAAAGCATGTAGGTGCCTGTAGCAAAAATGTGTTATTGGCTGGGCAGGTAATTCAGCATGTGGGCACCGACCACGACAACATGGTTTCAACTTGACGATCAAGGCCCATACCCTGATAAACACTTAGCGATAACTGCAACTAAGTGTTAATCACACCCTCAATATGATTCGACGTCGACGCAACACGATCACCATCGATGTGGAGTATAGGGTCAAGATAGGTAACCAAAGTACCTTTCTTCACCAGAGTGTTTAACAAGTTTTAGCCGGGCTCAACCTGGCATAAGTGGGAACTCAGCTACCATTTGGTAGCCGGGTGCGGTGAGCTAAGAACGTGTGATACGTGGTATTCCAGTCAGCGAGTTAACTTGTCTATTCCACTACCTAACGCAGTCTTGCGCTTCACCATACTCAAGACATGCGCATTCTTTACCACACTAGCGATTGCCTGCTCGTCGTCGCGCCCCACAACATCAAAGGGGAGCTTCGAGACATTAACGCCTGCCAGGAACGCATTGTCTCACCTTCGCCACATACCACCCACGAACATGAGTTTTCGTGCACAGTTAAAAGAGATGTTACCTATTTCGCAATTTCACTTCACCAGGTCACATATTTCTTATACACTCAAAGAGTGAGATGGCACACATGTGAAATCTCACTAAATGTTCACTTCGAGGAATGGAAGAACCATCAGAAAAATATCAGTACTCACGTCAATTGCCACTTCATGCACTCTTGCTATCGGCACTATGACTTACGCGTTTGCGTCACCCTTATCTGAGAATTCACGTGATCTAGGCGATCAGGAACTTGCTTAAATTGTCGCTCAAGCAACGCCCGATAAAGTAGCTATTAATAACATAGAAGCCGTCCCAACCGAAGATGGATATCTTTCGCGCGGTGATGTGGATGTAGAGATCCCTAAAGACACCTACAAGCCAGTTGTTATTACTTCGACTAACAGCCCCTCTCCTACCTCTAGCGCTAAACTGTTTCTAGACCCTGAAGTGAAGAGCAAAGGTCCACTTACAGACGATGGATCCGTTGTTTATGCTGGCGAGAATCTCGCTCAAACGGTACAAGCAACAAAAGATGGCGTACGAATCAACACTGTCATAACCTCAATAGATAGCCCTCAAGAATTTCACCATAGGCTGGATTTATCTTCGGACTTACGATTGGTGACTGGTGCGGAACTAGAACAATTTACACCCCTGAGGGGAGAACCGAACCTCTGAAGGGCGTGTATATTCTAAACTCTAATAATGATCTGGTTGGCGGAATTTCTGCCCCTTGGGCAATTGACACTAAGGGGATGGAAGTTCCCACTTACTACACCATCGAGGGTAATGCCGTTATACAGCATGTAGAACATCGAGGGGCAGATGTTACCTATCCGGTAGTTGCTGATCCTTGGTTAGGTTTCGACTTAATTTCAACGGCAAGATGGGAGCACCGGGGTGAAGGGTGGACCCTTAAGGTTTCACCAACGGGTTGGGCGCGCGCTAATGCTCCTGGTTATTTAGTTGGTGTTGCGGGCTGAAACGAACTTTACGCGAAATACAAGAATAGAGGACTAAACGTCAATCTTGACGACATGCGAGACCAATATATCTGTCACCAACAATTTACTTTTTGGAAATCGACGTGGAATCTTGATGAATGGCGCCCCAACGTCGGCTACCTGCAAACTGTTAACTCAATGTGCAATCCAGGTGGAGGGAAGATAATTGACTAAGACAAAAGAGAAGATATTTCTGGCGACGTGGCCAGTAGGAGCCATCTTAGCTCCTTTCATCCTAGCTCCGATAGGTTCTTTCATTAGCGTAGCTTTGTTTGTTGCCGCCGTTGTGTTGTTGACTAAAGATTCGCAACTAAACAACGTAGCGAGAACCGCTACAGCGCTGCTTTGGGTCACATCACTTGCGTGCTTCGTCTACGCAATGCTTGCTTTCGGCTCGATGGTCGAAGCAGCAGATAATATGTCACCTAATCCGCCATGGACGCAAGGATTCCTACCGATCATCCTTGCCGGCATGATCGCACTTATCGCTTCAGCTTTCATCGTTTTGAAAGAAAAAACGCACACCTAAGAATCCAGTGCGCAATTAACATATGAAAAGAGAGCAACTATTAGTTGCTCTCTTTTCATTGGAATCAAGAGATTCCCAAGCTTCGGACCCAAGATCAGGTGTTGGGACGCTTGCCGTGGTTTGAACCGCGCTTCTTGCGGTCACGGCGCTTACGCGAACGCTTCGACATAGTGTACTCCTTCAACTCCGGCCGTAGATTTACGGCACGACAAAAACATATTCTACCGGCTATAGGCTACTGCGTCATATTGACATTGATGGAGCCACTCACGCTGGAGCAATGTTGACTAATAGGATGGCTGCCTTGGAGAAGAACACGAGCAGAAAAATCAAACCCCACAGCGTAATTCTTCATCAAAAGCTAGCCTTGCAAAGCATCTGCAATCCGCGCCCGCAGCTCTTCGGGAGCTACTTCAGATCCACACGAACGTTGTAATGCGACTCGCACTTTAACTTCCGCACGGATCATATCTGCACAATGATCACATCCAGCGCTGTGCTGTAACATTCGCTGCGCTTGATCACACGGTATGCCTTCATCAACAAGCTCAAACAAATGCGCTAAAACTTCTGAGCAATCACACTCCACCTCGGCACAGTGGCACTCATCTAGTTGGTCCAATAAATCGTCAAAACGTTTCACTACTTCTCCTCCGCCTTCTGCTTTACTTTATATCCCAGTCCGCGGGCATAGTCACGAAGAATCTCTCTGAGCTGAGTACGCCCACGGTGAAGGCGAGACATCACTGTGCCAATTGGCACCCCAACAATGTCGGCAATTTCCTGATAGGAAAACCCTTCAATATCAGCTAAATACACCACTGTTCGACGATCGTCAGAAAGCTGGTCTAACGCATCTTTGATCTCCGAATCGGGAAGGGTTTGTAGAACTTCGGCTTCAGCAGACATCAAACCTCGTGAATCATGAGTAGAGGCAGCATATTCTTGCCAATCTTCTACCTGATCTGAGTCACTTTCTTTTGGTCTACGCTGCGCCTTGCGATAGTTAGAAATGAAGGCATTATTGAGAATACGATACAGCCACGCCTTGAGATTAGTGCCCTGCTTATATTGATGGAATGCCGCGAAAGCCTTGGCATAGGTTTCTTGGACTAAATCCTCGGCATCAGCAGGATTACGAGTAAGGCGCAACGCTGCACCATAAAGCTGATCCAGTAACGGCAAAGCTTGACTTTCGAACTGATCGGCGAGAATACGTTTATCGACTGAGGCAGTTATGACATCGTTCATCACTACCAGCTTACATGGAAAAGCGGACCAGATACCGCATAACACTTATGCAATATCCAGTCCGCCCAGAACTCGCGTAGAGTCCGTAAACATCAAAATCTATGCGCGCTGATAGTGCGTCATATTCAAATCAGCGTCAAAGACGACGAAGTTCGGCTTCTTGCCCACTTCGAAATCCAAAGTAACGCCAGGTTCATCGCCACGCAGTCCCAGTGCACGAGCTGGACCGGCAACACAACAACGCACAGCCGATTCCATATCCAAGTGCCCGCCGGTAACCATCCGCTGGATCTCCTCCGCCAAACGCGCAGTACCACCAGCAATCGCGCCACCATCGGTCAGCCGAGCAACCCCGTCGATGATAGTAACTGCGAGGGAACCTAGGATGTAATCCCCATCAGGCATTCCAGCCCCAGCCATAGCATCGGTGACGAATGCTACGCCAGCCATCTGGCCCGAATCTTCAACTACCCGTACAACATCACCAACCAGATCGGGGTGGACGTGGATAGTATCGGCAACGAGCTCTACAACAGTTTCGCCACGGCACGCCGAAGCAATCAGCTCACGAACTGGACCTGGCTCGCGGTGGGCAAGGGTAGGCATAGCATTAAATAAATGCGTTGCCGTTTGTGGCACCTCAATCCCCTTCGATCGGCCATATTCGGTCGTGCGCGCAATAAGATCACGCGCATCGGCAGTAGTGCCACTGGTGTGTCCCCACGAAGGTAGTGCCCCAAAATCGAGCAATAAACACGCCGCTTCATAAGCGTTATCGACTTCGGGCGCAATAGTCATTGACTTAATCCAGCCCTTGCCTACCTCTAACCAAGTACGCAACTCATCGACGTCGGGATTGCGCACTGCGGCAGGATTTTGTGCCCCACACTTATGCGGAGAAATATATGGACCTTCCATGTGGATGCCCAACAATTGCCCAGCTTCACATGCCTTGACCAAGTTCTCAATAGCAGGCACCGGATCGATCATCGAAACAGTAGAAGCCAACATTGCGGTAGTGCCAAGCTGGCGATGAGCCTCAATCCCCGTATAAACCCCGTCAAGGTCAGTTTCGTCTGGGAAGGAAGCACCCCCACCGCCATGGTTGTGAATATCGATCAGCCCTGGCGTGATCCATCCGTGCGCCAACTCATCACCAACAGGTAAAAGATTGACGAGCACGCCGTCGTCGTCGATCTCCAAACCGCCACCAACAAGCTCACCGCGTGCGTTGAGAACTTTTCCTTCGAAAACGCTCATCGTAGTGACTCCCAGCGTTCCATGTAGAAGTCTTTGAGTTCAAGCTTAGCTGCGGCGGCTTCATCTAAGAAAACTACAGCTTCTTGATGCATCTGCAGAATCGTGGCTGGCCACTTGGCTGAAACACCACCCTCAACAAGTTCGCGAACTGCGTCTGCCTTACCAGCGCCAGTAGCAATCAGCAGCGGCACACCACACTCCATGATGGTGCCCAATCCTTGGGTGATGCAGCGGGTTGGAACCTTGGCCAGATCATTGTCGAAGAAGCGGGCGTTATCTTCGCGAGTTTGTGCTGTTAACGCTTCGACGTGTGTACGTGAGGTCAGAGCACCACCTGGTTCGTTGAAACCGATGTGACCATCAGAACCGATGCCGAGAATCTGAACGACGATGCCGCCCGAATCCTTAATCGCCTTATCATACGCCTGGGCAGCTCCATACGGGTCAGCCGCGCTACCATCTGGGGTGTTGAGATCTTCTTCGCGCAAACCGGTGCGCTCATCTCCAACAAGCTCGGCGCGCAACACGTTGCGGTAACGCTCTGGGTGCTCTGGATCGATGCCGATGTACTCATCGAGAGCGAAGGCCTTAAAGCCTTCGAGAGAGAAAGTACCAGCAGCGTGGGCCTGGCGCAGTTCTTTATAAAGTGGTAGCGGTGTGGAACCGGTGGCCACGCCTACGACCTTGGAATCAGATTCATTGAGCTTGTTGATCAAATACTGTGCTGCGGCTTTAGCGAGCGTTTCTTCGTCTTTAAAAATTCCAACATACATGTGCGAGTCTTCTTTCGTTGTTGCCGAGAACTTTCGTTCTTGAGTTAAAGTTTCGTTATTTAGTTGCGTTGATAAACCAGGACGTGATCGAAGTTGGGTGCGTAATTGCAGTGCCGACGACGGCGGCAAACGCACCGGCTTCAAGGACCTGGCGAGCTTGTTGTGGAGTATGGATTCGACCTTCGCAAATCACTGGCATAGTTGGGAATGCTTCTACCATCTGCGCCAATAATTCAAAGTCTGGACCATCTGTTTTTTCCCGATCTCCACTATACCCTGCCAGTGTGGTGGAGATGATGTCAGTGCCTGCATCGACAGCGCGTTGGGCATCGTCAAATGAACCACAGTCAGCCATCGTTAAGATGCCATCTTTCTTCAACTCTGCAATGGTTTGGGCGTAGCTTAGCCCATCTGGGCGTGGCCGGCCGGTAGCGTCGATAGCAACAATATCGGCGCCAGCCATCGAGCAGGCCCGGGCATGGCGCAACGTGGGGGTGATATAGACTCCCTCATCGCCTTCTTTCCACAATCCAATGACTGGGATTTTGACTCGCCCTTTGATTGCAGAAATATCGGCGAGGCCTTGGCAGCGAATGGCAGAGGTGCCACCCAGTTCAGCAGCCCGCGCCATCTGAGCCATAGTTTCAGGGTGGCGCAATGGCTCACCTGGATAGGCTTGCACCGAGACGATTACGGTGCCTCGTAATGATTCAATAAGCGGATTCATCACTTACTCTCTCTTGAATAGTAATACAGGGCGGCGCCATATAGCGGGGCGTCAGACCCTAACTCACCGTTGCGTAATTGAAGCTCCGCAACGAAATCCATGGCACTTGCGCGGTATCCGCGGCGCACTTCGTCCCACCAGGTTTGCCCCGAGCGGGTCATCGATCCAGATAGGACGATGACGGAAGGATCGATGGAATTTGCTAATGATCCAAGAACTTCACCGAGCGCATAGGCTGATTGGGCAAAGGTTGTGGCAGCAAGTTCGTGACCAGTTTCAGCTAAGTCTTGGAGTTGGCGGCCATTGTTTACTGTTACATCGCCCGAGCGCGAATTGAACCAGGTAGTGATGCCAGAACCAGAACAGATCGCCTCAATGTGGCCATCACGCCCGCAAGAGCACTGCTGCCCGGCCGCAAAATGATGGTGAATATGGCCGAAATGCCCAGCTAAGTTGTGGTCGCCGAAAACTATTCGACCATCACTAATATGTGCGCCACCGATTCCAGTACCTACAGCGCAGGCTAGAACTGAACGAAAACCGCGCCCAGCGCCGAGAATCGCTTCGCCTAAACCGTGTGCATGAACATCGTTGATAGCCCACACTGGTTTTCCGGTAGCTTCACGCAGCAGATCACCTAGCGGGGTACCACCCCAGCCTGGCATCGTTCCGGTTGCAGATACAATAGCTCCTGTTTGTGGATCGACGACGCCGGCAGAGGCTACCGCGATGCCATCTACGCTCACTCGTTCCACAATCTCGGTTGCCAGCTCGCAAATTCGTTGCGCAACCCGCTCACCGCCGTCGAAAGCCTGGGTTGGAATCGAACCACGTTCGCTGATCGATAGTTCGTCAATGCCGCCAGTAACGATCGCCCAACCGACTTTGGTACCACCAATATCTAGTGAAAGAAGAACCACCTTTGTTCCTCAGCTTTCTGACTGTATCGCACACTGCCTAGACAAAATTAGCGAAAAATTAGTTCGAAAAAAATCTGCCGTAAAACAGGGCAACGATGCCTTGTATTCGTTACAATTAAGCCTATGTTGTCTGACAAGTCATTGCAAGTGATCCTGAAGAAGTACACTGCTTCATCAACGCCTGATCGTTCGATGATTGGTACAGTCATGCGTTCAACAGCCACGATGGATGCAATAAAAGGTTATATCCTCAACCACCACCTAAAACCTGGTGACGCACTGCCAACGGAGGCAGAGTTGTGTGCAGATTTAGGAGTCTCACGTTCATCAGTTCGCGAAGCTCTTCGTCAATTAGCTGCTCTTGATATTGTGAGCGTCCATCAAGGTCGTGGATCTTTCGTTGGGCAGATGTCACTCGAACCTCTCGTTCAAACCCTTATTCTTCGCAATTCGTTAGATCAGTCGTCTGGAAAAGCTAGCTTGCGCCAAGTAGTTATTACGCGAAAAGTTCTCGATCTAGGGATTGCCGATGATGTTGTGCGAGAATTTGCCGGAACGCATAATCCAGAATTGCACACTCTTGTAGATCGTATGGTTGAACGTGCCAGCTCGGGACAAACGTATCTTGACGAAGATATTGCTTTCCACGAAGCATTGACCCGTTTTGCTGGAGATTCGCTCATCTCGCAATTGATTAGTGCGATGTGGCTGGTCCATCAAGCCTTCATTCCGGAGCTACAAACCCCAGCTTCGGATGAACTTCTTATTACTGCGCATGCCCACCGAGATATGCTTCAAGCCGCTGAGGCTGGCGATCTTGAGGCCTACAAACGTGCTATTGATGCACACTATGGGCCGCTCGCCAAAATCATTGACCTCTAGGAAGCCATATTCAACTCTACTTTCAGCGTAATTTTCTGTGTTTCGCAAACTTCGTGGGAATGTCACGCTAAGCTAGGGCTATGACTATTGTGAACAAGATTTCTCGTCCGTTACTCGCTGCACCATTTATTGTCTCTGGCATAGATGCTGTTACTAAGCCTCAAGATCATCGCAAGCCAGCCCGCAAGCTCTGGGTCTTAGCCCAAAAAGCTGGTGTGGATACGAAGCTGGGAATTAGTGAACCTAGCGATGCAACGCTCGATCTACTCACTCGCCTATCCGGTGGCGTGGTTGCCCTCGCTGGCCTGCAACTAGCGCGTTCGCGAGCGCCACGCTCGGCTGCTCTTTTACTTGGAATTACCCAGATTCCACTGGCACTGGCAAACAATCCAGTGTGGGAAAAGAAGCCTCTAGCTGAGCGCAAGAAGGACATTTCAGGGCTACTTTCTGCCGCTGGTCTTATTGGAGGTGCGTTGATTGCATCCACCGATCGTTCTGGCAAGCCCTCGGTTGGCTGGCGCGCAGCCCGGTTAAGTGAACGAGCAGTTCAAAATGCATCCCAGCGTTTTGAGCAGATCGCTCCCGCACGTTCCTAGCATGGTAGTCGATGCGGCTGGAGTTATAACGTAATGACTGCAGCCGCTCGCACCTAACGTCGTCTTCGTGTCAAAACATCGCATGATAAGTGATTCTCCCGAGAACTCATGGTGGCATGCTCCAACAGTGCCAGCAAACTATCGGCTCACCAGCCGGATCAGCCTGCCTGGTTCTAAATCACTAACCGCAAGATGGATGATTCTCGCTGCAACTGGTAGCGAACCAGTCGAGCTTTATGGCGCTCTTAAATCACAAGATACTTTCGTGATGGCTGAAGCCCTAACCACTTTGGGTGCCCAAGTGAAATGGAATGCGCACTCGTGCATTATTTACCCCTTACCACGCACCGAATCGGGCCACATCCGCATTCGCGGTAATATATCGATCCATGCCCACCAGGCCGGGACGGTAATGCGCTTCATTCTCCCGCTCGCAGCTATGGCTACCGGGAAAGTTACCATCGAGTGCGCAACGAACGCCCGGCACCGCCCAATTTCTGGTCTAGTTCGCGCCCTAACTGATCTCGGAGTCACAATAACTTCACCTAGCACTACAGGTGTGAATTTCCCACTGACCATCGAAGCCCACGGCCCAATCACGGGCGGGCGGCTAACCCTCGACTCTGGCGCATCATCGCAATTTCTTTCAGCTCTCTTGCTCAGCGCTCCCCTGATGGAAAACGGTTTAGTCATAGATCTTAGTCCCCAACAACTCCCCTCCGCCCCGCACGTCGCAATGACCGTAGATGTTATGCGCCAAGCCGGGCACACCGTCGTCGTCGATAATAATTCATGGTCGGTTCTACCAACCAAACCTAATCCACGTCCAATAGGTGACCTCAAAACCGCCAGCGCTGCGCAACCACCCAGCGCTCAGCGAAAGTCAGTGCACACCGGCTACGGCCAGCGAATCGACATCGAACCCGACCTGTCCAATGCCGGACCTTTTCTTGGTGCCGCAATGGTTACCGGCGGCGAAATAACGATTGAGAATTGGCCACAAAACTCAACACAGCCCGGCCGCGCATATCTTGAACTACTACGAATGGCAGGCGGTAAGCTCCACGTCCAACCTACTGCTGCGGGAAGTAAACTCATCTGCCACGGACCGCAAACTATTAAACCACTCGATGTAGATATGGGCGACGTCGGTGAACTCGTGCCCACCATCGCCGCTATCTGCGCCTTTGCACCCGGGCGCAGTTTCCTGCGCAACATCGGGCATCTGCGTGGCCATGAAACCGACCGCCTTGAGGCATTAACAGCTACACTTAATCGCGTTGGCGTTAGCGCATACACCCGCGGTGATACTCTCGTTATCGACGCAGATCCACGCAAGCTACACGGCGGCGATCTCCACTCCTATGCCGATCATCGCATGGCAACATGCGGTGCGATTCTCGGGTTGGGTATTGCCGGGGTGCGCGTTGATAATATAGAAGCTACAGCAAAAACTTTCCCACAGTTCGCCACAATGTGGCAAACAATGATCACGAATGGATGACTTTAGGTGAGTAGAGGCGATACAGGAACAGATGACTACCGGGTCAAAGTTCGTCCGGGAAAACCCTCACGCCCGCGCACCAAGATTCGTCCCGACTATTCTTCTGCACCGCGCGGACGAATCTATCGGGTTGATCGCGGACGCTACCATGTGCGCATGGTCGAGACGGGCATTGATGTTGTTGCAGTTAAAGCCCGCGAACTGGGCCGGCGCGGAATCGTTGTGGGCGACGTTTGTGCTATGGTCGGAGATCTCTCTGGACGCAAAGATACCCTGGCGCGGATAGCTGGGGTCGACGAACGCTCAACCGTGTTGCGCCGAGTTGGCGAAGAAGGTGAAGCATCTGGCAATGAACGAATTATCGTAGCCAATGCTGATCAATTAGTGATTGTGGCAGCCCTTGCGCAACCAGAACCGCGCACCGGCATGATTGACCGCTGCGTGGTAGCTGCCTACGACGCCGGGATGGACGTTATCTTAGCGTTGACGAAATCGGATTTGGCTCCAGCAGAAGAATTACGGGCAATCTATGAACCGATGGGGTTAGATATCGTTGTCACCAGCGTCGTCGAACACGGCGACGATTCCGAGGCTAAAACACATAGTGAGGCCAAAACGAACCGTGCCGACGACGGTTTGGCACAGTTGCGCGAAAAACTCACCGGCCGCGTCTCGGTACTCGTTGGGCATTCCGGGGTAGGAAAATCGACCCTGATCAATGCTCTGATCCCGCAAGCTAGCCGCGAAATCGGGCGGGTTAATGAAGTTACCGGGCGTGGGCGTCATACCTCGACCTCAGCGATGGCTTTCGATTATCTTGGAGCTGGGACCGTTATCGATACCCCAGGTGTGCGCACCTTTGGCCTAGCGCACGTCACACCAGATGGATTACTGCGCGGCTTTCCCGATTTAGATGAGATTGCAGATCATTGCCCGCGCGGATGCACACATGAGGCCGGCGTGATCGAGTGTGCCCTTGATGATCCACAATTCGTTGAACCCGACTCTCTGCTCGCGGCGCGTGTTGAATCCTTTAGACGATTACTAGCTTCGCGTGGCAAGCAGGAATGGTAGGATTTACGCCTCTTGGGTAGCACCCACCTACGTATATGCTGTGTTGTGGATATCAAAAATATGCCAGCATCACAAAAGCCTGTTATCCTGTAACCGACACGGGAGCCATTGTGGCTGAGAGGGAGGGTCCCACCTCCGACCGTTGACCTGAACTGGGTAATGCCAGCGGAGGAACGTCGCGCGTCGGTGCCGTGCTGTGCCTAAAAGGTGACTTATGGAAGTCGAGCAACAGCTAACGGTAGTCGAGCAGAAATGGCCTGCCATAACGCAGGCTGAGATTGCTCACTACTCCTCCCGGATCGTTTCAGATCTGGGAGTTTTGTCTACTACCCATGTTTCTCCTCGCATCGTGCGCCATTCGCATAGACCTATGGCGGCCGGGTGCGAGGTAGATCTAGGGCCAGACCTACCCCATATTTTCGTTAAACGCTATCTGCCGGCATTGTATCCAATCCGCCAGTTGCAAGCTCAACATGATTTCACCACGTATCTACACTCATCTGGGTTCCCTACCCCGCCCTTGGTGCTGACCGAACAAGATGACGGCGAAATCGCATCGGTTATGCGTTTTGCCTCCGATTCAGGTGAATGGATCTATGAAGCTACCTATGCGGGAGTGGGTGAAGATAGGTATCGCAATACGAGAAGTTGGGCCGGGCCAAACACCCTTCAAGAAGCACATAAGATCGGCCAGATAGCGGGGATGCTAGCCAATGTGAGCGAGAATTATCCGGCCCATGATCCGGGAATGAGCGCCTATGATAACCGGTTCCAGCTTCTGCTATCTGATCCGCTTCAAGCCCTGCCTGACTTTCTCGAATCCCATCCTGCAGTTAAAGCTTTTATCTCCACTCACGGCTATGACATAGAGTCTGATTTAGACTTACCTCGACAACTATCTGAAGATATCGATCCCACTATCCCGCAACAGTGGACGCATGGCGATTTGCACTGTTCGAATATGTTGTGGGATAAGGAACAGGTCACATCCGTTATTGATTTTGGCCTCGCCGCCGTAAATCCGCGCATCTTTGATCTTGCAATAGCGATAGAACGCCATGCTATCGATTGGCTCGCCATTAGCGCTGGAGGCAACGTCCACGCCCGCCACGATATTGCGGCAGAGATTATTTCTGGCTACCTCGATCACGTTCACCTAACCGCTGCAGAACGTGCATCGTTGGCTCCTATGCTCGCCTTGACTCAAGTCGAAGCCGGACTTCATTTCTTGGAATATTACGCACAAGCCCCGGTAGATGCGTCTATTGCGCACTGGTCGTATAACGAGTATTTCCGTGGGCACACTGCGTGGTTCGTATCGCGGCCAGGTCAGCAATTTCTTTCTCATATTTCGCAATGCGTTTCTTGATCCACTTGTTTTTTTGAAAGGTTTACTATGAAAAAATTTCTTGCGCTATGCTGTAGTTTCGTTTTAGCTGCCGGTTTGAGCGGATGTGATGCTTCGACGACGGACGATACCGCTAACCGACATGTGCGCGTGATTTTGGATTGGACACCAAATACCAATCACACCGGAATATATGTTGCGCTCAATAAGGGCTATTACGAAGACGCTGGGCTCGACGTCGAAGTTCTTGGGTTTTCCCAAGCCGGGGTTGAATCAGTGGTCGAGCACGGTGGGGCCGAGTTTGGTTTCACGGGCGCTGAATCGCTGGCAATTGCCTACGGGCAGGGCGCTGATTTGAAGATGGTCTATTCCTTACAGCCGTTGTCTAGCCAAGGAATAGCTGTTCGGGCTGATTCCGATATTCATACACCCAAAGATCTCGATGGCAAACTTTTTGCAACTTATGGTGGTGTGCAAAACACTGACAAAGTTAAGGAGATGATAAGACACGACGGCGGAAAAGGTGAGTTTGACACCGTTGTTATGGGAACTGCTGCGTACCAGGCTGTTGCAGATGGCAGTGCTGATTTTGCCGAAGGATTATCCACTTGGGAATCGATTGAGTTTGAGTTAAAAGGTTCTGCGTTGCGGTTTATGTATCCGTGGGAGTGGGGTGTGCCTGGAACGCCTGCGGTGTTGGGAATATCGGCGAAAAATGACCTGATCAAAAATGATCCGGAACTTGTCAAAGATTTTGTTAGCGCAACGAAAAAGGGGTATGACTATACGTTGGATCATCTTGATGAAGCTTCCGATATTTTGATAGCTGAGAATCCCGATGCCCAGCTCAATCCAGAGTTAGTCAAGCGTTCACATGAGCTGTTAACAACAAAGTTTTGGCCAGATGCAACGGGTAGAACCGGGCTGGCAGATTTGCAGGCGTGGCAGACCTTCTTGGATTATCTCGTGGCGCATGGAACTATCCTTGATGCCAATAACCAACCGAGATCTGCAAAACTCTTGGCTGAAGATCTGGTGACTAATGAGTTTGTGAAATGATGGGCTTGGCGAATCGGCGAATAAAAATTGCGATCACTGTGCTGGCTGTGAGTGCCTTGCTTGTTGGATGGGAAATATATGTCAAGATCTCTGAAATAGATGCTTTGACGCTTCCTGCTCCTACGGGTATCGCACAGGCGTTGATCCACAACTATGACAGTGTTATCCGGGCTCTTTACGTAACCGGATGTGAAGTCATTATCGGGATCAGTTGCGGGATAATCGTTGGGATGCTGGTTGCCTATCTCATGTTTATCATGCGGGGATTGACTCACCTTATGCACACGCTGTTGGTGATCTCTCAAACCATTCCTATCATAGCTATCGCGCCGCTTCTCATTATTTGGTTTGGCTTTGGCTTGACGAACAAGATCTTGCTGGTAGCTGTCTACACGTTCTTCCCCGTAGCTATCTCTTTTCTCAAAGGATTAGGTAGCGCAACACTTGACCAGATAGATGTGGCACGAACCTTGGGGGCTTGTCGATGGTGGCGCCTTATCCATCTCCATACACCGGCAGCTGCTGGACAACTGTTTTCGGGGATTAAAATAGCCGTTACTTATGCGCCAGCCACAGCTGCTCTCGCAGAATACGTCGGAGCACGCCAAGGGCTTGGAATTATGCTGATCTCGGCTCAAGCTTCGTTTCGCACTGACTTGGTATTTGTTGTGGCATTCGTGTTGATGGCGATGAGCGTATTGCTTTACGGCACAGCCACACTTGTTGAATCTGTTGTGGTCAAAAGTGGCAAGGCAGAAAGTAATGACTGAGCTCCTAATCCTTAACCAAGTGTCCAAAACGTTTACGAACCCTGAGGTCACTGCGCTTTGTCCGACGTCGTTGACGTTATCTGTGGGGCAACGAATAGCTATTGTTGGCAGAACTGGTTGCGGGAAAAGTACCTTGTTACGCATCATTGCGGGCGTTGAAGAACCCACTAGTGGTAGCCTCCAGTGGAAAACCACGCCTGTATTTGGGCATATGCCCCAGGGGCTAGGGCTCTATGATTGGCTCACCGTGGTTGACAATGTTGCACTTGGGTTGCGCATCGCAAAAGTTAGTAAAGCCCAAGCTCGCGAACGCGCCTACGCTATTCTCACGCAGTTCGGGTTAAACAGTTTTAGCCACGCTTACCCGCATCAGCTCTCTGGCGGAATGCGTTCCCGAGTGGCTTTTTTGAGAACCATGCTTATCAATCCCACCTTGATCACCCTCGATGAACCATTTGCTGCCCTTGATGCAATTACGCGCATTGAACTCCACGATTGGCTTTTGGGCATATTACAGACGCGTAACCAAACGATGATTTTGGTTACCCACGATATTGAAGAAGCAGTCTATCTAGCTGATCGAATCATCGTCATGAGCCCGCGCCCGGGACGTTTCACTCAACAATTTGACGTCCCTAGCACACCTGGTTCGCGACGTACCAAGGATGGCGCCTTTTATGCCACCTGCCAACAAATACATCAGTCACTGTATCAGTGTGACGAGAATCAACACATGTGAGGAGAAACAATGAAACTCGTTCGTATTCGAATGGAATATGTTCATCCGTGGCCAAACCATGCCGGCTTATTTACTGCTCGCGCCCAGGGCTTTTATCGCCAGGCTGGTCTCGACGTCGATATTATCGCTGACGGGTGGGAGCGCGGGACGCCTGCCGAACTTGTTGCTCGGGGCGAATACCAGTTTGCCTCCATTCGGTTAGGGGAATTAGTTGAAACCCGCCAAGGAAAGAATCCTATGAAAGCGTTGGCGACTTTCAACCAGCGGCAAATGGGTGGGGTCATATCTTTGAAATCGAAAAACATTCATTCCTTTGCGGATCTGGAAGGAAAAACTGTTGCCGTTCCATTTACTGAACCGAGATTGGTGGAATCAATTCGCCAATCAGTAACGCGTGCTGGCGCAGACTTTTCAAAAGTCAATATCGTCCACCCTGGCGGAATGTGGGAACCCGATATTCGCGCCGTCGAAAAGGGACAGTTTGATGCTGTTTTCAATGTTTTAGGATGGGAGTCTTATCAAGGGATTAGCCCGGTTGACGAAATTGTTCAGCTGAGCTTTGACGAGGTAGGTGTTACGCCACATCATACGTATTTTATCTGTGCCACCGATGAGATGATCGCTTTGGAGCCCGATACTGTTCGTTCGTTTATCCAAGCTACGCAACGCGGTTTTGAATATGCTTTTGCACATCCAGATCAGGCACTTGAAGCTTGTGCTGACACCATGTGCCACGTCGATCCTGAGGTGTTGCGACATTCGTTAAACTTCATGATGCCATCGTGGCTAACCGATAACGGACGCTGGGGTCACATTCAGCCCGAACTGGTCGATAACTACATGCAGTGGATGATTTCTGGTGGGTTTAGCACCGGGAAGATGGCCGATGTTACATCCTCGTGGACGAACGAATTTTTAGATTCATAAGCTTCTACTAGCTAGCTAGGAATCACATATCTACCACAGTTCTTAGCTAGCTAGCAGATTTTATCCTTGCATAATCAACACTTTTGCATGGATTTCGAGCACGATCTGCGATAGTTCAGCAAAGTTTTCCACCTCGGAGATAGTGGTGAGCTCGCGTTGGAGATCCGCCAAGCGTTCATGCGAGGCCTGGGCGTGGGCGATGGCTTGGGCGACGGTGGCGTTGGCAGAGTCGATGATTTCTGGCATTTCTACGTCTACTGCTGACATTTGCCACAGCTCAAGTAACTGACGCGGAATCGAAATCGCATGCAATACTCGATCCATGTACTGGGCGATATCCTCAGCAAGCTCGCGGTATGCGCGGGCGTGGCTTTGGAGGACTTCGACGTCGTCGTTGAGTACCGAGCTGAGCATCTCTAGGGATTCTAGCCGCTCCCGGATCGCACGTTCTTCGGCAGTTTCGTTAGCTTGAACGTCGAAGACTTCGCGGGTTACAAATCCGGGAGCAAGCCCCGGTACTCCGATTTTGGCATCATATCCGGTGTCGATGAGTTCGGCAATGAAAATTCCACACATATCCGAGTGGAGGCGCGATAGCGCAATCCGGAAGCGGGTTTGTGCAATTTGTGCGTTTAACGCAGTGACCTTAGAGATGAGCGCATTGAGATAGGTGGCACTGACTTTTTGCATCCGGTTCCACACCAGCAGTGGCTCGATCGCACTGTACAGTGCCGGGTTACCTTCGCCCAGTTGGGTAAATTCACGCGACACTTCCAAGACGTTTGCCATATCGGTGCGCACGTGTTCGACGACGGTGTTAAGCCGGTGGCTCATCTTGGCTAACTCGTCTTGGTGATCCATCCAGGCTTGAAGTGTTTGGTGTTCTTTGTCAACTGCTTCGAGCATCTCGTGGAGTTGGGATTGGCCGTGGCGTTGAGGAAAAGTTGCACCGTAGGATTCACGCAAGGCTACTTCTTCGGGAAGTGCTGAAATTTCGAAGTCTTCATAGGAGTCAATTCCAATGCGAGAAAGTTCTTGGGCGAGGAATGGCACTGCGGCTTGAGCTGCTTGACGTCGGTTGAGTCCGCCGTCGATCAGTGACTTTTCGTGGTCAAGGACCCGGGCGTAAACCTCGCGAATGTTTGCGAAAACCTCTTCGCGCATGGGGCGGGCGCGCACCGACAAATACCCTCCGGTGGGCAGTGGAGTGATGGTGGCAAAAACGTCGTATTCGGAGCCATCTCCGGCGAGGTTGAGCATGTAGGCAACAAATGGTTTGCCTGCTTCTAGGGAGTCCCACACCAGTTTGAAAATCGAGGCGGGCATATCGGGGTGGCGCACAATATTGTGTGGGGCACCGCGCAGTTCATCGACGTCGTAGCGAGACAGACGGGTGAAAACTTCGTTCGAGAGTTGAATAACGCCTTTGGAATCGGTGGTGGAAAAGAATAGTTCGTGTGGAGCGACGTTTTGAATTTCTCCAGTTGGTGCGGGTTTCACGTTTTTCTCCTCGGTTTTCGACGGCGGTGGCGAAGGTTTCGCAAACCATCTGCTGGTGTTATTTTACCAGTTTGCTGGGTGGCGATTGTGCCGGTGTTGCGAAATATGTCATGCGATATTCTGGTGTCATTGATTTTATGTGGGAGGTGATCGTTAGACTTACATTATGAGGTTTTTACATACGTCAGACTGGCATTTTGGTCGCACGCTTCACGGAACAGATCTACGTGAAGCCTACGAGATGTGGGCAGATCATGTGGTGGGTTTAGCGCACACCCACGATCTTGATGCCGTGCTTATATCTGGGGATGTTTTCGATCGTGGTATCCCACCGGTTTCCATGGTTCGGTTATTATCCGAAACTCTTCAGCGCTTGGCGGAGGTAACCACAGTTATTATTACCCCCGGTAACCACGATGCTCCTACCCGATTGGGGTTTACTGCCGGCTTGCTAAAAGATAACGTCGTTATTGCAACAGATCCATCCCAAGTAGGAACGCCAGTTCAGGTTCGGCGCAACGGTGAGCCAGTTGGATATGTATATGCACTTCCCTATCTGGAACCCGATATTGATCGGTTTCGGTTAGCTCTAGATCCGCAGTCTCCGCTTGCTCGAAGCCATGAAGCTGTGGTGGGTGCGGCCATAGATCGAGTGGCGGAAAATATTGAACACACGATCGCTAACCATCCTGATCAGGCCGAGCTGCCTCGAGTTATTATGGCGCATGAATTTGTTGTCGGCGGTCAGCCTTCGCAGTCCGAACGTGACCTCCATATTGGCGGTGTCGATAGTGTGCCTAGTGCTCTTTTCGATATTCGTATCGATGGAAAGTCAGTTATTGATTATGTGGCGTTGGGCCATCTCCATGGTCCACAACAAGTCCATGCTGAGCCACCGATGCGCTATGCGGGCTCACCGCTACCGTTCTCATTTTCTGAAGAACATCACACAAAATCTTCGGTTCTGGTCTCAATCGAGCACGCCGGAGCAGTGCCCGATATTGAGTTGATCCCGGCCCCTGTTTACCGGCCACTTGCTACGCTGCGCGGCAGTTTTGATGAACTTATCTCTGCCCAGTATGCACAGTTTCACGATCATTTTGTTCGTATTTATGTAACCGATATCGATCGTCCAGATCGGATGTTAGCTCGCCTCCGTCACTATTTTCCTTACGTTTTAGAAGCACACCACGATATCGGGCTTAAGCAGTTAGCTTCTTATGATCTCAACCCCGCAAAAATCGATCCGCGCGAAATTTTGGTGGAATTCTTTGTGAGTGCCGGCGGGCGGGAACTGACGCCAGATGAACTCGCACTCATCACAGCACAGTGGGAAGAGCTAGGGAAGGTAGAAAAGTAACATGTTGTTTCGTCGCCTTGTCATCGATGGGGTTGGTCCGTTTGGTTCCCACCATGAACTTGACCTTGACTCGCTAACCAGCGGCGGGTTGTTCCTTTTAGAAGGTCCAACCGGCTCTGGGAAATCTTCTCTTATTGATGCGATTGTTTTTGCCTTGTACGGCGATACTGCAGGTAGTGAATCAGACTACAGCCGGATTCGCTCCACTCATGCAGATCCGAGTAAACCTTCGCGGGTTGAACTAGTCTTTACCGTCAGTGGTGGCACCTATCGAGTGATGCGCGAGCCGCGTTGGGATAAACCAAAACGTAACGGCGGATATACTGCAGTGTCAGAAAAAGCTACCTTGATGCGGATTTCTGAAACTGCTATTGAAGAAGAACAGTGGGATCAGGGCGAAATACTGGCTAGTGGAGCACGCGATGTTGGGGTTGAGTTGTCTAAGATTCTGCCGCTTACTCGCGCACAATTTGTCCAAACAGTTGTGTTACCTCAAGGCCAATTCGCTGATTTCTTGCGGCTAAAATCTGAAGAACGCTCCACCCTTCTTGAAACCTTGTTTAACACCGGTCCTTACCGTGAGTTTGCCACAGCGCTGCACCAACGCGCGGTTACAGCTAGTAAAAAGATAGAACAGCGCCGGCAGGTAGTTGTTGAGGCCACCGCGAGTTGGCTGGGTAATCCGGCTGTAGCCGAGTGGGAAGAAGATATTCGTCAGCTCGTCGATGAACTAGTTGATCCAGACCATCAAGAACTGCTTCAGGCACTTTCGAACGCCTCGCAGGTTCTCGATGAGCGCCAAGAACACAGTGTTGGTGAACTTAGTCGTTATACTCAGTTAGCAGACCAAGCCCGCGAAAAGCTCTCAGCAGAACAAGCATTAGCTGAGGCTATCGAGAAGCGGGCTAGCCTTCTCACCCAACAAAAAGATCTCGTGGAGCAAAGTGAGCATATTGCAGATAGTCGCAAGCTCATCGAGAGCCACTTTGCCTCGGTGGTGCCATTGGAGCGCCGGCGTGCTGTACTCGATGCTGATGCTGAGCTGAGCCAGCGCCGAGAAGCTTTAGTCAAAGCGCTCGCCAATATTGACGCTGTGCTCATCTCTTATGAGAATTCTTCAGATCAGGGCATTGAAACTCTTTTGGTAACCCAAACCACTCAGGCTGTAGAAAATCGATTTGAAGAAATAGATGAACGGTTGAGCTACCTACAAGAACTACACACTCTCGAAAAGGAAAACACTGCCCGCGAAGAGAGCATTACCGAACTAACTGATCTGCGCGAAACTTGCCGTGCGAAGTTACATGAAACTCGTTCGCGCCACGATGAACTTCCGCAACATATCACCCAAGCACAACAGGATTTAGACCAAGCGCGCCTTGTGGCAGATACGCTACCAATCATCGACCATCAACTCGATGAACTCAACGCAAAAATTCAGATCGCAGCACAGGCCGAATCTACTTTTGCACAGTTAGAAGAAGCTGAAACAACACATCAAGAACTGCTCGCAACTTTTGAGAAGCGAAACGCTGCCTATAGCGATATTAACACCCGTTGGGTTGCATCCCAAGCAGCTATCCTTTCGCAGCAGTTAGCTGCCGATACCCCCTGCCCGGTGTGCGGCTCGCTAGAACATCCAGCTCCTGCCCGGCCCCAAGCACAACATGTGAATAAGGCCGAGGTGGAACGCGCCCACGAAGAATTGGAAACAGCACGAACTGAGCTCGAAAGTTCATCTGCGCTCCTTACAGCTACCCGCACCGCATACGAGCATTGTCGCGAACAACTCGGGAAGGAGACCCCACTCACCCTCACAGCCAAGATCACTGAGATTAAAGCACAACAGAGCCAGGCACATTCTGCACAAGCAGACGTTGAAAAACTTGATGGTTTATTGGCAAAGTTGCGTGCCGAACATGAGCAAAGCTCCGTTGCTATGTCACGGCTGGAAGCAGAATACGAAAACCTCACTGCTGGCATTGCTAAAGAACAAGCAAAACTTGATAAAGATAGTGCACGCATCGCTAAGGAACGTGGCGATGCGGCCTCCATTAGTGAGCTGATAGCAACTTTGCGGCAGGATAAAAAAGATCTCTCAGCCGCTGTTAATGCCGTTTCCACCTACGATCAAACGCGCGATCGCGTGCGCGTGGCACGTCAGCATCTTCACGATGCGCTGCGGGAAGCAGATATGAGTGAAGATGAAGCCCGCCAAGCGTTTCTTGATAAACACCAACTAGAACAACGTCAAGCCGAAATCTCTGAATTCGACGCGAACTGGGCCCACGTCCACGGGCAACTCCAAGCACCTGATATCGCCACATTAACTGGCGAAGAAACCACCGCCGTCGCGCAACGCGCTCAGGAGTATGTAGCAGCTCAAGAACGCCAAGAACAATCAGCCCAGCAGGCTGCTATTACTCGTGAAGGTGCACTCACTGCACGTCGGCTCTTTAACAGCGTCGATACAGCCTTTCACGCCTGGCGGAAGGAAGTTGATGATTTAGGCCCACTAGCTCGTCTCGACCAGTTAGCACAAGCTGGCAAAGCTTCACATACCAATGTGAGTTTGCCAGTGTGGGTGCTTATGCGTCGTTTTGAGATGGTGATAGCCCATGCTAATGAATACTTAACTCGTTTCTCACATGGACGTTATGAACTTGTGCGTTCTACCGAGGCGGAAAAGGAACGAAAAACAGGTTTAGGGTTATCTATCATCGATTACGATGCTCGCGGTGAAGGCGTTAGTGAGGTTCGCTCCACACGCAGTTTGTCTGGAGGAGAAACATTCTATACATCGCTTTCCTTGGCACTTGGGCTAACGGATGTTGTGCAACAAGAAAATGGCGGGGTTCGAATCGATACGCTGATGATCGATGAAGGTTTTGGAACTCTCTCTAGCGATGTCTTAGACGAAGTGATGACTACGCTGAGTGAATTAGCTCGTGATGGACGCAAAGTCGGACTGATTTCTCACGTCGATGAACTCAAATCACGGATCGCAAATCAGGTCCATATCACTCCAACCAAAGGTGGCGGATCAACGATTAGCGTTATCAGTTAACGCAACGAAGAATCAAAGATTGGCTCTAGTCAAAGCTAAGGTGTTGGCGTTCACTAATGTCATACCACAGTAGTTCAATATCTCCGGTTGCTAAAAACGCTTCCTCGTCACCGTTAAGCGCTCGAGCAACTAAAGATTCTGATCCGGGCGCATCAATATGGAACGATTCGATCTCATTCCACTCCAGATCAGCTATTACGTCCTGTTCGGTTGGTAACTGTGGCTGCCGGACTGGCCGCACGATGTTGTCTGCTACTTCAGCTACGCCAACCACTCGCCGCAACGGCAGAGTGGAATTCTTATCCAGGAGGCGCAACGAATCGTCGGCTGCTGCTAATGTAGCGATATATTCATATCCTTCATTATCTTCGTCGGTGATCATTGCTCGAAGCTCAGCAGTAACCGCATGAACGCGACGTGCAGAAACTCGTGGGGCAGATAAATCGCTTAATGTCAATGGGATGTAGATACGCATATCTGCATTGTATCCTCAATCCAGCGACAAACTCGCTCTACGTCATGGCAATAGCCAGTCTTGGGATAGGCCTGCATCATAGATTTCCCTGCGATAAGCACTCGATCGAGTCGAGCATAGTCTTGACGAACACCAAAAATGGGCACTTGAGAAATACCTGCACTGTGGAGCACTTCGCGGGCATGGAACATTGGTTTAAGGCCCAGTGCGGAGGCTCGAACCGCAGTGAGTACAACGGCTTCGTGAGTAAATCCTTGGTCTCGAGTGGCATCCCAGTGTTCGATCAATCGCCGCAACCCCGTGGGCGTAGCTGAGGCAATATGTAGAACGATATCAGCACTTGCCAGAGCCGAACGCGTGAGAGCCCAGCGATCTATTCGCTCCGCGTGTTCATCTAAGCCGCCTGCTAAATCCACGAACACTCCACCAGGTTGAGCACAAAGAATCGGCCACATCCGATCTGCTACTGGACGCGAAATCTCACGCCATCGATGCCCAGTATTCATCCCAGCCAGCAATTCGACGTCGTTAAATTGTGGCGGGAGATCCGAAAGCATTGCCGATACGTTGGCTTCCTTACCTTGATCGATCATGCGGGCGACGCCGATGATTCCGGAGTTTTCTTCGACGTCGAAAAATTGTGCCAACGACGGCGAAGAGGCATCTGCGTCCACGACGCGTAGTGTGTGTTGGCGCGCCAATCTCACCGCACAATCGCGGATTAGCGACGACCGTCCATGTGAACCATGAGGTCCCCAAAACGCAACCAATGGACTGCGTGGCGATATGCTGCTACTAAGTTCACCGGAGTTGGGCCGAGGCGAAAAGGATCTTCCATCGTGCACTGCCTGCATCCGTGCCACAATCTCTCGCGGCGCGGGAGAAAGAATCTCAACATCTCCTAAAGAACGCAGATCGCGCGATGAGATGCGTTGCGAAGAATGTAGGCCATCGGTTGCAGTATTGAGAACAACTGCAACACCAACGTATTGCCGTAGCTCAGATATCAGTGTTAAATCTAAGAAATCAAGATCTTCAGAAATGATCGCCAAACTAGCTATGCGAGCACGAGCACCGGCAAGAACTTCTGCTAAATCAGCGCAACGACGCGCTATCAGATGCGTTTGGCCAGATTCAGAGAGCATTTCAACTACTGCCGAATCAATCTGAGCCGGTAGACATAACAAGACACTCACTAGTTACTACCTTCTGCAACAATAATAAATTCATCGCCGTTTCCCAGTGCAGTAATGACGCCTGCTATTCCAGCATCATTTAACCGGACATCAACAATTGGTCTGCCATCGGTCATTGCACGAGTTTCATGTACTAAGACAAAGAGCGCATGTTGGGCAACGATGCTGGCCTGACCATCATAGTGATGCGGGATTCGCCAAATGGTCACTTCTTGACCAGGCTTGAGATCCGATGAGACTGGAGCGGCTAACGATAGTGCGATCGTATTGCCTTCCTTTGCGGTTCCGATCGTGGCCTTGGGGAGAAACTCCCCTGGCGCTAGTGCACGTTGTGCGAATGAACCTTGTGGGATGTGGGACCCGTGAACATAGCTCGCAGCAAGATCTTGGGGCATTTCCACAAACGTGAACTGCTCGGCAGTTAAGTGGTCACCTGCTGCAATGTGGACACTGGCTTGAGGCACATAAACGCTTTGTGTTGGCTGTGCAAGTAGCCCACCAACCACACCTCCGCCCAATACTAGAACAGTGCCTAGTAAAATGCGCGGATCACGGGCTCGCTGAGTTATTCGCTGAATTGAAAGCATAACTTAATAATCTCAGTAATAACACCAACGCCAGAAAAGTTATCCACAGCTAGTTTTCCACAACCGTACGCCAACTGCGAATTTCGTACACCGTCGCGTGGAAAAAAGTGCCAAAATAGCAACATGCAAAAGTTTCTTACCATCGCGGACGTTGCTGAAAACCTTAGCGTCTCAGCCGGTCAGGTCCGCACTCTGATTAAAAATGGCGAACTGTCTGCGATCCAAGTTGGTGGCCGCGGGCAGTGGCGGATTTCGGAAAATGCAGTTGAAGAATACATTCAAGCTGCCTATGAAAAGACCCGTGAGAAAATCTCATCAAACAGTTTTGACGATTAGTTAGATTCAAACATCCCTACAGTATGCGGGTGATGATCTGCCAGGTAGATCATCACCCGCATTCTATTTCTCGCCTGACTATCTCGCCTAGCATCCTCACCTAGCGCAATCTTCATAGCGCACTACTCACAGCGCAATCTTCACAGCGCACTGCTCACAGCGCAATCTTCACAGCGCACTGCTCACCATTTTTACCCGAGCGAGAGGGATGTAACGCTCGGTTTGTCCAGCAGAAAAGTGCTCCGCCGTCTCGTAGGCCATAGACCACTGTGTCACAGCCGAGCTGGAGAGCACAATGTAGTCCATCCCCACCTCAACGAGCTGCCCGGTACTCATTTCTCTAACTCTATTGATCTGAACATTTTCCCCGATTAAACGACGTAGAACAGAGTTCATCGTAGGAACATACCGCGTCGTTTGCGCCAAGGCATGGCTCAGGCCCACAACGGAGTCTATCGCAGGCAAAGAGATAAGATGTTGCTGGGCTTGAGCTGAAAGTATCAACCAGTCAGCCCCAGATTCGATCACCATCCCACTTAGGTAGTGTTCATCGACTGCCACTGTAATGTAGCGCCCGCGCGCGCCGCGGATCCGGTCACTGAAACTGACACTAGCAGTTTCTGCTTGTGTGATTTCAGCTATTTCGTCTAATAGATGAGCGCGCTCTTCATTGCGGATTTGGGCGCCGATGCTCTCAATAATTGCTTCCCAGACCATGGTTTCGATTTTATCTAACCCGTAAAAACCTCCCGGGAACTTATCCACATTATAGATGCCGGGTGTACCCCCTTTTATATTTCTAAAAAGAACGAAAGAATATCAAACATCATTAAATAGTCGCTAAAGAGAGCCACGTATGAAAAAAGCATTAATACTACTCAGCTGTGCACTAACGTCCTCATGGGCTGCCGCCCAGCTCACTACACCCCGCCATTTCAGCGATGTTAATAGTCTTCTAGCTCTTTTTAGCCTCGTGATTCTTGCCGCCATGTTTTACTGGCACAGCTTCTCACATCTGCTGTTAGCTATTGCGAAAACCTACAATCTATCAACTGTTTTACGCTACGTTGCACGGTTTGGCTCGCCAAAAGCGCGCCATATCGCAGTGTCTGTCTTGCTACTCGCACCTACCCCTGCTTTCGCAGCCGCTGACAATCATCCTAGACCGCCGGAACCTCGAGCAGTATCGCAAGAATACGCGCCCGCGCAACACAGTCCCGAGCAACACAGCTCCGAGCAAACACCACAATCGTTACGACGTCGCATTATTGCACCCCACGATATAGCCCTAGCTGCACCCACTTCACTCCCTGCTCAGTCCACAGTCACCGTCTTACCAGGAGATTGCCTCTGGTCAATCGCTAATCGACTATTTCCCAACCTCTCTGATTCTGAACTCTCTACCAAAGTATTAGACCTCTGGGAAGCAAACCGCGAAACCATTAGCGAACCCAATCTCATTCATCCTGGCCAACAAATATTCATCCCCACACACGGAAAGTAAAGACCATGCCTAGCGCTCCCGCCTACAGTCTTCAGACTCAACAACCAGCTAGCTATCTGCCAGCACAGCAAACACTGAGTTATATGCCAGTTCCTGCCCAGACCTCTGCGCACTTCCAGCTCCACACTCCGGTAACTGAGCGCGACTACAGTTCGCCTCCCACCACCTCACTCGATCACCCCTTTGATCGTATTGCGATCATGATTTCCAGTGGCGAGCATATCGATGACGACGACGACCGCCGAGCTTTGGATAAACCGCTACCACACGAGCTGGCACCGGCAAAAACATTTGCGGCACGAGTGGTTGGACAAACCATCGAAGTTCTTCAAGGGCATCGACCAATTCGCCATCTACAATCCTGGTTGACGCCAGGAGTTTACCGCGCACTGGCTTCACGTGCCGGATTGAATCTACGGTTGCACGGGCCAGCATCGCGCTCAGCTCGCCCTGTAATTCGCCGGCTCTGTATCAACTATCCGCGGCGTCGCATCGCAGAAGTATCAGTTGTCATCCACGACGGATTTCGCATTCGAGCAGTGGCGCTACGCCTAGAGATTCGCCGTGAACGCTGGCAAGTAACCGCTCTCGAAATTGCCTAAATACAATGGTTGGGTCACGCGCAATATGCGCGTGACCCAACAATGACATTCTACTTAATTAAGCATAGGTATCACATTATTAAGCTAGGGTATAAAGCCCCAAGCTAGTGCGCGATAACCTTACTTGCGCTTTTTAGCTGCGCGACGCTGAGCACGATTCATCTGTGGAGCTTGGGAGCCGGCTGTGGTTTGCCCGCTAACCTCACGACCTTGCGCATTGGTTGCACGCGCATCACCTGAACCGTCCTTAGCCGAAGACGTGTAGGTCATCTTCGCAGCAGCAGATGGACGCTTGAGCCCAAGAATCTTCTCAGTTGCAGCCTTTGTTGCTTCTGACTTAGCTGCAGCCACAGCAGCGGCGGCGGCTGTTGGAGAGGCTCCTTGCGTTCCAATTAGCGCACCCTGGCGTGCGATGACTTCAGCAGCTTCACTGGCTTCTCGAGCCAAACGCTCTGAAGGTAACTCAAAGCCCATCAAGAAACTGACCGTCTCACTGCGGATCTGGTCATTCATTGACTGGAACATTTGGTAACCCTCTTGCTTATATTCCACAAGTGGGTTGCGCTGGGCCATAGCACGTAGCCCAATGCCTTCCTTCAAATAATCCATCTCATACAGATGTTCACGCCAATTGCGATCCAGGGTCTGTAATAAGACCTGGCGTTCAATATGACGCATCTGCTCATCACCTAGTTCTTCTTCACGCTCTTCATATTGGGCGTGAATATCTTCGATGAACTCATTGCGAATAATCTCTCGGGTGAGCAACTTCTGATCGCCATGCTCTTCAATGAATTCTTCTGGCGTAAAACTGGGCTTAAAATATTGGCGCATATCAGCCCACAACATATCCAAATCCCAGTCGTCTGCAGGACCTTCAGTGTTAGCTGTAACGATGTCATCAACAACAAAATCCATAAAGTTTTGGATCTGGTTCTCAACATCTTCCCCACTGAGAATTCGCCGACGTTCAGTATAGACAACCGTTCGCTGATCGTTCATAACGTCGTCATACTTCAACACGTTTTTACGCACTTCAGCGTTTCGGCCATCGAGTTGCGCCTGCGACTTTTGGATAGCATTGGCCATAATCTTAAAATCAAGCGGTTCATCTTGGGCACTGCTACGTAGCGTATTGACAATCGTTGGCCCGAAAAGTCGCAAGAGATCGTCGTCGAGAGAAAGATAGAAACGAGACTCGCCCGGATCTCCCTGACGTCCGGCACGACCACGTAGCTGATTATCAATTCGGCGTGACTCATGGCGCTCAGAACCCAAAACGTATAACCCACCAAGAGCCGTCACTTCGTCGTGTTCGGTGGCAACTTGATCTTTAGCGGCCTGCAAAATCTCTGGCCAACGCTCTTCGTATTCTTCGGTGTTTTCTTCCGGATCAAGCCCCAGCTTAGCCATCATTTCCACCGCAATATGTTCTGCGTTGCCGCCCAGCATGATGTCTGTACCACGGCCAGCCATATTCGTAGCAACTGTTACTGCATGTTTACGCCCAGCCATCGCCACCACTGAAGCTTCGCGCTCATGTTGCTTCGCGTTCAAGACCTCGTGCGGAATCCGGGCTTTCTTCAGCAGCCCCGAAAGCAGTTCCGAATGCTCAACCGATGCCGTACCAACCAATACCGGCTGACCTTTTTCAAAACGCTGCTTAATATCATCAACAATCGCAGCAAACTTCAACTCAGCATTCGCATAGACAATATCGCGCTGATCGATACGCGCAACCGGCTTATTAGTTGGGATCGGAACAACACCAATATCATAGGTGGAGGCAAACTCTTCTGCCTCGGTTTCCGCAGTGCCGGTCATACCCGATAGTTTGTTATACATCCGGAAATAGTTTTGCAAGGTAATGGAAGCCAAGGTCTGATTTTCTGCCTTGATTTCCACCCCTTCTTTAGCTTCAATAGCTTGATGCATACCATCGTTATAGCGTCGCCCAGGCAAAACACGGCCGGTATGCTCATCAACGATCAACACTTCACCGTCACGAACGATATAGTCCTTATCGCGGTAGAAGAGTTCTTTGGCCTTAATCGCATTATTGAGATAGCCGATCAACGGAGTATTGACTGACTCATAGAGGTTATCAATCCCCAGCATATCCTCGACCTTGTCGATTCCCGCCTCTAAAATACCTGCGTTGCGTTTCTTTTCATCGACTTCATAATCAGTGTCCCGGCGCATGTTTTTCACCGCGTCAGCAAACGCCACATACCACCGGTTAGCATCGCCATCGGCCGGCCCTGAAATAATAAGCGGAGTACGCGCTTCGTCGATAAGGATGGAATCTACTTCGTCGACGATGGCGAAATTATGACCACGCTGGACCATCGAGCTTTCTTCCATCGCCATGTTATCGCGCAAATAATCGAACCCAAACTGGTTATTCGTACCGTAGGTAATATCGGCAGCGTATTGCTGGCGGCGCTGATCTGGGGTTTGACCTTCTAAAATACAACCAGTAGTCATACCTAAGAATCGGAATACTCGCCCCATCAACTCAGACTGATAGGAAGCCAAGTAGTCATTGACGGTAACGATATGGACGCCGTCGCCGGACAAACCGTTGAGATAAGCCGCAAGTGTTGCAACCAGAGTCTTGCCTTCACCAGTTTTCATTTCGGCAATATTACCGAGATGTAGCGCCGCGCCACCCATAATCTGCACGTCATAATGGCGCTGACCTAGAGTACGCACCGAGGCTTCTCGCACCGCAGCAAAAGCATCAGGCATGAGATCGTCAAGCGTCTCCCCCGCGGCGATCCGCTTGCGGAACTCAGCTGTGACGGCTTTGAGCTCCTCATCACTCATCTGTGAGTAAACGTCTTCAAGCAGATTCACTTGGTTTGTGATAGCGTTAAGCTTTCTCAAAATCCGGCCTTCACCGGCTCGAAGAAGCTTATTGAGAAGATTGCGCACGTATGACTCCTTGGTTCTGGCGTTGAAAATAAAACGCATATACTATCTGTTATTCTACTCTGATTTGTGGCATCACGAGTAGTTACGTGCGTCAAGTTCACCTCAAGCGTGGCGTTTTGTTTCGCTTCGGCATGGCGCACAACCGCGCACTATGCGAGCCGATCCACCATTGCTCGTGCGAAGGATTCAAGCGCATAGCGCACTTGGCCATCCGGGACGATTTCTAGATGAGTTAAAGCCTCGTCAATCCACTGATGAGCAAGCATCCGGGTTTCTTCAACAACACTATGCGAGCGCAAAAGTTCGACGACGACGGCGAGATTATCGCCTTGCGTCAGGTCACGTTCATCAAGATAGGATAAAATTTCGCGCCCCATCTCATCCAACGTGCCATTGGTTGCATGGCGGCGAAGTAATAACGTTGGCATCGTAGGAACGCCCTCTAATAGGTCTGTTCCCGGTGTTTTTCCGGTGACTTCTGGATCAGATACTAAATCAATAACGTCATCAGCAATCTGGAACGCAACCCCAACTTTTTCGCCAAACTGAGCAATTTCTTCCGCCAACTCATGGTCGCCACCCGAATACAAGACGCCGTAGCGTCCCGATGCGGCAATCAACGAACCCGTTTTATCTGCCAACACTTGGATATGGTGTGCGATCGGATCTTCACCAGCACGCGGACCAATCGTTTCATGGAGTTGTCCCATACACAACCGCTCAAATGTTTGCGCATGAAGCAACACTGCTTGCGGACCTAGTTGAGCAACAATGCTCGAAGCTCGCGCAAACAACACATCACCAGCCAAAATAGCTGAAGAGTTGCCATAGATATATTGCGCTGAGGGAACACCGCGACGCAGTGGAGCATCATCCATTACGTCGTCGTGATATAGCGTTGCCAAATGGGTCAACTCAACCACAACAGCAGAATCTAAGACTTCTGGATCTGCTGGACGTGGCCCGAGTTGGGCAGTCAAAAGGCATAATGCAGGCCGAAGCCGCTTCCCTCCAGCCATAGCTAGATGGGAAGTGGCTTCGTCTACAACAAGATCATCAACTTGGACAGCCTCGCGCAACGCTGACTCTACTTTCTCCATCCGGGAAGAAAGTTCTTCAACAAGAGCTGAAGACTGCTGATCAAATAGTTTCGAAATAAGACTCACTAGAATATACCCGCAATGAAATCGAGGATCGGACTTGGGAAGATACCTAGCACGATAGTACCAGCCAGTGCAACACTGATGGCAACTAAACTCAGACCTTCGGAAGAAACAACCTCAATGTGATCTTCAACAGGTTCGGTGAAGAACATAAGTTGGACCAAGCGGAAGTAGAAGAACGCAGTAGCAACTGAGGCAATGATCGCAATAATAACCAGTACGCTATCGCCAGCAACGATACCGGTAGCAAATACTTCGAACTTACCAATGAAGCCGGCTGTGAGCGGGATACCAGCAAAGGACATCAAGAAGACAACCATAGCTGTGGCTAGGAACGGATGGCGTTTACCCAAACCGGCCCAGTGCGAAATCGTAGTTGCTTCACCCAAAAGGTTTCCATCTGCGTCTTTTCCACGCACGAGAGTAACCACGCCGAAAGCACCAATTGTTGCTAAGCCGTATGCTAACAGGTAGAAAACAATGGCGGCTAGCGAAGCAAGCTGAATGCCTTGGATACCAGCTAACGTAGCATTTACTGCGATCAGAATAAAACCAGCATGGGCGATGGACGAATACGCTAACAACCGCTTGATATCAGTTTGGACGAGACCCATCACGGTACCAACAACAATCGTTGCAATGATAATGACCCACATAAAGATACCAAACGCATCAGGCACACCGCCTACGATCCATACGAAAACGCGAATCATCGCAACGAATGCCGCTGCTTTGGTACCTGCTGCCATGAAGCCGGTGATCGGCGTCGGCGCTCCTTGATAGACGTCAGGAGTCCAAGAGTGGAAGGGGGCTGCACCGACTTTGAATAGTAAGCCGATGACGAGCATAATCGCACCAACCGCCAAGAACATCACGGTTGCTTGTTCTTGGCGAGCCAAAATAGCAACGCCATAGAAGCTCAACGTTCCAGTTGCCCCGTAGATAAATGCCGCACCCATCAAAAATACTGCCGACGAAAACGCCCCTAGGAGGAAGTACTTCAGCGCAGCTTCTTGGGATAGGAGTCGGCGACGCCGAGCTGTCGCACTCAATACATAGAGCGGAAGTGATAGCAGTTCGAGCGCGATGAACATCGTGAGTAGATCGAAGGCTGAGACGAAGGCCATCATGCCACCGGTAGCGAATAAGGCGAGAGGGAAAACTTCGGTTTGTTCCCGACCTGCTTCGGTTGATTCACGCTCTTGGGCAGAGCCTGGGCGCGTAGCTGCCGAAGCCGCAAACGCGCCATCACGAAGCACGCTGCGATCTGCGATGAGCATGAACGCCAAGAATGCACATAGCACGATGACGGCTTGCCCCAGAATGGAGATACTATCTTCGACTAGGGATACCCCGGAAAATGGCGCACTTTGTGAAAAAGACAGTGGGCGTAACATCCCTGGATTTTCTTGACCAGAAAGTTCCATCCAACGCCACACAACAACGATGAACGTCGCAGTGAGTGCCACGAGAGATAACCCGATTTGAGCCACGCGACGCATAGACCGGGGAAGAAAAGCTTCGAACAAAGTACCCAGAACTGCCGCTCCCAATACGATGCCGAGTGGTAACGTAGCAAGCCAATTAACCGTGAGATTCACTTGGTGCTCCCTTCAATCGAAACTTGAGCGTTGTCTGGTGTTGAAACGGCAATGATCGTAGAGTTTTCTGCCACCGGAGTGACTAGATCTAGAATCGGTGCTGGATAGAATCCCAAACCGAGCATTACAGCGATAAGAACGCCCATCACCGTCTTTTCACGTCCGCCTAAGTCTGGAACGTCCACGTGTGGTTTTGGTCCAGTAAAAGCGCGCTGGTAGGGCAACAAGATATACAGCGATGCCAGAACTACCCCAATAGCTGCCACAATAGCAGCGTATGGACGCAAGCTATACGTTCCCATCAATACCAGGTATTCGGGGATGAAGCCGGACAATCCTGGCAAGGCAATTGTTGCCAGACCAGTAATTAAGAACGAACCAGCAAGAACCGGGGTTACTCGCTGCCAGCCGCCATAATCCGAAATCAAATATGACTTGCCTCTGCGCTCAAGGAAGCCAATGACCAAGAACAAGCCTGCTGTACCAATACCGTGCGCAACCATATACAAGATTGAACCAGACAGCGCCAAGGCCGAACCTGAGAAGATACCCATGACGATAAAACCGAAGTGGGAAACCGAGGTGTAGGCAACCAAGCGCAACATGTTATCTGAGGAAATTGCCATCAGCGCACCCCAGATAATTGAGATAACAGCCAAGGTGATCACCACTGGAGCGGCAACTAAAACAGCGTGCGAGAATAGTGGCAAACAAATAGCGATCATGCCAAAGGTACCCAGCTTATCGAGGATGCCAACTAGCAACGTCGAGGTACCAGGTGATGCCTGTTGCGCAGTATCTGGAAGCCAGGTGTGTACCGGCCACATGGGGGCTTTGATCGCAAATGCGATGAAGAATGACATGAAGATCCACATTTCAGATGTGTCTGTCAAACGCAAGGTTCCAGCGATGTCGTCGAGAACAAATGCGCGCGGTCCGCCACTGCCATAGGCATACACTGCGATAACACCAGCAAGCATAATCAAGCCACCAGCAAGGGAGAACAGCAAGAACTTCATCGCTGCTCGAGTGCGTTGAGCTCCCCCGTAGCGACCAATCATGAAGTAAACCGGAATGATGAGCGCTTCGAAGAATACATAGAACAGGAAAATATCACGAGCCGAAAACAGCCCGATCATAATAGCTTCCAATACTAATACCCAAGCAAAGTAGCCAGAATCTTGAGTCGATTCGAAATCGTTCCATTCTGCAAGAATAACGACGGGGACTAAGACGGTTGCCAAGGCAAGCATCACAGCTCCCATGCCGTTAATGCCCCACGTTATCGTCACACCGATTTGTGGAATCCACGCATAGGTCTCATACAGCTGGGTAGAACCAGCCTGCGCAAGATCGAAACTGGTAGCAAAAGCAGTAACGAAACCAGCAAAGACAAGGATTGAGATCGCCAACGAGAACTGGCGCGCAAATGCACGAAGTGGTTTAACCAGCCATAAGACTATGCCTGAAATGAATGGAATCGCAACGAGGATCGTGAGCCACGGAGCGCTTGTTTCAATGATGTTCATGTGAATATTTCTCCTAGTCTCACATTGCTGATTGGACGGCTAGAACTAACGCTAGGACAACGCCAACCGTGATCCAGCTTGCATAGGTTCGAACGTATCCGGTTTGCAGCTTGCCAATCAATGTGCCAGATGAACGTGCCCCGCGGGCCAGTCCTTCAAAGCCACCGTCAACAATCATCTGGTCAGCAGCCTCAGTTCCAGCAGTAATTGCAATACCTGGCTTCATAACAAGATTTTCATTGAAGGCATCTTGATAAAGATCTACTCGTGCTGCACGCACTAATGCGTTGCTTTGTGGCGCAAGTTTCGGCATATCACTAACCACATACATCTTCCATGCCAAACCAACTCCGATAGCCACAACAGCTAAGGTTAGAACTGTTATCGCCCAAATAGGAATGACTGGATGAGGGTGGTGACCTTGCCCGATTGCTGGTTCTAGCCAGCCCAAGAAGCCGGTATAATTTAACACTGCACCTAAGCCCAGGGAGCCGAGTGCCAAAATAGTCATCGGTACCCACATGAGCGGAGACGGATCATGCGGATGTTTCTCATCGTGATCCCAGCGTTCTTTACCTAAGAAGATGGCAAAGAAAACGCGCGACATATAAAACGCAGTCAACCCGGCAACAAGGACTGTGATTGGTCCAAATACCCATGGCTGAATACCTTCACCAGAGAAAGCAACCTCAATAATTTTATCCTTAGAGAAGTATCCCGATAAGAATGGGAAACCGATAATAGCGAGGTATCCGGTTAGGAAGGTCACGAAGGTAATCTTCATGTGCCGTCCTAGCCCGCCAAAGCCACGGATATTTACTTCATCGCTCATCGCATGCATAACTGCACCGGCACCTAGGAACATATTTGCTTTGAAGAAGCCGTGAGTTAGCAGGTGGAAAATAGCAAATGCTGCGCCAACTGGTCCCATTGTGGCAGCCAACATCATGTAACCAATCTGCGACATGGTTGATGCGGCAAGCACTTTCTTCATATCGTCTTTAGCGGCACCAACCACAGCACCAAACACCAAGGTGATCAGGCCGATAATTGACACAATGAGTGAAGCGGTTGGACTCACAGCGTAAATCACGCCCGAACGAACCATAAGATAAACGCCCGCGGTGACCATTGTGGCAGCGTGGATGAGTGCTGAGACTGGTGTTGGACCAGCCATCGCATCTCCCAACCACGCCTGGAGTGGGAATTGCGCTGACTTACCACACGCAGCAACGAGGAGGAAAATTCCAATAAATGTTGCGGTTGCGGGACTGAGCGTTTGGGCGCGCGCTGCAATGTCACTAAAGGCCACGGAACCAAATGTTGCCACCATTGACATCATGGCAATGAGCATTCCCAAATCGCCGATTCGGTTCATGACGAAGGCTTTCTTACCTGCAGTTGCGTATGCAGGAACATGGTTCCAGAAGGAAATGAGGAGGTAGGACGCTAAGCCCACGCCTTCCCAACCAAAGAACAAAACCAGGTAGGAATTTCCCAGTACAAGCAATAACATTGCTGCTACGAAAAGGTTGAGGTAAGCAAAGAAACGACGTCGATCACTATCGTGTTCCATGTAAGAAACAGAATAGATATGGATAAGCGTACCTACGAAGGTCACGAGCAAGACGAACGTCATTGACAACGGATCGGTTCGCGTACCGAAGTCTACAGCGAGTTCACCGGCTGGTACCCACGTGTAGAGAGTTGTTTCGACGACGCGATTAGCTGCGTCCATATTCAAAAGCTCTAGGGTTGCGGCTAGACCAACAACGAAGGAACTTGCAGAGGCAAGCGTTGCCAACCAGTGCCCCCACGAATCGGCACGACGGCCCAAGATTAGAAGAATTCCACACGAGATCAGCGGAATCGCAACTGCAAGCCAAACTGTGCTTGCTGCTCCGGTTGCCTGCCCAACCTGTGCGACTGCGGTTAGATTAAACAAGAGATTCACACCTGCTTTCCGTCAGTGCTTCATGAGGTTGGCACCGTCAAGCGATGCAGACCTGCGGGTTCGGAAAATGGACACAATGATAGCAAGACCCACAACCACTTCTGCTGCTGCCACAACCATGACGAAGAACGCGAATTGTTGGCCTTCGAGGTTGCCGTGCATTCGGGAAAAGGTTATGAATGCAAGATTACATGCAGAGAGCATCAGCTCAATGCCGAGAAGAGCGATAACGCCGTTACGGCGGGTGAGCACAGTTGCTGCTCCGATCGCAAAGAGAATCGCAGCTAGTGCGATGTAAAACATGAGGGTCATCAGTTCTCCTCCGACTTCTCGGTGTTCGCTTCGGTAATATCGTGCTCGCGCTGAACAGTTTCTTGATCTGGAATCTCATCTGTTCCCGGCGCCGTCATCGGAGTTTCAGCGCTACCTAACCGGGCTAGAGCTTGCTCATGATCCGGGGCACTTTCACCTGGCATGCCAGGAATCTGTGCCCAACCGGTCACACCATAGGTTGAAGGTCCGTGGATACCGCCGTCGATAACACGTTGTACTGTCGTTGGCGAAATTTCGGCAACGGTACGTACCTGGCCACGAATATGAAGCACACGGCTCGTAGAATCTTCTAGTGGCTGGCCGCCCACAGTCAATGCTGGGTTAGCTGAAGAGTTAGACTCCGCAAACACACCCGGCGGTGGCTTTTGCCCAACATGAACACCAGCAGAAGTAAATTGTTGCATGCGCTGGTGTGCTAGTTCTTCTTGAGTGATACGTTCTTTTACGCGATCGCGATGAGTGAGGGTCATTGCGCCCAGAGCAGCAACGATCAACAACGTTCCGGTCAGTTGTAAGGTGAGCACTGAGGAAGAAAAAATCAGTGTAGCTACGCCTACCGGGTTGGACTCAGAATTGGCTAGTTCCAAACCTACGCCTTGGGGTGCGTGAGCACCAAAAGCTACCCCAATAAGAATTGCGGCAATGCCAAGGCCGCCCAAAACTGCAACCGGACGCTGAACTTTAAGTGTTTCATGCCCCGAATCTGCCGAATCGACACCGATAAGCATTAGTACGAACAAGAACATCATCAAAATCGCGCCGGTGTAAACCACAACTTGAACAACGCCCATAAATGGCGCTTCGAGAGCTGTGTAGAGCACTGCCAAGCCAACCATGACGCCGATGACGCTCAAGGTAGTCAAAACAGCTTTCCGGGTGATAAGCAGACCGAAGATCGCCAAGGCAATCATGCACACCGACGTCACGGCGAAAAGGATCATTTCCCCAGTGCCGATCGACAACGTCATAAGAGGTTCATTAGGCATCAGTTCTGCGCCTCCTTGGTAGCCACAGTGCTCACCTGAGCAGATGACACTGTTGGATCATCGGGACGTACTTGTTTCACCCAATCAACTTGGTCTTGGGTAGGGCCAGTGATCTCACCCCTATAGTAGTTGGCATCGGTTGTTCCTTCAGCCATAGGATGAGGTGTTGAAAGCATGCCTTGGGCAAGTGGAACAAGGAGATCTTGCTTCTCATAAATCAAGGATTCACGAGTTTGGTCAGCAACTTCATACTCGGTAGACATCGTCAATGCACGCGTTGGGCAGGCTTGGATGCAATATGAGCAGAAGATGCAGCGAAGATAGTTGATCTGGTAGACGCGCCCGTAGCGTTCACCTGGCGAATACTGTTCGCCTGGATGGTTCGAGGCAGCTTCGACGTAGATTGCATCTGCCGGGCAAGCCCACGCACACAACTCACACCCGATACATTTTTCTAAACCGTCAGCATAACGGTTAAGGCGGTGCATGCCATGATAACGCGGACGCGGTGGCGTCTTTTGTTCTGGCTTATGCGGCAAATACTGTTCGGTAACAGCAGGCCGGAAGAGCGTAGAAAATGTGACACCGAAACCAGCAACCGGTGCAAATGCGCGTCCTAGAGGGCCTTTCTTATTCGGGCTATAGAGCGATTCGTCAGGTTGGGCGAATTCTTTTTCTGACATTCTTACGCCTCCTGGGTTGTAGTTGGCACGGTGTTTGCTACTCGGCGAGTAGCGCGAGGTGATGGTGGAAGATGCTGGCCCGGCAAAGGAGGTACCGGATATCCATCTTCGAATCCATCAAATTCTTGGCTTTCACGTTCGGCGATCAACTGGCTTTGCGAAACCGTTTCCTCATCGCGCACAAATGCCCAGATTAACATCATGATCGCAAATCCGGTCGAGAGGATAACCATCGGCCAGCGGTCATTAAACTGCGGATTAACCAGCTTGTATCCATGCAAAATAAGCACGATCGTCAGCCAAATCAACGCTGATGGGATAAGTCCTTTCCATCCCAGCTTCATGAATTGGTCATACCGGAACCGCAACAGCGTTGCACGAACCCAAATAAAGACAGCAATAAACACCCAAACCTTGAACGTGAAAACAAGCATTGGGAACCAGCCGGTATTAGGATCGAAACCAATCAATCCACCGAGCGCGGTCAAAATTGGTCCCGAACGCCAGCCACCGAAGAACAACGTGACCGCCAACATCGATACATTGAACATATTGACGTATTCACCCAAGTAATACCAGGCGAACTTCATCGAGGAGTACTCGGTGTGCGGACCGGCCACGATTTCGCCTTCTGCTTCGGGAAGGTCAAACGGTAAGCGGTTAGTTTCACCAAACATCGTCACAAGGAATACTAAGAATGCAGGGAGCAATGTCACTACATTCCAGATATCTTGCTGGGCACCAACAATGCCTGAGGTAGACATTGTGGCTGCAGCGAGGAAGATTGTTACCAAACTCAACCCTTGGGCAAGTTCGTAGGAAATCATCTGAGTTGCCGAACGAACCGAACCGTAGAGCGGAAGAGTGGACTTAGCTGACCAGCCACCAAAGACCATACCGTATTCACCTAATGCAGCAACTGCTAAAACGAAAAGCATTGCCACCGGCGAATCAGTTAATTGCAACGGCGTATGCAAACCGAAAATCGATACTTCAGGCCCCATCGGAATAACCGCCATCACCGAAAATGCACACACTGCAGTAATAACCGGAGCTACGATGTAGACGATCTTTTCGGCACCTGCAAGCCAAAAATCTTCTTTAAAGATCAGCTTCAAGGCATCGGGGAAGGATTGTCCTAGACCGAAAGGGCCCACCGTATTTGGACCAACGCGGTTTTGGAACCGAGCAATTAAGCGACGCTCAAACCACAGTGCAAAGATGACTGAGAAGATCAAGAACAGCACAATGAAAAGTGCTTTAAGCACAGAAATCCACCATGTATCATTGGAGAAATCTGCAACGACCTGAGTTAAAATCATGGGTTTCACTTCATAACCTCCGTCGCGTGAATTGACACCAGATCGCCTGCAGTTGCCCCGATCTGTGCGATCTGGCTACCAACAGAATTTTGCGGAACCCAAATAACACCATCTGGCATGGCAACAATAGCTGTTTCAAGAACCATCTGACCGGTCCGCCCGGTGATCTCTACGTGAGATTCAATCCGCGCATCTCGAGCCGTCTTTTCCGACATGAGCGCCACAGGACGGCGTGCGGTACGTGCTAGGTTAGGCTCTTGGGACTGCAAAGCTCCAGCGTCGAGCATGAGTTTCCATGAGGCAAGAACTGCTTGGCCAGGGCCAACGAGCGGTGGCTCAGAGGTGCGAACAACTGGATCTTGACCACGTTCGCCATCCCAGTTACGCATCAGCGCCCATTCATCTACCGCATCAGAAAGCTTAGCCAAACCTAGATCCACTCCGAACTCACGAGCCAGATCGTGCAAAACACGCCGATCTGGGACGTTATTCGAGACCAATGTTTGACCAAAGGGACGCAATCGGCCTTCCCAATTGACGAAAGTTCCACCCTTTTCAGCAGGTGGTGCAACCGGAAGAAGAACATCAGCAAGTTCAGTTGTTTGGGTCTTGCGCACTTCGAGCTGAATAACGAAAACGTTCTCCAGAGCTTCACGTGCCCCCAAAGGCAAATCAGCAAGCTCAACGCCGCCTAGAATAACGGCACCGAGTTCTCCGGCTGTCGCTGCAGCTAAAATTTCTTCAGTTGAACGGCCCGGAGTTTCTGGTAGACGCTCCACTCCCCATGCTGCAGCAACATCAACGCGCGCAGCTGGATCAGAAACCAGGCGGCCACCTGGAAGCAGATGCGCAACCGCGCCAGCATCCAAGGCGCCACGATCACCCGCACGCCGCGGAATCCAGGCTATCTTCGCGCCGGTGCGCTCAGCTAGACGCAATGCTGCCGAAAGCGCTCCCGGGAAATCAGCACACCGCTCACCGAGAAGAATAACTCCACTATCGCCAGCCAAGTCGCGGTAGGTATCACCAAAGAGACCCTCGCCGGCGTCGTTGATCGCATCGAGAACTTCTGATTCTGTACCGGGAGTGGCAGGGATGAATCGTGCGTTCATCTTGGCACTACCACGTGTTTCGAATGCAGAAACAACCGATACCGACGTCGTCTTGTCGAGCACTCCCTTGCGCAAGCGCAAGAACACCGAACCGATTTCTTCTTCGGCTTCCAAACCCACGATCAAGACGTGCTGAGCATGCTCGATATCGGCGTAGGTAACATCGAGTTCCTTACCCGCAACTCGAGCTGCCAGGAAGGCATCTTCTTCTGCACTATGCTTACGGGTACGGAAATCAATATCGTTAGTGCCCAACACGATTCGGGCAAACTTTGAATACGCATAGGCATCTTCGAGAGTCAATCGACCACCGGTAATAATACCTACGCCCTTCTTCTGCGCTTTCTTCAAACCTTGCGCAGCCACATTGAGCGCTTCAGCCCACGAGACTGGTTCAGAAGGATCTACACCTTTAAGTTGTGGATAAACCAGGCGGTCCTGACCAGTTTGCCACCGGAAGGCAAACCTATCTTTGTCTGTAATCCAGTCTTCGTTGACGTTCATATCTTCAAGCGCAAGCCGACGCACAACTGTGCCGCGTCGATAATCAACGCGAATCGCTGAGCCCGAAGCGTCATGTTCGGATACAGATGGAACCGAAACCAGATCGAAGGGGCGAGCCCGGAACCGGTAGGAAACTGAAGTCAATGCACCCACCGGACAAATCTGGATGACATTGCCCGAGAAGTAGGAAGAGAATGGCGCTCCAGTGATATCAACTTCGTTAGGTTCTACTGGACCAGAAGCATAACCAACAGACATACCAGACTCGCCGCCAGGTCCGGCAAACTGATTCAACGCAACCACGGACTCATTGTGCTCATCGGCAGCAAAATCGAGCACTCCGGCGTCGAAATTACCAATCTGTGAACCATGCAAACCGTGGACTTCCATACCTGCGCTACCGCCGGAACGGCCGTGGAGCTGGATGAAGGGATCACCGGCGATTTGGCTAGAGAATCGAGTACAACGCTGGCAAAGAATGCAGCGGTCGCGATCGAGCAAAATATTGGCCGAGACTGAAATCGGCTTAGGATAAGTACGCTTGATATCAACGAAACGTGACTTAGTGCGACCATCAGTCATGGCCTGGTTTTGCAGTGGGCACTCACCGCCCTTATCACACACTGGGCAGTCCATTGGGTGATTGATCAGCAAGAATTCCATGATCCCGTGCTGTGCTTTCTTCGCAACCTCAGAGGTTTGCGCCGAATAGACTTCCATTCCTGGCGCAACGGTTACAGCACATGCAGGCTGGGGCTTAGGCATCTTCGAAATGGCGCCATCTCTGCCCGGTGCAGCTACTTCGACCAAGCACTGGCGGCAGGCAGCTGCCGGCTTGAGTAGCGGATGGTCACAGAACCGCGGAATATGTACACCAACTTTTTCCGCTGCGCGAATGATCAACGTTCCTTTAGGAACTGAAACTTCGCGGCCATCAACTGTGAGTGTAACCAACTCTTGGGTTGGAGATACTTGCGATGTCATCGAACACCTACTTCGCTGAAAAGAGCCGATTGAGCGATTGGATATTGCTGGGCAGTTGGCGTAGAACAAGCATCAACAAATTCCGAACGGAACAAATCAATTGCAGAACGAATCGGTGTTGCAGCTGCATCTCCTAGCGCACAGAAAGACCGGCCAGCGATATTGGAGGCAATTTCGTAGAGCAAATCGATATCTGCTTCAGTTCCCTGACCAGCTTCAAACCGGTGCATGATTTGGCGCATCCAGAAGGTGCCCTCACGGCACGGGGTACATTTTCCACACGATTCGTGCTGGTAGAAGTCGGTCCAGCGTGAGACGACGCGCACCACCGAAACAGTTTCGTCAAAAATTTGGATGGCACGAGTTGCCAGCATCGAACCTGCTTCGGCAACTTCTTCGTATCCTAGTGGAACATCGAGGTGATCGGGGGTGAACAGCGGAGCTGACGAACCGCCGACGGCGAAGAACTTCAGTTCGTGGCCCTCGCGGATTCCGCCGGCCATCTCCAAGAGTTCACGCATGGTGATACCGAACGGAGCTTCGAACTGTCCGGGGTTCTTCACGTGTCCAGAGATCGAGAAGATCCCGTGCCCTGGAGAGTTCTTCGTACCAGCTCCCATCGCGGTAAACCATTGAGTTCCGTTATTGATAATTCCAGGAACTGAGGCGATTGACTCGACGTTGTTGACAACAGTTGGCCGAGCATACAGACCAGCAACCGCCGGGAATGGTGGCTTTAACCGTGGTTGGCCACGGAAGCCTTCGAGGGAATCAAGCAATGCAGTTTCTTCGCCACAAATATATGCTCCGGCGCCAGCATGGACGGTGATGTTGATATCGTAGTTGCCATCTGGCCCACAGCCTTTACCGATAATTCCGGCTGCTTTGGCTTCGCGTACCGCAGCTAGTAGACGGCGGTAGACGTGAACAACTTCGCCACGCAGATAGATAAACCCATCATGGCCGCCAATGGCTAACAAACAAATAGCCATACCTTCTATCAGCAGGTGCGGATTAGCCATTAAGAATGGAATGTCTTTACACGTTCCAGGTTCGGATTCGTCAGCGTTGACAACAAGGTAGCGTGCGCCGCCATCTTCTGGAGGCAAGAACGACCATTTCAAACCGGTTGGGAAGCCTGCCCCGCCACGGCCGCGCAGACCTGATTCTTTAATCAGGTTCGTCAACGCACCCTTTTCTTCGTTGATCTGCCAAGCGCGCGCGATTGCCTGGTAGCCGCCAGTAGCCTGGTATCCTTGAAGAGTCCACGGACGCTCGGCATCCCAATTGTTGGAAAGAACCGGGCTTAGAGTTCCCGGTGCACTAAAAGCATTCACTGTGCCTCTCCTCCTTGTGGACGTGGCGCAGCCCAATCGTGGGCACGCGCAATTTTCAAGCCACGCAACGACGCTTCGCCAGCTGCGGGTCCTTCGTCGACGTGTCCATCTTCGAAACCGGCAAGCACGCGAGAGATTTCTTTGAAGGTATGTACCTTGTTGGGTCCGCGAGTTGGCTGGATATCTCGACCAGCACGAATATCGTCAACGATTTGCTTTGCCGACGCCGGAGTCTGGTTATCGAAGAACTCCCAGTTGACCATAATAACTGGAGCGTAGTCACATCCGGCGTTGCATTCGAGCTGTTCGAGGGTGATCTTACCGTCTTGAGTCGTCTCGTCATGGCCTACGCCTACGTATTGGGAAAGCTCTTCCCAGATGAGGTCTCCGCCCATGACTGCGCACAACGCATTGGTACATACACCGACGTTGTATTCACCGTTAGGGTGACGGCGATACTGGGAGTAGAAGGTGGCCACGGCCGAAACCTGGGCGCGAGTGAGCCCTAAAATATCTGCTACCAGCGCGATACCGCGAGGCGAACAAAACCCATCGATCGATTGCACCAGATGCAACAGTGGCATCACAGCCGAGCGAGAATTGGGATAACGCGCAATAACTTCGGCAGCGTCTGCTCTAAATTTTTCTTCAACATGTGGTTCGTATGGGGTACTCATTACCGATCGACTCCTCCCATAACCGGATCGACTCCAGCAAGCGAAACAATAAGATCAGCCAACATTCCGCCTTCGGCCATAACTGACAAGGATTGCAAGTTATTAAAGCCCGGATCGCGGAAGTGGGCGCGATATGGCCGAGTGCCACCATCAGAAACCAGATGCACACCGAAAATACCCTTGGGGTGTTCGACCATCGTAAAGCTCTGCCCGGGTGGGACTCTAAAGCCTTCGGTAACTAACTTAAAGTGGTGAATCAAAGATTCCATTGATTCGGTCATAATTTCTTTGACATGTTCTGGGGTTGAGCCTTGACCATCCCCCGCGATCGAGAGTTGAGCAGGCCAAGCGATTTTCTTATCGCCAATAATCACAGGCTCACCGGCAGTCTTATCGAGTTCGTCAAGAACTTGGTAGCAGATACGCAAGGATTCATAGCATTCACGGAACTTAACGTCGATGCGGTTATAAGCATCTGCCTTATCAGCAACTGGAACATCAAATTCGTACTTTTCGTAGCCACAATATGGCTGGGTTTTGCGCAGATCCCACGGGACTCCGGCAGCGCGAACTGATGGGCCAGTCATTGACAGTGCCATCATCGACGACAGTGGTGAAACACCCACATTGACGTGCCGATCGAGGAAAATCGGGTTCTTCATCGTCAGGTCTTGCATTTCGGAGATCGTCTGGCGAACCTTTGGCAGCAACTCACGGCAATAGTCGGTAAATCCTTCAGGTACGTCGTTTAGCACGCCACCGGGGCGAACATATTCGTGATTCATGCGTAGACCGGTGACGTCTTCGAGCAACCGCAAAATATCTTCGCGCGCACGGAAGGTTAGGGTCAGCATCGTCGTTGCACCGAGTTCGTTTCCACCTGATCCGATACCGACAAGGTGGGATGAAATACGGGTAAGTTCCATGAGCAAAACACGAATCGCTTGTGCACGCTGGGGAACCTGATCGGCGATGCCGAGCATTTTCTCAACACCCAAGCAGTAGGCCACTTCTTGGAAAATTGGCGCAACGTAATCCATTCGGGTACAAAATGCCACGCCCTGAGTCCAGGTGCGGTATTCCATATTCTTCTCGATACCGGTGTGTAAGAAACCGGTTGCGGCGCGAACTTCCTTGACATTTTCGCCGTCGAGCTCGACTTGGACGCGCAAAACACCGTGGGTTGAGGGGTGAACTGGCCCTAGGTTGACCACAATATGTTCTTCGCCGACTTGTTCAGCTTCACGGGCGATATCAGCCCAATCGCCACCAACAGCCTCAAAGCTGGTGTACGAGTTAGACTCTTCTTCATTGATTCCACGCGTTGCGTGTGGCATCTGGGTAGTCATTAGTTGTACTCCCTGCGTGTGTCCGGTGGCGGAATAACAGCGCCCTTATATTCAACTGGAATACCGCCAAGTGGGTAGTCCTTACGTTGTGGGTGTCCAATCCAGTCATCTGGCATAACAGATCGAGTCAAACCAGGGTGACCGTCAAAAACAATTCCCATCAAATCCCATGCTTCGCGCTCTGGCCAATCGTTGCCAGGATAAACACCGACGATCGACGGAATATGCGGATCGCTTTCTGGAGCAGCAACCTCAACAGATAGGACGCGGTTATGGGTGATAGAGAAGAAAGTGTAGAACCCGTGCAGTTCTCGATCCTTATCTTCGGGATAGTGAACTGCAGAAACACCTAAACACAGTTCGAAACGTAAATCCTGATCGTTGCGCAGATGACGTGCAACGCTCACCAAATGCTCTCGCTTGACGAAAATAACAAGTTCCCCGTACTGGGTAGTAACTTTTTCAATAACATCGTCTGGGCGCAACCCTTCGGCGGCAAGGAGTTCACCAAGAATGTCGACGACGTCGTCGAACCAGCCACCGTAGGGACGGTGGGCAGGTTGTGCGATCGTGATGACTTCTTCGTGGCCACTAAAACCGGTGGTATCAGCGCCGTTTTTGACGCCCCACATTCCTTTGCGGGTGGTGACGTATTCTGCCCCTACCCCGCCTTCGGTTAACGAACCGTGATCGGTCATGCGAGCAATCCCTTCTGTGATTCGAGTGGAAGAGCTTTCAATGCAGCAGCTTCTGCTTTGCGGGCTACTTCCTTGCGGTGTTCGCCCAACGGCCGGTTCTTCATGAGGTTATTGCGCAGTTCGAAAACGGCATTGATCAACATCTCGGGGCGCGGTGGGCATCCGGGCAAATAGATATCAACTGGAACAATGTGGTCAATACCTTGAACGATGGCGTAATTATTGAACACTCCACCTGAGGAGGCACATGCCCCCATGGAGATAACCCATTTCGGATCAGGCATCTGATCGTAGATATTGCGCACAACTGGAGCCATCTTGTGGCTAACGCGACCCGAAACGATCATGATGTCTGCGTGACGCGGGGAAGCACGGAAAACTTCCATGCCGATTCGTGAGGCGTCAAATCGGGTGGCGCCAAAGGACATCATTTCAATAGCACAGCACGCCAACCCCATCGTCACTGGCCACGGGGAACGCTGTTGCGCCCATCCGGCTAGTGCTTCAACTGTGGTCAGGCCGATGCCGGTCGGAATTTTTTCTTCCAGTCCCATTTATTTCACTCCCAATCTAGGCCGCCGCGGCGCCATTCGTAGATGAATGGAACCGTGATAAGGAAGACGAAGGACGCAATCGCGATCAAACTTGCTAGCCCTAACCGATTCGCCGAAACGGCCCACGGGTAGAGGAATACAACTTCGATATCGAAGATGATGAATGTCATTGCCGTCAAGAAGTACTTGATAGGGAAGCGACCAGATGCTCCAGCTGATGGAGTTGGCTCTAGTCCACATTCGTAATTAGCTACCTTGACGCGGTTGTATCGCTTTGGACCGATAATGGCGCTGACTGCTAAACCTCCGATACCAACCAGAGAAGCAACTGCAATCATAATCAGCAGTGGCACGTAGGGATTCATGCGACCTCCAACCCTTCGTTGTGTGCCTGCGGTGAACAGACATAAATCTTACTCATCTTTTTTGCGTAATTTAGTGGTTTTTCGTGCATCGTCATGCTTTAGGAACCACCTTCGTTAACGTCGTAATAACCTTATCCATCCAATCGCCGTCGTTGCGATCATAGGAATCTGACAAAAGCTTCATAACTAATTTCATCAACGTCGGGCGCGGTAGCCCGTACTTGACACACAGATGCATAATTTCCGGACGCTCAATAAGCGAAGCAAATACGCGCCCGAGCGTGTAGTATCCACCCAGCTGCGCCCGCAGTTCCCGGCCATACTGGTTCATAACGCGATCTTGGGCTCCCACAGTTGGACGCACAAGTGCTTGGGCAATAAAATCGGCAACTAACCGACCGCTTGCCATAGCGTATGCAATTCCTTCTCCGTTAAACGGTGAAACCATTCCGCCGGCGTCACCAACCAACGCTAAACCGTTTGCATAGTGTGGTTTACGGTTAAACGCCATCGGCAACGCTGCTCCACGCAACCGCCCTACCTGATTTTCGGGGGTCAGTTCCCACTCAGGTGGAGTGTTGGCGATCCACTTGGCAAACACGTCACGATAATCAACGCCAGTCGGCTGGGCGGTAGAAGACAGCGAACCAAGCCCCACATTGACCAGGCCATCACCGACGGCGAACATCCACGCATACCCTGGCAGTAACTCAGATTCGCCCGGCTTACCAGCCCAAAGTTCGAGCTGGGATTCCATCATGTCGGTGTTGGCAAGCGGGGAGCGGAAATAGGTGCGGTGCGCTACTCCCATCGGGCGATTCAATGCTTTTTCTCTGCCGGCAGCAATTGCCATACGCGCCGATACCCCGCCACAATCGACTACGAATCGAGCAGAGATAACAAATTCGCTTCCGCGTGAGCCTTCCGCCGTCTTGCGCGCGCGCACCCCAACGATACGGCCGGAGCGTTCATGGACTACTGGACCGAGAACGGTTACCCCTTCGCGCAGGCGCGCTCCAGATGCTACGGCATGTTTAATCAGTAAATGATCGAGATCTTTGCGCGGCATTGCGGAACCAAAATTAGGTACTGAAGCCAATTCTGGCCACGGTACTTCGATAACATGCCCGGCGCCATATCCGCGAACTCCCCAGTTACGCACCCAACCATCTTCTTCACGTACCGAAATCCCCATGCGGATAAGCTCAGCCATAGCTCGTGGGGTTAAACCATCTCCACAGACTTTATCGCGCGGGAAGGTGGCCTTTTCGAGAACTAGAACATCCACCCCATTTTGTGCAAGGTAATGCGCGGTTGCTGCACCACCTGGGCCAGCGCCCACCACAACAACATCAGCATGTTCAGGCCGGGACAATGTTCACCGCTTTCGCTCATAGATTAGGACTTCGTGCCCCAGTCTACGGACTTTGGCAAAGCTCTAAGAACTTAAAACAGATGCATTTACGTTAGTCTTTAGTTTCTAAATTCTTTTAGTAAAATGCGCCACAAAATCGTGCGCTAGAATCACGCACTTTTTCTGGTGATTTTTACGGCTAAATATAGATAACGCTTATGGCCGAGTAGCGCGATGTAAGGCAACGATTCCGTTGGTGAGGTTCTTGTATTCAACTTCGCGCCATCCGCTATCTTGCATGAGGCGAGCTAGTTCTTCTTGGGAATGCCAGGCCTGAATTGACTCGCGAAGATAGTCATAAGCGGGCGCATCCGAAGAAAATATTTGCGATAACAGCGGCATACCCAGTCGCATAAACTCAAAGTACCCGGCGCGTAAAATCGGGTTCGTTGGCTGAGAGAACTCCGCGATCACGATCTTTCCACCGCGTTTAGTTACGCGCAGCATATCGCGTAGCGCCGCTGCAGTATCGACGACGTTTCGCAGCCCGTAAGAAATAGTTACGACGTCGAATGTTTCGTCGTCAAAGGGCAGTGCCGTCGCGTCTGCCACGCGCAAGTCCAAACCGGGGTGAAGTTCTAGCCCACGCGAAATCATTCCGGGGGAAAAATCGCAACCGATCACATCGGCGCCATCGCTCGCATATCCCGCAGCCGAAGCGCCGGTGCCACACGCTACGTCAAGGACGCTAAGCCCCGCGCGAGCGCCTACGGCATCGCGGGTGACGTTGCGCCAGACATGAACTAATCCCCCGGTTAAAACGGTATTGGTGAGGTCATAATGCTGGGCGACGTCGTCGAACATCTTCGAAACATCGTGTGGCTTTTTCTCTAGCGATGCACGATGCTGGGAATTTTCGGATTCAGTTTGTGCAATGTGCGATAGCGGTCTTTTCATGTCTGCATTTAATCACTTTCCGCACTAACATTCGAACCATGTATACCATCCCACATTTGCGTGCCCAAACTACTCGACTGCCTGACGTGCCAAATCTATCAAAAATTATGACGGCACAACGCGGTCAGCTCGCCTGGCTACGCAACTCCAGCGGTTTCATCGGTGCCGGGCAAGCCGCGCGTTTCGATGCTGAGCCAACGAGCCAAACCTCGCGCGAAGATGGGCGACGTTTCGCACTTGCCTCCCAGTGGTGGAATGACCTACAGCGCGAAACCGAGATCCGAGACGAGGTCAATCTGCCTGGCACTGGGCTAATCAGTTTCGGCTCATTTAGTTTCGCCCCACATTCCCCAGCTGGATCTGCGCTGATCGTGCCTGAAGTCGTGGTGGGCATAACTGGACCGGGCACCGGATCTACATCTGCCGGCACGCCTTTCTTGACCTTAATCGGGCCTATCGACCAAGACATCTTCACAACGCTCTCCCCCCAAGCCAAGCAGCTTCTTGACGCTGTACTGCTCCAAGCGCTGCCTCAATACCGCGAAAATGGCATCGGTCGGATCGAGCCAGTACACGATTTTGCGGACTATGTTGCCGATATTGACCAGATCACCCGCACTATTGCCGAAGGTGACCTAACCAAAGTCGTTATCGCCCGTCAGCTCGATATCGTCACAGATTCCCCGATCGATGAGCGCACCATTATTAGCCATCTGAATGAAAAGTTCGATGATTGTTGGACGTTTGCCGTAGATGGCCTCATAGGTGCAACACCTGAACTCTTGGCTCAAAGCCAGGGCGATAGCGTCACTACCCGAGTCTTGGCTGGCACAGTCAAAACCGATACTACCAACACCGCCGCAGCGCTCCTAGATTCGCCTAAGAACCGCCACGAGCACGATGTTGCAGTACTATCTGCCCTAGAATCTTTGAACAAAATTGGCACGGTGACGACTGGTGAACCATTCGTTCTCCAGCTACCCAACGTCTCTCATTTAGCAACCGACATTCATACGCATCTTGATGCTGCGGCAAATGCCTTGCAAATTGCTGGCGCCTTGCATCCTACGGCAGCTCTGGGCGGGACTCCGCGAGTTCGCGCCCTAGAGGTGATTGCCGACGTCGAACCAACCGATCGTGACCGGTTCGGGGCACCAGTTGGCTGGCTTGGCTCAGGCAACGCCGGGCAATGGTGTGTTGCGCTGCGCTGTGCGCGCATCGATGGCGATTTTGGGGCTCGCGCCTGGGCAGGTGGCGGAATCGTTAACGACTCTGATCCGCGCGCCGAATTTGACGAAACTGAGGCTAAGTTCAGTGCGATTTTATCTGCGTTCGGATTAGCTAATTAACGCTATCTCCACCTACGAGAGTTATTGTGTCATCAAATTTCGGTGCTCGTTATCCGAGCTTTTTAGCGACGTGGATCTTCGCGAGCTGAGAGCATCACATCAACTTCGAGAAGTTCACCATCGCGTTCAAACTTCAGATTAAGCATATCGCCAGCTCGATACTGGCGAACATAGCCCGTCAATGCGGTAGCTGTAGAGACTTTTCGCCCATCCACTTCGACGATATTATCCCCTTCACGCAATCCCGCCTTATCTGCTGGTGTTCCAGGTTCAACAGTTTTCACAGTTGCTGCCGTACGTCGAGCACCATCGAAATTGGCAAGCCCATTCGAAATCGTGATACCAAGGAAAGCGTGTTCCGCATGGCCTTTTTCGATCAGTTGGCTTGCAATATTCTTTGCGAGATCAATCGGGATCGCAAACCCCAAACCAATCGATCCACCGCCTTGACCACTGAAACTCGTCTTGACTGTAATAATCGACGAAGCAATCCCAATTACTTGCCCTCGCTGATCAAATACCGGGCCACCGGAGTTTCCAGGATTGATCGCCGCATCAATCTGGATCGCGTTTGTGACAACATCGCCGCCACGATCTGCTTGAGTTGGCCGATCGAGTGCGGAAATGACACCGGTTGTCAGAGTTGAATCTAATCCCATCGGATTTCCGATAGCTGCAACCGATTGTCCAACACGCAACATAGACGATTCACCCAAGTGGGCTACAGCCAGATCTGACGGCGCATCTTTAATCTTAACGACTGCCAAATCGGTAGCCTTATCTGTACCAACAATGTCACCTTCATAGACGCGGCCATCTGAAAACATCACGTAAAGCTCTGTTGCATCATCTACGACGTGGTTATTGGTAAGGATATGGCCACGATCATCAATAATGACTCCAGATCCTTGGGACTGCCCGGTATCGGTTGTCACATCGAGTGAAACAACGGTTGCCCCAACTTCTTGGGCCACCGCCGCCCAATCTGGAGCTGGCGCTGAACTTTCGACGAGTTGAGTCTTGCCAGTGGTGTTTTCCTCGGTAATCATTGTTGCCGCACGCGGACCAGGATATTTGACGAAATCCTGCGCTCCTATACCAATTCCGCCACCAACCATCGCTGCTATAACTGATGCAACGATGAGTGCGCTCCACCCAGGTCTGCTCTTGGACCGGCTTTGAGGGCCGGCATCACTTTGGCTATCGGGAAGCGAGGCTGGTACATAATGGCCAAAACTCCCGCCACTACCAGGTTGCTGCCAAGGTTGGGCACTCGCCCACTGGGTTTGCCCAGCTTCACCCTGAGGTATCTGACTCGGATACGCGCCAGTTGCTGGTTGGCTCACTGGTGTCATTTCAGGTTGCGGATCGAAATCATTGAGGGGTTGATGAACATCGCTCCCAGAGATTCCCATCTCAGCCTGGGCCGGCTTTGGAGTATCTCCGTGATCTAGCTCCGGTTGTGGAAATTGACCAGCAGGCAAGTGTGGTTGTACCTGGTCTCCACCACCAAGATCACCACTATTGTCCATACCTGGACGTGGCATATTGTGCTCTTCCATCTCTATCTCCTACTTACCCAACAATCTTTACTACCTACAAAGATTCCCACGCGGATCTTCCAATACTCCCAAAGAAGTATGGGAGTTTACTGAATGTCGTTTAGCCCAAGGTGAACAGCGTGCAGGACATGCTGGCGAAGCTGGGACCGTAACGCCCTATCTTCATCCATTGCGGTATATCCTAACCGTACATGAACAATTCGTACCCCAACCGGTAATTGGCCGAGTGCTTGGCGTAGCTGCGCCAAAGAATCTACAGGTTGATAAGAGGCTCCCACAGCTTGCGCAAAAGCCTCAATATCGAGTTCTTTAGCAGTACGAAATACTCGATCATAGACTGCTTGGTGGCCGGTTCCATATTCGAGCGTAGCAAAAATTGAGCCACCACCGTCGTCAATCACAACAACATCGAGATCAAGGCTGCGCTGGTGTGCCGTGTGGACTAAAGCCCCCAGATCGTGAACAAAAGTGAGATCTCCCAACACCACTCGCACCGGCTTGCCGGTAGCTAAACCTATCCCCAACGCACTCGACATCGTGCCATCAATCCCAGCAAGTGCACGATTTGCATAAACTGGCGGTGCGGGAAGCGCAGCATAAAGATTGATTTCTCTAATAATCGACGAAGCTCCCACAATCAACGGAAGATGAGTACTTAACCGGCTGATCTCCCGGCCAATACCAGCATAACTAAAGTCCGTTACGTGCTGTCTGATGTAATTTTCCGCAGCTGCCGAGCCAGCCTGCCATGCTGCCAACCAGTTGTGGTTTTCACCCAACACCGCCGGAATATCCGCGGCGTCAACAACGCGCCCCTGCCCAGCAACATCAGCATACGCGGGCAGATCATCGACAATAAAGACGTCAACGTGTTCATCGGCCAGTAGCGCTGAAACCTCACGGGTGAGCGTGGGATGGCCGACGACGAGGACCCGGTTGATCTGCCCGCGCAACTGAGTCGATAACATAATCGGATGCGCTACAACCGCATTAGGGTGCTGGCGTAACCCCGAGGTGGGCTCAGCCAAGATTGGTACTGCGTCAAAAAGAGCGAAATCAAGATTACGAAGATACCTTGAGCTACCTGCAACAACCACTGCTCGAACATCCGCGCGCTCTTTTGCGGATTCTCGCTGTGCTTGTGCCACATCACTTGCTGCCGTATCCCAAGAGCTATCTGGCATCAATGGTTCAACAAAACCAACATTAATATGTACCGGACCAGGGACTGTACCACGGAATCTCCCCTGCGCACTACCAACTATTCGCCGCACCAAACCACCAGCATTCGCTAATAGTCCACCGGCTGGAAATTCTCGAAAATCACGCATTGACCCCGCAAGAACCGCCCGATGATCCGTTGTTTGACTGGCTCGCACCCCACGCATGTGATGTGGACGATCCGAACTGAGCACAATGAGGGGAATACCGCCATAGTATGCTTCTTCAACTGCGGGGTGAAGATTGGCAACAGCTGAGCCCGAAGTTGTTACAACAGCCGTTAATTCTCCAACAGATCCAGCTCCCAACGCAACGAAACCACCCACTCGCTCATCAGTTTCTACATGTAACCGAATCAGGCCTGCTTGTTCGGCGTCGTAGAGCGCATAAGCAAACGGAGCTGAACGAGAACCGGGACATAGCACAAAAGTACGCACGCCATTGGCAATAAGATGGCTGATAATGGTACGCGCGGTAGTGGTTGAATCTGCCACAATCTACTCCCTATTTAACGTAGTGGTCAGTGTGGAATGTGTAGTGTGCGTCAATATCGCAATACTCCCACATCCGTGCCAATCGTTCCTGCCAAGCCGAAGCGAGAATCGGATCAGGTGCGGGCAGATAGTCCGGCTCCACATTGCGTACCTGTATCACACCCGCTTCTGGCACCAGAGAATCGGTAACTGGATCGGCAGTTAATAACTGCACGGTTGCCAAGCCACACGCGTAAGGCAACTCGGGCAAGGCAGCGGCGAAGGCTAAACCTGCCCTAATTCCGATCGAACTTTCCAGCGCCGAGGAGACCACAACCGGTAATTGGAGCTGCTGGGCAATATCGATCGCTCGGCTCACCCCGCCTAACGGTTGGTTTTTGACCACAATAATATCGGCTGCCTCTAGCTCTTTGACACGCATGGGATCTTCGGCTCGCCTAATCGACTCATCAGCAGCAATCGGCACCGGCGATATTTTTCGCAACCGAGCCAAATCCGCAACATCTGATACTGGCTGCTCGGCATACTCCAAACCGCCAGCGGCTTCATTCAACGCCAGCAAGGCATCGCGTGCTTGGATCACATCCCATGCCCCATTAACGTCTACCCGAATCTTGCCGGTCGCTCCTAGTGCCTCGCGCACAGCAGCTACTCGGGAAAGATCCTCAGCAAGACTTTGCCCCGCCTCCCCGACTTTGACTTTCGCGGTAGTGCAGGTACTTGCCAGAACAATATCGCGAGCGCGCTGCGCACTAGTTGCTGGGACGGTGACGTTGACTGGAATCTTAGAGCGAAAAGCGGGCGGATATTGACTTGTCGCGCTTTCAATACCGGCGCGCAACCAGGCAGCTGAATACTGCGGATCGTAGTCCCAAAACGGGCTAGCTTCTCCCCAACCGGCCGGTCCACGGATCAAAAGCCCGTCGCGCTGGGTAAGGCCACGAAACCGGGTATGTAGCGGGGAGGTGTAGACGTAGATGTCAAGATGCATGGTTCTCAGTTTAGTCCGCCAGGGTGCAAAGATGGTGGTTGGAGCTGTGATCTCGGGCAGGCCGGCAACGCTGCCTGGATCTGCCCGTGCCGCCTGCGCAGCCTCGTGGCACAATATGACTATGACTATTTCACCTTTGCCACACCAAGTTTCTGAGATTTTCGATCCGCGCCGCTGGCGCAGTGTTGGAGGTTTTCCGGATGGAGATATCACCTATCATCGCGGAGTAGAACGTGAGTTTAGCGCTAGTGGCGAGGTGCTTTCTGAGCGCGATCTACCAGTTGTTCGGATTGCGTTTAATCGGCCCGAAGTGCGCAATGCTTTCCGGCCAGAAACCGTCGATCAACTCTACCGCGCTTTAGACCATGCCCGGCTTACTGGCGAAATCGGATGCGTCATTTTAACTGGTAATGGCCCGTCGGCTAAAGACGGCGGTTGGGCATTTTGTTCCGGTGGCGATCAGCGTATTCGTGGGCGCGATGGATACCGTTACGACGGCGGTGGCGATGATCCCGAGCTCAATAAAGCAACCCGTGATTCAGTTGATCCCCAGCGTGCTGGCCGGTTACATATTCTCGAAGTTCAACGCTTGATGCGAAACTCGGGCATGGTTATCATTGGTGCGATTTCGGGCTGGGCGACCGGCGGCGGCCATTCACTCAACGTGTTGTGCGATCTTTCGATTGCCTCTGCCCAACATGCTCGTTTCATGCAAGTTGATGCCAATGTCGGTTCCTTTGATGCTGGTTACGGTTCGGCGTTGTTGGCACGTCAAATAGGTGATAAGCGGGCGCGTGAGATTTTCTTCTTGGCGCGCGAATACTCAGCCGATGATGCCCAGCAGTGGGGTGTAGTCAATGAGGTGGTCACCCACACCGAACTTGAAAATAAGGCGTTGGAATACGCTCAGATCATCGCCACGAAGTCGCCGCAAGCGATCCGGATGTTGAAGTTTGCGTTTAATTTAGCTGACGATGGTCTTGCCGGCCAGCAAGTTTTTGCTGGAGAAACCACCCGCTTAGCGTATATGACTGCGGAGGCTCAAGAAGGACGCGATGCGTTTTTAGAAAAGCGGGCACCGCGCTGGGACGATTTCCCGTTCTATGCCTAACGATCACCTCACTCACGCTATGTCTAGGCAACCCGATCCGCACATTGTTGTTTGTGACGGCACCGAATTAGCCCTCATTGAGTCTCATGTGCGCCACGCGCTAGCTGGGGATGCACCTCGGCCACTGTTCGTCGTCGGCCCACATGTTTCGCCCGAGCAGGCGCTATCTGAAGTGCGCCGAGTTGGCTACCCAGCCGGAACTGGGGTGTTAATGCGCACCTCTGGATCGACGTCGGGAACCGGTAAAATCGTGGCGTTATCATGGCAATCCTTGTTTTATTCCGCGCAAGCGACTCATCGTGCACTTGCGGGCCCGGGTCGCTGGCTAGCAGACTTACCGCTGTTCCATATCGCTGGGTTCCAAACGATTGTGCGCTCAGTTTTGGCCGGTTTGCCTGCGTTGCACATGAGTCTAGGTGAGCTATTAGCCCAAGGTAGTCTTACGGCTCTTAGCCAATTGGGCGATCCGATCTATTGTTCGGTGGTCCCTACCCAACTTTCGCGCATTGTTTCTTCACCGGAACTGCTTGAGGCTGCGCGGCAACTGATATTCCTTGTTGGTGGCGGGCCAACGTCGCCGTTGCTTCTAGGGCGCGCACATGCTGCTGGTCTGGAGGTACACACGTCGTATGGCATGACTGAAACATGCGGTGGATGTGTCTACGATGGCCACCCGATTGGTGATGCTCGGATTAGGATCTCAGATCGTAACCAGATCTCCATCACCGGTTCGATGGTGGCATTGGGTTACTTACCTGCCCACGAGGATGGCGCGATGAACGATGTTGGTGACGGTGCATCCATTGTTCCGGCATCGGCTAGCGCGCCGCAAATTATTCCGTCCTTACCTCCGATCAGCCAACATACCCATCACACTCGAGATCTTGGCGAGTTTAGTTCCGATGGCGTATTGCGCATCTTGGGCCGAATCGATGACGCTATCACTACCGGCGGGCTCACTATTATTCCGCGGATTATCGAAGAGGTAGTCGAAGCGCAGTTGGCGCATACTACGGTGGTGGTTGGAATCGACGACGACGAATGGGGGCAATCTGCTATTGCGATCGTCGATATGCCAGCAGACCGGCTCGATGCCGAGACACACTACCAGGTGCGCTCTAAAGTCAAAAGTATCCTAGGAGCAGGCTGGCAGCCGCGTAAAATCTTGCCGTTGAGCGCATTGCAGTGTCAGACGTGGCCACAAACACCCTCAGGTAAAATCGATCGCCGAACCATCGCAGAGTTGACCAGCCTATACTTTTTACATGGCAACATTACATGATTGGCTTGAAGGCGCTCGCGTGCGCACTCTCCCGGCAGCGCTAGCGCCGGTGATTATCGGGGCTGGGTTGGCTTTTTACGACGGCGGATTTTCCTGGGTTCGAACGCTTTTAGCAGGCTTCGTCGCGCTCGCGTTCCAAGTTGGGGTCAACTTTTCCAATGACTATTCTGATGGTATTCGCGGTACCGACGATCACCGGCAAGGTCCGCCTCGGCTCACTGGTGGCGGGAAAGTTAGCCCACGAATTGTTTTAATGATTGCGATTGGTTTCTTTGTTGGCGCATGTGTGGGCGGTTTGGCGCTCGTGGCACTTTCGGGTCAGTGGTGGCTGATCGCTTTGGGTCTTGCTGCAGTTGCAGCTGCCTGGTTCTACACCGGCGGTAAACATCCGTACGGCTATCTGGGACTGGGCGAAATTTTCGTCTTGGTATTTTTTGGCTGGATGGCGACCGTTGGTACAGCTTACGTCCAAACTGGTTTAGCACCGTGGTATGCGTGGGCTGCAGGTACTGGGGTTGGGCTGATTGCGTGCGCCTTGTTGATGGTGAATAATATCCGAGATATTCCAACAGATAGCGAAACAGGTAAACGTACGTTGGCCGTGCGGTTGGGAGATAAACGCGCCCGTGATCTTTTTGCTCTGACACTGGTTTTGGCAGTGTTGATTCAAGCTAGTGTTCTTAGCGTTGTGGGGGGCTGGTTTGGAGTTGTGAGCTTAGTACTTATTATTCCCATCACGCCAACGATTCTCGAGGTGCGTGGACATGCCCGTGGACGCTACCTGATACCTGCTTTGAAGCGGATTGGGATCTTCGAGTTGGCCTATGCGGTGGTATTTGTGCTCGGCTTTGCGCTGAGCTGAAACGTTTGCGCTATCTTTCGGCGTCAAAGTTCAATACACTTAAATGCGTGGCTCGAGTATTAATTGTTTTAACTGTCCTAGCACTCCACATCTATACGTTTATTGATGTGGCGCGCACTGATAAGTCACGTCTGCCAGGGCGTCTTCCTAAAGCCGCATGGCTAGTTGTGACGTTGATCGTTCCTATTCTCGGTCCACTCCTGTGGCTCTTTTTGAAAAACCAGCACGTGTTGCGCTCGGGAAGTACGCTGTCATCTGATTCGCTGAAGAAGCCGTTTGCCCAACGCGGTAAACAGCCTAGTGGCCCGGTGGCACCCGATGATGATCCGGACTTCCTTGCTCGCTTAGAGGCGCAAAATCGTCGTCGTGCATACGAGCAACAAAAACGCGCCGAGAATGGTATCGCCGAAGAAGCGCCAGAGGATCTAGGTGCTAATGATCTCGACGAACCAGAAGAAGACGGCGGACTCTACGGGCGCCGCGGTTAAATCTCGTCTGGCGTTTCTGGCTTTTTCGTTTGCGCGCTAGAGGTTCCTGGAACCATATCTTTAGCTTGAGCTAGAATCTGTGCTGCTGGCTCCCAGTAATCTAGGGAAATCAGTTGCCGTCCAACGAATGTCAACGAGGTAACTGAGGCAAGTGAACACTCGCGCTTGCGTGGGTCATGAGCCAGAGGTAGTCGCTCGATAAAGCGTCGCATCGTCCAGATAGGTAGTTGGTGGGAGACGATCACTGCCTCACCGCCACTAGCAACGCTCAGTGCATCCGAAATAGCTGCCGACATGCGCTTAACAATATCGGTGTATGGTTCACCCCACGATGGTTCTAGAGGGTTGGAATACCATGGCCAGAATCGTGGATGAGCTAACTGCCAGCGATTCGAATTAACATCAATGCCTTCGAATTTGTTGTCAGCTTCGATAACTCGCTCATCGGTGACGATTTCAAGGCCGAATGCTTGGGCAGTTGGCGTGCCGGTTTCGATTGCGCGCTCAAGCGGGGAGGTAATAACAGTTCGAATATCGTGGCCGCTAAACCCTTCAGCGACCTTTTCCGCCATCGTCTTTCCGAGCTCAGTGAGATGGTATCCCGGCCGGCGCCCGTAGAGAATTCCTTCTGGATTATCTACTTCGCCGTGCCGCACTAAATGAACTGTTGTAATCTCCATGACACCTAGCTTACCTGATGAATCCAGGTAACGAGCATCACTGATGGCATACGCGTTTTTCAGTTTCTTCCGCGTCAATCAATTTCGCGAAAATCTCGCCCAATGTCAGTAGTTCTTCGCGGGTGAGCTTATCGAGAAAATGCTGACGCAACGACTCGGTGTGCTGCTCAGTTGCAGACTCGATTTTCTCTTGACCTTCGTCAGTTAATCGGCAAAAAATACCGCGACGATCTGCCGGGCACTGGAAGCGTTCAACATATCCTGCTTTTTCCAGGCGCGCTACGGTGTGGGTAAGCCGCGAGCGCGAATGGACCAGGTCAGTGGCTAGAACAGACATGCGTGCTTGTTGCTCTTCAGCTTCTGCTAGCCGCATCAAGACTTCGAATTCGTGAAGGGCTAAGCCAAAATCTTCCACATCGTCATGGTTGACAGCGTCGCGGACAGTGGCTTGGCCGCGCATGAAATTGCGCCATGCCTGCTGTTCTTCTTCATCAAGCAATCGTGGTTGTGTCATTATGGTTGTCCTCACAAAGCCAATATTGAATATTTAACTATATTAAACGATTTTCTCCGAGAGTTCAACTAATAGTTAGTAAAATTTTTTGACAGTAATGCTATGTTAAAAAATAATCGAGAGCCCGCGGGCTCTCGATTATTTTCACTTCTTATTACGACGCTGATGGCGAGTCTTGCGAAGCAGTTTGCGGTGCTTCTTCTTCGACATGCGCTTGCGGCGCTTCTTAATTACGGAACCCACAGGTTACCTCCGGATTGAAACTGTTACGGCCAAGCCGCGATTACGAACAGAACAGATTCTACATGACGTAGAGTGTTGCAAACGAATCAAGATCCGGATGCTTCACGATAATCTAATGATCCGCCACCTGCCAAAAGTTGATCAACAGCTGACTTCGGAACACGATAAGAGTTACCTACTCGCACCGCAGGAAGATCTCCTGCATGCACCATACGATACACAGTCATCCGCGAAACCCGCGTCATATCAGCAACTTCAGCCACAGTAAAGAACTGCGGAGTTGATGATGGAAGATGAGCCATCTGCGTTTCCGTTCTCGTATGGGTGAGCCTGACGGCTCGCAATAGTTAACATATAAGCGCCTCCACAATCGCACACCTAGTGAAAAACGACACGTCGAAAAGCGCTTTATTCTTGACTAACCTTACCCGAAATTCGCGAACTCCACATCCCAAAATACGATTATCTCCATAATTACCCCTTGCACTAGCTCACGTGTTGATTCTGCAGGCTACGGCCTGGAAATAAGTGAAGCGTTTGACAAAATATTTTTCCCACAATGAGAAAACATTTTTGCCCACACTGTAGATAGGCTGATTAGGAGGTGTGATATCTGCGTAACGTTGGAGTAAACTTAGCCTTGTTGTCGTCGAGATTAAAGGAGCAACTCGTGGCGCAAAGACTACCTCGCCGGCTCTCTTTCCCTCGCCGTCGTAAACGCGAAATTCGCATGTCCCTCGGGCCAACTACTGACGTAGGTAATGATGCACCTTCCTTGCGCAGCTATATTAATGCGTTAGCGCGCCGCTCGCCAGCACGTCTTGCCATGCTTGTTTTCGGTGCTTTAATTTTTGCGATCACGCTCTTACTCATGCTTCCGTTTTCCTCGAAAGCACCCGGGAGTGCTTCCTTCCTCGACGCTCTCTTCACTGCTACCTCAGCAGTATGCGTCACGGGTCTAACGGTCGTTGATTCTGCCAGTCACTGGACGGTTTTCGGCCACATGGTCTTAGCCCTAGGAATCCAAATCGGTGGACTAGGGGTGATGGTAATCGCATCCATTTTAGCGTTGGCAGTATCACGCCACCTCGGGCTTACTCAGCGCATGCTGGCAGCTACTGAAACGCGAAGTCCACTTGGCGACGTCGGCGCACTTTTACGTGCTGTTTTAGCAACTTCAGTTATCGCCGAAAGCATTCTAACGATCGTTTTCTTAGTTACCTTTGTGCGTTCTGATTCGTCGTTCGTTACCGCCTTGGGCCACTCGTTCTTCATGGCCCTGTCAACCTTCAACAACGCTGGCTTCGTCATTCTCGACGACGGTTTGGGCCAATTCGTAGGAAATTGGGCGGTAAGCCTACCCATCATTTTCGGCACAATTATTGGCGCTGTCGGTTTCCCAGTGACGTTAAATATCGCTAAGAATCTTCGCAGCCCACATCTGTGGACCCTCCACACGAAGCTGACCGTCGTTACTTACTTTTCTCTCTTAGGATTTTCGATCCTCATGATGGGCTTGCTCGAATGGACAAATCCAGCAACCTTCGGACAATTAGATGGCAGTGACCGGGTACTAGCGACGATATTTCACGCAACCACACCACGTTCGAGTGGGCTCTCTACAGTCGATATCAGTCAGATGCAACAATCCACATGGTTCTTCCTCGATATGATGATGTTTATCGGCGGTGGCTCTGCATCAACTGGCGGTGGCATCAAGGTCACCACATTCGCTGTCTTAGTTCTCGCAATTCGTGCCGAAGCCCGTGGCGACCGTGACACCGAAGCGTTCGGTAAACGCATTCCACCAGACGTCATCCGTCTTGCAATTTCTGCAACCTTCCTTGGCACCCTGCTCGTAACTGGAGCAACTCTCCTATTGACTCACGTCACAAACTTCTCACTTTCCCACATTCTTTTTGAAGTCATCTCGGCATTCGCCACCTGTGGCCTATCTACTGGAATAACCCCTCATCTGCCCGATTCAGCACAACTAATACTCATCATGCTCATGTACTTTGGCCGTGTTGGAACAATGACGTTAGCAGCTGCTCTTGCATTGCGAAATCGTCGGCGAGTGATCCGCCTCCCCGAAGAACGTCCTGTGATCGGTTAATCTGAGAGTATTCATTATCAGATCTGGAGGAATAAGAATGGCTCGGATGGCAACTCAAAGTTCGGATGCCGTTTTGGTGATCGGGCTAGGACGGTTTGGTTCTGCGATCGCAGTAACCCTCGATAAACTTGGGCGCGATGTGCTCGCAGTTGAATCCGATCCCGATTTGGCACAGCGTTGGTCGCACCGATTCCGTGTGGTCGAAGCAGACGCACGTTCTTCAGAAGCACTACATCAGCTAGGCGCCCAAGATTTCCAAATCGCCGTCGTCGGTGTGGGTACCTCATTAGAAGCAAGCGTCTTGATTACTGCAAATCTAGTCGATATGGGAATGCGCGAAATTTGGGCAAAAGCCACCTCACGCGAGCATGGAACTATCTTGCGCAGAATCGGAGCCAACCATGTTGTCTACCCAGAATATGACGCCGGGCAGCGCGTAGCACACATGGTGTCAGGAAGAATGCTTGACTATATCGAGATGGAAGATCAGTTCACGATCGTCAAGATGCTACCGCCGAAAGATCTCGTTGGCTTCACGCTAGAAGAAAGTCGTATTCAAGAACGCTTCGGTGTGCGTGTTATTGGCGTAAAATCCCACGGGCAACCCTTTGAATACGCCACCCCACAAACTCTTGTTTCGGCCGGAGATACCCTCATCGTTTCTGGTGAACCAGCGCTCTTGGAAAGTTTCGCAAATCGCAATTAAGCTCGGCGATTATTTGGGCTGGCCCCTCTTCACGATCTCGATACCTTTACCGGCTATGGCTGACCGATTGAACTAAAGCGATCCTTATAGGCACGGCAGATGTGGGGTGAAAAGAAATCGTGTGGGAGCTGATTGTTAAGATAAGTGCATGGCAAAAACTAAAGCTCAATACGTATGCACCGAATGTGGCTGGACTACCTCAAAGTGGGTGGGACGCTGTGGTGAATGCCAGCAATGGGGTAGCGTGGTCGAAACGGGAAACGGCTCCGTTGCCCGCAGTCTGACTGCTCTAGCTCCGATAACCACCGCGCAACCGATAACCGATGTCAGCGCCCAAGCATCCGTGAAGTCTCCTACTGGTGTTGGCGAACTCGATCGCGTACTTGGTGGCGGTCTCGTACCAGGAGTGGTGGTTTTGCTAGCTGGTGAGCCAGGTATCGGTAAATCTACACTCTTACTTGAAGTTGCTGCTAAAGCCGCTCGCAAGGCCCGCACCCAGGGCAAACCTCCCGTTTTATATGTTACCGGTGAAGAATCTGCTTCCCAAGTACGTTCGCGTGCTGAGCGAATTGGAGCACTAGATCCACATCTGTTGCTAGCTGGAGAATCGGATCTGGCCCGGATTTTGGGCCATATTGAAAGCTCACGTCCCTCCTTACTCATCGTCGATTCGGTTCAAACTATTGCGCACTCCGATATTGAGGGATCTGCTGGTGGAGTTGCCCAAGTCAAGGCCGTCACCGCAGCTTTAGTTAACCGCGCCAAGAGTAGTGACCTTCCGATTATTGTTGTTGGGCATGTAACAAAGGATGGATCAATTGCCGGCCCGCGCGTGCTTGAGCATCTCGTTGATGTGGTATGCCAGTTCGAAGGCGATAAGCATTCCCGGTTGCGCATGGTGCGAGCAGTGAAAAATCGCTACGGGGCAACTGACGAAGTAGGGTGTTTTGAACTCATCGATACCGGTATCAGGGAACTTGAAGATCCTTCAGGATTGTTTTTAAGTGCTCGCAATCTTAGCGTGCCCGGAACCTGCGTGACGATAACCCTTGAAGGGCGGCGCCCTATGCCAGTTGAAGTTCAGGCGTTGCGAGTTCCTGCTGCTGGGCCACCGCGGCGTACAACATCAGGTGTTGATTCGTCACGGGTGGCAATGATGTTGGCAGTGTTGCAATCGCGTTTAGGTATTTCTTATGACCATTGCGATATTTTCGTCGCTACAGTGGGAGGCGCGAAAGCCAACGAACCGAGTGTGGATCTAGCCACGGTACTTGCTTTGGCATCTGCCGCAGCTGATTTGCCGCTAGCTCCCGGCGTAGTTGCGTTAGGCGAAGTCTCCCTAACCGGGGAGCTACGTCCGGTAGTTGGACTCCAACAGCGCGTCAATGAAGCCCAACGCTTAGGCTTTACCACTGCGCTCATACCCGAAGGCGGGGATGAGATCAAAGCCCCACGCGGATTCACAATTCGCCGAATATCCGATATTCGTAGCGCTGTCAATGCCGTTTTACCGCAAACCTAAACTGTTATCCCCACTTGTTGCCAACCTAGCACCACAACGAATCCAAACTCTCCTAGCGCGATCTAGCGTGAAAAGTTAGTTTGTTGGGCTTGGCGCGGCAATAATCTCAAACGGCAACCCCTTCGGCGTCATTTCTTCGCCCATGTAATAAACGCGTGCCACATAGCTTCCCGGAGCCGCTGGACTGCTCGCAGCACACATCTGTGCCGAATACATTCCATTCCAGGTGAACTTCTGAGTGGTTGCCACATCCTTATCGAGTAACAACCGCGCAGCAGATATGCCAGCTTCACACGTTTGCGAATCAAAGACCTTAACATCTCCAGTTTCGATAGTGACCTTAAAATCTTGGTCCGAGGTTTCCATCGAACACGGCACTTTGCTGCCAGTATTCTTCACTGCAACAGCAATGGTGATTGGTTGCCCACCAATATTTCCTTCGCGAGATAGCTCCGTCGTCAAGTCTCGAATTTGACACGGCACCGGATCAAAAGCGCGAGCAGGATCTGCTGGTGCCGCATGCTCTTCAATTTTCTTCAACGAAAACCAGATTAGCCACAGCAGTGATCCCACCACTAACACAGCCGCCACGAAAAGCGATATCCACCGCAATCTTCTCCGCCGGCGCAGTTTAGCTTCCCGAGCCAAATGTGCCCGAACAGCTGCCTGGCGTTGCTGAGCTTGCGAACGTGGTGGACGTGATCGGCGCTGTTGCGCAGAGGCTCGCCCGCGTGGTTCTTGACGCGGCGCGCGGGTAGCTTGTGGCCGCACTGCACGTGCCATATCACCGCCCTCGCGCTGAGGGCGCTGCCTAGCCGAGGAACTGGGCGCCGGCTGCGAACCGCGGCGCGCCCGACCAGTTACTGGAACTTGACCAGAGCCACGTCGCCTACCGTTCCCATCACCGCGGGCAGGTACTCGCCCCGAGGCTGGCGAACGCCCTTGGACGGAGGGCCGGGAATCAGAACCACGTTTTTTCATCACTCTATAACGGTATCGGGCACGAGCTCTCCTACGAAACGACCACGCCGACAGATGGTAACTTTCACGTTTGCAGTTTCACGCACGCCCCACCAGTATGCAAGTGAGAGATCGACGACGAAACCTCGTTGCGCACTGAGGAGCTATCCGAGCCTTCGATACAGTTATCGGCATGTCATTCCCTTCACCTGAGCATAACGAACCCACTGCCCACAAGTGGCTTTTCTTAGCTGTTTTAAGCCTAGGATTATTCTTAGTAGGCGTAGACAACTCAGTTCTCTACACTGCACTTCCTGCTCTACGCCCGGCCCTAGCTGCAACTGAGCTCGAAGGGCTTTGGATAATCAACGCCTACCCACTTGTTCTCGCCGGTCTACTTCTAGGAACCGGAACTCTTGGCGATAAGATCGGCCACCGCCGAATGTGGATGGTCGGTTTGATAACTTTCGCCTTGGCCTCCCTCGCCGCTGCTTTTTCACCAACTCCGTTGTGGCTAATTCTTGCTCGAGCGCTTCTAGGCTTCGCCGCCGCTACCCTCATGCCAGCAACCCTGGCGTTACTTCGAACCACATTCTCCGATCCGCGCGAGCTAGCAACAGCAATCGGAATCTGGGCTGCAACCGCCTCCGTAGGTGCAGCTGCCGGACCAGTCATCGGTGGTTTTCTTCTCGCGCATTTTTGGTGGGGATCAATCTTCTTAATCAACATTCCCGTCGTCATCATCGCTTTTCTAGCAACCCTCGCAATAGCACCGCCAAACATTGCATTCGCAGATAAACACTGGGATCTGTTATCGAGTATCTACGCCATGTTCGCCATGTTCGGCATGGTGATGTTCATTAAAGAAATCGCCGGCCAGCAACACCTCTGGCTCATTTTAGCTTCCCTCACCGTCGCCATAGTAGGAGCCTTAGCCTTTAAACTGCGCCAGGACAAACTCCCCACTCCACTCATAGAGTTCGCTATCTTCCACTCGCGCATGTTCGCTGGCGGGGCCTTCGCTGCCGGAATGAGTTTATTCATCATCGGCGGCGCAGAGCTCATGACCACCCAACGCTTCCAAATGTCAGCAGGCTACACTCCACTCCAAGCGGGCATGCTAGTAGCTCTAGCAGCCCTGGCAGCATTTTTCGCATCTGCAATCGGTGGCGCCATCGTCCACATCGTCGGTTTCCAAACTCTGATCGCCGGTGGATTCACCCTAGCTGGTATCGGCCTTAGTGCGATGTATATCGGTGTTTCACGTACCTGGCAATGGTCAACTCTTGCCGGACTATTCACTATGGGTGCGGGAGTCGGATTCGTCATGAGCGTTGCCTCAACAGCAATCATTGGTTCTGCACCCAAACGCCGCGCTGGAATGGCTGCGGCGATCGAAGAAGTCTCCTACGAAATCGGCACCGTCTTCGCTGTAGCAATTGTTGGCAGCCTACTGCCTTTCTTCTACCGCCGGCACGTCCCTGCAGATATCCAAGACTCAATCATCGCGGGCCTGGCCCACCCCACGTTAGCAGCTACGGCCCGCAGCGGCTACGATGCCGCCTATCTCAACATGCTGCTACTTATGCTAGTATTTACGCTGTTCGCCGTCGTCATTAGTGCCTACGCACTGCGCGGAAACCCCAAGCAAACACGCTATGGACTCGAATAACGCAATGGCGAGAGTCAAAATTATTCACTCATCTCAGTCCACCAAACTGGAGATCGAATCGTGACTGACCACCCTACTTCGCTGCTCTACCGCCAACTCACGAAGTGGTTCGCGCGATCGGCTCGCCCGCTACCGTGGCGAAACACTTCCGACCCGTGGGCTATTTTGCTCTGTGAGGTCATGAGCCAACAAACCCCGGTATCGCGAGTAGAGCCAACGTGGTATGCGTGGCTGGAGCGCTGGCCAACGCCACGCGATCTAGCACAGGCTTCTCCAGCAGAAGTGCTACTGGCGTGGGATCGTATGGGATACCCGCGCCGGGCGTTGCGACTGCGCGAATGCGCGCTAGAAATTACCCACCGCTTCGATGGAAAAATCCCTCGCGAGCGCGACGAACTGCTGAGTTTGCCTGGAATCGGCCCTTATACGGCAGACGCCATATTGGCGTTTGCGTTTGAGGAATACTCTGTTGTTCTCGATACGAACATCCGACGAGTGTTGGCGCGCTGGAACGGCCAGGCACTAGCGCCACCGCACCAAACATCGGCAGAGCGCCAGCTTGCCCAGTCCTATGTCCCACCCCAGGCAGAGCGAGCTTGGCGATGGAATGCAGCAATTATGGAATTTGGTGCGTTGGTGTGCACAGCACGCAATCCTCGATGCCCAGAGTGCCCCGTCGCAGCGACGTGTGGCTGGAAAAATGCGGGGTATCCCGGCGATGAATATGCCAATACTCGGACAACTCAAAAATGGGCAGGCACAAACAGACAAGCGCGTGGGAAGATCATGGACGTGCTGCGCTCTCACCCCGATCAATCCTTCACTGAGGAAATACTGCGAGATCTTTCTGCGTTATCGGAGCCACGTTTTTCGCCAGCGTTACGCGGTTTGCTCACCGACGGCCTTATCGCCCAAACTCCAGCTAACAGCTACTGCCTACCGCCGGTTTAGCCATCTAGCCCAGGTCGTGCAGGCGAGCTGCGGCGTCTTCGTCGATAATTAAATCGGTGACGACGCCGGCGTGCAGGGCTGCGCGGGTGGCCAGGACTTTATCCGCGCCTGATACCACACACAGCCGCCGCTTGATTTGTTTGAGTTCATCTGGGTTTGGTCCCGAGGCACGTTCGTTTATTGCCAAGTCCCGCCAGCTGCCGTCAGCGCGCATGAGCACTGTGCAAACATCTCCCACCACGCCGTCGTCTTTAATAGACGCTAAATCTTCGGGGCTGAGGTAGCCTCCGGAATAGACGAGTGAGGCTTGCCGGCCAGTCATCGATCCGACGCCGAAGACGGCGATATCTGCCGTTGCTTGGAGTTTGCGTACTGAGGCGATGGAGCGCTCGCGCCACAAAGCTTCTTTTGTTGAGGCGTAGTCGAAGAAGGCAGGTACCGAAAAGTGTTGGACCATGCTTCCGTGGGCTCGGCCAAATGCTTCCATGATGGCACCGGCATACGGGATTCCGGTTGTCGATGGGTTTGCGGCACCGTTGAGTTGGACGACCACCGATCCGGCCGCTGGCCGGGGAACAAGATGGTCGGCTATGGCCGAGACTGTATTTCCCCAAGCCACACCAATAACCGTGTGTGGCTCCATGAGACCTGAGATCAACACTCCTGCCATTTGAGCCACTGCCGTCAAGCGGCGCGCTTCATTGGCCTGGAATGGAATGGGCACGACGTGAGTGCGCACACCGTAGCGTTGTGAGAGCCATCTGGCGTTTTTCGACGAGGTTTCTTGCGGTGCGTGGAGCGTTATCTGGACTAGTCCTTCTTCTCGAGCAACCTTAATAAGGCGGGAAACAGTGGAGCGCGAAACGTTTAATCGGCGAGCGATTGTTTCCATGGTTTCGCCTTGGACGTAGTGCATTGTTGCTGCTTCATAGGCAGCGGTGACGCGTTCGGACATGTATAAAGCCTTCTATTTTCCTACTAATGGAATGTCTCCCACTCTACATGAACAATCGTGCACAGTTGTGCATATTCGCTATATTCGGCTTTCATAATACGCTCCAGGCGTGACAAATCACTACAGTAGATAACAGATTGCAACGGTGCACTCAGATGAAAAGTGAGGATTGATGCCATGAAAACATTATCTACCGACGTCGTCGTCGTTGGAGGTGGCGCTACCGGTGCTGGCATTCTACGCGATCTAGCTATGCGTGGATTCCATGCAATATTGCTCGAACGCGCCGATATCGCCCAAGGAACTTCGGGCCGCTTTCACGGCCTTCTCCATTCGGGTGGACGCTACGTCGTTTCTGACCCCCACTCGGCAACCGAGTGCGCCGAAGAAAACGTCATCATGCGCCGAGTTCACGCAGACGCCGTTGAAGAAACCGGTGGCCTCTTCGTCGTCACGCCGGAAGACTCTCTCGACTTTTCCGATAAATTTCTTCAAGGCGCAAAAGATACCCATGTGCCGTGCGAAGAAATCTCAATCGCCCAAGCATTGAAAATGGAACCACGCCTCAACCCCGGCATAAAACGCGCATTCGCCGTCGAAGATGGAGCCGTTGACGGTTGGCGGATGTGCTGGGGATTGATCGAATCAGCTCGAGCACTTGGCTCCCTAGCATTGACCTACCATAAAGTCACGCGCATCGTCAGTGACAACGGTGCGGTCTCAGCAGTGATATGCCACAACGAACGCACCGGAGAAGACCTCCACATCGATTGCCGCGCAGTTATCAATGCCGCTGGCCCATGGGCCGGGCAAGTAGCGTCAATGGCTGGCGCCCACGGAGTCGACGTCGTTCCCGGCCGCGGAATCATGGTGGCCATGAACCATCGCCTATCCCACCGCGTAATCAACCGGTGTATTCATCCAGCCGACGGCGATATTATCGTCCCAGCCCACACCGTCTCCATTATCGGTACCACCGATAAGGCGGTTGAGAATCCTGACTTCCTGGAAATCGAACACGATGAAGTCCTCCAAATGCTCGACGCTGGCGAAGTCCTCATCCCAGGATTTAAGAAATCTCGTGCCATTCACGTCTGGGCTGGAGCGCGCCCACTGGTTAAAGATTCGCGCGTATCGGCTTCAGATACGCGCCACATGTCACGCGGTATGGCAATTATTGATCACGCAGAACGTGACGGCATTGCCGGAATGTTTACTATCGCTGGCGGTAAACTCACCACCTACCGGTTGATGGCAAAAAATGTGGTTGATGCGCTCATGGAGCATTGGGGCGAAGATCGCCCATGTATCACCGATACCGAAGCTGTCCCCTCAGCACAAGGCAAGCCCACTCATCGCAACTCTGACCGGCTCGCAAAGGTAGAAAAGACTCGCGATCACGATTCAGTGATTTGCGAATGTGAGCTCGTCACCCGTTCCATGATCGAAGATCAACTGCGCGCCCAGCCAGAAGCTAATCTTGATGATGTTCGCCGCCAAACACGTCTTGGTATGGGACCCTGCCAAGGAACCTTCTGCGCGTTGCGCGCCGCAGGTATTATGCACGAGGTCTACCGGCGTAATTTAGACGATGGCAACGCTGCAGACACCCACAAGATTGACCAGGCAGCTGACCGCAGTTCAACAATGCTGCGTCTGTTTACTACCAACAGATTCGATGGTGTGTTCGCGTTGCTCTATGGCGAACAGATGCGCGAAGCTGCCCTCAACCAGTGGATTCTCCAAGGAACGTTGGATATTGACCACCTGCCCGCTCCCAGTGCGCGCGCCAAGCAAGATACTGGCGATTTAGCGCTCCTGCATGGTCGGCCACATCCGCCAAAAACATCCGTCGTTAGTCCACAGCCAGCTGCCGTGGCATCTTCGGCCAATCTAGAAGGTGAGAACTGATGAAAGTCATTGTTATCGGCTCCGGACTCGCCGGTCTTTCAACAGCCCTGATGCTAACTGAGGCCGGTCATCGGGTAGATATTATTTCCAAAGGTCTAGGTGGACTTTTACTTTCGACGGGAAGTCTTGACGTTTACGGTTGGACCCCTGCCGGTGAACCGGTGATGAAACCCTTTGAGCGCATCGCGACTTTGGACGATCCTACCCACCCCTACGCCGCAATCGGAGTAGAGGGTGTTCGGCGTGGAATTGGTTGGCTCACTCAGCGACTAGCGCTTATCTCCGCGCCTCAAGATCAAGAAACAAATTCACTGATTCCGACGGCGGTAGGTGCAGTACGCCCAGTCTTTGCCCGGCATTCAACACTGTTGCCGTTAGAAGACGGGCAAAAACTCGTAGTTGTGGCTATCAAGCAGTTTAAGGATTTCCCGGCGCAACTGATCGCCGATAATCTCTCACGTTCTCCATTGGTTGATGTTTCAGCGCGTGCTATCTCAATTGATCTCGATCTTCGATCTCATGAAGCTGATTCTGCGGCAACCAATATCGCACGCTTCTTAGATACTGATACTGGACGAGCAGCGATTCTCACGGCGTTACGCGGACGCATCCAACCCGATGAGATTGTGGTTTTGCCGGCTGTTCTTGGTTTAGATCCGCAAACCTATCATTATCTATCTCAAGAGTTAGGTGTGCGTATCAGTGAAGTTCCTGTTACTCCGCCTTCGGTTCCCGGACGCCGGTTAAACGATGCCTTAGTTCAAGCAGCCAAAGCGTCTCGAATAGATATTTCGACTAATGCGCAAGTTATTGGGTTTGATCACAGCGATGGCGTGGTTAGTGCAGTCCATATTCAACGTGCTGGACGAGTGACGGTATCGCATGTTGATGCCGTGATTCATGCCGGTGGCGGTTTTGAATCTGGATCACTGACCCGAGATCCAGATGGCACAATCACTGAGCGGACGTTCCAGCTTCCAGTGCGTGAAGCCGAAGATATTTTCTCTTCTGGAATTGCCGTAGATAACAAGATGCATCCAGTAGATGGGGATGGAAACGTAGTGTATCGCAATATTTATCTTGCCGGATCGATTCTGGGCGGATCACATGCGCCTGTTGAAAAATCCGGTGAAGGTATTGCGTTGGGATCTGCCTGGGTTGCTGCGCAGTCAGCAATGAGTGAAGGAGAAAACCGATGAGCCTCGATTATGCAAAGGCTTCTATGGCCCGTATGTCACTTGATTCGTGTGTGAAATGTACAATCTGTGAAACGCAGTGTCCGGTTTCTCGCGTTACTGATTTGTTTACTGGACCAAAATTTGTTGGTCCGCAAGCAGAACGGTTCCGGGCTGGCGAATCGGTGGATATGTCTCTCGATTATTGTTCTGGTTGTGGTATTTGCACAACCGCGTGCCCACAAGGGGTAAAGATTGCTGAAATTAATGCTCAAGCACGTGCGGTGATGAAAGAAGGGCATATGCCCCTTCGCGACCGTATCATTCCAGAGACGATCCTTGAAGGAATGCTGATGACGCCGGTTGCTCCGGTAGCGAATGCTGCTTTAGCTAATAAACCGATTCGCACAGTTGTTGAAAAGGTTATTGGCGTGCACCGGGATGCACCGGTGCCTAAGGCGCGGATGCAGACTTTCCGTGGCTGGTATAAGAAGCACAAGCGTGCCCGGGATGCACAGTTGGGCCCGAACTATGTTGCTCCGCGCGGTCCAGTTGTCTTCTTCCACGGCTGTGCTGGTGGGTATTTCGAGGTCGAAACTTCCAAGGCAACTGTAGAAGTTCTCGAACATCTCGGTTTTGAGGTATTGGTTCCCAAACAAGGATGTTGCGGCTTAGCACATCAGTCAAACGGATTGTTTGGTCGCGCTGAGTCCCAGGTGAAGAAGTTGGCTCGCCAGTTAGCTGAAGCTGGGAAGGATTTGCCGGTTATTGGGTCTTCTGGTTCGTGTGCTGGCATGTTGCGCCATGAGGCGCATGAAATTTTGGGGATCGATGATCCTGTTGTTACCGATGTTGGTAGCCGGGTTGTTGAGCTTTCTGAGTTCCTCTTAGAGTTAATCGACGACGGCGAGTTCCCTGTTGACCAGTTACACTCCTGGGATATTACGATTCCTTACCACCAGCCGTGCCAAGTTAAGTCTCAAGGTATTGGTATGCCAGCGATTCGGATGATGGAGACGATTCCAGGTGTTCGGGTTGTCGAATCTGGCCAGCCGTGTTGCGGAATTGCTGGAACGTATGGGCTAAAGAAGGAAAAGTATGAGATTTCCCAGCGAGTTGGCAAGCCATTGTTTGACATGGTGAAGGAAACAAATCCGAAGCTGGCTGCGTGTGAGACTGACACCTGCCGGTGGCAGATCGCTAAGGGAACTGGCGCGAAAGTTGTCCACCCGGTTCAAGTTATTCATCATGGGCTTGGCTTGGGCAATATTTTCGCTCGCTAAGGTTTGTGCCGAGTAGGCATAAGTTCACAGTTGATAACACCACTGCACCTCCTGAAGTCAGGAGGTGCAGTTGGTTGTAAACTAGATGGCATGTCCACTCCACTTAGCAACGACGGCTTGTTTGATCTTCCCCCTGGTATTGAGCGGATACCGCATGCGAAGGTTATTTTGGTTACTGGACCTTCTGGGAGTGGAAAGACGCGGTTTACTTCGCGCACCGGCCTCCCGGTAGTTTCACTCGATGATTTCTATTACGACGGCGATCGGCCTGGATTGCCTCGACGCCACGGGATGGTTGATTGGGATTCGCCTGCTACCTGGGATCGCCAAGGGGCTATCAATGCACTGATCGAGTTGTGTACGAAGGGTGAAACGACTGTCCCTATCTATGATATGCCCTCTAATTCTCGGGTTAGTGATCGTACGTTGAGTATGGATGGACGCCGGCATGTACTGGCTGAGGGGATATTTGCTGCTGAGATTATTGATGATCTGAAAAAAGAGGGAATTCTTGCCGATGCGTTGTGTATTGCGCGACCTCGAGTTCAAACGTTTTGGTTCCGTTTGATGCGCGATTTGGATGAGGCTCGTAAACCGTTGCCGAATTTGTTGCGGCGCGGCGTTGCACATTTTATGCATGAGCCACAAATGTATCGGGATCTCGAAGCTAAAGGCGCCCGAAAAGTCTCTTATACGGAGGCTCAGGAAGTTTTGACGCAAATGCTGGCAGCCCAACGCTGGTCCAACTAACCATTGTGGAACGAAACCACTTTCAACGTGTTTGATATAACGTGCACGTCCGTGCATATATTCTTTTCCATAGCACTTTCGTCCTATCTTTATGACAAAGTATAAATGTGTGCCAGCTTACATGACAGCGAGCACGATTTTTATCCCTTTCCGCAACGAAGCGGGTCGAGAAAGGTAGGAGAGCATGTCTCTGCTAGAAGTTTTTATTTCTGAAACATTGGGTACTGCACTACTCATCACACTTGGTGTAGGTGTTGTGGCAACAACATTGCTTACCAAATCTAAAGGAAAAGGTACCGGCTGGTTGCTCATCAATTTCGGCTGGGGCTTTGCGGTGATGATCGGTGTATATGGTGCGTGGAAGACCGGCGGTCACCTTAACCCAGCCGTAACCCTCGGCATTGCAGCTACCGGTGCGGAAGAGTTTGTTCCTGGTGTAGCCATCAACTTCGCATCTATCATGACCTACATTGCTGGCCAAATGGTTGGCGCGATGATCGGTGCAACCGTTGCATGGCTAGCTTACAAAGATCACTACAATGCACATGAGAACCAGGCCGAAATCCTTGGTACGTTCGCAACCGGGCCTGAAATTCGAAACTACACTTCCAACGTCATCACTGAGGCTATTGGAACTTTCGTTCTCTTGACGTGGGTTATTATCAACGGTTCCACACCTACAGAAATCGGTCCGTTGGCAGTGGCACTCGTCATTGTATCTATTGGTGCATCCCTCGGTGGCCCAACCGGGTACGCTATCAACCCAGCGCGTGACCTCGGACCTCGTATCATGCACGCACTGCTACCTATCAAGGGCAAGGGCGGATCTGACTGGTCATATGCATGGGTCCCGGTTGTTGGTCCACTCATCGGCGGAATACTCGCTGGTGTCCTTTTCGGAGCTAATATGCTCAACATCGCTGGACTATAACAGCCACCAATTCATCTTTGATCGGCATCGTTGCCGTTCCTAACGATCACAAATAGAGGAAAACTCAATGACTGAGAAAAAGTACGTATTAGCAATCGACCAAGGCACCACATCATCACGTGCCATCATTTTCAACCACTCCGGTGAAATCGTTTCGGTTGGACAAAAAGAACACAAGCAGATTTTCCCAAAGGCTGGTCTCGTCGAGCATGACCCCATCGAAATTCGCGATAATATTCGCGAGGTCGTTGGCGAAGCATTGGCCAAAGCAGATATCAACCGTCACGAAATCGCCGCTATTGGTATCACAAACCAGCGTGAAACCGCCGTCGTATGGGATAAAAACACTGGCGAACCGATCTACAACGCTATCGTGTGGCAAGATACCCGTACCGATAAAATCGTCCGAGAACTAGCTGGCGACGAAGGCGCAGATAAGTACAAGGAAATCTGTGGCTTGCCCCTAGCAACCTACTTCTCGGGACCAAAAGTTAAGTGGATCTTAGATAACGTCGAGGGCGCTCGTGAGAAGGCTGAAGCTGGAGACCTCCTCTTCGGTAACACTGACTGCTGGGTTTTGTGGAACCTAACTGGCGGGCCCAATGGTGGCGTCCACGTCACTGACGTAACCAATGCTTCGCGTACCATGCTTATGGATGTGCGCAAGCTACAGTGGGATGAAGGCATCTGCGCCGATATGGGTATTCCGATGTCGATGTTGCCAGAAATTCGTTCTTCATCGGAAGTCTATGGCCACGCCTCAAAGAATTCCTTGCTCATTGACACCCCGATTGCAGGTATTTTAGGCGATCAGCAAGCCGCAACGTTCGGTCAAGCCTGCTTCCAGAAGGGTATGGCAAAGAACACCTACGGAACTGGCTGCTTTATGCTGATTAACACCGGCAATGAAGCTGTAACCTCCGAAAACGGCCTGTTGACCACCGTGTGCTACAAGATCGGCGATCAAGAAGCGGTCTACGCTCTTGAAGGTTCGATCGCAGTAACCGGTTCACTTGTTCAATGGCTACGCGACAACCTCGGTATTATTTCCACTGCTCCAGAAATTGAAGATCTGGCTGCAAGTGTCGATGATAACGGCGGTGTCTACTTCGTTCCGGCTTTCTCGGGCCTGTTCGCACCTTATTGGAAGGACGATGCGCGTGGCGCAATCGTTGGTTTGACCCGGTACAACACCAAGGCTCACTTGGCTCGCGCCGTGCTTGAAGCAACCGCTTTCCAGACCGCAGAAGTTCTCGAAGCTATGAACGCAGATTCGTCTGCAGACCTCACCGAACTTCGCGTCGACGGCGGTATGACCGCTAACGATACCCTCATGCAGTTCCAGGCAGATATTCTCGGCGTGGACGTCGTCGTACCAGAGGTTGCTGAAACAACAGCCTTGGGTGCCGCATACGCTGCTGGTATCGCAGTTGGCTTCTGGAATGGCGAAGACGACGTCGTCGCCAACTGGAAGGAAGGCAAGCGTTTCTCGCCTCAGATGCCGGTAGAAGAACGCGAGCGCCAGATGCGCCTGTGGAAGAAGGCTGTAACCCGTACCTTCGACTGGGTTGATGAAGACGCAGAGAAGATCGACGGCTAATCACCCATCACGATAACTAACATGGCTCTATGCATAGTGTGAAAACTTTGCATAGAGCCATGTTATTTAAAAGGAATTTAGCGCATAACTTGCCAGTCGTCTGATATCTAAGTAACAATGGCTATAGTTGTGTGGACCACATAACTAACTTGGCTCGAAGGCGAGCCAAGGTTCAACGATGAACCACATGTTGGACTCCGTCAACGATGACGGTTGTCAATTGACACACATAAAGCACAAGAAAAGGAGAACCGATGTCCCGGTTTACTTCCTCAATCGCCGCTGTGAGCACCATACTGATTGCTCTGCCCGGTTTGGCTTACGCCTCACCACCGGACGAACCCGCCCTCGCAACCACCGGATTGATCCACCGCTACACGTTTGACGAAGAAACTGGCGCGGATAGTGTTGGTAGTCGCGATGGCGATACAAGCACTGCTACTTTTAGTCAAGACAGCGTTTCAGGTAAGTCCCTTGCAGTAACAAACGGTCAAGGTATGACCTTCACCGAAACTCACAATCTCGCCAACCAAACAAACTGGACTATTTCATACTGGTTCAAAGTAGATAGTGAACCTACATCGCGCACATCGGTGCTTTCTGATGCCTCAGGCGATATTGCGTTTGATTTACGCCTAAAAAACAGTGACCGCGGCCGTGGCGCACACGTTGGTAGCGGCGATTCGATGATTTTGACCTACTCCAAGGATCCAATTAGCACCGAATGGCAACAGGTTTCGTGGACGCAATCGGCAACTGCTGGTTTATCAATGTATCTCAATGGCCAACTTGTCACCACTAAGGACTGGACGGCCACCCATGCTTTTGCTCCTCCACTCGATAAAGTCGGTGGCTTGAACTTTAATGGGAAAATTGATGAGGTCCGTGTCTACAACCGGGTACTCTCCGCAGCAGAAGTCACCAGTGAATACACTGCCCAAACACAACCTGATTCAACTCCTACAGAGCCGGTCACCCCAGAAGAACCTAGTGATGAAGATACCCAAGGTTTGATTCACCACTACAGCTTCGATGATGAAGACGGTAACGATTCAGGAGGCGAGCGTAACGGTATCACTACTGGCTTATCGTTTACTGATGAAGGTATTTCTGGCAAGGCTTTGGAAGTAACCAACGGTAACGGTATGACGTTTGCTGACAATCATGAACTGAGCGCTAATTCGGATTGGTCCATCTCTTATTGGGTAAGTCCAATTGCAACCCCAACCCGGCGCACATCTGTTATTTCCGATACTTCAGGCAATATCGCTTTCGATCTTCGTCTAACCGATGGCTCAGCTGGTAACGGAGTCCACGTTGGTGCCGGAGATCGGATGGTGCTAACTTATTCATCTGCGATAGTTGAAGCCCACAAGTGGTATCAATACACGTGGACCCAGTCCGCACAGCACGGCCTTGCCTTGTATATTAACGGTGAACTTATTGGGGTCAAGGATTGGACTGCTACCAACGCCTTTACTGCTCCACTCGATAAAATTGGCGGCCTGAATTTCAACGGTAAGATTGACGAAGTTCGCGTCTTTAACCGGGTGCTCACTGCCGCTGAGGTCACAGCTCACTACCAGGAGTTGGCTCCTGAAGCTCCTCCGGTAGATCCAGGCGCACCAGATCCGTCAGAGATCCCCACTGATTACAACGACGGCGATCAGGTCGTCCTTGCGCGACCAAATCAAGCTGGTTACGCATGCTACCGCATCCCAGCACTCACAACTGCTCCCAACGGATGGATTCTTGCCGCATGGGATGGCCGTCCTGCTGGATGTGGTGATGCTCCAACCCCGAATTCAATCGTTCAGCGCATTTCTAAAGACGGCGGCCGTTCTTGGGAACCAGCTACGACTATCGCAGCCGGCAAACCTGGATTCGAACAATTCGGCTATTCTGACCCCTCCTACGTCGTTGATCGTGAAACTAACGAAATCTTTATGTTCTTCGTCAAATCTTTCAACCAAGGTTTGGCTGGTTCCAGCTTCGGCGTCGATCCCAATAATCGCAATGTCATCCATGCAGCCGTTATGTCCTCAACGGACAATGGTGAAACATGGACTGAACCTCGCATCATTACCGCAGATATCACACCTGATACCAATGTGATGCGAGCTCGCTTCGCAGCATCAGGTGAAGGTATCCAACTACGTTCTGATCGGGTACACAAGGGTCGTTTGATCCAACAATTTACCTACGCTGTACGTCAAAATGGCCGTGAAGTTTTCCAGGCAGTCTCCGTCTACTCTGACGATCATGGCCAAACGTGGCAAGCTGGAGAGGCATTCGGCGCCGGCATGGACGAAAACAAAGTCGTTGAACTCTCCGATGGTCGCCTCATGGTAAACTCGCGCTCTTCAAACCGTGGCGCACCAAGCGTTACTGCTCGCCGCATTGCGATTTCTGAAGATGGCGGTCAAACCTATGGTGAAGTCAGCATTGACCAAACATTAGTTGATCCAAATAATAACGCTGGTATTGTGCGAGCATTCCCAGATGCTCCAGCTGATGACCCGCGGGCAAAGATTCTCCTCTTTAGCAATACTGCACATAGTGGAGACCGCCTCAATGGTACGGTGAAGATCTCTTATGACGATGGTCAAACGTGGTCTGCATCCAAGGCTTTCCAACCTGGATTCACCGGCTATTCGACGATCACTCCACTTCCTGATGCTGACGGGAACTTCACCTCTGGTCGCTTCGGTATCTTGTATGAGAGCCCAGCTCCAGGCAGTAGTGGATACGGATTTATCAGTTACACCACTGTTTCCTTGGACTGGCTAGGAAACATTCCAGCCATTGTTTCTACCGATGAGACCACTGTGAACCGTGGCGGCAACATCATCGATGTTACTGTACGCAATGTTGGTAGCCAGCCTATTGCTGATGCTACATTGACAGCTCAATTGCCCGAGGGCTGGAAGTTCGTTGGAACTACTGTTCCACTTGCTCAAGCTGGCGAGGCTACGGCAATAACCTCATTTACTGTTCCTACGATTGCCCCCGGACAGGACGCAAAGGTGCGCATGAAGCTCATTGTTCCTTCATTCCAAGAATCAGGTCCGGTTCGAATCCCATTCGAGTTGGCTGCTGGAGGAAAGACTGTTTCGGGTGCTGCTGATCTCACGGTCGAGCTTCTCGATGGGGAAGCAAACCCGCAGTGCTTGGCGGTAACGGTTCCTGATACCTTGCCTGCTGAAGAAGTCAATGCACAAAATGGAGCGCGTAATATGTTCGACGGTGATACCTCCACCATCTGGCATACTCCGTGGGGTTCTTCTGTGGTTCCATTAGATATCGATTTCTCTTTCGACTACACCTCGGCATTGCGAGCTGTGGATATCACGAATCGACTCGATGGTCCTAATGGTCGTGTTCGCACTGGTTCACTATCTGTTATCGGTGCAGATAATACCCAAACTCAATTGGGTGATATCACTTTGGATGATCGGTTGAGTATTGATCTATCCTCGTTGCGTACTATGTTTAGCGACGGCGATGCAGTGACCCTACGTCTACATGTGACTCAAACAGCGGGAAGCTCCAGTAATACTTGGGTTTCGTTATCCGAAGTATGTTTCAAGACTGATCCGGCAACCCCGGCAACACATGACGAGATTGATGCCGGTAGCGTGGATTCAGACGTCATCATCGTAAATCCAACTGATCCGGCTGATCCAACGGATCCAGCTGATCCAACGGATCCAGCTGATCCAACCGACCCAACCGACCCAGCTAACCCAGCTGATCCAACCGACCCAACCGACCCAACCGACCCAGCTGATCCAACCGACCCAACCGACCCAACCGACCCAACCGACCCAGCTGATCCAACCGACCCAGCTAACCCAACGGACCCAGCTAACCCAACGGACCCAACGGACCCAACCGACCCAACGGACCCAACGGACCCAACGGACCCAGCTGATCCAACCGATCCAGCTAACCCAGCTGATCCAACCGATCCGGCTAACCCAGCTAACCCAGCTGATCCAACCGATCCAGCTAACCCAGCTGATCCAACCGATCCAGCTAACCCAGCTGATCCAACCGATCCGGCTAACCCAACGGACCCAGCTGGTCCGCGTGCGGATTCAGCAAGCTTCAGCGCACGGCTCGGCGAAACTGCTACCTTCACGTTTGCTGGTTTCAAACCAGGTGAAGAAGTGAAGATAGAAGTCCACTCACGGGTAGTAGATCTAGGAACATTCATTGCAGATGCCACCGGAAAAGTAAGCACGCAATGGCTAGTTCCCCTTGATTTTGCTACCGGTAAGCATCACGTCATCGCACGTGGCGCAAACTCTGGTGAAGTTAAGGTTGAACTGACTATTTCACCGAAGAAGTCAACCCCAGTTACACCAACTACACCTCAAACGCCTACCACTCCTCAAACGCCAACAGAGAAACAACCTATTTCTTCTGTCCAGCAATCTGGAGGCATGTTGGCTAAGACTGGCAGCATGGCTGGTGGGCTTATCATTGTTAGCTTCTTAGCATTAGCAGGCGGAACTCTCCTTCGCCGCCGCTCTGCCAAGAGCTAACAGTTACACTCGTGTGATGGTCCCACACGTAATATAGTTCTGGCTGGAATAAGTAATTATTCCAGCCAGAACTATATATCTTTAATCTCGCATCATCTTAGGCGCGCGGTTTAACGAATGGGAAAGTAATAGTTTCTCGAATGCCCAAGCCAGTCAAAGCCATCAGCAACCGATCGATTCCCATGCCCATACCGCCAGCAGGTGGGAAACCCTGTTCCATCGCTTCAATGAAATCTTCATCGAGTTGCATTGCTTCTGGATCGCCATTAGCAGCATCGAGAGATTGTTGAGTTAAACGTTCGCGCTGAATAACTGGATCCGCAAGTTCGCTGTATGCAGTAGCTGTTTCAACACCACGAATGTATAGATCCCACTTCTCAGTCAAACCAGGCTTCGTGCGATGGTTGCGGGTCAACGGTGAAGTATCTTCGGGGAAGTCTCGAACGAAAGTCGGCGCCCAGAGCTTATCTCCAACAAGTTCTTCCCAAATATCTTCCGCAATCTTACCGGCAACAGCATAATCTTTGACTTTAATGCCATACTTTTCTGCAAGCGCCACCAAGTGCTCACGTGGAGTGTGGACGCTAATTTCTTCACCAACAGCTTCCGATAATGATTCATAAAGCGTGATGGTATCCCACTGGCCACCTAAATCATATTCGGTGCCGTCAGCCAACGTAACGGTGGTAGAACCAAACACATCGCGGGCAGCATTTTGTACCAAGTCTTGAGTCAGTTTAGCCATCGTGTCATACGTACCGTAGGCTGCGTATGCTTCGAGGGCAGTAAATTCTGGCGAATGTGAAGAATCAGCACCTTCATTACGGAAATTCTTTCCGATTTCATAAACGCGATCAACTCCGCCAACAACAGCACGCTTCAAATACAATTCGGTTGCAATACGCAAATAGAGATCTTGATCGTACGCATTAATGTGAGTGGTAAACGGACGCGCCGCAGCACCACCGTGCAACACCTGCAAAATCGGAGTTTCTAACTCGATAAAGTCATCGGATTCGAAAGTATTACGCAGCGAACGCATCACTTTAGCGCGAATACGTACCATGTCACGGGCACTTTGCCGGGTAATCAAATCCAGGTGGCGAGCACGCACGCGCGACTCTTCACTCAACGCCATTTCCACACCATCAGCAGTGGTGAACGTCTTTGGAAGTGGACGAATTGCTTTCGACGCCATTTGCCACTCGTGAGCAAAGATAGAAAGTTCGCCACGCTTAGAGGTACCAACATGGCCGTGTACGAAAATAAAATCGCCTAAATCGACGTCGGCCTTTAACGCATCAAAAGCTTCCTTACCAACATTAGCAAGGGAGAAAATAACCTGGATACGGGTTCCAGCGCCATCTTGGAGAACTGTGAAGGCAATCTTGCCCGATGGGCGCATGAACATGACACGTCCAGCTATACCCACCACGTCTTCAGTTTCTTCACCAGGAGTCAATATACGAACATCGCCAGCTGGCTCGGCCACAGCATTGCCCTCGGCATCGAGCTCAGCAACTGCATATCCTTCACGGACCTTAACAATCGATGAAGTGATAGGAAGTTCTGCAGCATAAGGCTGGCGGCCGTCATCAAGCAGACGCTGGCGTTTATCCTTACGAACCTGAATCTGGTCAGAAGTATCGTCAGCAACAGTTGGGGTATTATTTTCGTTCATATTCACCCTTTAAGATTACAAGGCAGAGCTGGTCGTTTTCAGCAGATTGGACGTGAGATGGAGCGCGAATTAGCGCGCTTGAGAAAAAGGAATTCCCGAAGACTCCAAATCTGCGTCGTTGTGGGGAACTTGCCCCGGTTCGTGCCCTAGATGAACCAGCTGATTATGCTCATCAACAAAAACTACCTGCGGGGAAAGCGTGCGCGCGGTTTCGTCGTCAACAAGCGAATAACACATAATGATGACGAGGTCGCCAACACTGACTTTGTGGGCAGCCGCACCGTTTAAAATAATCTCGCCTTTACCACGCTCACCCGGAATCGTGTACGTGGTCAGGCGTTGCCCGTTATTGACATCAACAACATCTACTGCCTCACCAGGCAATATATCGGCAGCATCGAGCAGATCGGCATCAATAGTTACCGAACCAACATAGTGAAGGTCAGCTCCCGTGACAGTTGCGCGGTGGATTTTGCCGGTGACCATCCGGCGTAGACGTGTACTAGCCAATCACAACCTCCAAGTTGTCAATCAAACGGGTGGGACCAACCCACGCCGCACAAACGAGTAGCCCATTTCCGGCCTCAGTTAATGGCATGAACGTATCGCGATCAACAAGTTCCAAATAATCCATTTTCACACCAGGAGCATGCGCGAGAGATTCGCGAGCAGCAGCGAGCGTCTGAGCCGCACTGCCACCATCGTGCGCCACTCGCTGCCCCACCGTAAGGGCGCGGAAAAGCGCTAATGCCTGTTCCTTTTCACGCTCCGATAAGTAGCTATTGCGTGAGGACATTGCCAACCCGCTCGGTTCGCGCTTAATTGGAACTGCACGAATATCAAGTGGCATATTCAAATCAGCAACCATAGATCGGATCAGTGCAAGTTGCTGTGCATCTTTTTGGCCAAACCACGCAGCATGTGGCCCAACGATGTTAAAAACTTTATGGACAACCTGAAGCACGCCAGCAAAATGAGTTGGGCGTGTTTTGCCCTCAAGAACTGAAGCTACTGGGCCTGGATCAATGCGCACCAATGGGGTGCGCGGATACATGACGTCATCTGTGGGCGCAAAGACGACGTCGACCCCCTCTAGCTTGGCCACATCAGCTTCGAGATCGCGAGGGTATGCATCAAAATCTTCTCCCGGACCAAACTGGAGCGGATTGACATAGATCGATACGACGACGTGATCTGATTCTTTGCGAGCTGCTTCCACGAGGGATAAATGCCCATCGTGAAGCGCTCCCATCGTCATCACTAACCCGATATCGCCGTGAAGTAGCTTAAGCGCCTCTTGTAATTGTGCGGGAGTGGAAGCGATAATCATCGTTTCTCCGATCTCTTTCGCTAAGAATATGCCTTAACGGCACACAGTTCCGGGTTAGAGTTTACTCCTAATTTCGTTGAACACATCTTCAGTGATAACTCTGCGAGCCAACGCACGCTCAGCAGTTGCGCGCGCAAGGGCTCGGTATGCTGGTAAGACGTCGGCCAGTGCCTGATCTTCAATGCCAATCGTTTCGAGGGTGGCAATATGTTCAGATACCGTTCCGCTATCACCGCGAACCACTGGCCCGGTTTGGAGTGCCTCGCCTGAACTCAACGCACCTTCGAGTGCGGCTGTAACTAACGGCCGAATATAGTTGTTATCTAGGCCAATACTGTTCAATAGCCGGGTTGCCTGGGTAATAACAGTGACAACATGGTTTGCGCCGTGTGCTAGGGCCGCATGATAAAGTGGGCGATCACCTTCACTGACAATGAATCCTTCTCCACCCATATCGTTAACCAGCGCCATGCCGATAGGTTGGAGCATGGCCGGAGCAGTGATCGCATACGGGCAGCCACGCAGCCGGGCAATATCGAGCGAGGTGCCAGTGAAAGTCATTGCCGGATGGATAGCTAATCCAAGTGTTCCTTGGGCTATTGCCGGTTGGAGTACGTTGGTACCATATCGTCCAGCTACGTGGATAAGGAGCTGACCGGCTTGCCATAAACCGCTTTGCGCCAGCCCGTGAACCAAGCCGGGAAGTTCGTCGTCGGGCACAGCTAAAAGAATTACTTCACTGCGTTCTACGATAGTTGGTATATCTAGTGCCGCAACCCCCGGTAACATCAGCTCCAAACGTTCCAGACTGGCTTGGGAGGTTGCGTAAGCGCCAATGATCTGATGCCCAGCGCCGCGCATCGCTGCGCCGAGTCCAGCACCGACTTTACCTGCTGAAATAATGCCGATACCCATTCGGCCTGTTTTATTCTCCAGCATCGTCACGATGATCGGCTCCTATCAGCCCTAGACGACGTTTCCATTCGTCAATACTTTCGCTTACTTCGACCGCGCGTGCTTGTTTGGTGAGTTCGTTTTCGTAAATGAGGAGTTCACGCATCTGGTCTACGTCGAAATTCTTCACGTAACCATCACACGGACCAGGCAATACATGAGTACCGATGGAGGCTAACCCGAAGAATCGTTGGATTGGGCCTTGGTTGAGCGATGTAGACTGGGTGTGATCTTGGAATATGAGTTGTACCTGGCGCCAGAATCGCCCGCGACGGATTGCGAAAACCTCAGTATTGGCAAAATAGGCACCAACTGTTCCAGCTATCGGATCGATCCAGCGTGCTCGCCGCGGTGGAGTATGAAGATATTGGCTATCACCTCGACGATACATCAGCTCGTTCATTAATACTGCATCATTATCACTGCCCAATGTGGGGAAAATCGTTGCCACTACCGCTAACACTTCTTCACGGCTAGCACATGGCACCAAAGCGCCGATGTTTCCATCGTTTGCTGCCTCTTTAAGGGAGTCTCCGGCGACTGTGACTCGAATCTGCCACCAGTCAAAACGACGCCACAGTAACGGTTGTTTGATGCTAACTGCATGGATGCGAGTAGGTGGCAGTGAACGGGTAACGAGCTTAGTTAGCCCGTGACGTGATTTTAACCCGGTACTTGCCACAAAGAGTTTAGTTCCATACGAAGTGGAAATATATGAAATTGAGCTGAACACCGAACCTAGAATGATGAATAAGAATGCGATCGACAACCCGTTATCGAAAACAAATTGCCAAATTCCAGCAGCAACGAGGCCAGCTAGTGCAAAGAGTGCATGCCCGGTTAGCACAGTAGAAAATACTAGCCGACTCGTTGACAGTTGATAGATGAGGTGTTCCGTATCTGTTGAACTATCTGCCATAACGCGGCTATCGCCGTCGCTTAGCACCGGGGCTCTATCAGAGCTGTGCTCTGCTGGTTTTTCACGCACGCGCGCCAAGCCGGTAAGGATTTCAGTGCGCAACTGATGGCATTGATCAACCTTGAGTAACCCTAAATCCACTGGTTCTTCACCAAAGCCGGCCGCCTCGACCTTAACTGAGCCGAACCCGAAGATTCGCCCGAAGAGTTTTTGTTCAACCTCAACTGATTGAATCCGATCCCAACGCACATGCTGGTATTTCTTGATCACTACCCCGCCACGATAATGAATACCACTAGCCACAACAGCATAGGATTTGTGGCGCCACATAACCGCACCGATACCGACAAAAACTGCCGATACTCCGAGCAAAACCAGCAATCCCATCGCAAGGCGGAACCCGGTTAGGAGCTGGACGAAAAACCCGAGAACATTGATGAAATCTTCAATACTTTGAACAACGATGATGACGGCGATTGAGATAATGCCAAACCAGAAGGTGCCAGCATCGGCAACTGGCGTGACTTTATGAAATTTTCGCCATGCGCCTACTGGCACACTATTTTCACCTAAAGCCTTTTTGTCTGCCATAAGTTACAGACCTTCCAGTTTGGTTTGACCTAGGCGCGTGAGTTTGTCACGTAATCGTTCAGCTTCCGCAAGTGGCAATCCTGGGATCGAAGCATCTGAGTTGGCCGAGGCCGTCACTAATTCGACGCTCGCAAGGCCGAATTTTCGCAACAATGGGCCAGAAGCTAGATTCACTTGTTGCATCCGACCATAAGGAACCATCGTGACTTCTTGGAACATGATGCCTTTGCGTACCAAAAGTTCATCGTCAAGTTCAAGATAGCCGAGTGCTTTAGCACGACGCATCGTGAGCCAAATATCCCAGATAGCACCAATGAGCAGCACAACCGCGCCAATGAGCAGCGCAATATCCATCGCTGAAAAGTGCTCATCGGCAAAGAGCATAACCGAAGAAATACCAGCAATAGCTACGATAGCCCACACTAAAACGTGGCGAATCACAGAGACTTTCACAAAAGCTGGATCTACCGAGGTGAAATCCAAATGGGATAACAAACGATTATTCATACTTTTAGTGTAACGAATGCTAGGCGGTAGCTCCTGGCGGGAGGGAATCGTCGTCGTCGGTTTTGCACCACGATTCTGCGAGCATCCCGGCACCTGCCATGATCAATGATGCCAAGCCGGCGATGCCTACGATAATTGCTTGATCGACCATGAGATCTGAATAACTATAACCCAGATAGCTAACCGTCATTCCAGCACAGATCCCAGCGGTAATCGTCCCCGTACGCGAAACTGCTTGGGAGAGTATCCAAATCCGGGCAGCGCTGAGCATACTTAGCGGGCGATCTCCACGGCTATAGGCGCGCACTCGCCAACCTTGCCATACTATGAGCATCGCTACTATGAGCGGTAGAAAACAGATAACAACCGGAAACAGAATCGGGGCTCGACCATAGCTGAGCCAAGTGTCAATAACGAAAAAAGTCGTCACACCACTGACGAGAAATAACGATAATAGCGTCAACCACGTCGTTGGGCGAAGAGTGTAATGTTCGTTAGTTTCCATCACCGAAACCAACTTTCACAACATGTTGATCGCTCACGGTGTCTAGTAACTGCGCAATCGCAGTGCCGTTGAGTTTCGCCTGCGGGTCTATCTCGAGCCAAGGTTCTAACACAAAACGACGCTGATGAGCACGCGGATGCGGTAATAACAACACCGGATAGTCAGAGGTAATACCTGAAACATTGATGATGTCCAGATCGAGCGTGCGCGCACCCCAATGTTCGGAGCGTTGGCGGCCGTGAGAATCTTCAACCATGTGTAAAAATTCCAGCATCGCCATCGGTGGTGTTGGCGATGTAATCGAAACAACAGCATTGATATAGTCTGGTTGTGTATCTTGGCCCGGTGCTAGAACTGGCTTAGTGCGATACAGCGAGGAAACATCATCAACCCATTCCCCAAAATCGGAGAGTTCTGCGATAGCGCGGCGTACATGTTCTTCTGGATTATCTAAATTCGAACCAATCGCAATCACGTAATTGCGTTGTTGTTCGGCAAATAATGGTCCTTCGCGCATAATAGAGACTGAAACATCGCTAAATGGATGCTCAATCGGTGCGTGCGGCTTGTGCACAACCACTTCCGCACTCACAATGCGTGGATCCATAATACGATTCAAAATCCGATGCGCCAACGTCTCGATCAGATCGCAATGCTCACCTTCAATAACCGCAACAATCTCATCGGCCACGAGTGCATAATTAATCGTGTGTGAAATATCGTCAGTGTGCGCGGCACGATCGGTATCTAAAAGGAGTTCAACGTCCACCACGAATTCTTGGCGCTGAACATGTTCTACCTCAAGCACACCATGAGTCCCGTATGCTCGAATCCCGGTGAGTCGAATTGCGTCATTGAGTGCCATTATTGCCTTCTACCTTAGTTCGCCAGAGTCTGATGATGTTGAATTGCTGATAGCGTAGCCAAAACTAGGCGGGAGGTGTGAACATCGTGCACCCGCACTCCCCAAACCGCATGTTGGGCAAGATATCCAGAGATAGCAGCGGTTGAGATATCCCGATCACTATAGTTATCGCCCACGAGTCGACCAATAAATCGTTTGCGCGATACCCCCACCAAAACTCGGTGCCCCAACGCATTAATGTGGTCGATATTGGCTAAGATCTCCCAATCAGTATCGCCCATCTTGGCAAAACCAATTCCGGGATCGAGGATAATGCGTTCGGGGGAAATTCCACTATCAACCGCACGGTCCCGGGCCTGGAGAAGTTCATCAATAACATCGCTGGTGGCATCGTGATAGTTAGCCAGATCGTTCATGGTAGCGGACGTACCGCGAGAGTGTTGCAAGATGTAGTCACACGATAATTGCGCAATGGTATCAAACATATCGGGCGCTGCCCGCCCACCGGTCACGTCGTTAATGATGCTAGCTCCAGCATTAACTGCCCGGCGCGCAGTTTCACTATGGTAAGTATCTACTGAAATAGCTACCGCGCGCTCGCGTCCAATCTCAGCTAGTTCGCTAACAACTTCAGCTATGCGATCCCATTCTTCTTCCCACGTCAACGGTTGCGCGCCTGGCCGAGTCGATTCTCCACCAATATCAATAATACTTGCCCCATCTTCGATCAGCGCTCTACCGTGAGCTATCGCCTCGTGGGCACTATCCCACTTCCCGCCATCGGAGAATGAATCCGGGGTAACGTTAACTATTCCCATCAGATGCATGATTTATCCTAGTGGTTAGCCATGATCAGACTCATCGCTTCGGCGCGCGTTGCAGAATCTTTTAGCACGCCGCGTACAGCCGAGGTCACGGTACGCGAACCTGGTTTCTTCACTCCACGCATCGACATGCACAAATGTTGTGCCTCCACAACTACAATTGCGCCTTGGGCATGCAAACGTTCCATGAGTGCGTCAGCGATCTGAGAGGTGAGACGTTCTTGCACTTGGGGACGGCGCGCATAGCCTTCCACTAGCCGAGCGAGCTTGGAAAGACCAGTGACGAGGCCGTTCGAGCCGGGGATATAGCCGATATGGGCAACACCGTGGAAGGGAAGCAAGTGGTGTTCGCACATCGAATACATCGAAATATCACGCACCAAAACCATTTCTTGGTGCTGAATATCGAAGGTTGTATTCAAAACATCAGCCGGATCTTGTGCCAAACCAGCAAAAATTTCTCGATATGCGCGTCCCATACGTGCCGGGGTTTCAACCAGGCCCTCCCGGGAAGGATCTTCACCAACAGCGATCAAAAGACGCCGCACTGCATCAACTACTTCTTCTTCTGCATAGCGGCCAACATGGAGCTCTGGCTCACTCATCGCTAACCTCAGGGCCGTGCTGGCGATCCATCGGATCGACTTCGGGCTGGACCACAGTTGTATCTGCTGCAGATTTTGCAGGCAAATTCGCTGGGAAAGGAACAGCAGGCAAGTCAGATACGGGCCGATGCGGTGATGATAACCATTGTTCACGCGGTGGCGCTTTAACAATATCGGTAAACATCTCAGCTAACTCTTTTTCGAGAATAGTTTCCTTATCGAGCAACGCAGCTGCTAACGCATCGAGCACATGACGATTCTTCATCATCAGTTCCCATGCCTCTTGGTGAGCTGTTTCCAAAAGCTGGCGAACTTCGTCGTCGATCACTCGCGCCAGATCCTCTGAATACTCTCGCGAAGTACCGCCGCCCAACCGAGTCATAGGATCTGACTCATCTGGAACCAGGCGCACCGATCCTACCTTGGCAGACATACCGTATTCCATCACCATCTTGCGCGCAATATCAGTTGCCTTTTGGATGTCATTGGAGGCACCCGTAGAAGGATCGTGGAACACGATCTCTTCAGCAACGCGTCCACCCATCGCATACACTAACTGATCGAGAAGCTCGTTGCGTGACACTGAGTACTTATCTTCAGTAGGCATCACCATGGTGTAACCCAGTGCGCGCCCACGCGGCAAAATCGTCACCTTCGTAACCGGATCAGTATGGTTAAGTGCCGCTGCTGCAACAGCATGGCCACCTTCATGATACGCAGTCATACGCTTTTCTTGTGCATTCATCACCTGGGTACGACGCTGTGGGCCAGCAATAACGCGATCGATAGCTTCATCTAGATCGTCGTCGTCAATTTCAGTATGCCCGCGGCGCGTAGCAAGCAATGCGGCTTCGTTAAGCAAATTCGCCAACTCAGCGCCCGCAAATCCTGGAGTACGGCGCGCAATAGACTCTAATTCCACACCCGCAGCTAACGGTTTACCTTCAGCGTGAACCTTGAGAATAGCCGCACGCCCGTTAAGATCTGGGGCAGCTACCGCGATCTGTCGATCAAAACGCCCCGGGCGCAAAAGTGCCGGATCAAGAACATCTGGCCGGTTCGTCGCAGCGATAACGATCACATTAGCGCGTTCGTCGAAACCATCCATCTCAACCAATAGCTGATTAAGAGTTTGTTCTCGCTCGTCGTTTCCACCGCCCATGCCCTGGCCACGATTTCGTCCAACAGCATCAATTTCGTCAACGAAAATAATAGCTGGAGCAATCTTCTTTGCTTTGGTGAACAAATCGCGCACTCGCGAGGCGCCCACGCCAACAAACATCTCGACGAACTCGGAGGCTGAAATATGGAAGAATGGCACACCAGCTTCACCTGCCACTGCCTTAGCGAGCAAGGTTTTACCCGTTCCTGGCGGACCATAGAGCAATACGCCTCGCGGAATTTTCGCTCCCATCTTATGGAACTTTTCCGGATGGTCAATAAACTCCTCAATTTCTTGGAGTTCTTCTACCGCCTCATCAGCACCAGCCACATCAGCAAACGTGGTATCGGGGCGATCTTCTTCAAGACCATCTTTCTTAACGCGACCAAAGGCTCCCATTCCGCCTTGCTGAATCTTGGGCAACAGCCACATCAACAACGCAAAGAAGATCACCAACGGAAGAACGAGGGAGAGAATTGATCCTAGAACGGACTGCTGTGGAACAACCGAATTATATCCATTCTTAGCCTGCGCATCAGCAACGAGCTTTTGCACCCACTCAGCTTCTGCACTAGCGAACTGGAATTGTATCTTCTTCGTCGGCTGGCCCTTATCGCCTTCGAGACTGTGTGGGGTGAAATCTTTAGCAAGCCAAACTTGGACAACCTGGATGCCATCGGTTACTTCAATGCGCTCTTTGGCAATTTCGGTACTTTCCAAAACTGCAATGCCTTCAGAGGTTTTCACTGCTGTGAAACCGCCCGGAGCAAACAGCCAAAACAGGCCAGTTCCAACGAGCAACACAACGGCTATCACACCAAAGATAGATCGCTTTGGCTTTTTGCTATTCGCATCGGGCTTTTTGCCTTTGCCGGTGGATTTCTTTTCAGCTTCGAGCGCCAATTTCTTCGCTTCTTCCCACCGGGCACGCCAATTCTTCGGCTCTTTAGGCTCGGGTTGAGATGGAACTTGTGACCGACGACGGCGTTCTGGGTTACCACTAGAGTTAAACTCTTCGAGTTTGCGGTGGTTGTCCGACTGCGTCGTTTCCTGTTCAGGGGTGCTCATGAATCCTCCAACGACAGGCTTTCTGTCGATTTAGATAGGGACCGCGAATCGTGCCGCGATTGCTTGCCCGGCAAGAATATCAACTGATTAGACTCTCGCCACGCACGCACTCCCGGCAGATCGATGCCACGGTTGTTCTTACGCTCTGTTAGCAGTTTATCAAGTCCTGCAATATGCCAGTAGACGAGTTCACCACTACGTACCTGACTTTCTTCCACGGCGTATTTTAGGCATCGCCGTCGAACCGCTTGCGGAAGTGGCGCTAACCGGTCACATTCGATGGTCAGCGGATCGCGTCGCACAATTGATTGTGCTAATTCGTTACGCGCATAAAACTCAAGTGCCGTGTTGTCTTCTTGGAGCAACTGCGCAGTGCGCGCAATAGCTGGAATAGTTCCTGGGCCAAGAGCTTGGACTAATTGGGGTAGGACTCGATGGCGCAGTGCACTGCGCCGCAGTTCTTGGCCGTCGGCAGTTTTCCATGGTCCGCCCAGCTCATTGCTGGGATCGTCAATCCATTCGACGTTGTGCTGGCGGCAAATCGTTCGTAGATCTTCGCGAGAAAAGCCGAGGAATGGGCGCAACATCACAATATCTGGGTGCAGTGGTAACGAGCCGGTTTGTGGCATGCCTGCGATGGATTGGGCTCCTGATCCGCGCGAAAAACCTAGCAGCACAGTTTCCGCCTGGTCGTTTTGGGTGTGACCTAACAACACAGTGCCTGGCTGATCTGGACCACCCATGCGTCGAGCATAATCAGCGATCGCATCGTAACGTCCCTGGCGGGCATTGCCCTCGGGCCCTGCTTTCCCGCTCACCGCAATACGCTGGATTTCGACGTCGATCCCAAACGGAGCCAACCTAGAACGCACAGTGTGCGCCTCGGCCGCAGATTCGGGCCGGATGCCGTGATCGATGCAGATCGCTAGCGCACGTAGCCCTAACTTAGGTGCGATAAACGCTAAGGTCACGGCCAAAGCCATCGAATCAGAACCACCTGAGACGGCCACGATGACCGGAACATCGCGCCGGTGATGAGCTAACGCAGTTCGTAGCGCAGTACGCGAGACATTAACCAGATGGTGCGGACCACTCATTTAGTTCTACTCACAATCACAATTCCTTACCTGGTTCGCCATGAACACGAGTTACCCACAGGTGTGGTTCGTGTAATTCATTAACGGTTGGCACGTTGTGCACATCTTCCCAAACTTTGTTTAACCCATCAATCCCAACTGCGTCGACGACGGCGCCTACAAAGGCACGTCCTTGACGGTATTGTTGCTCTTTTGCGCTGATTCCTAAAATATTTTTAAGTGCGCGCGCCAGCGCACCGTTGTTCCGGCTACTCGATTTAACCGCGTGTGCTAGGTGATCTGGCGAGGACATATAAGCGTAGGCGAGGTCGCTAACATAGGTGGCATGTCCTTCTAGGAGTGACATCACTGCCGTTATCTGCCCAATGACGGTGTCGATGTTGGCGCTTTGGATTGTTAATACTCTTCGGATAAGGTCACCAATATAGTCAGCGAGCCACGGGGCGGTAGCAAATTGGGCGGCATGAGTATATTCATGGATCACCACCCACAATGCCATATCTTTTTGGTTGAGGTTGTACTCGCAGATAAAGCGGGCAATATTTGGCCCGATAAGGTACATCTTTGGTTGATCGGCGTATGGATCCCAATGCCCTAGAACACGGCGCGCTACCATGAACCCAATCGTCTTTATCTGCGTGTTCGATAGCGTGATCTCTGTTCCAGATCGTTTCAGTAACGCTCGCACCGATTGCGACATTCCTGCTATCCATCGACTGCGGTCAACTACTTTTACCGGCACCGGCGAAATGTTCAGGTGAGAGGTTTCCGCCACGATGTCTCGAGCACGCCAAGTAGCGTGTTTCAAATCAGCGACGAGCGTGTGGACGTGTGCTTGACTCATCTTCGACCCGCTGGCACTCAACCGGCGCGAGATAGGCGCAAAGCTCTTCATACTCACAGCTCCTCAACGATTTTTCCTACTGCATCATCGATGACAGCACGAATATTGAGAATATCGTTTTCCTTATGGTCGCTAACTATCGCGACGAAGATTAACGGCCGCCCAGCTTTGGTTTGGATGTAGCCAGCTAAGGCTGTCGTCGTTGATAACGTCCCCGTCTTGGCACGAATAGCCCCACGCGCGGGAGAATCAACAAAGCGATCATGCAAGGTGCCGTCAAGGCTGGCTAATGGCAGTGATGCTCCTAGAGAACTAAGAGTGCAGCCGTGACAGTCCCAGGTACGTTGCAAAATATCTGCCAGGAGCTGTGCCGGGATGCGGTTGAGATCAGAAAGCCCGGAGGAATCGTCGATGATTGTTCCTTGGGTGGAAAAGTTTTGCGCGGTTAATGCCGCATTTACTGCTTTGCTTGCCCCGGCGAACGTGGGAGGCAGGTTCGTTTTCACAGCGACTTCGTGGCTCAAAATTTCTGCAATCGTATTGTCTGATTCGCTCATCATCAGCTCAACGAGTTCTCGCACCGGTGCGCTGTGAACGCGTGCGATTTCAGTTGCGGTTTCGGGCGCAACGCCACGTCCGGCGACGACGACGTCGACGCCTCGGGCTTGGAGCTGGCGGGCACATTCTTGGGCGGCAAGAATATCTGGATCGCTATAAAACGGTGCGTATTTTTCCGTTGTTTGCTTTCCTCGATCGATCGCAACTGGCCGAATCGGCATCACATAGCGCGTATTTTCTTCTCGTTGCACGGTGGGGTTAAAAATCTCGTCGCTGTAGCGAGAAGAATCGACGTACAACGTAAATTGAGAATCTTTTTGGGCAAGATTTTCGCTGACCTGGTCAACTAAATCAGTAATTCCGGCGTGTCCAATAACTGCCTGCGGATTTCCTGATGAGCTGGCGAGGCCAACATCGCCACCCCCCAGGAGATATAGATCCTGGTTGTGGATAGTCACTGTGGTATCAAATGTGGTCTGGGGCCCAAGAACGCTAAGCGCACTGACGGCTGTTAAATATTTCATCGTCGAAGCTGGACGGATGGGTTGATTTTCATTGATACCCACAAGCGTTTCATTCTTGAGCGGATCGGCAACCACGACTGCTGGAAGTCCACTCATCCGCACATCTGTGCGCATTTCATCGAGAATTGTGCTCAGACGTGCAGAGTCAATTTCTGGGAGTGTGGCAAAGTCGGGAGCAGATTCTTCCGTGACGTCTAGCTCATCAACTTCTGGATACGGCAAAGGCTGAGCAAGTGGCGGTTTTGTAGTAAAAGGTCCTGGAATCAGATCCCAGGAATCTGCAAAAATATAGGCTCCAAGTGCTACTAAGAGTATCGAAATTCCAATCTTTACTTTCTTCACACCTCCAGTCTCCCACACGTAAGCTGGAAACACCGGCTACAATCATTAAAAGCAGACTAATTGACATGCCGAAGGAGTTACCCATGGAGTTTGATGTCACCATCGAAATTCCGAAGGGCAATCGTAATAAATACGAAGTTGATCACGAGACTGGTCGTATCCGTCTTGATCGTATGCTCTTCACATCGACCCGTTACCCAGATGATTATGGCTTTATAGACAACACCCTCGGTGAGGATGGCGATCCACTCGATGCACTTGTTCTTCTCGATGAGCCGACTTTTCCGGGATGTGTTATTCGTTGCCGCGCATTAGGCATGTTCCGCATGTCAGATGAAGCGGGCGGAGACGATAAAGTTTTGTGCGTACCTGCTGCAGATCAGCGCGCTTCATGGCGTACGGAAATCGAGGACGTCTCAGAATTCCATCGCTTGGAAATTCAGCACTTCTTCGAAGTATATAAGGATCTAGAACCTGGCAAGTCTGTTGAGGGCGCGCACTGGGTTGGCCGCGAGGCAGCAGAAGAAGAAATCCGCGCTTCGTTTAAGCGTGCCGAGGATACTGGATACTACACGCATACTCACTAATAGTCGCAACTTTAGCTAGTCTAAACAGATACAAAATTTCCGGGGATCTGAGTTATTAACTCAGATCCCCGGAAATTTATTTAACGCTATCAAAGCTGGCCGTATTTAGCCTGCGATGCGCAAGTAGACTGGGCTGCCGTACACAGGTCCTTCTTGGGTTCCCATTGCCGGATTGTAGGCGGCGATATGCATACCGTTGCCGCTATACATTCCAACGTGTCCTGGCCACCACACGATGTCTCCTGGGCGTGCCTCAGATGCTGAGACTTGACGGTATCCAGCAGAAATGTATCCACTAGATGTTCGAGGAACGTTAATTCCGTGGGAGTTGAAAATGAACTTCATAAATCCCGAACAATCCCAGCCTGCCGGTGAATCTCCACCCCACACATAGGGCGTTCCTAAATATCGGCGACCAAAATCAACTAGAGACTGACCGGTTCCACTCGAAGGTGCAGGAGCAGGAGCTGACTGGGCTGCTGCTTCTTGAGCAGCAGCTGCTTGGGCTGCAGCAGCTTCGGCAGCGGCTTGTTGTTGAGCTTGGGCACGTTCGCGAGCAGCTTGTTCTTCGGCAGCTTTGCGCGCTGCTTCTTCTTGGGCGCGAGCAGCTTCTTCAGCTCTACGTGCTTCCGCAGCAGCACGTTCCGCAGCAGCACGTTCCGCCGCGGCACGTTCCGCAGCGGCCCGCTCTTCAACAGCGCGCTGGTTAGCGATAACTGCTTGACGTGACTTTTCTGCCTGATCGAGTGCAGCGCGAGCTAGATCCGCAGCTTCGGCATTACCTGACTTCTCAGCAGCGGCAAGATTCGCTTTGACAGATACCAGCGCAGATTCAGCTTCTTGGGATGTCTGACGTGCCATCTGCACGGCTTGATCGAATCGATCTGCGTTTGCTCCTGCGATTACTGCGTTTGCCGCAGCCTGGGAGCGCTTGGCACGATCTTGTTCGATATCGGCCAACCGCTGGGCTTCAAGAGCTTCAGTTGTACCGCGCTGACGAGCAAGAACGGAGACGAGTTGGGCTCGCCGATCTTGAGCTAACTGAATTTGTTGCTGAGCTTGGCTAACTAGGTTTTGTGCTTTTTCCTCGGCGCGGGCAGCTTGCTCGGCGATATCTCGTTGAGTATCTGCCACCTCATCGGCTTGCTGTTGCAGTACCCGAGCTACTTCTTCAAGCGCGGCGAAATGCTTTACCTTGCTATCAGCTTGCCGTGCCACTGCATCATAGGCGCGCGTGCGGTTATTGGCTTCGTTAAGTGAATCTGCGCCAAATAGGTAGAACGCTGAGGTGATATTGGCAGCCGAATCACGGTAGACGGCCTGAGATACTGTGCCTAATTCTCGGCGAGCACGTTGGACGTCATCTTGCGCTTCGTTGGCTTTCTTCTGGCTATGGATGGCTTGAGCGATCGACTCAGCTAATTCACCTTGGGCGCGCAAGCTCTCTGCTTGCGCTTGGGCCGCTCGCATTTCTAGCTCGGTTGACTCACCAGCTAGACGCGCTAACTCTAGCTCTGCATCAGCAATCGAGAGCTTTGCAACATCTTCAGCGGCCCGCGACTGATTAATATTATCGTCAGAGACTGGAGCCGCAAGTGCGGTATGCGCCGAGAACGCTAACAGTACCGAACATACTACCGCTCCCAGGGTATGAGCCCGTTTCTTCACAAAAACCTCCACTTTTGATAATTTCTCCGCGTGTCGCCTTGATTTTTTATCAAAACTATTTTTACTACCTACGACCGTATAACAAAATCCTGCAAAAAGAAACATCTAAATCAAAAGTCACTGCAGGAACATCTTTAACATCTGTCACACGCTTCACGGCAGGACTGCAGATTCAGATACGCAGCGCGCGCCGATTAAGAACTTCGAGCCACCACGATAGTGCCGAACCGATGAAAGCAACCACAGCCATCGCCGTAAAAATAATGCTAAAACCAGTGGATGGATCCGTACTAAAGGCATCAAGAATTGCGCCGTTGAGCGTCGAGGCCCACAAAATACACGCAAACGCCAAGAACGAATTAACTGACATAGCCGAACCCATAATCGAATTGGGAAGATTTAATTCCGCAACCGGAGCCTGCTGGATACCTTTTGCCATCATTGTTAAGAACACGAACGCTGAGATAAGGACCAGTGCGAAAATCATATTGCTCTTGTTCCCCGGCAATAACGCCAGCCCGCACAAGAATAACCCTCCCCCACCCAAGGTGACAGCCAGCGTCAATGCAGAAGATTTAAAGACCCGGTCAGCAACGATTCCGCCTAAAATTCCGCCACCTAAACCGAGGACGGCTGCGTTAATGGTTGCGTAAAGCGCTGCTGTTTCTGCACTCATCCCAAAGACTCGCACGAAATATGGAGTGGTGTAGATCAACGTCGTATAAACCCAATACACATTCATTCCAGCTAAACCTGCCAGCCACACTCGTGGAATCTTGAGCGTGCGAACTAAACCGGCTAAAGCTTCTTGCCCCGAAACGCTAACTGTTTGCGCATCGGGAGCAACATCGCCGTCGTTTTGCGGATCAGCTGGAACATAACGATAGATCAAAACGATAAGTGGCAACGCCAAAAGAGCATAAACAACCATGCCGGAACGAAATACCAGCAGCGAACCGTTAGCTATGGTCATCACACCGATCATGATGCCGTTAAGCACCGCCTCACCACCGGCACGAAAAGCAGTCAACGTTCCCAGCGCAAAACCTTTATGAGATTTTGATGAAAACAGAACAACGCCTTTGACCACCGCTGGCCAGAAAATCGCATCGACAACCCCCCACGTGAAGGTGATGGCAAGCATGATCGAAAATGCCGGCTTGGCCAGAATCATCAATAGTGCGGTTACGCAGCGGTACGCCAGGCCAGCCATCAGGACCGTTCGTGCATTGAAGCGGTTATTGATCCAGCCACCGGGGATGTAGAAAAAGACGGCGACGCCGAGCATCGTAAACAGTAGGCCGAACTGGGTATCGCTGAGATCGTAGTATTCTACGAGGCGCTGATAGAACGGGATTTTGAAGGATTCAAAGGCCGAATAGATGATCTGACCTGAAAAAACTACCGTCAGAAATGTGGTTAGTTGCTCTCGAGTACGAAAGCCGTTGCGGCGGAAAAACCCCATGGGAACCCCTTGTTGTGTGGAAAAGATGTGCGGTAGGACGGTGAAAAAATCTCCGACCTCGATGTCGAAAATTTCTCGGAGAATATTGTAGCTAATTATGACTCTAACTGGTACTTATGTTGTAGATACCAGCCGGTGTTATTACCCTTAGTCTTATGATGACAACGTGGTATCCAGATTTCCTCGGCGCTGACTACGCCGCAACAACAATCCCTTTAAGCGACGACGATCAAGGCAGTGTCGTGGCAACTTTGGTGCGCCACCGTCCACGCGATATTGATTTCACTCACGGCATCGTGCCTCGGTTCGCACTTTTGGCTATCCACGGCTGGAATGACTATTTCTATCACACCGAATTCGCCCAAGCGATCACCAATCTGGGTGGCAGATTCTATGCGCTAGATCTGCGCCGCTATGGCCGGTCACATCGTGAAGGTCAAATGTGGGGATATGTTAGCGATCTGCGCATATACGACGAAGAAATCGGTGCGGCGATGGATATTATCCGCTCCGAAGAAAGCTCTGATATCCCGATTATTTTGTATGGACACTCCACTGGCGGGTTGACGGCGTCGTTGTGGGCACACCGTCACCATTCCCAACTCGCCGGCCTAATCCTTAATTCTCCATGGCTAGAATACCAGGACTCAATAATCAGCCGGCAACTGGGCAAACCACTTATTGACGCCTTGGCTCACTTCAACCCAACAAAGATTATTTCCACTTCTGATAACGGCTTCTATCAACGCACCCTCACTGGCTGGAAGCCAGAAGATGGACCGATGCCGGTTCACCGCCCTGGCGATCCGTTCTTTGAAGGTGGCTGGAAACCAGACCCACGTTTTCGTCACTTCCCAACATTTCCCATCCGTGCCGGATGGCTATCTGCAGTTTTGGCCGGGCACGCCCAAATCGCTCGGGGCTTGAATACTGATCTACCAACACTTGTTTTGACGTCGGCGCATTCGTCGATCGTTGAGAAATGGAGTCCTGATCAACGCAGCGTTGATGGGGTATTAGATGTTGAGCTGATCTGGAAACGTGCAGCACATATTGCCACCCATGTCACGATCGTCAAACTGCGCGGTGCGATTCATGATGTCATGCTTTCCCGAGCAGATGTTCGCACTGAAGCCTATCGTCAATGTGGCGGGTGGATCAACAGCTTCGCGCGGCTTTCCTAGCCACGTATTTCACTATTTCAGACCTGCGAGATTGCCGTTGAAGTGAGTCTTGTTGCTATTGGTCTTTGCGTGCGCGCCGGGAACGACGCAGGTGTTGTTGGGTGTGATTTGAGGTTTGAGGATCTAGCCCGGCTAGGCGTTGTTGCTTGATCCATTCTGCAAGCTGGATTTGGTCATGTGCTGCGGCTTGGGCAACCGCACGTTCGGCTTCGCTTGCAGATTGCTCTTCGGAAAAAATGATCGGATCTACTGAGTGCTTGGGAGCTGACTTGTCCCATAGGCGCTGTTCGGCACGCTTGGCACGGTCGAGTAGTTGCTGGTATAGCACCGCATCGGAATCGGGGCGCAACGAAGCTGTTTGCGTTGTTTCGCCAGTTTCGTCAAGTAAACCGGATTGTTTGGGTGTTAGCGCGCCAGAAGAAGTTTGCGGCGCAGCCTCGTGCGCCAGCTTAGCGCGCCGACTACGACGACGGGGAGGCTCGGTGAGTTGAGCTAGTTTTATTGCCGAATCTTGGCGTTGGGAGCTAGGTTCTGCAGATGCCGGTTGCGCATCGGATACAGCTGGTTCATCGTCGTCAAACATAGTGAGCTGGGCACGCTTATCATAACCGGTAACGGAAATATCGTGACGTGACCGCCGCGGACTCGCAGCATGGGATGGCAGGTGCGGAATCTCTGGATGTTCTACCCAGCCTTTAATGTCCCATAGCGACTGATCAACTAGTTCCGTTGTGGGTTCTTCCATCTGAGCCACTGGTGTGTTGCCGTTGCCAGGATTGGTATCAAGGCCAGCATCTAGTTCGCTGTGGTATGGCGTTGGTTGGGAAACATCGCCACTACCTATCATCCATGGCGCTTGGGGCGCACTGAGCAAAAATGGCGCGTATGCGTCAATGTCAGTGACTTCAACAAGTGTTGAATCATTGCCTTGGTGTGGGACAATCAGTTTAACCTCAACATCGAGTGCACTAAGTGCTTCGCGCGCATCGTGATCTATGTGAAGGCAGAATATGTATATGCGTGGTGCGGTGGTAGACATCGGAGCCGTGCCTTCAACGAACAAACTCCAATGGTGCGCAAAATCTTGTTCTGTGCCTGGGTAAATGTGCAAAAGTTGCTGACGATTAAGAGTGCTGAACTTGCCCGAACGTTGGATAGCTTGGCTGAGAGCTTCCGAATCGAGGGTGTTAATGACCTCGATTGTGACGACCCGCTTTGCCGAATCGAGCGCGATCAGAGATTGATGCGGCTCCCCAGAATGTTCATTAGTGACGTTTCCCACGGGGAAGAGTTGCCGGTTAATAAGAGCGAGAGTCTGGGAACTAATCGCACGTAACAGTTGGCTCGATATACGCTGCGAATCTCCTACATAGCGTGGAGCATCTTCTAAACGCCCATTATTTAACGCAAAGACCGCCATGTTCTCCTCCTCCCAGACCGTATGGAGTTGATCTCCATATCGAGCAGATAATCCTGAAACAATCTTACAGCGAAGTGCTCACAGGTTCCTAGACAGTTTCATATTTCACCGTGAGAATTGTTTCAACGCCTGCACAATCGCATCAGCAAATAGTTGCCCACCCTCAGAATCGGGGTGGATTTTATCACCGGCTAAATATTCGGGATGGCTCAACGCAATAGCTTCCCAATCAGCTATTACAATGCGATCAGGATACTGGGCGGCAAAGCTACGCATCGTAGCATTCGCAATCGGAACCCAAGTAGCATATTCAGGGGCGGAAGCAGTAACAAATACAACCTTGCGCTCCTCGCCTACAATCGTCAAAATACTTTCGACATCCTGGGCGGTGATGGCTGCATTAGTACCAAGGGCTATCACAACATAAGGACGTAACTCGTTGCGAAGCTGATATTGCTCGGCGATGGCCGCAAATGCTTTAACTGAACGAGAAACAGCACCGTCAACAATGATTCCCGGAAGCAGATTTTCTAACGCTGGCTGAGCAGCTACCGTCACCGAATCACCGATAACGATCACATTATTACCCACCAACTGCGCCACCTGCGTTCTACTTTCGCCGAGTTCAGGAGAAGGCGCAGCCGATGACGCATCTGGCGCTGGGGGAAGAACCTCAGTTTTACCCCCACCTACGTTCGATTCTGTTTGTGCACCTGCGGCTGGTGGGTCCGAAGGCGGAGAATCGCCGTCGTCGTGCTGGCGGGTTTGAATTTCTTGCTGCGCCATATGCAGGTATCGTTCTCCGGAAGACATCTGGCGCTCTGTTAAAATTCCAGCCACAGCAAGAACACTGAGCACCCCCAACCCCGTGGCGTATACCAATCTCGAAGTATGTGCGTGGCGTTTTTGACTCAGCCAGAGCCGCAATCCGTATCGTCGGATAGGGGTTTCAACGAAGCGGTAAGATAAATCAGCAAAAATAATGCTCAGCACAACAATAACGATCGCGGTAGGGCGAACCGCGAAAGGCGAATGGTAAAACCCGATAACATGTAGCGGCCAGTGCCAGAGGTAGATTCCGTAAGACCTGTGCCCTAACCAGACGAGCGGTGGCCATTGGAGTACGGCTCGCACACTACGGGCACCAAATCCACTAGCATCAGGGAGCAAGCCCCGGACAACGAAAACAGCGAGTATCGAAAAACCAAGCATCCCCCACGGATACATCCACCAGCCATCGCCAACACTAAAGCTCAGTACGAGGATGGCTCCCAAGGCGATCCACGAAAGATAACCCCACAACGGCTGTGCTGGAGCGCGAGAACCAGAGAGTAAACCGGGTAAGGCTAACGCAAGCCCGGCGCCAAGCATTAAACCAAAAGAGTGCGAAAATGTTGAGACGTAGGCACTTGTAGGATCAACACTGACCGTGAATACATGTAACGCCACCGAGGCGCCCGCCAAAAGCAGCGTTGCAGCCACACGGAATCTCATGGGCAGGCAATACAAAAAAATAATCAGCACAAGCGGCCAAAAAAGGTAGAACTGTTGCTCTACTGCTAACGACCACATGTTGTTCAACAGCAAAGGTGACTGTAGGTCAAAATAGGAAGACGAATGGGAAATTTGCAACCAATTGTAGCTACCAGTGACGGCTCCCAAGGCTTGCCATCTAAGCTGGGTAAGAGCATCTCCACCAAAGATACGAGCCAACGCAAGTGAGCCGATAGTTGCTAGAACAACTGCAGGAACAAGCCGGCGAATTCGACGTAACCAAAATGCCCCCAACGAGATCGACCCATTGGTCTCAAATTCTTTCGCAAGTAGGGATGTTATCAATAAACCTGAGATAACAAAGAAGATATCAACTCCAACATACCCCACTGTAGCCACGCCAGGAATAAGATGGTAGACCACCACGATGAGTGCAGCAATCGCCCGCAAACCATCTAATCCTAAGATACGTCCTGGCGTCTTTTGCTCCACGTGCTCACCTCTGTTCTCTGGGATATCCATCCTACGTCTGCCAGATGCTGGTTTCGAAACTCTACACGGACCCTGCCCTCTACTGTAAGAATCTTCACCGCCACATACCGATCATTGCAATAAAAATGGTTGGCGCATACCACTAAGAGTATGCGCCAACCAAGAGTTCAACTCATCGGCGTCGCCCAATCTGCGCCACCAACAAGTGCGCCCTTATGCAGTGTGGTTAGCTACCCCACCAACACCGCGAGGAGATTCGTTGGAAATAGCTGCACGGCCAGCTTCCAGACGTGCAACTGGCACTCGGAACGGTGAACACGAAACATAGTTCAAACCAATTTCGGCAAAGAAATGGATCGAAGCTGGATCGCCACCGTGTTCGCCACATACGCCCATCTTCAACTCCGGCTTAGTGCGACGGCCGCGTTCAACGCCCATCTCAACAACTGCCCCCACACCATGAATATCGATCGACTCAAATGGTGAAATACCAAAGACTCCGTAATCGAAGTATTCATTGAAGAAGGTCGATTCGACGTCGTCACGCGAAAAGCCCCACGTGGTTTGGGTCAAATCGTTGGTACCAAAGGAGAAGAAGTCAGATTCGGCCGCAATCGTATCGGCAGACATCGCTGCACGCGGCAGCTCAATCATATTGCCGATAGGCAAATCGAGTTCGACGCCATATTCTTGTGATACCGCATGCAACACATCGATCGCCATATCACGAACGATCTGCATTTCGCGTGAGGAACCGATCAGCGGAACCATGATCTCTGGACGCGGATCCTTGCCCGCCTTCTTCAGTTCTGCAGTAGCCTCAGCAATTGCACGCACCTGCATCGCAATCAAGCCTGGCATCTTCAATCCGAGGCGAACACCGCGCAAACCAAGCATCGGGTTTTGTTCGTGGTTAGCCTTAACGGCTTCGAGTAAGGCACGCTCATCATCAGAAATCTTCTCACCCTTAGCTGCCTTAACTCCCAGTTCTACAGAAAGTTCGGTCAGATCTGGAAGGAACTCATGTAGCGGCGGATCAATAAGACGTACCGTTACTGGCAGGCCATCCATTGCCTCGAAGATTCCTAAGAAATCACCCTTTTGCAGGGGTAGCAACGCATCGAAGGCAGCTTGCTTTGCTTCTTCGGTCTTGGCGAGAATTACTGTTTCAATGAGCTTACGCCGATCGCCGAGGAACATGTGCTCAGTTCGGCACAATCCAATTCCTTGCGCACCGAACTCGCGAGCGCGCTGTGCATCTTCTGGAGTATCGGCATTGGCGCGAACAAGAAGTTTCCGAGCGTTATCTGCCCGGGTCAGAATCATATCTACTGCGCGCACAAGATCTTGAGTGTCTGCATCATCTGTTGCCTGAAGAGCAGATTGGAGACCTTCAGAAATGTAGGTCATCACTGGCGAATTCGATACAGCTACAGCGCCCTCAAAGACTTCACCGGTGGTGCCGTCGATGGAAATAATATCGCCGGCCTTCAACACTCGGTTTGTGCCTTTAATCGAGACAGTTCCGGCTACTTCTTCAACTAGAAGTTCATCAGCACCCACAACACAGCACCGACCCATTCCACGGGCGACTACTGCAGCATGGGAGGTCTTGCCACCGCGAGCTGTCAAAACACCCGAGGCCGCAACCATGCCTTCGAGATCGTCTGGGTTGGTTTCGCGGCGCACGAGAATAACTGAGGCTCCCGCTGCAACACGTTCCTTTGCTTGCTCGTTGTTAAGAACAATTTCTCCAACTGCTGCTCCTGGTGAAGCCGCCATGCCACGGGTGAGAACATTCTTGGCAGCCTTCTTATCGAACTGTGGGAAGAGCAGTGAGGTAAGTTGATCGCCCGATACTCGCGTCACGGCTTCGTCTTGTGTGATAAGACCTTCTTCAACGAGTTGCTTGGCAATTCGGAATGCGGCCGCTGCAGTACGCTTTCCAACTCGAGTTTGCAACATCCACAGTTTTCCTTGCTGGATGGTGAACTCGATATCACACAGATCACGGTAGTGATTTTCCAGCTTCTTCATAATGGCAACAAGTTCGTTGTATGAGGTTTCGTCTAGGCGTTGAAGATCAGCTAACGACAACGTGTTACGAATTCCAGCAACGACGTCTTCTCCTTGAGCATTTTCGAGATAGTCGCCATAAACACCCGCATCACCAGTGGAAGGATCGCGGGTGAAACATACACCGGTTCCTGAGCCTTGCCCCATATTGCCAAAGACCATTGTTTGGACGTTGACTGCAGTACCGAGATCGTTTGGGATATGTTCCCGACGACGATAGATTCGGGCACGGTCAGTATTCCATGAGTTGAAGACTGCTACGACGGCGAGGTTGAGCTGTTCGCGTGGATCTTGCGGAAAATCGATCCCGGTTTCTTTCTTGAAGATGTCTTTGAAAGTTCCCACGAGCTCTTTGAGATCTTCGGTGGTCATATCAAGATCGCCGGAGTAACCGTTGCGCTCTTGAAGGGTATGCAACGCGGTTGCGAACAGATCGCCGTCGATATCCATCACGGTTTTGCCAAACATCTGGATTAAGCGACGGTAGGAATCCCATGCAAAACGCTCATTTCCGATCTGTGATAATCCGAGCACGGACTCATCATTGAGTCCAATGTTGAGCACAGTCTCCATCATTCCTGGCATGGAGAATTTAGCGCCAGAACGTACTGACATCAAGAGTGGATCACGTGGGTCACCCAGTTTCTTACCCATGACGTTTTCCACATCAGCAATCGCCCGGGTAACCTGATCATCGAGTTGTTCTGGGACACTGTTGTGGCCCAAATAGTAGCGGCACGTTTCAGTAGTGATGGTAAAGCCAGGGGGAACTGGCAACCCCAGTTTTGTCATTTCTGCAAGGTTAGCGCCCTTGCCACCGAGCAAATCTTTCTGATCTTTGTCACCTTCGGTAAAGTTGTAGACATATTTCGTCATATGCGTTTAGCCCTCCATTGGGTTGAGTGAAACAGTCGGACACAACTGTTTTAGTCCGTGTATAATCTACCACTTTAGTCCTAGATACGAGAACTTTTCTGCCCCCCTAGAACCCCATAACAGCGCGGTCATATTCTCATAAAATGACCATATCTTGAGATATTTTCCAGTTTCTTGAGAGAAGTCTGCGTCAAACATAGAGTTAGACCTATGAACGCCGTCTTACTAGCCGTTATCTTGATGTTGATCCTTGCACTGTTACGTGTTCATGTGGTGATCGCACTATTCATCGGCGCTTTGGCCGGCGGCTTGAGTGCTGGTCTGGGTCTAGATGGCACCATGTTGGCATTCGAACTCGGTCTAGGAGATGGCGCTAAAATCGCATTATCCTACGGGCTGTTAGGCGCCTTCGCCATGGCTGTGGCACACGCTGGTCTCCCCGAAGTTTTGGCCTCCCAGTTAATTCGCCGTACGACGTCTACTAAGACTGCTTCGCGCACTGCGCTGATAAAGTACAGCCTGCTCGGCGGTATCCTCTTGATGGCGATCTTCAGCCAGAACCTAATACCGGTACATATAGCGTTTATTCCTATCCTTATCCCACCACTGATCCCAGTATTTAACCAGCTTCACCTAGATCGCCGTGTTGTTGCCTCGATCCTGACTTTCGGCCTAGTTACAACCTACATGTTTATTCCTCTCGGTTTCGGTTCGGTGTTCCTCAACGATATTTTGCTCGGCAACATCGCCAAAGCCGGGCTCGACGTCAGTGGCCTGAACGTGATGCATGCGATGGCAATTCCCGCAACCGGAATGCTCGTGGGACTAGTGATCGCCGTCGGTTTTTCCTATAGTGCACCGCGCAACTACCCACAAACCGAGGCCGCTGCCCCCAACCACGCGCCACCGGTGTCAAAAAAGAATCTCATCGTCTCCGTCGTTGCTGTCCTAGTCACGTTCGGCACTCAACTTCTCCTTAATTCTCTCGGCTACGAAGCAGACGCACTCTTGCTCGGAGCCCTGTTGGGCTTGAGCGTATTCTTATTCACCGGCACGCTGAAACTACGCCAAGCTGACAACGCGTTTAGCGAAGGCATGAAGATGATGGCAATCATCGGCTTCACCATGATTTCTGCGCAAGGCTTTGCATCGGTGATGAACGCTACTGGGCACATAGAATCTCTCGTGTCAGCTGCCAACACGCTAGTGGCTGGAAACAAAGCACTAGCAGCCCTCGCAATGTTAATCGTAGGACTCATCGTCACGCTAGGCATTGGATCATCCTTCTCCACGCTGCCAATTATCAGCACCATCTATGTTCCGCTGGCAGCTTCGCTCGGGTTTTCCCCACTGGCCACCGTCGCTATCATCGGAACAGCCGGCGCGCTAGGAGACGCCGGATCACCTGCTTCAGATTCAACTCTTGGTCCTACTTCGGGACTAAACGTCGATGGCCATCACGACCACATCCGAGATTCTGTTATCCCCACATTCTTACACTTCAATCTCCCGCTCCTAGCCGCAGGCTGGATCGCCGCGATGGTTCTCTAGCTTAGAGTCCTTCGCGAGCGTTAGATTGTGCAGTCATATCGGCTAACACTTCGCTGACCTGCAGTTCGGTGACGTGGGTGGTCATTGGATCGTCATACACTAAATCCCCGATAACATTGTGTACGTATTCGACGTCCTTATCCCCGCGTCCCGAGAGATTGACTAAGAGCGCTACCTCGCCGGTTTGGCGGGCGCGGCGAGCCGTGTCAGCGCCGAGTGCTTCGTCAAGGTTACCGTCATTGATTGAATCAGCGAGTTTGAAAGCATAGGCGAGGGCGTGGGCAGATTCGAGGGCAGGGAGAATCCCTTCATACCGGCACAGCATCCTGAACGCTTGCAATGCTTCAGCGTCAGTGATCCCAACATAGCGGGCGCGGCCGGTTTCCATCAGATACGCGTGTTCTGGGCCGACTCCAGGATAGTCTAGCCCAGCAGAAATTGAATACGATTCGGTGACGTCACCAGATTCACCGAGCAAAACATAGGATTTACTGCCGTGCAGTACGCCGACTTTGCCGCGCGCTAACGGCGCTCCGTGTTTGCCAGAATCAAGGCCTTTACCGGCTGGTTCTACTCCTACCAGCTGCACATCGTCGTTGCCTGGCTCATCAGTTAAATAATGGGCGAATGCTCCGATGGCATTCGAGCCACCGCCTACTGCAGCGATCACCATATCAGGCAGACGTCCGATACGATCGAGCATTTGTGCTCGTGATTCTTGAGAAATAACTGCCTGGAATCCTTTAACCAGCGTGGGGAATGGATGCGGTCCACATGCCGAGCCGAGCAGGTAGTGGGTTGTTTCAACATTTTCGACCCAGTCATTAAGCGCAGTATCGATTGCGTTTGACATCGACCCCTCACTCCCAACTACTGGAACAACTGTTGCCCCCATCATCCGCATCCGCAACACATTTGGCTGTTGGCGAGCTACATCTTTTGCCCCCATATAGATTGTGCACTCCATGCCTAAGAGCGCGGCGATCATTGCGGTAGCGGTGCCGTGTTGCCCAGCACCGGTTTCTGCAATGAGCCGGGTTTTACCCAACCGGCGGGCGAGTAATCCTTGGGCGAGGACTTGGTTGCCTTTGTGCGCACCGCCGTGGACTAGGTCTTCGCGTTTGAGGAAGATTCGCACGCGCACAGAATCTTCCGACGACGGCGTCGTTAACGGCAAATTAGCACATTCGGTGATCGGGGTGGGGCGACCTAAATAGTTTTCTCGCAATTGATCGAGTTCTTCGAGGAATTCGCGATCTTGGCTGGCGTGTACGTATGCCGCTTCGAGTTCGTCAAGAACTGGTAGGAGTTTCTCGGGGACGTATTGTCCGCCAAATTGACCAAAGTAGGCGTTGAGGAGAGTTGAGCGAGTCATGAGATACCTTTCAATATGTGAAGAGTTAAAGTTTGTTACTACTTCTTTTGCGGTAGTCAAGCTCGCATAAAAAACCGGCTCGCCACTTCAAAGAAGTAGATGCGAACCGGATATGAATCGTCGATAAACGGCCCGCCTACGCGAGCCACCACCAGTTTCGATTCATCATGTTGATCATGGCTCATAGTCTACGGCGAACCATTCGCGTAACGCAAGTCAGCAACCATATCGGCCCGCTCGATAAATCACGCCTCGGGCAATTGCTGATCTAGATAGCAGTGATGGCATGATCGAAGTATCGATCATGCCATCACTGCTAGTTAGTCACTGTATGTTATGAGTTTTCTGGCTCAGTTACAGGTTGCGGGCTCGGATCTACATTCTGCGATTCCGGAACGATAGCCGAAGGCTGCGCCAAACCGTTAATCACTTCAGTTTCAGCGTTCGGAGTAACACCTTCAGGAAGTCGATAGTCAGAATCTTGACCGGTGAATGTAAACGACATCGGGATATCATCTTCATCTACATCCACAACAATCGTTTGCCCAGAAGTAAATTCACCAAACAAGAGCTTTTCCGATAACTGATCTTCGATATCGCGCTGGATTGCACGCCGCAACGGACGAGCACCCAAAACTGGATCGTATCCGCGATCTGCAAGCAGATTCTTGGCCTTATCGGTGAGTACGATTCCCATGCCTTGATCTGCTAACCGGGCACCAAGCTTGTTAATCATCAAATCAACAATCTGCAAGATTTCCGGCTTCTGCAACTGTGGGAAGACGATAATATCGTCAACACGGTTTAAGAACTCGGGACGGAAATGATTCTTTAGCTCATCATTAACGCGTAGCTTCATCCGCTCATAGGAACCAGTTTCATCACCATCAATTTGGAAACCGGTGGAAATACCCTTGGCAATATCCTTCGTTCCCAAATTCGTGGTCATAATAATCACGGTGTTCTTGAAGTCAACTACCCGGCCTTGTGAATCAGTCAATCGGCCTTCTTCGAGAATCTGAAGCAAGGAGTTAAACAGATCTTGGTGCGCCTTTTCCACTTCGTCAAATAGCACTACCGAGAACGGCTTACGGCGAACCTTTTCAGTTAATTGGCCGCCTTCATCGTAACCAACATATCCTGGAGGTGCACCGAAGAGACGTGAAACCGTGTGCTTTTCTTGGAACTCAGACATATCCAAAGTAATCAGGGCATCTTCGTCACCGAACAAGAACTCGGCAAGCGCCTTGGCAAGTTCAGTTTTACCAACACCAGTTGGGCCAGCGAAAATAAAGGATCCACCTGGACGGTTAGGATCTTTTAGCCCCGCGCGGGTACGGCGAATTGCCTGGGACAACGCAATGACTGCCTCATTTTGGCCGATAACTCGCTTATGGAGCTCATCTTCCATCCGCAACAACTTCGACGATTCTGCCTCGGTTAGCTTAAAGACTGGGATACCAGTTGCCATCGACAAGACTTCAGAAATCAGTTCTTCATCAACTACCGCAATCACATCAAGATCGCCTTCGCGCCACGCCTTGTCACGCTCAGCACGTTTCTCAGTCAATTGCTGCTCCTGATCGCGCAATGCCGCAGCTTTTTCGAAATCCTGCCCGTCGATGGCTGCTTCCTTTTGCCGCTTGACCTCAGCGATCTCTTCATCCAATTCACGCAATTCTGGCGGCGCCGTCATCTTTCGAATTGCCAATCGTGCACCAGCCTCATCGATCAAATCAATCGCCTTATCTGGCAAGAAACGATCATTGATATAGCGATCAGCCATCGTGGCAGCCGTTTCAAGCGCCTCATCAGTAATCGTCACCCGATGGAAAGCCTCGTAGCGATCACGCAACCCTTCCAAAATAGCGATGGTTTCCTTCACCGAAGGCTGTTCAACCTGAATCGGCTGGAAACGGCGCTCCAAGGCGGCATCTTTTTCAATATGCTTACGATACTCATCGAGAGTGGTTGCACCGATAACCTGCAGCTCACCACGAGCCATCATCGGTTTCAGTAGCGAAGCCGCATCCAAGGCACCTTCAGCAGCACCAGCCCCCACAAGAGAATGGATTTCGTCAATAAATAAGACGATATCGCCGCGCGTGTTGATCTCTTTTAAGATCTTCTTCATCCGCTCTTCGAAATCACCACGGTAACGTGAACCAGCAACAAGGGAGCCCATATCGAGTGAGTAGAGCTGCTTATCTTTAAGCGTTTCAGGCACATCACCGTGCGCAATCGCCTGCGCCAAACCTTCAACAACAGCAGTTTTACCTACGCCTGGCTCACCGATAAGAACCGGATTGTTCTTATTACGGCGCGAAAGAACTTGCATAACACGCTGTGTTTCAGTGTGCCGACCAATAACTGGATCGAGTTTGTTATCGCGTGCGGACTGGGTGAGGTTGCGCCCGAACTGATCTAGAATGGTGGAACCAGACTTCACCCCTTCGCGTGCGCCTCCGCCACCTACACCAACAGCTTCTTTACCCTGATAGCCACTAAGTAGTTGGGTAACTTGTTGGCGCACCTTGGGCAGATCAGCGTCTAGCTTGACCAACACCTGGGCAGCTACACCCTCTTGCTCTCTGCATAATCCGAGCAGCAAATGCTCGGTACCGATATATGAGTGACCTAGCTGGAGGCCTTCACGCATCGCATACTCGAGAACCTTCTTAGCACGAGGCGTAAAGGGAATATGACCCGAGGGCTGTTCTTGGCCTTCCCCGATAATCTCAACAACTTGCTCACGCACCGCATCAAAGGAAACACCGAGTGCTTCAAGCGCTTTGGCTGCCACACCTTCGCCCTCTTTGATCAAACCAAGCAAAATATGTTCGGTGCCAAGATAGTTATGCTTGAGGTTGCGTGCTTCTTCTTGCGCCAAGACGATTACTCGACGAGCGCGATCAGTAAACCGTTCAAACAATGTGGTTTCTCCTTTAATTCATACAACTGCCACCTACCTTAGCGACATTTTGCACCTAACGGGTAGCGCGTTCGCCACCGGCATGACTGTCAGATATCAGCAACGATAGTGAACGGACCGTCGTTGAGGAGTTCAACATCCATCATTGCCCCGAACTGTCCAGTTTCTACCGTGAGTCCGTAGCTGCGCACTGCGGCAAGAAGCTGCTGGAAAATCGGCTGCGCAACTGATCCGGGCGCAGCATGAGACCACGATGGCTTTGTTCCCTTACGCACATCGGCATAGAGCGTAAATTGTGAAACTAACAAGACCGCACCGCCAGCTTCGCTGAGGCTGACTCGATCTTTAGGATCATCAGAACCACTCACAGAACGCATAATTTTTAGGTGCGCGATCTTCTTGGCTAATTTCGCAATCTGGGCCTCGCCGTCGTCGTGGGTAATCCCAACCAACACCGCAAGCCCGCTACCAATACTGCCAACGACGTCGAAGTTCCCGTCACGTTCTACCCGTACAGTTGCATGTTTGACTCGTTGGATCACCGCACGCACTACTTACCACCTAACGATTTTGATGCCATTGATGGCGGCGGGCCGCCAAGACGACGCGCACTCAATCCACTGCCAGGGCGAATATCAGGCGAGGCCGAAGATTTACCTTCGCGCGAAACAATCTCCACCTGGGAAGCAACGAAATCCCCAACGCTCACCACCGCATCAAGCGGAACGTTGCGTTTGAGCAAAGCCAAGGCAACCGGGCCATCTTCTACCGAACGTGCCACCGAGGTCACTTCCCCGGCGTTACGACCATCTACTGTGACCGCACTTCCCGGCGCTGGCAGCTCTTCGCCGCCTTCCAAATACAAGAACACCAGCCGCCGAGGTGGTTTTCCTAAATTAACAAGTTTGGCAACAGTTTCTTGCCCCGGATAACAACCTTTTTCCAAATGCACCCCGGTACGCAACCAGTCAAGCTCGTGTGGCAACGCCGGACGTGCTGCTTCGAAGCTCAACGCTGGTCGCCAATCCACAATCCTTGCCGCCTCCCAAGCCTGATATCCGGCCGGTTTCAGCGCCATACCATGCAGTGCCTGTAGCGCATCTTCAACATTTTGCGGATCGACGACGACGAGGCTGCGCCGGGTATCGATTCCCGGATGCTCATCATCATCAACGCCGTAAGTTGCTCCGCCTTGTGCGGTATGTGGCCAAGGATCTTCCCACACGCAGTAAGTATATTGAGCCAGCTCGGCTGGAATCTGACCAGACCAGTTCATCAAACCGAACACCACCACATCGGTAAGCAACTCAGTTTCTACCCGCATCATAAACGTCATCTTGGCAATATGTTCTGCCAGACTTTGCCCATAACCGTGATCTGTTATCAGCCACGTCGTATCGGCATCGCTAATAGCGCCAGCTGCATGCGTGATATGCCCGTGGGCATCAAGGATCAACATCTCAGTCGACTCACCGGCTTCGATCTGTTCAAAGTTACGGCTCGAGATCAGATGCAATAGCTTCAACCGATCTGCTCCGCGCACCGCGAGAACCTCGCGATCTAACATCGTAAACGACCTGCCCTGGCGTAAACTCTGTTCTTCAGCAAACGGATTGCCGTAATGAGCCGGAACCCGTTCGCCGTCGAGAATAACCGCACCTGGGAAAGTGGAGATCACGCTCACGCCAGATCCTTATCTTCAGATACTGGATCAACGCTGCCATCAAACGTGCGCGACAATCGTCCTGCCATATACGAACGCATCGGAGCACCAAAACCAGCCATATCCACAGCGTAGAACAAATCTGAGGCAACCGAGCCAGCCATAACTTTGACTGCATCGATTGCTGCCCCCGAACCAGAACGCATAATCGAATCAGTAATCATCTGCAACCGTGGACCGTTAATCAAACCAACCCACGCATGAGCAACCCCAACAGGAGAGGCCAACATGGCCTCGATTTCATACGAGCCATCCTCGCGTTGCTTAGATTGCGGATTAACTCGAATATAGCCGGTATGTTCCATCCACAACTCGTTTTTGGTGAGCTGATCGAATGTCACCTGCCCTGGCGCTTCCTTATCAACCACGCCTGCAGGTTCGTTAGCTAACCACACCGTTGAGGTCACCTTCAGATAAGGCCCGGCGTTCGAAGCATCAAAGCGCACCTGATGAATATAGGCGGCTGGTTCGACATTCTCATATTCGAGAATGCCACCCCCGACCCACGAATCGATCATCCACGCTAGCGGAGTATTTTCGGGAACTAAATTTTCTGGAAGTCGTATAGCCATAGTCTAAGGCTAAACGACTCCGAGGCTTCCTGCCTAGCTGGCGATGAACACGATGACGCCTACCGCTAACGGCGGAATCATTGCGCGGGTAGCAATGTTGATCACCGGCGATGGCCGCGGTAAATCCATGCTCATGCGCGCAGTTAAGAGATATATGGCCCCCACACTGACTCCGATCAAGAGCGCTGACTCTAATGGAATTCGCGTCAAATACGCAAAACCCAGAGCGAAAGCGAGGCCATTGATGAAACCGGCAATGCGCGCCGCTACAGAATTGTAGGCATGCATAAGGGACACAATCGCCAATGTTATCGCCGCAACAATAGCCACATTTTTCCCGTCAGCACTGCGCAAGGCATGAATCCACAATGAACCCGAGAGCAGCACGACTGCGCCAGTAAAACCACCAGAAAGCTGTTCGATAAGGCGCGGTCTGCCATCGGAGCGTAACATCTCGGCAATAAAAGCAGTGATGATGCTTCCCGCCCCAACAATCGTAGTATGGGCCACAGTCCCGAACAGAGCCGTCACGGTCAAAGCAATCGCCAACAAAAGGAGCATGATTCGCGGAATTAATCGGGTAGGTAAATCAAGAAGGTTGGGCCATCCTGCAATAAGGACCGCACTCAAAATCCCAACCGCTACCGCAATCACATAAGGGCCAAACACTGCTCCCAACGCCAGCGATGTTGCCGCATAAATACCGAGTAATGCGCGCGCATAGCCGGTGCGCTTTTCCCATGCGGCGGTCAACAATTGATCCGGCAAGGCGGGAGCCGGGGTCTCAAGTGAGCTAGCAGTAGGTTGCGGTTCGGTGGTGTTCACACAAGTATTGTCCCATACCTCGCCAATTTTTGGGACACCACCAGCCCAAAATATCGAAGACCAATGCCCGGTTATAGGGAAGTTAATACTGACTCAACGTTCACTTCTTTGAAACAGTGTGCACAGGCAGTAGAAACTGTGCACACATGGAGGGTAGAAAATTACGGCGGTAAGGTCTATAGTTCTAATCAAGACACCGGGTCGTGAAAGCCCCGGGCTCCAAAAATTTGCCGCTACGAGCGGCCTTCGCGCCGACAGGCGCTCTCGGATCCGGTGTCCTAACTTTCCTAATTAGGGAGCTGTAGCCATTGGCTACAGCTCCCGTTTATGTCTACCCTGATGATTCCAAGCTTATTGGTGGCTTTGGCCAATAAGCCAGATTGGGCTATAGGCAGGCTTATAGGCAAGATGGTGGTGTTTTCGCAGCTACTCTCGCTGATCTTCTCGCCACCAAAACTCTGAGCCTGGCCCCATCGGCTCACCAAACATCAGAGGGAATAGAACCCGGCAACTGAGCCTGATCTGCACGGAACACCGGGGAATTTCCCTCAGCTATCTGCTTTTCGTAATCACCTAGCAACGCAATAACCCACGGAGCTAAGCCGATAATCGCTATGAGATTAAGAATCGTGACGGCGAACATCGCCAAATCCATCACTGCCCACACGAACGTCAACGCCATCACCGATCCCATAAAACTCGAAGCTATCAAGACCGCCCGAGAAGTAAGCTCTAGAACACGAGATTTTTTCAAGAACACCAAGTTCGCCTCGCCGTATGCGTAGGCTCCCAGAAGTGAAGAAAACCCAAAGAAGAAAATCATCACCGAAACCGGCCATATCATCCACGATCCAAGCGTTGAGGTGATCGCATCGGTCGTAATATGGGCAGCATCATCGGGCGTGACGCTGGAGTAATCCAACGCGCCGGTCGTTGAGATGATAAAACCGGTTGCAGTGCAGATAAAGATCGTATCTAGGAAAACGCCAAATGCCTGGATAAGGCCTTGTTGGACGGGATGGTTGACAGTGGCTGTTGCAGCGGCGTTGGGCGAGGTTCCCATACCGGCTTCGTTGGAGAACAATCCACGGCGGGTGCCGTTGAGCAGAGCTGCTACGAACCCGGAACCTGTTCCGACAAAAGCCTCGCGTAGCCCGAAAGCAGAAGAAAATACGTCGATAAAGAACTGCGGGATAGCAGTGATGTTCACGATGATGATAACCGCGGCGATGCCCAGGTAAAACAGGGCCATCAGTGGTGAAATAACTTCAGTTGCTCGAGCTACTCGACGCACTCCGCCAAAGAGCACCAACGCGGTGAGCCCAGCGATAACGACTCCAATAATGGCTGGGTCAATACCGTGGGCACCAGCAACAACCTTAGCTATCGTATTGGCTTGAACCATCGGCATGGCAATGAACATACAAAACACCATTGCGGAGGCGAAAACAATTGCTAATCGTGGCGACTTCACCCCATCCATAATGTAGGATGCCGGACCGCCACGGAAGGTACCATCGCGGTGGCGGAATTTAAAGATTTGCGCCAAAGTTGCCTCAGCAAACGCTGTTGACATGCCAACAATGGCCACAATCCACATCCAGAAAAGCGAACCTGGACCGCCAAGGATCATAGCAAGTGCGATCCCAGTGATGTTGCCGATTCCGATGCGAGTAGACATTCCGATAGCGAATGCCTGGAAGGAAGAAATCCCGCCGCGCGATCCGTGGCGTGACTGCGTTAGATATGTGACCATGCCAGTGAAATGACGCAGCTGGACTGCGCGGGTGCGAATGCTTAAGAAGATGCCGGTGCCAACTAGAGCTAGGATCATCACCCAGGTGTAGAGCCAATCGTTAAGCCCATTCAACCAAGCAGTAACGCCTAGTATCGCATCGTAGATAGCCATCGTCTACACCTCTTTCCACTAAAAGTAATGTTAAAAAACGTTCCCATACTATCGCGTCCGTGAAAATATCTCTGCGTACTTGGACACACTAAAACCCCGAGTTTCCGCGGAAAGAACCCGAATGAGGCGGTATTTGCGTGACAAACGACCCTGTGATCTATACAACTTGGGCACCTCAAATTATCGGTTTAGCAAGCGCACCAACCCATCAGCAACGTAAGGTGAAAACGACAAGTATTCACTGAGTGTTCTGAGGGCATTGTGAGTCTAAGTAAATTCGCACCGGGTAAAGCCGTGCTAGAAATGTTTGCAAAGCAAGCTAACCACATCGTATCTGCCGCACAGATACTTCAACAGATGGGTAGCGCCGATCGTGAGGCTCGTAAGGAGCTGAACAAAAAACTCCACGAAGTAGAAAACCTTGCTGATGATGGCACCCATGACGTGCTACAGAAGGTTGCACACAGTTTCGTACTCCCCTATGACCGTGACGATGTTTACGGACTTGTATCAACTGTTGACGATATCGTCGATCTTATTGATGAAGCCGGCGACAACATGGTTTTGTACCGAGTCGATGAACTTCCGGAAAAGGCGCTCGAACTTATCACTATCATCACTAAGTGTGCTGAAGTGACCAATGAGGCAATGAAACTTATCGCTTCGATGGGTGAACACACCAAGAAATTCTGGTTGGAGATTAACCAGCTGGAAAACCAAGGTGACATCATCTATCGCAAGCTGATGCGTGAGATTTTTGCCGACGACGACGCTAACGCGATGGAAGTTTTGAAGATCAAGTTTGTTGTTGATGCGCTCGAAGCAGCTATCGACAGCTTTGAAACCCTCGCCGTCTCCATTGAAGGAATTGCGATCAAGGAGTCCTGATGGTTGATTCTATATTCCTCATCGTGGGACTGGTGATTTTGATTGCGTTCGCATTCGATTTTACGAATGGTTTCCACGACGCAGCGAACGCGATCGCTACATCAGTGGCTACCCGTGCTCTTGCACCGCGTACGGCTTTGATCATGGCTGCGGTCATGAACTTCGTTGGAGCGTTGCTGGGTACTGGAGTTGCAGAAACTATCGGTTCTGGAATCGTCGATATTGAAGGCGTAGAGAACCAGATGGTGGCACTGTTTGTTGTGCTTTCTGGGCTTGTTGGTGCAGTGATTTGGAATCTCATTACCTGGCGTCTTGGTCTACCTTCTTCATCCTCGCACGCTTTAATTGGCGGTTTGGCAGGAGCTGGTGTAGCTGCTTCCATCACAGTCCAGTGGAGCGTGATTGGTGAAAAAGTTGTTCTTCCAATGTTTATTTCACCGGTCGTGGGCTTCGTTTTAGCCTACGGCGTGATGACGTTGGTTATCCGCATTTTTGCTAATTTTGCTTACCGTCCGACAATGCGTCGGTTCCGTTATGCGCAAACTGCTTCAGCAGCAGCGATGGCACTCGGTCACGGTTTGCAAGATGCGCAAAAGACGATGGGAGTCGTCGTCCTAGCACTTGTTGCAGGCGGATTCCACGAAGGGCACGCAGTTCCACTGTGGGTCAAACTCGGCGCTGCCGGCGCGATTTCACTTGGAACATATTCCGGCGGATGGCGAATTATGAAAACGCTGGGTTCGAAGATTATTGATCTTGATCCATCCCAAGGCTTTGTGGCCGAATCGGTTGCCTCGGCAGTTTTGTACACTACTGCCTTTGCCTACCACGCTCCAATTTCGACGACGCACACTATTACCTCAGCCATTATGGGTGCCGGAGCCACGCGTCGCCTATCAGCAGTTCGTTGGTCAGTGACGAAGTCGATTGTGGGCGCATGGTTCTTAACAATGCCCGCGGCCGCAATCGTAGCAGCTGCCTTCTATGGCGCTTTCCACTTCATCTTTATCTGAGTTAACCAACGTTCATCGCTAACAACGCCTGTGGGCCGGTTTATTTAAACCGGCCCACAGTTATGCTTTAACCATTCTGGTATGCTTTAACCGCTCTGGATAGCTAAACGTTTCGCCTTAAGTCCACTACACATCCACCTAAATGCTACGCACCTTAATCTCGCCTTACCCTATCGACTCTGGCGCATAATTTTTTCGCCAGCGTCATAAAATTCCTGGGCAGTGCGTTCCATTGCGGTAGATCGGCGTGTCACATCGGTTGCAAGTGGATGTTCGTCGTCGTCAATCCACACCGGTTCAACCCGTGACAAGTGGTGAGTCAATCGTGCCGACTGGCGAACGACGTCGAGGAAATCACCGGCGAAATCACCAGCAAAAACCTCATCCCATAGGGCTTTGACCTCACGCGGGCTTAGGACTCCAGCGCCATCAATTCCGGCAGATCGCAACGCCTCGATGCGCAACGTAACCTCATCAGGGAAGCGCCGAATCCATTCCCGCAGAAGATATCCGCGCCACAAAACACCCGGTAGTGAGGTTTCAGGGGTATCCACCCATGATTCAGCAATGAGATCAATGCCCTGTTCAGCAATAACTGCTCTGATACGGAGCTGAGTCTGCTCATCTACCCCATCATCTAGGGGCACTAAGGCTTGGGCAGTTGCATGCGCCAATTCCAAGCGCGCTTCGATATTGACGTCACCATCAATAAGCTCAAGTTGTTCTGGACGCAGTTGTGCGGGGCGACGAAATGGTGTGTTCATAGCTTTTGCCTTTCAACTCTAGTTGTTGTCCATCATACCCACAGCGAGCGCGTAACGTAACTTAACTCACACCACATTTTCTGTGTGGAGCCGGCCCGCTCAGCCATCTTGTTTTGAAATCCACGCCACTTTTCTCAACTTTTACTCCGCTACGGTTCCAAGCTATACTAGAACAAGTCTCGTCACGATACGTGCAGAGATAACGCTTGTTATTCAAGCGTGGGCCTCTAGCTCAATTGGTCAGAGCTGCGGACTTTTAATCCGTAGGTTGTGGGTTCGAGTCCCACGGGGCCTACCGCACATCGCTGGTTATCCACATCGGATAACCAGCGATTTTTATCTCACCAGCTCACCACCAGATCCGCCACCAGTCCACAATGGTCTGAAATCGCGGTATCCAAAACAAAGCTAGACTCCGCACTCATGCGATAGCCAAGCATGTGGTCAATCTGCCATAGCGGATCGCGATGCGGATAGGTCTTACCTGCAGCCAACACTCTACCCGGCACCGATTCATCTGCTGAAATATCGGCTACGGCTTGCGCTATATTTTCAGGGCGCATATTCATATCACCGGTGAGCAGCATCGGAGTTGTTGCGGCAAGCCCCCACGCCCGCGCAGCTACAGCCAAACCCTTCGCCGCAATCTGAAACTGGCGTGGCGCAGCGACTTGGTCAATATCCAGATGCGTGGTCCCCACCAGTAAAGGACCAGAGGGTGTTTGGAGCAAGCCAAACAGCGCTACCCGCGGTTCTGGCCAACGCACCGCAACCGAACCGTCGTCGCGACGATAAACCGGTTTCACTATCGGCGGTAGCCGTAAATAACGTGCTGCTCGAATCGGGAACCTACTCACAATCCCAACTCCGTAACCAAAAGCTGAAGGAGCATAGACATGGTGCATCGCAAGTCGATGCCCCAACGTCGCCACATGCCCTAGATGCTGCGAGCCAGGCCGAAGCAACCGGGCCCGCGCCGGCCCATCGGCTTCTTGCACAGTAAAGACATCAAGCCCTATCTGCCCAATACGAGCTACCGCGCGCTCAAATTCGGCTGCGCCATTCGCTGTGCCACCAGGGACCACCCGAGCTGGTCGACCGTGCTCGAGGTTGAGGGTGGCACAGCGAATAGTCATCAGTTCTGCTCTTCGCCCGGAACGAAACGCAACGCTACGGAGTTCATGCAATAGCGCAAACCGGTTGGCGTTTCTGGAGAATCGTTAAAGACGTGGCCTAAGTGCGATCCACAGTTAGCACACCGCACCTCGGTACGGATGCGCGGAGCCAGCGAACGATCTTCAATGTAGACCACAGCGCCTTTTTCGTCTGGATCATAAAATGATGGCCACCCACAGTGGGACTCGAACTTAGTTTCGGAGGAGAAAAGCTCTGCGTCGCAGGCTTTACAGTGATACATTCCAGCTCGGTCTTCGTAAAGCAATTCACCGGTACCGGGGCGTTCTGTTCCAGCTTCGCGCAGCACGAAAAATTCCATATCTGACAACAAGTTTCGCCATTCTTCGGGCGACTTGTTGAGCTTGTAGTCAATGTTCTCAGTTTGTTCTGGAGTCTTATCGACGTAACCCATAATTATTCTTCTCCTTGATCTGCGTCGCCGCGAACGGCGTCGTCATATTTTGCCATATTAGCAGTCTGTTCAATTTTGCGATTTCGCTCTTCGTAAGCCTCATCACCTGGGCCCGAGTATTGCTCTGCGCGCCGATCTGCCTCTTCTGAACCGTGGAATAGTGCCGATTGATAGGCAAGTGGTTGTTCGTCTTCTTCGCTCATAGGAACGACGAGGATCTCTTCCGAATCAGTTCCGATCCGGAATTCGTCGTCGTGAACGCGCTGTGCCACCGGGGTGCGTGCAATTTTTTCTAATTCTTCGGGCGAAATAATGGTGGTCGAAGCAGTATCGGTAACAGCCTTGTTAGGTTTATACGCTGGTGCACTGGAAGCCAATCGGCTATCGACGTGCTGGCGGGTAGCTTCACTGACTTGGTCAAAGTCCGGGGCCGGGTCAACAACCCGGCGGTAGTGAGGTATGGCTTGCGGAGCTTCGTTTTGGATCCATTCAACCATCGCCTCGCGTAGGTAGTGTTTGAGGTCGATCAAGGCACCCGCATTTGGCCCAGAGACGATAGCGCGCATCGTGATGATGCCGTCGGTGGCTTGGGAAACTTGGAGTACTCCGGTGCGTCCGTCCCATAGATCAGTCGAACGCAGTAAATGATGTAGCTGTTTGCGTGCTAGTTTGACTGGGATCGTCCAATCCACATGCCATTCTACGGTCCCTAGCATCTCCGGCGATCTGCGGGTCCAGTTTTCAAATGGTTCGCCAGTCATCTTTGATGATGGAACCATGATTCGGCGCCCGTCCCACACTGCCAGGACGACGTAAGTCAAGGTAATTTCTTCGACCGTAGTCATCTCACCGTTGAATACGACAATGTCTCCTACGCGCATCGAATCGGAAAAAGCTAGCTGGACTCCGGCGAAAACATCGCCGAGGACCGATTGCGCTGCTAGGCCTGCTATGACCGAAAGGAGGCCGGCAGAGGCTAAGAGGGACGTGCCGGCGGTACGCGCTGCCGGGAAGGTTAAGAGCACGGCGCCAAAGGCGAGAACCCAAATGACTGCCGATACCACGCGGTGGATGACTTGGACTTGGGTTTCGATTCGACTCGCTCGTTCTTCCGAGGAGACTTCCATTCGTAAATAAATGGATTTAACGAGGCCGTTAACAAAGGCTACGATGAGCGCTGCTGCGAGCACGATGAATAAAATTATCAAGCCGTGGTTGAGCCAATCTAACCAACCCGGTGCGTGGTCGTCTTCGATTTTGTCTTTGACTGTGAGGAATCCGATCCAGCCGCCGAGGGTTGCCAAGAGCATGCCGGTGGGGCGGCGAATCGCGTGATGGACAGGTTGATAATACTTATACCAGCGGCCAAACACATGGCTAACGGACATGATGATGACGGTGATGAGCAGGCCGATCACCACCCCAAGAAGTGCGCCGGCTACAAAGCCGAGGATGTCGACTGTTGCCTCCACCACCGTTTCTGTGTTTTCAGAGCCTGGGACTGTGCCTGTGTTATCGACGCTTTGTATGAGTGTTTGAGAAAAAACCGAAACTGCCATGTCTTTACCCTATGCTACAACTGGCTAAATACCGGAGAAAAACAGGCTTTGAGCGAACAGTGACGGGTAACACAGTGGATTCATTTTGCATTATTGGGGTAAATATCGCTAAGCTATAGGAGTTCGCGACGCGGAAGTGTTGAGAACACAGAAGCCTTCGGGTTTCGCCCCCATCGTCTAGCGGCCCAGGACCCCGCCCTTTCACGGCGGTAGCACCGGTTCGAATCCGGTTGGGGGTACTAGCTTCCTTAGGGAAGTGAGATATCGAGAGATATCGGCCGTAAGGCCCTGTAGCGCAGTTGGTTAGCGCGCCGCCCTGTCACGGCGGAGGTCGCGGGTTCAAGTCCCGTCAGGGTCGCCAAGAAAATCCCGGGAAACCGGGTGTTTTCTTATCTTGGCTCTGTAGCTCAGTTGGTAGAGCGTTCGACTGAAAATCGAAAGGTCACCGGATCGACGCCGGTCGGAGCCACCACTTCCCCGAGATACCGTTGGTATCTCGGGGTTGTTTTTATTTGCAGTCAAGGAACAACCCCTTATGTACGGCTTAGACTTATAAGCGGCTCTTCGCGTTTTAGCGGGGTGAAACGTTGTTACTCGGTGGGTTTACTGGCCTAGTATCAGGTGCTGGTGTAGTGATTTTAAAGTTAGCAGCTGTGTTTTCGTTGGCGTTAATGTGGTGGTGATGAGATTTTTAGTGGCCCGGAATAACTATATAAAAGTAAGCAACATACATTGTCTTTGTTAACCCGTTGGTGTTAGTGCGAGCAACACTCGATGATAGAAAATGCCTTGTGATCTTCTCACTGGTAAACAGGTTACACGAAGATATTATGCAGCAGTCTCCAGTTAGGTTTACCGGCATACAGTAATGCACGAATGCGATAGTTGTTGAAATTCGTGAACCCAAATCCGATACGTTTAATACGTTTGATGAGATTGTTTAACGCCTCGGTGATGGAATTAGAAAGATGCGTTTGATGATACGCCAAGATTTGAAGCTGCCATCGTTGTAGCGTGCGTCCTAGCTGCTGAATTTCTGGGGGCATAGCCACATCCAGGCATGTTTGTATCAATTCTGCAAGCATGGTGGTCGCAACACCAAGATCTGTTTGCTGATAAAACTCTCGTAAGCGTTCTTTTATCCGATACGCAATCGCTACTTCAGCGTGAGGATCTCCTAACACAAGCATGCTTTCTAGACGCTGGACCATTGCTGGCAGTAGTTTTTCACTACCATATGTCAGTAAACGCCGAATCTTGTATAAAGGATCTTTTTTATGCCCACGGTGTCCCAAGGTCTGATTTTGTACGCGTCTACGTACAGTATCTAACACACGATTGGCTAACGTAATCACATGGAAATGATCAGCTATTTGAGTTGCCTGGGGTAATACCACGTTATACACAGCACGGTATGTTGGGCTCATGTCTAAAGTGGCATAGCGGATTCGTGCTTTCCAAGCGTTGGGCTGGTCTTTTAAATAGCGGGCTACGTCTATGTAGTTACAGCTTGGGATAATATCAATGATTTGATGATGCTCGACGTCACATACCGTAGTGACATAACTTGTGCGGTGTCCTTGTATGCGAACGAAACTTGTTTCATCAAGCCCGATTGCGTGAGTCTTGTTTAAACGCTTACGGTCTGCTTGTAGTAACACTTGACCATACATAGTTACTGCATCATTGACTGTGTGCCAAGAACAACCAAGTTCAGCTGCGACTTCGCTAATTGTTCGTCCCATGCCTACTTGCTGGGTCGCCCATTTAGCTGCCCTGGTAGTCATCTGGCAACGTTGAGCAGCAATACGTTTATCTTGACTTGTCCATGAACCAACATCACATGCAACGTTTGGACAATACCAGCGGTGCTTACGCCATAACAAGCTCATAGACCGACCATAGACAGGTAAATCTATATACCGTACTCTTGGCCTTTCTTTAACGCGTGCAAGACTTTCACAACGTGGGCATGTTGGTCTCTTAAGGACTTGTTCAATTTCGATTTCCTGTTGAGAGCCATGACGGTGATACGCCAAGACGCGAATATCTTTCAAACTCACAAGCCGAGCAAGAATTACGGTAGGATCATAAGCGGTGAAGGTACGTTCAAGTTTTTGATTCACACTCTAAGCATGAACTACCTTCACCACTTCTGCATCTCCACACCCCGCTAAAACGCGAAGAGCCTTATAAGCCAGACCGTGTTTTCTTGGGTTATAGGACAAAAGTTATTGATTTTGGGTTAGTAGTCGTTGCGGTAGGGTGTGTGGGTGTGGAGTTCGTTCCAGTCAAGGCCGTTGCCCCAGCGATGGTTGTTGTGGTCGGCTCGGTGTCGGGCTGCGGCTTGCTGGTAAGCGCGCATGATGTCCGTGTTGGTGGGCATGATACGCAGGATTTCGGCTGGGTTGGCAGGGTTCTCGGTGTGTAGGTAGCACCACCATGACACTGCACGGATCCGGTGATCGATACTCATACCCCGATGACGGCGCAGCAGTTCACGTAAAGGCGAGTTGATACCTCCCTCGATCTGGTTATTCATCGCTGGTAGAGAACCGATTATTTCTCCGTCATCGTAAAGATCGGGATTGAGAAACGTGAACAAATGGCCACTATCGACCAGCCTAGACAGACTATTGCCAGCCTTGACGAGCCGCTCGTGTTTATCGACTAGTTTTCCTTTCTCGTTACGGGTTTTCTCGGCCAGGAACCCAGCCCAACGGTGACGCCAAGCATAGAAGCTATCGATCCATGCGTGCGCGTGTGCGGGAGTTTTCACATGCAATAGATCAACACCGATCCGGTAGAGCTGTCTGCCACATTCAGTTCGTGAGCGTGTGGTCGTGTAGCGTTTGACCTGTTGATAGGCGTGGAACGTGCAGCGTTGGACACGCGTGGAGGGCCACAATCGTGCCCGAGCTGTTGTGAAACCTGTGCCCCCGTCAGCCACGACCATACCGGGTGGTGGGATTTTCGCGAGCAGGTCCAGCCAGGCTTGGGTCGATTCACGTCTGGCCACATGCCAGGCAATCACATATTCGGGGCTGCAGGCGATCAGAATGACAGCATCGCGGCCTAAATGGATACCATCAACATGGATCACGCGGTGGTCTTGCCCATCGGGTTCGCATATCGGCCAGATCTCCCACAACACAGCGCTCCTGCGTCGGAAGGTCCGGCCCTGTCCAGGAAGTTCTCGCTGCGTGGTTTTCCCAGTCAGAACGTCTAAGAACGCGCGCAAATCCCGCGAAGTGACGTCGTTATGCCAACGCGAGGTTACCTTGCATGAGCAGCAGATCCAGCGTTGGTGGCCGCATTTGTCTTTACCGTTTTTGACCATGCCTTCACCACAAGTAGGGCAGTGTTTCTTGTTCGATCTCATACCCACTAGTATGCAACCGACTTTCACCACAATTTTTCCCTGCTATCACGCGGATAACTGGCAACAAAATCAATAACTATTGTCCAACCAAAAACTCGAGTCGAAACGAGTTTCTTTCCAGAAAACCCCACCCTAGCAACGAAAAACAGCAAAACCATCAATAACAATTGTCCGCTAGCCCGTTTTCTTTCAGACTACTCTCCAGCTCTCAAGCCAGACCGTGTTTTCTTGGGCTATAGGACATTGAGTGTTGTTGTTGTGTTTGGTTTTCGTTGCTGTAGCGCGTGAAAGTGCGTGTTTTAGTTTGTTGGGGTCAACTAAGTGGTTGGACAAAATGTGTTGCTGGAAATCTGGTTTTTACTTGGTGTGTTGCCCGAAAGTTGGTGTTGAATTCGGTTTGGATTGAGGAATGAAATATCCTCGATGCAAAATGTGTGGCAATGTCATGATCAAACACGGTAAGACAAGTGGCGGCCGGCAGCGTTTCCGGTGTAAGCCCTGTTCGTCTACCCAGACTCTGGGTTTTTGGCGTTTAATCTAGATCCTCATTTCTGTTCCGTGGGCGGACTCCCCTTTGAGTGGAACACAACCTACTTTGGGTCGAACGCAACTTACTTGCTATGCCTCCTTTCTCTTCTCTTCCCTTTTCACCTCTGGTCGTCTCATCCAAACAGCAGGTTATCCGAGCTACCACCCCATAGACATTGTTTCTTCTGCCACCACGCCCACGCCAGCCAACCAAACCCGGTTTTATTCTGAAATGTCGGGTTTTCAAGGACGGTGATGAGGTTTGCCTGTTACAAAACCGGGGTATATGGGGCGATGCCCCCGTATATGAGGACATCGCCCCATATACCCCGGTTTCGGCACAACTTCTTGTCTTATCACGGCTGGAAACAGACTGGATAACAGTTGCGATGGGTTTAGTAAGAGTGTCAACCAGTAGACAAAGGTGAATAGATGGGATGAAACGGACTATATTTACCGTCTGAACAACACCACAACCACAACCACCTCCGTGATTATAGGCACAGATGATAACCGAGTTGGCGTTTGTGGCATTTTCTCCCCTACACTTTTGGAAGAGCATTCTTATCGCGCTTGTTGATCTCCAACGATCAGCCGTGATGATCGTTCTATCCCACATACGTGTGGATTTATCAGGCCCTGTAGCGCAGTTGGTTAGCGCGCCGCCCTGTCACGGCGGAGGTCGCGGGTTCAAGTCCCGTCAGGGTCGCACCTATTCTCCTGTTCATGCGGTTTCGTTACTGCACGGGCAGGAGATTTTCATATCTCGTTATCCGATCCCCACTCCACCTCAAAAAGATCGGTACACTGGTGGCATGCGTTTTCGTACTCGACATCGATTTACCCCTCGGCACGGACAAGGCCGGGCCCCACTAACAGCCCCTCGCAAAGTCCGCCTATCCACCGTGCACCCCGACGTCGAGCAAACACCTAGCAATCAGACCCAAACTGTACAACCCTCTGAAACTCAACCCACACCCAGCGAAAATCAACCGCGCGTATCAGCTGCCCGTTCGTCGTTCATTATGTTCTTAGGAACTTTAGTTTCGCGAGCTCTGGGAATGATTCGCTCCCCTATTTTGCTTGGCGCTGTGGTGGGTGTTTCAACTCCGGTGGCCAACTCATTCGACATCGCAAACAACGTACCCAATTTGCTCTACGGCATCATCGCCGGTGGATTGGTCAACGCCGTCTTAGTTCCTGCCATCGTGCGCGCAACTGAAAAGTCACGTGCCGAAGGCGCTGTTTTCATCAATAAACTGCTCACGTTTTCTTTCCTAACTCTGGGCCTACTCACGGTCGTTATCACCCTGGCCGCACCGATCATCGTCAATCTTTACGCCTCAACGATGTCAGAGGAATGGTATCGGCTAACGGTTATCTTCGCATACTGGTGTTTGCCGCAGATTTTCTTCTACGGCTTGTATGCTGTGCTTGGCCAGATCCTCAACGCCTACGAAAAATTTGGTCCGTATATGTGGTCACCTGCCTTGAACAATATTGTTGCAATCGGCGGGTTGATTCTTATGCTAACCATGTTCGGCGCCGAAGATTCAACCGCGCCCTCATCCGCGATTGCTTGGGCCGGGGCGCCAACGATGATCCTTGGTGGTGTTTCGACGCTGGGAATCGCTGTCCAAGCTGTAATCTTGTTCTGGCCGTTGCGTCGCCTCGGGATTCGCTATCGGCCTGATTTCCAGTGGCGTAATTCTGGGCTTGGAGCGGTAGGACGGGCCGGGAGTTGGGTGCTGGCTTTGATGCTCACCGGCATGATACCGATCATGATCTTGCTCAATATTGCTGCGGGCGCTACGCAACGCGCTATCGACGCCGGGATGGACACTACCGGGGTTGCCGGTAACTTCATGTACACCATCGCATTTGCTTTGTATTCTTTACCTACATCGTTGGTGACAATTTCGATTATTACCGCGGTATTTCCGCGGATGTCTCGGGCAGCAGCACGCGATGATTCTGCCTCGGTGCGCGCTGATATCTCGGTTACGATTCGCACCGTGGGTGCATTCAACATTTTGGCCAGTGCGTTGATTTTCGTCCTTGCGGTTCCGGTGGCTAAGGTCGTCACTCCAACCTCGACTCCTGCCGAAGCGTGGTCTTTGGCCTGGGTATTGAGCGCTCTAACTTTGGGCTTAGTTGCCGGCGCGGCCGATTCAGTGTTGATAAAGGTCTTTTATGCGTATGAAGATACCCGTACGGCGTTCTTTTCTGTACTTCCGTTACATATCATCACTCCGATTTTCTACGTTACGACGGCGTTTTGGCCACCGCAGTGGACCGTTATTGGGCTCTGTCTTTTCTCTTCTCTCGAAAACGTGATCTATCTTGTGATTCACGTGTGGATTTTACGACGACGGTTAGGCGGTATCGATGGCCGCCGGATCGTGATGAGCCATTTGAAGCTCGGCGTGATCGGTGTTATCTCAGCCGGCTTAGGTTTTTTGGCGATGCTCGGGTTTGGTTACGACGACGTTGCACATAACTTCTTCTTATCCGTCATAGCGATCATTGTGGTTGGCTCGTTGATAACACTGGTTTTCGTGGTTCTCCTCTGGCGCTCAAAGTTGGCCGAGGGCGAGATATTGCTCCGCCCCGTACGTAAAATCGGCCGCACAGTCTCGGCTCGAATTTATCCTCGTTCATGAATTTTCTTGACAGTTTTCACGCGGGGGTCGCGCACGGACCAGATTTCGTGAAAGAATAGTATTATCATCGTCAAATGTCCATCGGCTAAATGAAGCCTGCAAAGGAGTAGTCCGTGACTACTGAACACAAAGATCAAGTAAAGCCACCTGCTGATCCGGCAACGACGCCTAAGAGTACACAGGGCTCCATTGGGGAGCTCGTGGCTAAGATTACCAGCCAGTTCTCTGCACTGGTGCGCGACGAAATTAAATACACAACACTCCAGGCTCAAACAAAGGTCAAGCGGCTCGGAGTTGGCGGTGTCTTGCTGGCAGTTGCAGGCATTTTTGCTCTGTACATGTTGGGTTTTATTTTCACAAGCATTGCGATGGCCTTCGCACTCATAGTCCCAGAGTGGGCTGGCTATCTTATTACGGCCGGCATTCTGCTTGTCATTATTTTGATACTTGCCTTGATTGGTAAGCGCTCACTAGATAAGGCTAAAAAAACTGAGATTGATCCCAAGAGCGGTCTAACAAAGAACGTTGACGCCATTAAGAAAGGTTTTGAGAAGTGAGCAATATTAATGAAGCAGCCCGTGCAGCTGCAAATGCTAAGCGGGCTACCGATTACGAAGCGCCTGCAGATGTTGAAGATCTTCGTTCTGCTAGTGAAATCCAAAAGGATATCGAGCGCGTGCGCGAAGAGCTAACTGCTACGGTCAACGAGTTGGCTGCCAAGCTTGATCCCGAGGTATTAAAAGAGGATCTCAAGGTAGCTGCTTTGGGTAAAGTTGATGAGGTTAAAGCAAAAGCTCAGTCATTTGCTCATGATGCTGCAGCCGGTGATATGAAAGCGATCGGCATCATTGCCGGAGTGGCGTTAGGCGTCGCAGCTCTTATTGTTCGCAAGATCATGAAGTAAAGCCTTATACGCCTGTTGGTTGCGGATTAAGATCCTCAAACCTCCCTTAACCAGGCATTATTTAGGGGCAACAAACATCTGTTTGTTGCCCCTAAATCACATCGTATAGTCAGTCAATCTCTGTGGTGTTGTTTTCCAAAATAGCCACGATGTCGCTGCGTCGGAAACGACGGTGGCCACCTAAAGTGCGGATTGATGGAATTTTACCTGAATCAGACCAGCGGGCTACGGTCTTTGGGTCTACTCTAAAGAGTGCCGCTACTTCAGCGGGAGTCATGAGTTCGGTATCGAATTCGGTCATTTGCGTTTCCTTTCGCAGAAACTGGTGAAGTTCGTAGACTATCTTTTTGCTCGCAAGAATAAGCGTTTGTCTATTTCAATTATAAAGTGCGATTTGGAGGAATGATGTACAACCTAGAGATGATTTATTAATAAACAACCACCCGTTGAGTTATGGAACACGTCACATACTGAGTATTCTTCAGGGGATTTTCTCCCGCTACTACTCATTTCACAGTAACGATCTGTGCACATTTGATCTGCCACCTAGAGTTTAGGTACCGATTCGTTGTAAAGTAGATCAACGAGAACAATTATGTACATAGCGGGGCCACTTCGCGTCGCCCCAAGACGAGTTGAGGGGGGTCGGATCCCTATGGGACGCGGCCGTCAAAGAGCCAAACAGCGAAAAGTCGCACGTGATCTAAAGTATTTCAGCCCTGAAACGGATTATGCAGCTCTCGAAAGAGAACTCATAGGAAAGTCCAACTCATCTGCTGATAGCGATTCGGATAATCCCGATAGCGATTGGTCGAGTTACGATTCGTACAATATACCCCCAGCAGAAGATGATTGGGATGAAGACGATTGGACACCACCAAACAGGTGACGTGCATGGTAATTGTGGATCTAGCCAGGCTTTACGCCTGGCTAGATCATTATCATCGCTGTTTTTCCTGCAGCTGAGCTGGGCCAAATAACGGCATGAAACTACTAAGGTCAGCCCGGGTGCCACTGGCTCGAATACGGCCCTCAGGTTCGCGTCCTATCACCAGATCCAGCCACGTTTGACCATCCATCTCGACGATGTTTGGTGGGGTTCCACGCGTATGTACCGGGCCGGAAATAGCTTGAACTGCGCCCACCCACGGGATTCGAATCTCAACTGATTTACCTGGGTGGCGCACTGCAAATTCTTCTAAAGCAAAACGTATAGCGCGCTGCTGATCTGCTTTCGACAGTTCCCTACCCATCCAATAGCAACGAATCAACTCAATTCCTTGCTCTGGATCTATTCGTCGTCTCATAGTTCTAGGTTAATATAAACCTCACTATGGTAAAAATGCCTAGGGATAGTATGCCTACTATCCCTAGGCATCGATGTGCTATATCAAACCTGCCTCTATCTAGGCTCAGATAACACCTTGATCCAACATCGCATCTGCTACTTTACGGAATCCTGCAATATTGGCGCCGACCATATAATCGCCTGGCTTGCCGTATTCGTCAGCAGTTTCAAGGCATTCACGATGAATATCGAGCATAATGGCCCGGAGGCGATCTTCTACTTTTTCAAACGCCCACTGAGCCATACCAGCATTCTGCTGCATCTCCAATGCCGAAGTAGCTACGCCGCCAGCATTGGCTGCTTTTCCGGGAGCATACAAAATATGGGAACGTTGCGCAGCCTCAATGGCATCCGGGGTCAGCGGCATATTCGCGCCTTCGGCAATCAACTTAACGCCGTTGTTTACCAAGGTAGCAACATCAGCTTCATTCATCTCGTTCTGTGTAGCGCATGGTAACGCGATGTCACCTGCAATACTCCACACGTGCTCACCTGCGCGGAATTGCGCGTTAGGACGACGCGCAGCGTAATCTGATACGCGTCCACGTTCAACTTCCTTGACTTGCTTGAGCAGTTCGACGTCGATGCCATCAGGATCGTAAACTGCACCCGAAGAATCTGAAATCGATATCGCCTGGGCACCAAGCGCGTGGGCTTTCTCGATGGCGTAGGTTGCTACGTTTCCTGAGCCTGAAACGATAACCTTTTTACCGTCCATGTCCTCACCTTTTTCACCCAGCATCGCCTGGGCGAAGGTAACAAGACCATAGCCAGTGGCTTGGGTACGAACTAGGGAGCCACCCCAGTTGAGTCCTTTGCCGGTGAGAACACCAGCTTCATTTCGATTAGCTAGACGCTTGTATTGACCGAACAAGTATCCTATCTCGCGCGCACCAACACCAATGTCGCCTGCTGGGACGTCCACATCAGCTCCGATATGGCGCGATAGTTCAGTCATGAAGGCCTGGCAGAATCGCATAACCTCGTTATCGGACTTGCCATGAGGATCAAAGTCCGATCCGCCTTTACCGCCGCCAATGCCTTGCCCAGTCAACGCATTCTTAAAAATCTGTTCAAAACCAAGGAACTTGACAACCGAGAGCGTCACCGACTGATGGAAGCGCAAACCTCCCTTGTATTGGCCAAGCGCAGAATTAAATTGGATCCGATATCCACGGTTGACATGGACGTTGTTTTGATCATCTTCCCACGCGACCCGGAACATGATCTGACGCTCCGGCTCAATTATCCGGGCTAGAATCGCTGCATCGCGATAGTCTTTTCTGGCCGCAAGCAACGGTTCAACAGATTCAAGAACTTCACGCACCGCCTGCTGAAACTCAGGCTGTATCGGATTGCGTCGTAGCGACTCGTTATAGACGTCTTCAATATACTTGTCCATAGATTTTCTCCTTTATTTTCCTTCTAGTCACAGAATAATCTGAGTGACTAAGTGAGAAAAGACTAGCGAGCCAACTATCGGAATCGTCTCAGAGTGTGTACATGACATATACCACTCGAGCCTACCTATTTTTCTCCAGTCAACATCGAATACACTGTCTCGTAGCGTTTCTTAACAGTCGTAACTAGATGGCGTGGCAGTGGTGGAGGCGGTGTACCTGCATCTCGATCCCAGCCACATTTACGGAGCCAATGTCCAATAAACTGCTTCCCCATGACAATCTGGGGTTTTCCTGGAGCGTAGTCTTGTGCTAACCACATCGTCGCAGAATCTGGGGTAAGAACTTCGTCAGCTAAAACGATTTCCTCATCACCCGCATCTGCTGAACTACCAAATTCCAATTTGCAATCGGCTAAAACAATACCGCTACGAGCACACATCTCGTGGCCACGTAGATATATATCGATCGAGATTGATCGCATAGCACGAGCTAATTCCAGCCCAACAATATACGCAAAATCTTCGAAGCTGATATCTATGTCGTTTGCTTGGACTGCCCCTTTTCGTGCCGGTAAAAATAGTGGCGACGGTAGCTTGTCACCTTCACGTAACCCTTGCGGTAGTTCGACGCCATTAATTGAACCAGTGCGTTGATATTCGTCGTAGAGCGCAGCCGTCATATACCCAACTACCGAACATTCGACAGGGTACATCCGCAAGCGTTGGACAATCATTGCGCGCCCACGTACTTCATCGGGAACTTTCATGGTGGACAAATGATTGGGAACAATATCATCTAGTTGATTAAACCACCACATAGTTAGCGCGGTTTGTAATTGACCTTTGCCGGGGATAATGGAGGGAATAACGCGGTCTTGTACCGATATGCGATCTGATGCGACAATAAGCATGGTGTCATGACCATCATGCCATTGCTGATCGATGGGAATGTACATATCCCGGACTTTCCCTGCGTAAATACGCGACCAGCCGGGGATAGAGATGCCTCCTGCAAAACCTGACACTGTCCCTCCTCCATTGGATTGAACGGTTGAGATAATACTACCGGCAGATCTGTGGAACTTGCTAGGCAGAATTATTCCTGCTCATATTGCAAACATCGGGTCGTGCTAACGAATCAAACATCGTATTCTTTGGCTATAGCTTCTGGCGGAGTATTCCACCTCTAACAACTTCACTGCGTAAAATTTTGGTGCGCATAGAGATTTGCTGCATCCGGCAATTTCCTGCACCCAGAGATTTTTGGGCCACCCGATGATTTCCTGCAGCTAGATATTTCCTGCACCCAGAGATATAGATGTGTGGCCTGAGGAAAACCTCAGGCCACACATCTCAAGCTAGCTAACTAAACTCAGAGAGCTGCCTTAGCTTCTTCGATGCGCGAGCGAAGAGCTGCGAGCTCTTCCAAAAGCGCTGCCGGAACCTTATCGCCGAACTGTGCGAAGTATTCTTCAGAATCCTTTGCTTCAGCTTCCCACGAAATTGGATCGAGGGTGTACATTGCGTTCCAGTCAGCTTCGGTAACGTCGGTGCCTTCAAGGTTGAAGTCTTCGCGCTTGGGGTAGAGACCAGTCATACCTTCAGTTGCTTCGACTTCACCAGCTACGCGGCGAACGATCCAGTCCAGAACGCGGGAGTTATCGCCGAATCCTGGCCAGAGGAAGCGACCATCGGCATCCTTGCGGAACCAGTTGACCTGGTATACCTTCGGGAACTTATCGCCGAGTTCTTCTTGCATGTCGAGCCAGTGACCCCAGTAGTCAGCCATGTTGTAGCCACAGAATGGGAGCATAGCGAATGGATCATGGCGTAGTGCGCCAGCCTTGACGTCGAGGGCTGCTGCGGTAACCTCAGAGGACACATTTGCGCCAATGAAGACGCCTTGTGCTGGGGTGTACTGCTCGGCAACGAGTGGGACGTTGTTTGCACGACGTCCACCGAACAAGATCGCATCCACTGGAACACCTTCTGGTGCTTCCCAGTCAGGGCAGATGATTGGGCACTGCGCTGCTGGGGTGGTGAAGCGGGAGTTTGGATGGGCAGCAAGCTCGCCGGACTCTGGAGTCCAATCGTTGCCGTGCCAATCAATAAGGTGTGATGGGGTTTCGCCGTCGATACCTTCCCACCAAACATCTCCATCGTCGGTAAGTGCGACGTTTGTGAAGATGGTGTTTGCCTTCATGGTATCCATAGCAACTGGGTTGGTCTTGTAGGAAGTACCTGGAGCAACGCCGAAGAAGCCAGCTTCTGGGTTGATTGCACGGAGGCGACCATCTGGGCCTGGACGCATCCAAGCGATGTCGTCACCAACAGTTTCAACCTTGTAACCATCGATTGTTGGCTGAAGCATTGCGAGGTTGGTCTTACCACATGCTGATGGGAAACCAGCGGTTACGTGGAACTGGCGACCAGTCTTTTCTTCGGTAAGGCGGAGGATAAGCATGTGCTCAGCCATCCAAGCATCGCGACGAGCCATCGTCGATGCAATACGAAGTGCGAAACACTTCTTGCCAAGTAGTGCGTTGCCGCCGTAACCCGAGCCGAAGGACCAAATTTCGTTGGTCTCAGGGAAGTGAGTAATGTACTTCTCATCGTTGCATGGCCAAGTGGTATCTTCTTGACCTTCTTCGAGTGGAGCACCAACAGAGTGAACTGCTGGAACCCATGGCTTTCCTTCGCCGATGAGTTCAAGCGCCTTGATACCCATGCGGGTCATGATTCGCATATTGACGACGACGTATGGGGAGTCAGTGAGCTCGATGCCGAGCTGTGAAATCGGGCCACCTAATGGACCCATGGAGAATGGAATGACGTACATGGTACGGCCGTGCATTGCGCCGCGGAAAACACCCTTTTCTCCAATGAGGATTTCCTTCATTTCCTTAGGGTCTGCCCAGTTGTTGGTTGGGCCTGCATCTTCTTCCTTTTCGGAGCAGATGTAGGTACGAGACTCAACGCGAGCAACGTCTGATGGAAGGGAGCGAGCCAAGAAGGAGTTTGGACGCTTTTCTGGGTTCAACCGAGTGAACATACCAGATTCGACCATCAATGAAGTAAGACGATCCCATTCTTCTTCGGATCCATCTACCCACTCAATATTCTTTGGCTCGGTCAAGTTAGCTACCTCAGTAACCCACTCGATCAAATCAGCTGGTGCAACCGATGGTGCACCCTCACGTACTGCCTCGACAGTGTACATGTCAGTCATCCTTTTTCCTCCTAGAGATTGACGACGACGTTTTGTTTTATGCCACGTCTTCATACTACCGGGAAACTTGCGTTCTAGCTGGGACTATCGGGCCCATGCTCTGGGCGTAAAGGCTATAGTTTTCGTCGTAATCATTGCACTAGCACCGTTTCAGGTTTTGTCGGTTTTAATCTAGGTCCACAACCCACTAAAGACGTGATATATAACACGATTATCTACGCTATTACATTCCATGCCGGTAGCATTTCGTGTTCTCGCCAGTGAACTCCACTCTCACACTGCCGATCTTTACATCCACTATCGATCCAGATCTTCAGAACAACAAAATAGCACCTATTATGGCAGTATTTTGAATAACTCTTTAGAATCAGAGAAAGTCGAATTCTTTCAAGATAGGTGAAAACGCATTGAATAAACCATCGTTCCTTAAAACTGTCGCTACTGCGTCAGCTACGCTTCTCGCACTAAGCGCATGTCAAGTAAATCTTGGCATCGGCATCGAAACTGATGGGTCTATCAGTACTGTTTTTGAGTTCCATGATCCAGAATCCCAACTCGCAGCATTTGATATTGCTAGCAATTGTGAAGAGCTACGCGACGCCATCGTAGACCAACTACCTGCCGGTTCTGAGGAGGCAGAACTCCTTGTCGAAGATATCAGCACAAGCAACGACTTCGCTTGCCGATTCACTGGCGAAGCCGAGAGAAGTCCGGAATCGGCAGAGATCCTCAAAGAAACTGACGATACCTTCATCTTCACCAGTTTAGACTCGTCCGATGCGGTTTCCCCTAGCGATCTAGCGTTAATCGACAGCCTGGTAGATTTCTCCCTAACCGTTGTTATGCCTGGCGATATTATCTCTGCTGAAGGTGCGGTAATCGAGGGTAACCGTGCAACGTTCACCGATCTTGAAACCTTCGTCGAGGGTATTACCGTCGAGGGTAAAAAAGAAGGTAGCGGATCTATCGAAGATATCGCATCCGATAATTCATCTTCTGGAATGCCAATTTGGGCTTGGGTTGCTATCACTGCAGGGCTCGTCATCGCAATTGGTGCTCTAGTTTTCTTCATCGTGCGCAAGAAGCCAGAAGTTCCTCCGGCTTCAACTGAGTATGCGAATACCGCAATTCCAACAACTGATATGCCAACTGCTGCAAACCAGCCATACCCCGGTTCCGCAATGCCCGGAGCTCACGGTGTTCCAGATGGCACTACTGCCGCATTTAACGGCTCAGCCTCTCCTGTTGCTCCCAACCAGCCATATCCAGGTGTAGGTGTTGCCGGTGCAAATGGAGTACCCGACCATCACGTTGACGATAGTGAGAACTTACCTCCAGAGGCTAACGACGAAGATCAACTTCAATAAGTTCGTTATTTAACCTCCGCAGTGAGGTGACCGTATTGGCGAGGCAACTACTAATGTAGTTGCCTCGCCAACTGCTTACCATTTCACGATAAACTTGATCGAAAGCAGTTTTACCATCCACCATAGGAGCTCGTCCATGAAGTTAGCGCATCACCTGAAGGTTTTTGGCTTAATATTCGTCGCGCTACTTGGATTAAGCGCCTGTGAACTGAGTGCCGGTGCGGGACTTCATGAAGACGGCCATGCCACAGTATCGGTGGAATTTCATGACTCGTTGGGCTTATTAGCCGGAGATAATATTACCTCATGTGAAGATCTCATGGCTCTTAGCCTCGAAGAACTACAAAATGATCCGCAGGCATCAAACATCCCTCCGGTGGCATTCGATCTTCTTCTCGATTACCTGACGATCACCGAGATTCCATCTGATCAAGGTCTTGCTTGCCGCGCCGATTTTGAAACACCGGATTCAGTTGTCGATGGGAGATTTATTCAAGAAACTTCCTCTAGCTTCATTATCGATGGACGTATCGATGACGCTGAGGGTGCCCCGGAAGGCTTAAGCCTTCTCCTTAATCTACTCGACGTAAAATTAGTGATCGCGACCCCTGGTCCTATATCCCAAGCTGATGGCGGCATGATTGACGCCAATCGTGCAATCTACACCGACATCACATATATCCTTGAGAACGGCATCTACGTGGAAGGGGCAAAGCATGGCACAGCTGACTTTTCTAACTTGCTTGCCCCCAGCAACGCAACCGGCTTAGCTCTTTGGGTGTGGATCGCAATCGCTTTCGCTCTGGCGGGCGGCATCGGATTGTTCGTTTTCCTCATTGTTCGCAAGGCCGATCCCGGTTCAGATCCACATGAACTACCTGCGTATGGATACGGAGTTAATTTTGCTCCACCGGCGCCTGCTGATTCTGGTTCGTCTAGCACCAGCGGCGCTACACAACCACCGGCACAGACCTTGGCACAGCCACCGGCACCCACTCGAATCCCATCCCCTATAACCCACCAAGATGAAAAGGACTCCACCGACCATGAACTACTCTAAAAAACGTCTCCTCGAATCAGCTGCTTTCGGAAGCTCAATCGCCATCTACTACGCTTGCCCTGACGTAATCCGTTCCCGCACCGCGCGATTTTTCGTCAAATCGGCAAGCTTTGCATTACCGAACGCATATTTACTCAACGAAACCCTTCACATATTAAACACCCCTATCGAAACTGATGCCGATCATGACGTTACCGACGTCGAACTCGACAACGATGCTGTAGCTACCGATACGAAGATGGATCTACTGCGCGCTCCACTACCGCTACTCATCGGTGCCGGGCTTCTCGTCTGCGGATCGCTTGTCCTTTCGTTGCGTGCAGAACGAGCAATCTTCCGCCGAGGCGAACGACGTCGAGCGGAGGGCAAGCGGTTCGCTCATTCGCAGTTCGCGATAATAGCTGGAATCGCTACCGGGGTTGGAAACTATATCCTAGATTCTATCGACGATGAAAACTAACGGCGATCAACGGTGAGGCTAGACGCGCACACAAGCGTGAAGGCTACAACAGCTGTGCGCGAGGTTAAAACAGCCATGCGTTAGATAAAAACATAAGTGGTGGCCACGAACATTAGTTCGTGGCCACCACTTTAGGTTTCAAACAATCAGCCCTTTACAGAACCAGCTGCAAGCCCTGATTGCCAATACTTTTGCATCGCAAGGAACAATACGATCAGTGGGAGAACACCAAGCAGTGCACCCAACATTACTGCTCCCTTTTCTGGTGCGAAGTAGCTCATCATGCCGTAGAGACCGAGAGTGACTGGTTTAATTTCATCAGCAGTCACCATCATCAATGGCAAAAGGAAATTGTTCCATGTTCCAACGAAGATGAACAAGAAAATCGTTACCATAGCCGGTGCCAACAACCGCAATACCATGGTAAAGAAGATTCGCGCTTCGCCAGCGCCATCAATTCGAGCCGCCTCAATCAGTTCAGTTGGCACAGAGGTTTGAGCATAAACGCGGCCTAAGAATACGCCAAACGGGCTCACACAGGCCGGGATAATAATCGACCACATAGTGTTGGTGATTCCTATGTGATGGAAGATAATGTATAGCGGGATGGTCAATAGTGCAGCTGGCATTAACAAACCAGACATGATCACACCCATAACCACGCCTTTGCCAGAGAAGTTGAACTTTGCAGTAGCATACCCGGCCATGACGGAGATTAACGTGCCCACAATGCCCGCCACTGTAGAGTAGAGCAAAGAATTGAGCACCCATCGCCAAAACATTCCGCGCGTCCACACCATCAAGGTTTCGTGGTTTTCAAACAAGTTGATGTTATCGAACCATAATCCGTTTGTGGAAACGAGTTGAGAATTAGTTTTCGTGGCGGCCACAATCACCCAATACACCGGGAAGAGGAAGTAGACCAACGCTAGGAGCAAGATAGCTCGCGTAATCCAACGTGCCACCGAAGTCGGGGCAATGGATTGTGCTGGTATCCCTTCCCGCGAAGGAGTGTATTCTGTGCCATCACTGAGCTTTAGTTTCGTTAATTTTCGCATCAGTCATTCACCTTCCGCTCAATCAAGGCATATCCAACAGCTAGTGAACCCGCAATTACTGCCATCACAATCGACGTCGCAGCTGCTGGGCCATCGCCAGATGGGGTGATCTGCCCAATCATCGTGTTATACGCCATCATCATCGGCGTGTAGTCAGCACCCATCCACCGATTCACGGTAGACAAAACAGCTGGCTCGTTGAAGAGTTGGATCGTTCCAACGATCGATAGCAGGACTGACAAGAGCACTGCCCCACGAACCATAGGAACCTTCACCTTTGTGACAATCTGGAACCCAGTAGCTCCATCGAGGCGGGCGGCTTCTTCCAGCTCGGTAGGAATCGCCTGCAAGGCTGCAAGGAAGATCAGCATGTTGTAGCCGGTGTAGGTCCACGTCGTCATATTCGCCATCGAGAAGAAGATCAGGTTCTTGCTCATCAGATCCACATCCAAACCCAGACTGTTCAAAATAGCAATCAGCGGCGATATTTCTGGAGTGTAGATGTAGAGCCAGATGATCGCAGCGACGATACCTGGGATAGCGAACGGCAAAAAGTAGCCAAGGCGGTAGACGGTTACGTGCCGGACTAAAAGTGAATCTAGAACAAGAGCAAGTGCCAAACCGAGGAAGATCATGACCGGAACTTGGATGAGAGTGTAGAGAACTACTCGCATAATTCCGAGCCAGAATCGCTCGTTAGCAACAGTGTTGTAGTAATTATCTAACCCAACGAACTCACTTATGAGCTCGCTTCCGCCGTAGAGTCCGCCGCCGTCAGAGACGTCTTGGAAGAATGACGAATATATTGATGCCCCGATGGGGAGTAGAAAAACTAAGGTAAAGCCGAGAACAAATGGGAGCATAAAGATCCAGCCGGTTCGGGCTTCATGAAGCTCTCGAGTACGTCTACTTCGTTTGCGCGAGCTATCAATTTCTAGTGTGCTAGTCATAGTTTGCCTTTATATATTCCTCGTAGTTTTCATCCAATAACGTCTCTTCCGACGGCGGATCACCTATTATTCGGCAACAGGTAGCTTAAGATTCTTCAACGTGTTGACTGATTCTTCTTGAGCTGCCGCGAAAATATCGGCGATCTTGCCCTTGGAATCAATAACGTTTGCTGCAGTGTCTACCATCTTTTGTCCTACTGCAGAGAATCCTGGAATATACTGGAAGTCAGGGTTTAGGCTATCGTTTGCCTTAGCGAGCTCAGTGAACACGTCCTGGCCACCGAACTGACGCTTGATCTTTTCTGGAGTAGTGACCTCGCCCTTGGCTGCAACAACTAGGCCTTGTGTTGCGAGATCTTCAGTCTGGGTGTTGAACCAGTTGTTGAACTCCATTGCCTCGTCAATGTGCTTGCAGCCCTTCATCACAGCAACGCCGGAGCCGCCGTCTGGACCGGTCTTGACGCCGTCACCGAAATCTGGCAACAATGCTACGCGCCAAGTTCCTTCAGTATCTTCTGGAACAACTGGGTCAAGCATAAAGCCAGCTTCCCATGCAGCACCAATGTTACCGATGATCTTCTTGTCGGTGAGAGCCTTGGTGTATGCATCGTCCCAGCGGTTGATTGTGCCTACTGCCTGAGCATCGATGAGTTCTTGCCAGAAGGCTGCAACAACTTCCGAACCCTTGTTCTCAACGTTGATCTTCCACTTATCACCTTCGGTGGAGTACCATGGCTCACCTACTGCAGCGGCTTGTGCGGAAAGCCAGTGAGCGGCCTCATCTGGCTCGAAGTTCAAAATGAACTTGCCTTGTTCTGCCGCCTTCATTGCGGTTGCCTTCAACTCATCGAGTGTTGTTGGAACCGTTAAGCCAAGTGCGTCGAATTCTGCCTTGTCATAGAAGTAGACAAGTGGGCCAGTATCTTGTGGAAGACCGACGATCTTTCCACCTGCACCCATCTGGCCATAGGCGCCAGAGAAGTTGTCCTTGTACTTTTCGGCCTGCTTGGTGACGTCTTCGACCATGCCCTTAACAAAGGCTTCTGGTACTTCGGAGTAGCCAAGCTGTGCCAAACATGGAGCGGTATCGGTTGCAACATCCTTTTGGAGCTTTTGGAATAGATCCGCAGCCTTACCATCGAATTTGGTTGCCTTGACCATAACATCGGGATGTTCTTTATTCCACCGATCTACAATCTCTTGAACCTTGACCATACCTTCACCATCGGGCAGACGGTGAACGTATTCGAGTTCGATTCCTGCCTTTGGTTCAGTTTCTTCAGGTGTTGCCTTCTTTTCTTCGTCCGACGAACAACCAGCTAAACCTGCGGTTGCCAGTGAAACAGTTGCCAAAATCGCAGCAACCTTGCTGCGATGCGACAATGTTGTCATAATTCTCTCCTTTGAGTCCATGATGACTAAAATGATTGCGATTACACTATACCGCTGATTGCACAAAAGTGAATCCGGTAGCACAAATTATTATTATTTTCCATCAAATCCGGCTATTAATAAGGTGCGTTTTCGTTCTATGGGACAGGTTTTCTGCGACGACGAAGAACGCTTGCGGCCGATAATACCGCGGCTTGTAGTTTCGCTAGATCTTTGGTTAAAAATTCCTCCTTCACTTTCCCCGGTAGGGCATTAACTAGATAGTTGGTAGGGAGCCGTTTGGCATGCGCTTCATAGTCACTGCGATACTGATAGCTCGTGGCGTCCACGCATGGGGCGGATAAACATCTGGACCGCAAGTTCTCGAACCTAAACCATGTTGCCCGCCGTCAATATAAAGATGCCAGAATCCGTCGTTTTGTGCCAGCTCATACGGATGGCGAGCTTTCGTTAGCTCAAACTCATCGTGCTCGTGGAAGCTAAACGATGGATAGTGGTCAGAATATTCCGGCAAGCTGATATGGGGTTGGGCCTGAATGTTGATCCCGAACGAGTCATACGCTAATGTCAACTCCCGCATACCAATTCGAGTCCCGTTTTCTTGGGGTACCGAATACTCAAACTCTAAATCACGCGGATGGGCCGCAAAGCGTCCTAAAGTGACCGCTTGGCGAGAATCTGAATATGCTTCTCCTGGCCCATACCCAACCCATGAAACGTTGTGGGGGCGCGGTATCGCGAAATGAATACCGGTGCGTGGCCAAGAACCTTTCCAGGCAGCTGAAGGCATCACATCAACTGCAAGCCGCACTCGGTCTTCGTCGTCGAACATACCCCAGCTCCACCGCCACGTGAGATTGATGCGCGCCGGTGACTGATCGCTCGACCACACTTCGTCCCGGATATATTCCCCGAAATATTCGTCGCCGGAAAACTCGGTATGCCACTCGTGGCACACCATCTTGTCCAAGCCGGCCTCGCGCCACAGATCTGCTGACGACGGCGCTCCTTCTAGGCCAGCGCCCAAGGTCTTGGCTGGACTTGCCAAACTAAAGGAGCCAAATCCACGAGATTCATCATTATCTGTTGGTGCCCGCCACAGCGAAGGGCGAATATCGTCGATAGGCAGGCCAAGGGCACGTATTAGTTGTTCCCCCTCGATCTGCACCAGTGGCTGGGTTGCGCGCTCAACTGCCTCGGTGCGCGGATAGCGCAGTGGACTCACCGTTGGGCGGATCTGGGTCCGGCTCACCTCCCATCCTTCTTCTTCCCACGAATTACCTGGAATCGGAATCGAATTTCGGCGCGAGACAAGATTGATCACACTCTCGGGTGAAATCGCATTGTTTTCCCAAAGAATCGTTTCGCGTTCTCCGGGAGCAACATCGTGGTCTACTACACCTAAATAGGTCTGATCCACATACACATGGGTGGTCACAATCCGAGAGCGTTGGGCATGGAACCGGTTGTGAACATCGACGATTAACCGCCCTGGTTCAGCTCTAGCTGTTAATTTCACTGGCGTGTAGACCGCTTTGAGCTCAGCTAAAGCCGGGGAAGGAACACCATCAGAACGCACTAAACCATCGATAACAAAATTCGAGTCGTGCGTACGCTCACCAAAATCTCCACCGTACCCAAAGTATTCTTCGGCCTCGTCCCACGTGCGCAACCCATGATCGCGCCACTCCCATACGAAACCACCATGATACTGTTCGTATCGGTCAATACATTCGTCATAGTCAACCAAAGCGCCCGGACCGTTACCCATCGCATGGCCGTATTCGCAGTTCAGCAATGGAAATTGCCGAATATGACCCCAGGTAGCAACATCGCTCAGCGGCACATCACCGTCAGGAGAACAGATCGCATGAATCTGCTCAATCGGTAAATACATGCGCGAGTGGACGTCACTAATGCGCCCATCATAGTCACCTTCGTAATGTATGGGGCGAGAAGGATCTTCACGGCGAATTAGCGCCGCCGAACGCGCCATATTTTCACCATACCCAGACTCATTGCCCAAGGACCAGAAGATGATCGAGGGATGGTTATAGTCGCGGGCAATAGTGCGCATGGCGCGATCTTCATAGACTGCACGCCATTGGGGTGAATCGGTTGGGTTATCCACCCAGTCTCCGAAAACAAATCCGTGAGTTTCTAAATCAACTTCGCACACCACCCAGAAACCGAATTCGTCGGCAAGATCGTAAAACCGCGGATCGTGCGGATAGTGTGCTGTGCGGATGGCGTTGATATTGTGCCGTTTCATCATGGTCAAGTCGCGCCGGAGCTGGTCGGGATCAAACGCACGCCCCTTGTCGGGGTGTGTTTCGTGACGATTAACTCCGCGCAGTTCCAATTTTTTGCCATTGAGAAGAATGCGCGGCCGATCTCCATGAAAGACTTCAATACGCCGAAATCCAACCCGGATCGTGCGAGTATCTGCGCTGTTGGTGAGCGTGAGAGGATATAGGTGCGGCGCATCTGGACTCCACGGTAGGCCAGATTCGACGACGACGCTCTCCCAGCGCCCTGCCCGTAACACATGCTCGTGGTTACCAATACGGCACGTGTAAGCGGCCTCGTCAGACTCGACGCGAATATGTAGTGTTGCTGTGTTAGTTTCTGGATCATAATCTCCGTGGAGGCGAACATCGCGGAAACTGCCTGCACAGTCAACATAGAAATCCACATCGCGGAAAATACCGGCAAGCCACCACTGGTCTTGATCTTCAACGTAGCTCATTGCCGACCATTGACTTACGATTACACTAATCGTATTGGTGCCTTCATGAACAGCTTTTGAAATATCAACTTCATGCATGAGCCGTGACCCGCGCAAGACTGCCAGCTCCACATCGTTGATAAGCACTTGAGCAACTGATTCAACCCCGAGAAAACGAATGATGGCCCGGCCACCGGCAGCAATATCTGCTAAGGCTTGGGCCGTGACGACGAAGGTACGCCTGTGTTCGCCGGTCGGGTTATCTTGTGGAATATGGGGCGGATTAAGTGCGAACGGATAGTGCCGATTGGTGTAAATCGGTTTGCCTCTAGTCCACAATAGCCTTCCGTGCTCGTCACGTTGGGAACTGAAAACCCAATGGCAGGGCAACTCAATTGTTTCCCACGGCGAAGAGTCGTCGATCTGGGCGGTTGGGTGGAGCCGAAACTGCCATTGACCATTGAGTGAAATATGGTGGCGATATTCGATTGCCGGACGCCATGTGCGAGCCGGTATCAATGAACCCGTAGCAGCAGAGACTTCTTCAATATAAGCGGGCTTAGTCATACTTCCTTCGTTTCTTGATTAAGCGAGGCATTGATAGCTGAATTCAGTTCTTCTCGACGGCGAATCAACTCCCGTTCGCTCACCCAACCGGTGTCATAATCGAGATCGCCGTCTGGATCAATGATCTTAAGTACACCGTCACGTCCAATAAGTTTTTCAGCGAATTGGCAGGTGGCTAGATCTGCAAATCCGCCGCCAACCATGCGGTGGCGAATACTTTCCCACACTTTGCCCTCCGGTGCGGGGTAGACGATAAAGGGATCACCGGAGATAAATCCGCCACCGGCATCATTTTCCCAGAAGGGATCCACATAGCCGGTAGATAGCTGAGTGTTGTAGAAATTGTATCCCCACTGTAAAAATCCGCGAGCGCGCGCTTTATAGAGCTGGAATCCGAGTTGGCGGTGCCGGTTGGGACGTTGGGCGATGAATTGATTGGCAAGGTTGGTTTCTTGGCAAATACAGTAATACACCCACTCGGGTTCAATATTGTGGGCTCGGAACGTCGCAATTGCATCGGTGGCGACGACGGGGGTTTCAACCAGTTCGTGGTAAGTGACTTCGGATAGGGCATCGATGACACGGCAACCGTCGAGGAGGTCACGTACTTGATTTTGGGCCGCGAGGTAGGTCGCGACGTTGTCTGCATCTGGTTCGTCTGAAATATGGAAGTACACGGAGTCCGGATCTACGTGTTTACCAAGGAACTGGCGCACGAACGCTATGAGCTGTTCGAGGAATTCGCGGTATGCCGGATCGGTAGCTGGGGTGTCCCAGCCGAAGGCGGGACGAACGTCGTCGTCTTGTCGAATATAGAACTGGGCGCAGGCTTTGGCTCCCCACTGGGTGAATATATGGGGGATTTCGACGGCGCTAAAACCGTGTTTTTTCAGCAAATTCAGCCATCGTATGGCGCGAGTACCATCAAATGAATACTGTCCGTTATCGTCACGGGTAATCTCTAATAGCTGGGTGGGCAGACGCTGCTGGCCGGGAGCGGTATCAAGTGGCGGGGTCCATAACGGCATCAGCAAGCAGTTAATATGCATGCGTCGAGCTGCGATCATATGGTTTTCGATCATCTTCCAGTGCGCTTCGCTCCACACCGGCACTCGTGCTACATGGGCTAAGGAATCACAGTGGAACCAGCGAGTATTAACAATATCGGGTTGCGGCAGCAGTGCAGGAATGGTCGTGATCGTTATTGATGGCAGTGGTATTCCGCCAACGCTCACGTCAATGTGATTGCCCGGGTTTTCGATACTTACCCACACACTGTTCCAGCCTTGATGGCGCTGATTAGCCTGGCATGTCCAGGTTACTGGCTTCGTTTCGTTATCGCTTTTTTGGACGCGAAGTGGGCGCAGTACATCGGGCACGAGTGCTGGTTCGCTGACGAGATATCCGTCTTCGTCTCCAGTGATAAAGGGGGTGGTGGCACCAACGAGCATGGCTTCTTCGCATTGCACGATTGCTGAGTCTCCAGCACAGATAGTGATGGTTGTTTCAATCCGGGTGATGCCTTGTGGGGTTTCTTTCCATGCGATCTGGAATTGGAATGGTTCGTTAGCGAACCGTGTGCGGGAAAGTTGAGCTGGTTGAGGGCGTTGCGTAGGGAGAATTTTCGTCAGTTCATCAACTATGAGGGCCTCCATGGCCTGCCTCCTCAAGCTCCGTGCTTGACACTCATTGGGGATCGTCTTTGTCCCCATTCCGACACTTCGCCTATTTTATTCGTCCACTTAATACTTATGCAACTGTTCGTATTGTTTATGTATAAAGGCGGATGTGTCGGGTAGAGAATACATCGAGGGCGGTCATCCTATTGGATGTCCGCCCTCGTTGTTATGTATGTATTTAGCGCCTTATGCTAGAGGTTAGCGTAGCTAATCTCAACGCATCTTCTTGCCAACAGAGCCCAAGCGCTCACATGCTTCAACGACGCGAGCAGCCATACCAGCTTCGGCGGCCTTGCCCCATGCACGTGGATCGTACTGCTTCTTGTTGCCGACTTCGCCGTCGATCTTCAAAACGCCGTCGAAGTTGCGCAGCATCCACTCTGCCACTGGGCGGGTGAATGCGTACTGGGTATCGGTATCGACGTTCATCTTGATGACGCCGTTGCGCACTGCGGTTGCGATTTCTTCAGCAGTTGAGCCAGAGCCGCCGTGCATAACGAGATCGAATGGGGATTCCTTGCCAACTTTGGCGCCAACTTCGGCCTGAATTTCGCCGAGGATTTCTGGGCGAAGCTTGACGTGACCTGGCTTGTAAACGCCGTGGACGTTACCGAAGGTAAGAGCGGTAATGTAGCGACCTTTTTCACCAAGGCCGAGAGCTTCGATGGTCTTGAGGCCATCTTCTGCGGTGGTGTAGAGCTTTTCGTTGATTTCGCCAACGACGCCGTCTTCTTCGCCGCCAACAACACCGATTTCAACTTCGAGAATGGTGTTTGCCTTAACAGAAAGCTCAAGGAGCTCTTTAGCGATTTCTAGGTTCTCTTCTAGTGGAACAGCTGAACCGTCCCACATGTGGGACTGGAAGAATGGCAGACGACCAGCCTTGACTTCTTCAGCTTCGAGCTCCATGATTGGACGGATCCATGAATCGATGTTCTGCTTTGCACAGTGATCGGTGTGAAGTGCGATGGTAACATCGTAGTTCTTTGCGATCTCGCGTGCATATGCAGCCATGCCGAGGGAACCAGCGACGCGATCCTTAACAGTGGTGCCGGACCAGTATTCTGCACCGCCGACGGAAACCTGGATGATGCCATCGGACTCTGCCTCAGCAAAGCCTTGGATTGCAGCGGTCAAGGTCTGTGAAGATGTTACGTTAATTGCTGGGTATGCGAACTTGCCGGCCTTAGCGCGGTCAAGCATTTCGTTGTAAACCTCTGGGGTTGCGATTGCCACGGGAAATACTCCTCTTGTAGTGGTTAGAACATTTCCATTATCTCACTATTCGCGGCTATATGTTAAGCCCTCAGTCCTGTTCGTGAAATATTGTGCAATTGTATCTCGACTATTGCCGTATCCCACGGTCAGTGTGCACGCCAAACAGTGCGTATGAGTGCGGTTGATCCGTATAGTGCATGTACATATATGAGGTAAGGTCTGCTCCCAATAACTTTGAGAGCAGACCTTACCTCTGGGCACTACATGCGTGCATTGCGCATGTAGCGGGTATTAATGCTAGGCGTTGCGCATTCTGCGGCTAAGCACAGCTGCCCCACCCAAACCAAGAAGTGCCAGGCTTACAATGCCAGCGCTCAACGGAGTGCTCAGGCCGGTCTTTGCCAGTTGTCCATCCGTTGATGAAACCTTAGGCGTGGTAGGCGTAGGGGTGATAGGTGCCTTTGCATCACACGATGCTGGGCGATCCATAGCAGTCCACTCCCAAGTGCTCTGGCCTTCGAGGGCGAAGCCAGCTAAAGGCTTGGCTTGAACAAGAATACGTTCACCGTAATTATAGGTGTAGGTTCCAGCGGCCACTGGCAGTGAGTTGATCGTGAATTCAACACCTGGAGTGCCTTCGATCGTGACATAGGGTTTGACATCGCATTGTGCGGGATCTATCGCGTGTGCTCGTGGAACACGCGTGATGCTCACTGGGGTGTCTACTACTGGAGCAGTCTCTACAGCGAGTGTCGTGGTGTGGTTAATGGTGTTGCCAAATTCATCTTCGATTGCAATAACGATTTCGTATTGGCCGGTTTCGGTTGGAGTACCGGTCAATGTACCCGTTTTCTGATCAAGCATCAGACCAGGTATCGGCTGGGAGGCCAATGTCCACTTTGTTGCGGGGAAACCTTTAGTGACGGTGAATTGGTGGGAGTATTTCTTGTCAACGACAGCATTAACTGGTTTTAGACTTGTTACATCTGAGACAACAACTGGGTAGAGGATCCAGCCATTATATGTTTCGTTATCGCGCGGCTGCGGATCATGGAATTTAGCTACCAGTTCGGTCAGATCTTCAGGTAGTTCAGTGAACGTTACCAGGTCAGTTCCAAGAGTGTATTTCGAGCTGAACTTATCAGATTCAATGATCACGCCACTATCGCCGTCAGAAGCAATAATTTCTGGGCGTTGCGCTGGGAAAACATAGGTGGTTGCTCCAGCTGGCACATATGCCGTTGGGCCGTCATGAATCACTTGATGGGCTGCGTACAGCTTCTTGAACTCAAAAGCATCCAATGGTGAGAGATCCTTTACCTGGTTGCTCGCCAGTCGAAGGTCGAAGAGGTTCGGGAATGCCTGCCGAGTCATGGGGGAAAGATCAACTAGTGTGTTGTTACTGATCGAAAGATGAGTCAGAGTTGGTATCGTGGCAACAATGTTTTTCAAATCAGAATCTTCTAATCCAGTGTTGTTCAGCGTCAAGCGTTCAAGCGCTGGGTGATTCTTCAATGCGTCAAAGTTCTCTATCGCTGTGTCATTTTGAAGAACTAGCTGCGTGAGATTCGTCAACGACTTAATCTCGTCAATGCTCGTAATACCAGGATTTTCGCCCAAATCTAAGCGGATCAAGTTAGTAAAAGAGCCTAGTGCGCTCAGATTCGTAACTCCACGACGGCAGCTCAGTTTAGTGAGGTTGGCAGCGTCTTCATCGGTGATGACACTTCCTGCAGGCTTTTTAAGCTCGGTGTTAATACAGTTTGCTAGATATTCATCTGGAACATCAATAGCTTCCGCGGCACTGGCAACCATCGGAGTTAAACTCAATCCCAGCGCAAGTGTAGATGCAACTACGGTCTTTGACCATGTCGCTTTTATTGATTTTAGTGCCATTCTATTTCCTCTTTCGGTCCAACGTTCTAAACTCTCCTTTCTTCGCAGTCTACACGCTCACATAATCGATAGTGCGGTTTAATTTCGCCTATGATGTGATCTTCGTCTTTCCCAGTAATCACAATGATTTTCAGATCCGGATCATCTTCACGTTTCGGCCATTAAACACCCAGAATTCGCCACACTACGCCTCGTTTGAATCACCTATCTCACCTGCGCATTAAACTATCACGTATGAAAGATTCTTCTCCTTCTCACCATTTCGCAGCGCCACCACCAACTCCGGTGGCCGAACAAATCGCTAACCTCATGCGTGCTCGTTCAACCTTGGCGTTAACTGGAGCTGGAGTTTCTACCCGATCTGGTCTACCCGATTATCGCGGCACTGGTGGCGGATCTACTCCCACGGTAGATATAGACATGTTTCGATCCGAGCAATACTGGCGTAACTGGGTTTGGCAACGCAATCATGAGACGTGGCAGAATTTGCTGGAAATTAAGCCTAATCCAGCGCATTTTGCGCTCGCCGGCTTAGAATCGGCAGGTTTTCTTTCTGGGGTGGCGACGCAGAATATTGACGGCTTGCATTCCCAAGCAGGCAGCAACCATGTGTGGGAATTGCATGGAACCTACCAATACGTGCGTTGTTTACAATGTGGGCTACGTTTGAAACGAGCGGACTACGATCTTGTTCTTAATGAGCTCAATCCGAACTGGCCCGCGATTGCTGGCGATATCGCTATTTTGGCTGTAGCGGACTCCGGAGCGGAAGAATACGCTAAGGCTTCTAAGTTCCACCCTGCTCCATGCCCGCGCTGTGGTGGGATCGTCAAACCCGATATTGTCATGTTTGGCGAGGGGCTACCGCCGGCTATGGATCACGCTATGGCGGCTGCAAATAAGTGTGACGTGATTTTGGTTGTGGGCACCTCACTCATTGTGAGCACTGGCGCGTGGATTGCTCGCCAGGCGTGGGCGCGTGGTGCCGACGTCGTCATTATTAATCAAGGTCCAACTGCGTTGGATCATATTGCCGATATTCGGTGCGACGAGGATGCTACGACGTTACTTCCTGCAGTCGCGCAGGCGTTGGGTGTGACGCTGCCAAACGAGTTCTAGCCGGCCGATCACTTATTGTTGTGGACCGTGTTGCATGATCCACATGTGCATGGCGATTGCAGCTGCAGCGGCAACATTCATGGAACGGGTTGAACCGAATTGTGGAATATAGACGGCGCAATCTGCAGCGGCGAGAAGTTCGGCGCTCAGCCCGTTGGATTCTTGTCCAAAGATCAGTAGCGCGTTTTCGGGTAGTGGCGTGGTGGCGATGGGCGTTGAACCTTCCATATTGTCTACTGCAACGAGCACATAATGGTTTTCTCGCGCCCACTGTTTTAGGCTTTCGACGTCTGCGTGGTGATGGACGTTGAGGTAGCGATCAGTAACGAGTGCGCCGCGTCGGTTCCAGCGTTTGCGGCCAACAATATGGACGCCGCTGACGTTGAAGGCGTTGCCGGTGCGCACGATGGATCCGATGTTGAGGTCGTGTTCGAGGTTTTCGATCGCGATGTGGAGTTTGGTGGCGTGGCGTGCGAGGTCCTCGCGGATTGCTTCGACGCTCCAGTAGCGGTATTTGTCGACGACGTTGCGTTTGTCTCCGTTTGCGAGTAGTTCTGGATCGTAGCGCGGATCGTCTGGGAGTGGGCCTTCCCATGGGCCAACCCCGGTTATTCCGCCTGGTTTTTCGCCGTTTCCCCAGAATTCGAAGGCTTCGTCGTTGGTTGCGTCGGGGGTTGGCTGGGTTGGGGTTTCACTCACGGTGGTCTCCACTATGTAGGGTTTTAGGCTGATATGCGGCGAGTTCGGTTCCGATGAGTGCGGCTTGGGTTTCTACCGGGATACCTGGTTCGGTTGCGGTTTCGTCGTCGAAAAGTGTGATCGCGACGGCGGTGCGTCCGCTTGCCTCTGGGCCGAGGAGTTCGCCGTTTTCGGTGACGACGACGTCGTAGGCGAGGCCGCGTGAGGCGGCTGCATGTTGGATCGCGAGCGCGAGCGCTAGATTTTCGGGTGCTACCGTAAGGATTTCGACGTCGAGCGGGCCGTAGCCGTTTTCTTCGAGCAGGTCGAGCATGACGTGGCCGGCGAGGATCGCGCCGTCGTAGCTGAGGAGCAGGGCGCGCAGCTCGCGGGCTTGCTGTTCGATTCCGGCTGGATCATACTGGGCGGATGGTGGCATCGACTCGGGAGTTACTTCAGCGAAGATAGGCCGAAGCAACTCAGCTAATGCACTCTTTTGCGGATCATTACTAAACACGGTGGCTAGTATATCTTTCTCATTGATCTTCACGCAGGGTAGCTATGAAGTGTGAGCGCTCGAACTGAGTTGTTCTGTATGCGCAGCCTGAAGATAATCGAATAATTGGTTCTCTACAGGCGATTCCAAATTCAAATCCATCGTAACTACATCGATATCCCTACCAGCATCATCCGTCATGAGCTTTTGTTGTTCATTTTCTGGATGAGCCTGCCCCAGATAGAAGAAATCTTTTCCTTCCGCATCATCTTTTTTCACAAATAGATGGATCTCAAACGATCCACTAAGAATTTTCGCTACTTCTGGACTGGTGAGTTTCCGGCGAGAACGGGTGTACCAATGTAGCTGGTTATGCGAAATGAACTCGTCTTCATATCGTGTCGAGGCAGAAATATCGTCATCCTTTTTATAGGTAACGAAAATAGGACATGTTTTAGTCACATCATCAACTTTGTATCCGTTGATAGTACCTTCTTGGTTCGAGGCGAACCCCAACATTTTACACACGTCTTTTCGTGAGTATCGCATGCCTACTCGCATTTGTGACGACCATGATTCTCGATGCCGAGCAATATATAGGCCAGTTTTGACGATATCCACAATGTGCTCACGGAAATAGGAATCTCCATCCAACATAGTCTGCAGCTCTGGATGCAGGACATAACCATTACCGTTAATGGCGATTAGTGGCTGGTTACCATAGCTTGATTGTTGCGGTTGAGTGAAAAATTCCAATGTAAGTACTGCCTCCACACTTGAACGCAATGTACCCTGATAGAATTGGCCACCAACTTGCCGCTGTGAAAACAAAGCTGGTACTTGTTGATACGTAATTTGCCCATGCTCAAGAAGATACTCAAGTAACAACAATTCGTGAGGCCGTTTTCCTGGAAGTATCTCCTTTGACAGCATCTGTAGAACAGCTTGCTGTTTCTTTTCTGGAGCGCGATCTACATATTTTGCCTTACACAGTAAATCCCAATATGTTTTCTGGCTGGTAGCCATGAGCAATGGATCGGCAGTATCTTGCACCGCAAAGTCATAAAGCTTTGGCACACGATTAAGACGTTGGAACAGTAACCTAATATCGTCTTTCAAATATTTCAGTGCAGAAATATTTGATTGTGTCAGCGCATCGAAAACTCGCTCAGTAGCTATCTCATCAAAATTGATTGTTGAGATTCCAGCAATCGTATTGTCGGCCTTATTATTGATCATTCGTTTACGGAGCTGGTCTTTATTACGCGAATTATCACCAAATAATGCTACCGGAATGAGATAACTATTTTGATAATTTCCAATAAAATCCAGAACTCGCAAATGGTCCTTATTTTTGGCCTTACGAAGCCCACGCCCGAGTTGCTGGGTAAACACAATCGCTGACTGGGTACTACGCAAAAGAACGACTTGGTTGACTTGCGGGATATCTATTCCTTCGTTAAAAATATCAACAGTCAATAAGTAATCGAGTTCCTCTTGTGCTAGTTTCTGCACAGCATCTTCACGTTCTGACATCGAAGTGTCACCGCTTAAAGCACGAGTTCTCACTCGTTTTCCATTTATACTGCGCTGGTTGAGGATAGTAGAAAGCTCATATGCTTCATCAACATTGCTGCAAAAAATCAGCCCTTTTGTATTCCGCGGATGTCCGTAAAGTTCAATCATCCGCACAATATGGTCGACTCGTTCGCTCGCAGTTAGTTGGTTCAACTTCGATAGGTCATCGATCTCTTGTTGCTCAGAATCAATGAAATCAGTGATACCAAAGTAGTGGAACGGCACTAGCATCTCTGCTTCCAGTGCTGCTTGCAATCGAATCTCATAGGGAACATTGAAATCAAAAAGTTCAAAAATATTGAATCCGTCGGTTCGCTCTGGAGTAGCAGTTAGTCCGAGGAGGAAATCCGGTGAGAAATAGTTCAAGATTTTTTGGTAGGTTTCACCACCAGACCGATGAACTTCATCGACGATAATGAGGTCAAAACTATCTGGCGCGAATTGCTGTAAACGTTGTTCGCGCGACATTGACTGAACGGTTGAGAACACATAACTGCGTTCTGTTTCATTTATTGATCCAGCGACTTTTCCAAAGTGGGTACGCGGCTGATCGAGCACGCGTTCAAACTCGTGAATCGCTTTGTCTAGAATCTGTTCTCGGTGAACGAGAAAGAGGATACGTTGCGGGCTAAACATTTTTGCAGCCAAGGCAGCAAGAATAGTTTTTCCAGTTCCGGTAGCCGAGATAATAACAGCTTTATTCTCGCCTTCGTCTCGCAACTCCTGCAGCCGTTCCAATGCTTCTTTCTGCATTGCATTTGGCACAATCTTGCCGCTTTTCGCAATAATATGGTCGTCCGAGCTCAAGATCATGCGCTGGTCTATATGCGTGACAGCCCTACGGTTTTGCTCATATTGAGCGATCCAACTTTGTGTCAGTAATTCAGAATTAGACTTTTGTTGTTTGACTGCTTGCGCTAGGTCTTGGGTAATAAAACCATCAGGAGCAGCCGAGAATTTCATGTTCCATTCGTGATTGACACACAGCGCTCGTTCAGTCAGATTCGATGACCCGACTATCGCGGTTACAGCATTATCGTTGTGATAAAACAAATAGCCCTTGGCATGAAATCCCAGGCCGTTTTGTTTAAATACGTACACCTCGATACCGGGAATATTTAACAGTTCTTCAAAAACTTCCGGTTCATTGAACCCCAAGTAATCTGATGTGATGATTGTTCCATGCACACCGCGATTGACAGCAGACAATATTTCCTGCTTTAACATCGCAAGAGCACTGGAAGTAATAAAGGCAACCGAAAAAACGAATCGAGTAGAGCGCCGCAATTCATGCCGGATAGCATTGAGCATTAACTTTTCTGAATCGTTCCAAATCAGCTCCGGATCATAAATATGATCGTGAGCATCATGTGTTTTGTTCAGAAAACCAAATACAGTGGAATCAGCTAAATTACTATCCGGAAGAAGCATCTCTAATTACCTTTCATCTGCCTAGCAAGCTCCTCAATGACTGGAATATCAGCCGGCGCCCACTCAACGCTAAATAGCTCGTCAGCACCTAGCCATCGACTTTGTTTGTGTTCAGTCAGCGTTGGTTCTTTGCCGATAATCTTTGCAAAATAGGCATCTAGGCGAACAATTCCAAAATCGTATTCATACTCTGATCGGGCAATGAATTCACCTACTTCGGCGTCAGTAAGCAATTCTTCACGCAGCTCACGAGCAAGTGTTTGCTGCGGGCTCTCCCCTGGCTCAATCTTGCCACCGGGAAATTCCCAATATCCTTCGAGAGCTCGCCCTGGGCCGCGCTGCGCAGCCATAATTTTGCCGTCGCGCACAAGAACAGCACCAACCACGTGAATTAATTTCTTCGCCATACTTCACCCATGAAAGTCATTTCATTATCTATTACGAAACCAGGTTAGCAGCCCACTCCACCACATTTCGATTAACGCGCACAGCAGACTCAGACTTTAACTACCTACCCCGCCCGGAAAGCCCCGGACCGGCGAACTTGCGCACGAGTCTGCGCGGGGCATGACGCACCACCACGCTCGCCAGTTTGTAGAGCACAGTCGGGGTCACTTCAACCCGGCCCGCCCGGGCAGCCGCCAACGCAGCCCGCACCACTTGCTCGGGGCTAGCAAACACCACTGCCGGCCACTGCGACGAATCTACGTGGGAACGCTCATGGAACTCGGTGCGAATCAAGCCCGGATTAACCACCGTCACCCCTACCCCGGTACCAGCCAGTTCTACCGCCAGCCCCTCACTGAACGTCCGCACCCACGCCTTGTGCGCTGAATATGTGCCTTGTACGGTCAGCGAGGTCATCGAGGCCACATTAATGATCGTGCCTCGCCCGCGCGCTACCATCGCATCCGCCGCTGCATGGCTGAGCATCATCACTGCGCGAACCATCACATTCAAGCCATCAAGTTCGCGTGCAATGGATCCACCCACAAAATCCTGGCCCAGCCCGAAACCAGCATTATTGACCAGCAAACTTATCGGTGCATCATTTGTGCCCAGTCGCTGCGCCACCCGCTGGGTATCAGCCACATCACCAAGATCGGCGGCAATAACTTCAACCTCAACGCCGTATTGCGCCGCAATGTCGGCACTCACTTCCGCAAGCCGTTCCTGGTTGCGCGCAACCAGCACGACGTCGTGCCCATCGTTCGCTAGCTGGCGAGCAAAGGCGAGCCCTAGCCCTGCACTTGCTCCGGTAATCAACGCTCGTCCCATACGACAAGACTACCGCGTGCCCCGTAGACTGGTCTCATGAAGATCGCAACGTGGAATATTAACTCTGCCCGTGCCCGCGCCGAGCGCATCCTAAACGTCCTGGAACGTCACGATTTAGACGTGTTGGCGTTGCAGGAAATCAAGTGCAAACCCGAGCAATTCCCAGCAGCCGAGATTGAGGCGGCCGGCTACGAGATCGCCACCCACGGGCTTAACCAATGGAACGGCGTGGCGATTATTTCCCGCGTGGGTTTGTCCGATGTGCGCTACGAGTTTCCTGGCCAGCCTGGGTTCACCAAGGGTATTCCCGACGACGGTTCCACATTTGTCAACGGCCCGATTGAAGCACGTGCGATCGGCGCGCGCGTGGGCGGGATCGATGTGTGGTCGCTTTATGTTCCTAATGGCCGCGCGGTTGGCGATCCGCACTATTTCTATAAGCTGGAGTTTTTGCGCGCCTTGCGTGACTTCGCCCAAGATCAGACCCGGCAGGGTGTCGATCTGGCGCTCGTTGGCGATTGGAATGTTATTCCTACCGACGACGACGTGTGGGATCCGTCCGCGATGGAGGACGATATTTATATGACTGACGCCGAACGGGCAGCTTTCCATGCGTTCAATACAGTTGGCATGCGTGAGGTTTCGCGAGATTTCGCCACGAACTACACGTTTTGGGATTATCAAAAGTTGCGTTTCCCGAAGAATGAGGGCTTGCGGATCGACTATGTGTGGGCATCGGAAGCGCTCGCAGACCACGCGATTGCTGGTTCGATTGATCGTGATGAGCGCAAAGGCAAGGGCGCATCCGATCACGTGCCCGTCATTATCGAATTCGCATAAACCCAGTTAAGCTGCCCGCATCTGATTGGTTAGCTCGGGCCAGATCTGGGCATGGTCGGCGCCGAACATGCGCGCCCCGAGGAATATGCCGGCTTTTCCAATACTGGGATCTATCCATATAAAGGAACCTGACTGGCCGAAGTGCCCAAACGTCGTCGTTGGAAAATCAGATCCGGTCCAGTGGGGTGACTTTTCGCCGCGAATCTCGAAACCCAAACCCCACAGGTTGTCTTTTTGCCGGCCGTAACCGGGGAGAATGCCTGGCAGTCCAGGGAATTGTGGAGTGGCGACGGCGGCGGCGAGCTGGGCAGAGATCAGGGTAGGGTGGAGAACTTCGATGGCGAAGCGCGCTAGGGAATCTAGCGAAGATCGCCCGGAATAAGCGATCGATCCGGGGATCGTTGTCTCATCCATTCCCAACGGTTCGAGCACGGCGTGGCTTATCCAGTCCTGGATGCTCATTCCAACGCGATTCGCTAACTCGTTGCCTAAAACATCGAAGCCGTGGTTGGAGTATATGCGCCGGCGGGCAGGGGCTGTGAGCGCCTCACCCGGCTCCGAAGGTAGCCCGGAGGCGTGGGCAAGAAGATGGCGAAACGTCGATCCGGAAGGGCCAGCCGGATCGTCTAGGGAAATTAAGCCACGTTCGACGGCGACCAGTACCGCCCATGAAGCGATGGGTTTGGTGACGGAAGCTAACGAAAAAACTGTATCTGGATCGCCTGCTATTCCATGGATTTCTACGCCTGAGCTCGTCGTTGAGCGGGCGAGAGTCATGTAGGCTCGCGAGAAGGAGAACTGATCAGAAGCTAAGTAATCGTCATACATAGTTCTAGTTTTCCACATTTTGTGAATTTTCCACATTTTACGCTCAGACGGATAAGTGCTTGCATTCGGAACCAAAACAAGGAAGACTCTGATGTGTCGTTACAAAAATGTCCTGACAATTGGCTTGCCCGAAGCTCGAGCGGCCCGAAGGAGAAGATATGTCCAAGATCCGCGTAGGCATCGTTGGAGTCGGCAACTGCGCCAGCTCACTTATCCAGGGAGTCGAATTCTATAAAGACGCCGACCCTGCCACCCCAATCCCAGGGTTGATGCACGTCAATTTCGGCGGATACCACGTAGGTGACGTCGAATTCGTCGCCGCGTTCGACGTCGACGACGAGAAGGTAGGTAAGGATATTTCCCAAGCAATCTTCTCCTCACAAAACAACACCATGAAGTTTGCTGACGTTCCTGAAACAGGAGTGAAAGTCTTACGTGGCCGCACTCTCGATGGTCTAGGTGATTACTACCGCGAGACCATCACCGAATCCGATGCGCCAGAAGTCGATGTGGTCGCCGAACTCAAGGCCGCCAAGGTCGATGTGCTTATCTCCTACCTGCCAGTAGGATCCGAAGAAGCCGACCGCTTCTACGCTCAGTGCGCTATCGACGCTGGCTGCGGTTTCATTAACTGCCTACCGGTGTTCATCGCCTCCACTGAAGAATGGACTAAGAAGTTTGAAGAAGCAGGATTGCCCATCATCGGCGATGACATCAAGTCCCAATTCGGCGCAACTATCTCCCATCGCGACCTCGTGGCACTGATGGAATCACGTGGCGTTCGGATTGACCGCACCTACCAGCTCAACGTTGGCGGCAACATGGACTTTAAGAACATGTTGCAACGCAACCGGCTCGAATCGAAGAAGATTTCCAAGACCAACGCCGTCACCTCAAATATGACTGGCGACGTCGACGATCACAACATTCACGTCGGCCCATCTGACTACGTGCCGTGGCTCGAAGACCGCAAGTTTGCATTCGTGCGGGTAGAAGGAACAACGTTTGGTGAGGTTCCTATCCAAATCGAATACAAGCTCGAAGTTTGGGATTCACCAAACTCTGCCGGCATCGTCATCGACGCACTGCGCGCCTGCAAGATCGCACTCGACCGCGGCATTTCTGGCAACCTACTCTCAGCCTCTTCCTACCTGATGAAGTCACCGAAAGAACAGTTGCTCGATTCCGTGGCTCGCGAACACCTCGAAGAATTTATTGCTGGCGAACGCGAACGCTAAATCGAAAAATAATCTCTGCTATCAATGAGCCTAAAGGACGATACTAGCATTAATCAGTACCGTCCTTTAGGCTCAGCACATCTGTGCTTGGACCTGCTACAGACCTACTTATCCGTATCTTCAGCTAACAAATCACGCATGTGCATCGGATGAACACTCCGCACCGCCCAATACGACAGCGTCAAAATAATGAGGTATGGAATACCGGCATACCAAGCCACCGGCAGTAACCAATATAATCCGATGAAAATCCCCACCGAAGCGGCAATCACAATCGGCGCAACAATATTAGCTGCCCACAGGTGGCGTTGCGCTAACGGCAACCCCGCAGCGCTACGCTTGGAACGGAAAGCCATATGGGTGAGCATAGTCATCACCCACGTCACCAAAATACCGATCGTTGCACAACCGTAAAGCCACAAGAACGCATTTGCCGGGCTGGCAAGAGCCAACACTGAGGCGATGACCATGCCAATCATCGCAATTAGCACGGCGCGACGTGGCGTACCATTCTTTGCAGTGACCGCAGCCCAGCGAGGGGCTTGCCGATCATTAGCAAGAGAATGAATCATCCGGCTAGAAGAATACAAACATCCATTCGCAGCCGAAAGAGCAGCAACGATCAGCACTGCGTTCATAATATGGGCAGCGCCCACCACACCTGTAATATCTAGGGCACGCACGAACGGCGATTCGTCGATCGTGCCATGCGAGCCAGCAGTTTCTGCCCACGGCTGCAACATGAGAACAACGAGTATAGCCAAAACGTAAAACAGCAATAAGCGCCAGATCATGGTGTGTGCTGCGCGTGGGACGTCGCGCTCTGGATGCTCAGATTCGGCAGCTCCAACCGATACGTTTTCAATACCACCGAAGGAGAAAACAGCCAAACAAATCGCTGCTAAGAGGCCTGGAATACCTTTAGGGAAGAAGCCCCCATACTCAGTGAGATTACCGGTACCGATTGCCTCCACACCCGGGAAGAACCCGAACACTAAGGATAAACCGAGCGCAATAAACGTCATAATAGCGATGACTTTAATCATCGAGAACCAGTACTCACTTGAACCGTATAACTGAACCGAAAACAGGTTTAACACCACGATGAATAACGAACACAGTATCGTACCGGCCCATAGTGGCAAGCTCGGAAACCAGAATTGAAGATAGGTGGCAGTAGCTGTAACCTCCGCACCAACAGCAATAAGCATCGTCACTGCGAAGTTCCACCGCGATACGTAGCCACCGTAAGGACCAAGGTATGAAGCAGCTACCGCTCCGTGCCCACCGGGTACTGGATGTACGGAAACCATTTCAGCCAATGCCCACACAACGGCCAACGCCAAGAAACCTGCTGCCAGATACGCAAACACTGTAGCCGGGCCACCGTAACCGATAACCGATCCAGACCCTAAAAACAGGCCGGTACCCAGAGCACCAGAAAGTCCAATCATCGACACTTGCGCAGAGGTTAACCCGCGTTTGAGCTGAACATGTTTACTCTCCATGGCAGAATCGGCAGGGACCGAAGTGGCCCCTGCCGATTGTGCTGGTACGTTTGTCTGATCTTTCATAGGTAGGAGCATACCCGCATGCTCACCCAAATCCTACATGTGTCCACTTTTTGGGACATGAACCATGCAGATCAGTAGGCTCAATCTTGAGAAACAACTAATTTCAATTTGTGCCCGTTATCTGCCGGTGGCATCTGCTCTGAAACAACGTCACCTGTTTCCCGATCAAATACTGAAGTATCAAAATCAGCGCTTTCAACCACAACATGTTGCCCGTCGCTAACCTCACCAGCAAGCAACATGCGAGCCAGTTGATCGCCTATTTCACGCTGAATCAAACGGCGTAACGGGCGAGCACCATATGCCGGATCGTAGCCTTCTAACGTCAACACAGACTTCGCATCATCTCGCACATCAAGAGAAATTCGGCGCGCGGCCAACCGCCCAACCAGTTGCGCTACCTGCAAATCGACGATCTGCCCGATATCTGCAACACTTAACGGTTCGAAAACAATCACATCATCTAACCGGTTTAAGAACTCCGGCTTGAAATGTGCGTGTACCGCATCAAGTACTGCTCGGCGCTGGTCAGCGACGCTTAATTCACTGTTGGTTAAGAACTGCGATCCCAAATTCGACGTCAAAATCAAAATCGTATTCCGGAAATCAACTGTGCGTCCTTGCCCGTCAGTGAGGCGTCCGTCGTCGAGAACTTGTAACAAAATATCGAAGACTTCCGGGTGAGCCTTCTCCACTTCGTCGAGCAAAACCACCCCGTATGGGCGGCGGCGAACTGCCTCGGTGAGCTGACCACCTTCTTCGTATCCAACATATCCTGGAGGTGCTCCGATCAGACGTGCCACCGAATGCTTTTCTGAGTATTCCGACATATCGATCCGAACCATGGCTCGTTCATCGTCAAAGAGGAACTCGGCCAACGATTTCGCCAACTCCGTCTTACCCACACCGGTTGGACCAAGGAATAGGAAGGAACCGGTTGGCCGCTGCGGATCAGCTACTCCGGCACGCGAGCGCCGCACAGCATCTGAAACTGAGGCCACTGCCGAACGCTGACCGATGAGGCGTCGGGCGATCTCATCTTCCATCCGCAACAGCTTTTCCGTCTCTCCTTGCAAGAGTCGACCCACTGGAATACCCGTCCATGCTGAAACAACATCAGCAATGCCATCGGCATCAACCTTTTCGGCAATCATCGGCGCTTCATCAACAACGGTGTTTTTGTCTGCTTCCCCAGCCGCAATTTGGGCCTCGACTTGTGGAATATCGCCGTTTTGGATCCGTCCAGCATCCTCGTATCGTCCTTCACGAATCGCCTTCTCCAGCTCGGTGCGTAGTTCATCGAGGCGCACCCGCAAATCTCCAACCTTATTCCGCCCAGCTTTTTCCGCTTCCCATCGCGCATTGAGCGAGGCGAGAGCTTCAGATTTATCTGCTAGTTCCGCATCGAGTTTTTCGAGCCGATCGGCTGCGGAGGCGTCGTCATCAGAATCAGTTTCTTCCAAATAGGACTTTTCCATCTTCAGTCGATCTACTTGGCGCTGAAGGACGTCGATTTCCTCGGGTGATGAATCCAGTTCCATCCGCAAGCGCGACGCAGCTTCGTCCACAAGGTCGATCGCCTTGTCTGGCAGTTGCCGCCCGGAGATATAACGATCCGAGAGAGTTGCTGCGGCCACAAGCGCACCGTCAGAAATAGTGACCTTGTGGTGTGCTTCGTACTTCGGCGCGATGCCTCGTAATATTGCGATGGTATCTTCGACGCTGGGTTCGCCCACAAATACTTGCTGGAATCGGCGCTCAAGTGCCGGATCTTTTTCGACGTGTTCGCGGTATTCGTCCAGCGTTGTGGCACCAACCAGCCGCAGTTCGCCTCGAGCCAGCATGGGTTTAAGCATATTCCCTGCGTCCATAGCGCCTTCGCCGGCGCTACCTGCACCCACGACGGTGTGCAACTCGTCAACGAAAGTAACGACTTCGCCGTCGGATTCTTTAATTTCTTGAAGGACGGCCTTTAGCCGTTCTTCGAATTCACCGCGGTACTTCGCGCCGGCAACCATCCCCGCAATATCAAGGGAAATCAACCGTTTTCCGCGTAACGATTCAGGCACATCGCCATCGACGATGCGTTGAGCGAGTCCTTCGACGACGGCGGTTTTTCCGACGCCGGGTTCACCAATTAGTACCGGGTTGTTTTTGGTACGCCGGGACAAGACTTGGATGACGCGCCGGATCTCTGAATCGCGACCAATTACCGGGTCCAGTTTTCCGTCCCGTGCCATTTGGGTTAGATCCGAACCGTATTTTTCTAAAGCCTTAAAAGTGCCTTCAGGATCGGGCGAGGTCACCTTCGCTGACCCGCGCACGCTCGGAAGCACGGCGATGAGTTGTTCGCGTTGCGCATTGGCGGCCCGTAAAATATCGCCAGCTGAGTTTTGACTGCTGGCAATAGCTAGTAGTAAATGTTCAGTGGAGATATAGGTATCTCCGAGCGCAGTAGCCTCTTTCCCTGCATCCGATATTACTAGCGAAAGATTGCGTGAGGCTTGGGGTTGGGCTGCCGTCTGGCCGTGAACTGCCGGCAGGGTAGCTAATTGTGCTTGAGCACGTTCGACGACGTCGCTCACGTTGACGCCCACCGCGTCAAGTAGTGCGGTTGCTACGCCACCAGATTGTTTGAGTAAAGATACCAACAGGTGGGTTGGTTCTACGTGCGGGTTGCCCGCACGTATCGACATCTCGATCGCATCGGCCAATGCCTCCTGCGACTTCGTTGTTAACTTATCCATCTGACAAACTCCTTGATCATTGAGCTTAGCCTCGCGGGTTAAGCTGCTGCTATGTTTTTCAACGTCTCTAGGGTTGAGTCTATTCCACTCAACTTTAATTAACAAGACCCAATATAGTTAGGTAACTTGCACAGCAGGTAGAGTACGGAGCTATATAGCGGGTAGAATAAGACATAGGTTGCACATCGAACAGGCTTCACGATTCGAAGTCGTCATGGTGGCCAAAAACCGAAAGGAGAATAGAGATGTCTCTATTTGATAAAGCAAAGGAAGCGCTCAACAGCGATCAAGCAGAAGAGCTTACCGATAAGGTACTAGATAAAGCTGAAGAAGTAGCTAAAGACAAGCTCGGCGAAGAGCATACCGATAAGATCGATACTGTCCGTGACACTATCGATTCCAAGCTCGGAAACGAATAATTCTTCACCTTTCGGCCGGGTCAACCATCACGCAGTGACGCGAAAAACGATGTTGGCCCGGCCGTTAGGCTATCTACATCGACGAGCCACGGCGAACGTGGCAACAACTTCGGCTCAAAAACCGCCAAAAAATCTGGTGCCGTGCGAATATCTGACACTGCCATCTCGTCACCACCCAACTGCAACGAGGTCGCTAACAAGGCGATAATATCGCCTACCTGCCAGCCGTATTGACTCAACTGACCGATCGTTACTGCACCATCGCGTTTAGCTAACCGCACACCGTCGCGATTCAACACCAGCGGAACGTGCGCATACTGGGGATGCGGATAACCCAAAACATGTTGGAGATACATCTGACGCGGAGTCGAAGGCAATAAGTCATCCCCACGCACAATCTGCGTAACACCATATTCGGCGTCGTCAACCACAGAGACGAAATTATACGAATATACGCCGTCTCCTCGACGAATCACGAGATCGTCAATCGCTGCGCGATACGAACCGCATTGGATATCATCAACCGTCCCTTCACGAACACTGCTCGCCAAGCGGAAAGCCGGACCGCGATTCATCGCAGCGAGTTTTTCTCGCCCCGCCCTGCGTTCGGCATCGGTTAAGTATCTGCAGGTTCCAGGATAAGAACCAGGAGGACGATGCGGTGCTGAGGCCAGCGCAGCCAGCTCCTTTCGGGTGCAATAACATTCATAAAGCTCACCTCGAGCCATCATCTGGGCAAAAATCTCATCGTAGCGCGCCAAGCGTTGGCTCTGGAAAACAACCGGGCCGTCCCAGTCGATACCCAACGCATCGAGATCACGCAGTTGCGAATCGACGAACGGTGGGCGCGAACGCTCATCGAGATCTTCCATACGCATGTGAAAGCCACGCCCACTATGGCGAGCAAACGCCCATGCCAGCAACGCTGTGCGCAAATTCCCTAGATGGAAATCTCCGGTTGGAGAAGGAGCAAATCTGCCCTGCCCTACCTCATCCACGCTCGCGGTTTCGTTCATCATTATCCGCATTATCCGCCCACAGCTAAAACATCACTACCGATTCAATTATAGGGACAAAACTTAAAGCATGGGATTTGGAAAAAATATTATTAAAACAACTGCTATCACTGCACTGGCTGGTGCGATTGCGTCGTATGCGACGAACACCGATACGGTGTGGAACAAAACCCAGCGCAAACCCGCATGGCAGCCACCAAAAGAGCTGTTCCCGATTGCCTGGTCAGTACTCTACACCTCGATCGCAGGCGCATCGGCAGCGGTCTTGACGAAACTCGATGCTCAGGCCGATGAAGCAGGGCCAGACGAGGCTGTTCGAGCCCGCGTCGATCGCGAGCGTCGCAAGTTCAAGCGCGCCTTGACGGTCAATCTTGTTCTCAACGCTACCTGGAGCGCATTGTATTGGAATGTGCGCGATCGCTGGCTATCTGCCGCAGAAGTCACGCTGCTTGCTGCGTCATCAACTCATTTAGCTTATCGGGCTGGCAAAGTCTGCCCAGCAGCTGGCGTTGCACTTGTGCCCTATGCGGGATGGACGGCGTTTGCCACTGCGCTCAACGTCGAGATCGCGCATCTCAACAGTTAACGGATAAACGTTTTCTGGCCGGAGCTTCCAGCGCTTCCAGTTTCCGTTAGAGCAAGACCAAGTGTTTGAGCTACTGCTTGAGCATCCTCAGTGAGATCGATGCGCGAGAAATCGCGGGCGACGAAGAACTGTGCGCCGGCGGCATCGTCACCTCCTTGGCATGGCATGAATGCGTAGGCGGGAATGTCTCCGCTGGCAGCGTTTAAGAGTTTGGTGCCGTATCCGCGGCGGCGAACATCGGCGCGCACACCCAACCACGTCACCGCCAGCAGGCGTTCATGGCCGGCCCCCAGGGCGTCCGAACGCACATACCCCACAACCTCACCGTCGAGGTCGGCAAGCCATATAGTTGACGCACCCTGATCAGTGAGAATCTGGACAATTTCCCGATACTCTTTTTCCTTATTGAAATCCACATCGGGGAAATCTTGCGCGAAAATCGCGGTTCGAAGCTCGAATAACGCATCGGCGTCGACACGCGCGGCCGGTCGGAGATAAAAACGTTCAGAAGTATTCATGTTTTTATTGTGTCATGACTAGGAAGAAGAAAACAGGACAACATAAGGCGGGCCACACCGGAACACCTGCATTGGCTGCGCTTGAAGCCGCGAATGTTCCCTTCACACTCTACGAATATGAGCATTCGCAAACCATGGAACACGGCTATGCCCAAGATACGGCACAGATCCTTGGAATCGATCCAGATACGGTGTTTAAAACGCTGATGGTTGAGTCTGGGAAAGATGCTTTTATCGCGATTGTCCCAGCTAGCGCCCGGCTGAATCTAAAGGCGGTCGCGCACGCAGCTGGCGTGAAATCGGTAGCAATGATGGAACCATCACGAGCTGAAAAAGTCACCGGCTATGTAACTGGCGGAATCTCGCCGCTCGGGCAAAAACACCACTTTCCCATCTTCCTGGACGAAAGCGCGGTCATCGCTGACGAAATATTGATCTCGGGCGGGAAACGGAGTTTGTCAGTGGGTATCGCACCGGCAGATTTTATTGCTGTATCGGGTGCACAAGTCGCCGATATTGCTCAGTGGTAAAACTTTTAGTGACGGTTGCAGTTTCGTACGGCGACAAGAACTTCCTCTACTAGTCTCTGGGCAGAGCGCAACTCATTTGCGGGTTCGACGTGCTTTGGTGGCTCTTCGCGTGTTGATGGTTCTTAACGTGCTGGCGGTTCTTCAAGTACGGGCAGTTCTTCAACTACGGGCAGTTCTTTTGAAAATGGCCCATTCAAACGGCGGTTTTTTGCGGCTATCAACCAGCAACAACCTCTAACTACCACTTTTGTTCTGCGTGCTGGCCCGCAACAATCTATATCTGCCATTTTTTACTCCAACCACGCCCACCCCGGGCGACAACTACCATTTTTTACTCCAACCACGCCCACCCCGGCCCATAACTACAACTTTTCTTGCTTACCGTCCTATAGCTACCGCTTTTCTCGCCTGCTCATCCTCAGCAATCTACGTAAACAGCCACAGCCGGCCAACCAAACCCGGTTTTATTCTGAAATGTCTGATTTTCAAGGGTGGTGGTGAAGTTTGCCTGTTACAAAACCGGGGTATTTGGGGCGATGACCCCGTATATGAGGTCATCGCCCCAAATACCCCGGTTTCGGCACAACTTGTGGTCTTATCGAGGCGAAATCAGGATGGATAGTAGCTGAAATAGGCTCTGGAAGCATTGAATGGCAGCCGAGATAGGATTTGGAAAGTTTGGCTGGCAGTTGTGCCGGGATCTGGCAAGTTTGGTTGGTACTTGCGATGGGTTTTAGATGGATGGGCCGGTAGTTAAGCCAGGCTCGCGCCAAAAGTTGCGTGACGGATGCGTTTTCGTCCACGCACTCACGCTCTCCTATGCACTGGGATAAAACGAATCTCCTAGCTAGTACATGACCCCACATCACATTGCGGGGTTGGGTAGTACACGCAACGGTAAGGCCAAAAGTAAGGGCGGGGAACTCCTTCTAAAGAGTTCCCCGCCCTTGGTTAATGCCAGGCTTTAGTCACTGACTAGATATGAGCACTTAGGCATCCTTGCGTCGGATAAATAATGCCATGCCTGCCAAAATCATCAGTGTTGCCAAAGCTCCTAGTGCTAGTACATCAGCACCGGTCTTGGCCAAGCTCGGCATATTTTCGGCTGGATTGACAAGCTCTGGAGCTTGTGGCTGTGCTTGAGCTCCAGGCTGGATATCTGCCTTCGGCTGCGGCTGAGGCTGTGGCTCCGGCTGCGGCTGCGGCTGCGGCTCCGGATCGGGCTGGATCGGAGTAGCTGGAACCAACTCAGTCCACGGGATAGAGCAGGCTAGTTCTTCACGAGTCGGAGCAGTCCACTGCCATTGCGTTTTCTGACCATCAGCGAAGACGTACCCGTCCATTGCCTGGGCCTGAACGACAACAGTCTTACCGTATGGATACTCGTACTTGTTGGCGTTATCAGCAAGCGGTTCCAATGCCACACCATCAACACTTACCGTATACTTCACGCCCTCGACCGGCTGAACTTCGACAAATGGTCGAACACTACAGGTCACTGGATCGGCTGCAGACGGTTCACCTGGCACTACCGTAATCGGGTCTGGCTCAGGATCGCGAGTATCGATAGCCACCTTGATTGGATCGTGGTCTGAGGAACGGAATGGTGATTGGGCATCGAAGAGATTTTCGTAGTTGATGTTGTAGTTCCAACGCGAATACTCGAAAGCAACCGGCTCCATCGCGTTAACGTTCCATACATCAGCGGCCTTAACCATTTCCATGGCTGCCGGGTTACCAAGAGCATGATCGAGCGAACCGACAACACCACCGAATTGGTAGGAATGATTCGTTACGCCCATCTTCTCGGCAATTGACTCGTATCCGAACTGATCTTCCAACGTTACCAGCGGGTCTTCATGGGTGTAGGAATTCAAATCACCGAGCACAAACACCGGTTCTTCAGCGAAATTCGCAGCGACCCATTGTGCCATTTCGGTTACTTGCAAGACTCGCATATTGTTGTTGTTTCCTTGGAAACCATCGTTTGGCACCGTGTCTTTATCGGAACCCTTAGACTTCAAGTGGTTAACGACGACGACGAACGGCTTACCTTCAGCCACACCATTCTTGATCGCTTGGAACTTTTGTGCCAATGGCTGGCGGGCATAAGCCCACTGATCACCGTCGTACAAAACCTTAGATTCGTCAATTGGTTTAACCTCATCTTTTTGGTAGATGAAAGCCAATCGAATAACGTCTTGGTCGTCTAACGCAGGCAACTTATCGACCGTAGGCGACTTCACGTATGCCCACTTCTCAGTGCCGGCGTCTGCGTTCAATGCTTGAACCAATTTGGCGATAGCGAAGTCGCGATCCTTCCCAAACTTGACTGAGTTTTCGATTTCTTCAAGTCCTACAACCGATGAGTCAAGGGCGTTAATTGCTTTAACGATCTTCGATTCTTGCTTGGCAAACGCGGCAGCCGAATATGCTCCACGCGGTAAACAACGGTTGGTGGTCAGTTTCGTTCCATCAAACGCCGCATAGCCGGAACATTTCTCGACGTCTTCACCCAAGGTGGTGAAGTAGTTGAGCACATTAAACGAGGTAATCGTGACATTACCTTCGTCAAACTGTGGTGCGTCTTGGCGGGTAGAGGTAAACGATACCCACTTCGTCCACTCAGTATTAGTCAGATCGTTTTTGTCTGAAAGTGGCTTCGTTGGCTGTAGATTCCACCGATTTTCGTAATTGTTTCGGCCAACTGAGTTTGCCCGGTAGTCCAAGATCATCGGCTTGGGGAGCTTGATAACCGTACCGACTCGCAACGGATTATTCACGTCCAAGTATGGCACTGGGTTGTTGTAGTTTGGCCAACGGTTATCAGCCTTGCCGAAGGTGGTGTAATCAATGGAAGCACCGTCATCAAGGGCGATGCGTTCGCGTTCGATCTTATCTGCTAAACCTTGCCACTGGCTCTTATCGGCAGTTTGATCCGATGGAATCCGGAACGGCTTGTCGCCTGGCGCCAAATCTAGGCGACCGTGGCGGTTGGTTAAATAGTTAGCTGTAATGGTGTAGTCGCCAGTGACTTGGACCAGCATACCTTCAAGCTTTTCGCGTGCTTCTTCTGCATCTGGAATACGCTCAACAGTAACTGGCTGGGGTGCCTTGAAGCTTTCGTCTTTAACTAGTTGGGTGACGTTCTTCGCTGGGTCACCACCGTTTTTGTCGTAGACGCTGATCTGGGTCAATCCATAGTATTCGGTCGCTGTTCCAGCTACTTCGAGATAATCGCCTACCGCAATCATTCCGGTTTTTCCGCCGTGCTTGTCACTTAAATTCTTAAAGTTTCCGACGTAGACGAAGATACCTTCCGAGGCATTGCGTGCTTCTTGTGCAGTTGTTCCGCCGCTTCCAGAGGTTTGGAGGTAGAAGCCTTGGAAACCACCATATGGATAAACCGCAGTGACGACGCCGACCGTTTTGACGTTTTGATCAGCATACGGGCTTTGATCGCCTTCACCCTGGATTTGTGCAATGGTCAGGTACTGAGATGGATCAGCAGGATCAGTTGGATCTGCTGGATTAGCCGGGTCAGCAGGATTAGCTGGGTCAGCAGGATCGGCTGGGTTGGTCGGATCAGCAGGATCTGCCGGGTCAGCCGGGTCAGCAGGATCGGCTGGGTTGGCCGGATCGGGTGGAGTGACCTCAGCATTATCCTTCGCGCTCATCGGAGTGGCAACCAAAACCGAGAAATCTGCACTGTTGTTATTGGTATCAACACCAGCAACAGTGCGTTGGAAAGACATCTCTCCCTTGGCAACTCCTGCAATAGCCTGACCTTCACCAATGCCTGATGTACCCCAACCAACTAGGTCAACTGCCGCAGCATCAGCGGTGAGCTGCGATGGAACACTATCTGTTGCAAAAAGACCAACCGAGGCACCAGCTTTGGCTGCACTCATATTAAATGCGCCATCGGTTTGATCGGCATTCAATTCATGTACCGGATTGCCATCACGAGCTGTGACGAGATAATAACCCTTAGGCGCAACTGTTCCCACCAAATGCGTTTGACTACCCGCCTTCTTACCGCTGCGAGCATAGCCTTGCAGTACATAATTACTGAGGTCAATTGGATCATTAGTTGGGTTATACAGCTCAACAAAGTCCCGGTAAGTTCCTTTATTCGCTGTACCATCAACATAAACTTCGTTGATAACTAGATGGTCTGTTCCAGTGCTCTGCGCCGCAGTGGCTGGCAATGCTTCCACCGCGATTCCGAGCATAGATACCAGCACAACACTCATCAACTTCTTCGAACGCGAAAGCATCATATGCGTGCACTCCCTATCCATCTCAACGCCATCGCCATTCGATAACGTCTGCAATGCTATAAGACCATCTAAAATTATCAATTTTCCTGTTATAACGCAGGTAGATAGTCAGAAATAACGAAACGATGTGAGGCACTACATTTACACCGAGCCTGCTACCAGTACACTAGTGGTTATGACTAGCTTGCATGTACGCCAATTATCCGAATCTGAAATCGACCACATTACCTCGAATTCTCAACTTGCTGAAGAACGCGGTTTACTACAATCGCTCGATATGCTTGATACCGCCGCTGGAGAGCTACGCCGATCCACGCCAACAGATCTGAGTGCGGACGTCGATATTTTAGGTGCAGCTCTGGGACTACACCTATCACAACGCACCCAGATGCAGTGGGCGGCACTCACTGATGGCGTCGAATCTGCAATCGTCTTAATTGGCACTGCCGGCCAGTCAACAATCGTCGTCTACCCATTCGACGTCGCCCAGCGGCGCTGGAAGGATAACGACGACGAAACATTCCAGTCCTACGTCGCCGAAGTTCTCCAGGCAATCGAGCAGAGCGAAACTGACGCTACCGCGGACTAAACCGGGAAGGAATCACCAGTTTCCGGGTCACATCCCACGGTTGTGTGAAACCTTCCCGGATCAGCAACCGATCCATAAGATACCCGGTTAAACCCCAGATCATCAGCCCATCTAACGCGAAACCAGGTCCAGTGCGCGTCGAATACTGCCACGTACCTCGATTGTCCGGGTGGGCAAGGTCAGCTAGCTTGAGCCAATGCGCACTAGCAACTTCTAACTGGCTCAATACCAGCGGATACGGATTCGACGTCGAATATCGGGCTGCGAGCCGGCCCACGACGGGCACTATTTTTTGCCCGGTACGCGGCGCTACTATGGCAGGCATCTGGCCATCCACATCAATATCTTCTGGGCAGATACCCACTTCTTCGAAGGTCTCTCGAAGCGCAGTTTGTACTGGGGTTTCATCCCCTTCTTTCCCACCGCCCGGAAAACTGATTTGCCCAGCGTGGCTACGCATACGCGAGGCCCGAACAGTAACCAAAACTGCCGGGTCATCTTCAGCCGTCAATAACGCCAAGACTGCTGCGTTGAAATGCGTCATGAGATATCGTGAACGTCTACGATATCGCTCTGATCATCGTCCAGCTCTTCGCCGGGGCTCAAATACGGCAAGCTTTGCCTATCAATCCGCGCACGCATGTGCTGCTCAAAAAGTTCCATCAACCAGTCAAGCTGACCTGGACTTGGCACAAGTGCACTGGAGGTATCGTAATGCCCGCTATCGTGAAGTGTTTGGGTTGTACGCTTGCGTTCATCTTCGCGAACTGCCCGCAAGGTACGTCGCAAAACGTCGATGGATCCAGAAGCTTCTACTTGGCCAGAGGAGTTCACGGCAATCACACGCTGTTGACGTTCTTGTTGTGAACGCAGCTTTTCTTCAACAAACGTGTATTCGGCGCGCAACTGCGCTAGTTGGCGTTCGATAACGGATTTCGCGTTGGCGAGCTGGGCGAGCTCGTCACGCAATTCGAAAATACGTGATATGCCAGCTAGGTTTATGCCTTCTTCTTGCGATAACCGCTGGATCTCGGTGAGCCGTTCGACGTCGTTGAGTGAATATCGCCGGCCGCCTCCGCGAGTGCGTTTGGCAACAACCAGGCCAAGCCGGTCATATTGGCGTACCGTCTGGGCGTGCATTCCAGCTAGTTCGGCGGCAACCGAGACCGTAAGAATCGGTGCATTGTGTGAGACTTTTGCCAACGTGCCCACCTCCTAGTGGATTGTGCGCCCGCCGCGAGTGCGCGGCGGGCAGATTTGGTTAGATATGAGCCATCTTAGTAAATTCTGCGCGCGGATCGTGATCTTGCATCGCTGTGCGATATTCTTCGACGGCGCGGCGAGCCTGGTCAGGTAGCTCTTCTGGAACGTTGATGGTGAGATGAACGAACATATCGCCAACGACTCCGTTAGCTCCTTGGAGGCCTTTGGCACGTACGCGCATTTTCTTTCCAGACGACGATCCTGCCGGGATCTTTACTTTCACTGATTCACCATCAATGACGGGCACATCGATCACGGCACCTAGTGCTGCTTCATCGAATGATACTGGCACGGTGAGGTGAACATCGTGTCCGTGGAGTTCATAAACCGGATGGGTCTCTACAGTGACTTCGACAAGTAGATCGCCGTTTTGGCCACCGTTGGAGCCTGGATTGCCTTTGCCTTTCAGGCGAATTTTTTGCCCGCTCGCAACGCCCTTCGGGATGCGGGCAGTTACTGGTTTACCGTTGATATTCAGGGTTATGGTTGCACCATCAACAGCTTGACGGAACGTCAGTTTTGCTGAGGCTTTGACGTCTTGGCCGCGTTCTGGCCGACGCCCGAACCCGCCGAATCCGGATGGTCCGTTGGGGTGTGGTGCTCCTTGGCCGAACATGTTTTTTAAAATATCTTCAAATCCGGGGGTGTCACCCATCGAGCTATACTGTGCTCCGCCGCGGGCGCCTTGCCCGAAAACTCCAGAGAAAATATCTTCGAAGCCGCCACCAGATCCGGGGGTAAACCGTGCCCCGCCAGACATTGAGCGAATCGCGTCATATTGTTTGCGCTCTTGGTCGTCTTTGAGCACGCTGTATGCTTCGGAAATATCTTTGAATTTTGCTTCTGCGCCGGTATCTCCCGGGTTGCGATCTGGATGGTATTTTCGCGCAAGTTTACGGTATGCGTTTTTGATTTCTTCGGTGCTTGCATTCTTGGAAACTCCAAGGGCCGCATAGAAATCTTTGTTCATCCAATCTTGACTTGCCATAGTCCTCACCTCCTCACAGGTGTACTTTGGTTGTGTAGTTCAACGTAGGTTGGGTTCTTTAGCTTGAAATTACTCTGGTTTGACGACGCCGACGCGCGCCGGACGCAAGATACGTTCGCCGACCTTGTATCCGGGTTGAATAAGCTGGCTGATCTGTTCTTCTTCGACGTCACTAGAGGTGGTAGCCATGAGTGCTTCGTGGAGGTTGGGATCAAACAGATCGCCTTCGGCGCCAAAGCGCTCAAGCTTGAAATTGGTTTCCAGCGTTGATTCTAACTTGGTGATAATTGCACCAGTTGGGCCTTCCAGATCGCCATGAAGGCGCGCTAAGGCAGCATCGTCAAGTACGGGTAGGAGTATGTCGAGAACTTTGTTGACTCCTGCTTCGTATTGCATGATGCCATCGGCTTTGGAACGCTTAACGTAACCGTTGTATTCTTGGCGCAAGTTATATAAATCTGCATTGCGGCGGGCAAGTTGTTCTTCAAGTTCTGCCACTTTAAGCAGTGCTTGATCTGCTTGTGATAACTCTGGTTCGCCATCTTCGACCGCGCTGATTCCTGGCTCGGGTTGGCTTGTTTCCTCAGTTGGTTGAGCTGCAGGTTCGGTGGTTTGGTCTGCCGCCTCGTTATGCTCTAGCTGTTGATCATCTTCGGACTGGGAGTGTGGGTTGAGTGGTTCATCTACCATTATTGTTCCTCTTTTTCTCGTGATATATGTAGCGTGCGGGGGCCGCGATGATACCGCGGCCCCCGGATACGGCTATCACTTGGAGTCGTTGTCGTCTACGATCTCAGCATCGATGACGTCATCGTCGCCTTGAGGACCTTGCTCAGTGGCACCAGCGTTGGCTTGCTCGGCTTGAGCTTGTGCGTAGAGTGCTTCACCGATCTTTTGTGCCTTGGTGTTTAGCTCTTCAGAAGCAGACTTGATGGCTTGAATATCTTCGCCCTTGAGTGCTTCGTTGAGAGCTTCAACAGCAGTGCGCACTTCGGTTGTTACGGCATCATCGAGCTTGTCTTCGTTGTCCTTTAGGACCTGCTCGATGCTGTAAACTTGCTGTTCTGCAGTGTTACGGATATCGGCTTCTTCCTTGCGCTTAGCATCTTCGGCAGCGTGCTCTTCTGCTTCTTTAACCATGCGCTCGATATCTTCCTTCGACAGCGCCGAACCGCCGGTGATGGTAACCGACTGTTCCTTGCCGGTGCCCAGATCCTTAGCTGAGACATGGACGATACCGTTGGCGTCAATATCGAATGTGACATCGATTTGTGGGCGTCCGCGTGGAGCTGGAGCGATACCACCTAATTCGAAGGTGCCAAGGAGCTTGTTGTCGCGGGCGAATGGACGTTCGCCTTGGTAGACCTGAATGAGAACCGAAGGCTGGTTATCTTCTGCGGTTGAGAAGACTTGGGAGCTCTTGGTTGGAATTGCGGTGTTGCGCTCGATCATGGTTGCCATCCGCCCACCGAGGGTTTCGATACCAAGGGATAGTGGGGTGACGTCGATGAGCAAAACATCGGTGCGATCTCCAGCTAGTACGCCTGCTTGGAGAGCTGCACCTACAGCAACAACCTCATCTGGGTTTACGCCCTTGTTTGGTTCCTTACCGCCGGTGAGTTCTTTGACTACTTCGGTCACAGCTGGCATACGGGTTGAGCCACCAACGAGGACGACGTGATCGATCTCGGAGATCTTCACATCGGCATCTTCGATAACCTTCTTGAATGGAGACTTGGTTCGTTCGAGCAGATCTTTGGTCATTTCTTCGAAGGCTGCGCGGGTGAGGCGCTCATCGAGGTGGAGTGGACCGTTTTCTGACATCGACAGGTACTGCAAGTTGATGTTGGTGGAGGTGGCCGAAGAAAGTTCCTTCTTTGCCTGCTCTGCAGCTTCCTTCAACCGCTGGAGTGCAACCTTATCCTTGGATAGGTCAACGCCGTGGTTGTTCTTTACCTGGGTGACGAGCCAGTCGATGATGCGCTGATCCCAATCATCGCCACCGAGCTTGTTATCGCCCGAGGTTGCCCGAACCTGGATGGTGGAAAAACCATCTTCGTCTTTGCCTACTTCGAGGAGGGAGACATCGAATGTTCCACCGCCGAGATCGAAGACGAGGATGAGCTCATCTTCCTTACCTTTTTCAAGCCCGTAAGCCAGAGCCGCTGCGGTTGGCTCGTTGACGATGCGCTGGACGTTTAGGCCAGCGATCTGGCCGGCATCTTTGGTTGCCTGGCGCTGTGCATCGTTGAAGTATGCCGGGACGGTGATAACCGCATCGGTCACGGTATCGCCCAAATAGGATTCTGCATCCTTCTTCAATTTCTGTAAGATAAATGCGGAAATCTGTTGCGGGGTGTAGGTCTTTTCGTCGATGTCAATCGACCAATCTTCGCCCATGTGGCGCTTGACGGACGAAATAGTGCGTTCGACGTTGTTTACTGCCTGACGCTTTGCGATTTCACCGACAAGAACTTCACCAGTCTTAGAAAAGCCCACTACTGATGGGGTGGTACGCATACCTTCTGCGTTTGCGATAACGGTTGGTTCGCCGCCTTCAAGGACGGTGACGACCGAGTTTGTTGTTCCTAGGTCAATACCCACTGCTCGTGCCATGGAATTGTCTCCTTATCTGTTAGCGCTATGCGCTGTTCACATCTTCTACCTCTCAAGTGTGCACCAGTAACGAACTTATGTCCAGTTGACTAATTCATTCTTGAGTCTGCTCTACTCAACTTCGGTGAACCGTTTTTTATTCCCACCACTTCCATTCCACATAACCACATTCCGTAAAACATTGCTATATCAACACTTGCACCATTTGATATCTGCGCTACCACCGGCGGATCGCGGCAGCTACACCGCCCGCAAAATGATTCGTGCCACCATCTGCGCTCAGAGCGAATCAGGCGTGAAGACATGGCCCCCAACGCCGGTGCGATATACTTTGACTCAGCAGAAAGGTAAAGCAACATGCAGATTAACGACTCGACAACAGCCAACGATCCCTATCGTTATCTAGAAGACCTCTCCCCAGATAACCTTCAGTGGGCAAATACTATATCTGAGCACACCATCCAACACTTCTCCGGCCCAGAGTTCATCTCGCGCCAAAACCAGCTCGATGAGATCCTTTCTGCAAAAGACCACCTTGTTATCGGCATTCAGCGCGGGGAGTTCGTCTACGATTTTTACGTCGACGGCGATCATCCGCGCGGCCTGTGGCGGCGCACCCCAGCCGCCGACTATCTCACCTATGTTTCACCAGAAACTGAACCCGAGTGGGAAATCTTGCTCGATATTGACGAACTAGGCAAAAAAGAGAACGAATCATGGGTATTCGGTGGCGCCCAGCTACTCTACCCCAGCTACGATCGCGCCCTAGTTTCGTTGCATCCGGGCGGCTCAGATACCAACGTCGTGCGCGAATTCGATATCGCAACCCGCTCGTTCGTCCCTGAAGAACAAGCCTTTATTAAACCCAACTCCAAGGGCACGATGCGTTGGGTGGACCGCGATAGAGTGGTTATTAGCGCCGACTTTGGCGCCGAGTCTGTGACTGCTTCTGGCTACCCGATCTCGGCACGCCTGTGGTCGCGCGGCGAAAAACTAGCCGACGCAACCGAGATCATTCGCGGCGAGTTCGACGACGTCGTCGTCGCAGCCTCCTACGACCACACTCCCGGACACGAAAAGCTTCTCGCGCAACGCGCCACCGATTTTAGAAATACGATCGTCTACGACGTCGATATCGCCAAGTTGGCGAACGGTGAACCAGAAGCATTGCGGCCAATCAAACTACCCAGCTCAGCTATGGTGAGCGTCGTACGCAATTGGGTTATTGCCGAACTACGCTATCCGTGGGAAGTCCACGGGCAGACCTATCCAGCTGGTTGCCTCCTGGCAATCGACTACGCCAGCGCACTATCTGGCCCGACGCCACACGATATTCACCTCATGTATGAACCCAACGAGACATCATCGCTATTGAGCGTGAGCCCAGTAGCTTCCGGGGTCGTGTTCACCACGCTCGACGACGTGCGCGGGCGGTTCTGGTTTGCTCACTACGCCGATTCACAATGGCACATCCTCGAACTACACCCCCAGATACCTGAGTTTTCCACCGCCAGTATTGCCGCGGTTGATTCCCACACATCCGATGAGGTGTGGATCATAGCCTCCGGCTTCCTCGACCCAACAACCCTCTTCCACGGCACAGTTTCACCAGATGGCCTGGCAATGAAACAACTACGCCAAGCACCCCACCGGTTCGATAACTCTGGATTAGGCGTTGCCCAACACTGGGCTACATCAGCGGACGGCACCAAGATTCCATACTTCGTCGTCGGCCCACACGATGCGATCGCTGGAAAGAAAAACGTCCGAACTTTGCTCGATGGATATGGCGGATTCGAAGTCTCGCGCCTGCCATCCTATATTTCCACCTACGGCAAGATGTGGCTGGAACAAGGCTACGTCTATGCGCTGTCAAATATTCGCGGCGGCGGGGAATACGGACCGCGCTGGCACCAAGCAGCACTGCGCGAAAACCGCCACAAAGCCTATGAAGATCACGCAGCCGTTGCCGCCGATTTAGTTGCTCGCGGTATCACAACTGTTGCCCAGCTTGCCGCAACCGGCGGATCGAACGGCGGTTTACTGATGGGGAATATGTACACCACCTATCCTGACCATTTCGGGGCTATCGTCTGCCGCGTCCCGCTTCTCGATATGAAACGATTCTCCCATCTGCTAGCTGGAGCATCCTGGATGGCAGAATACGGCAACCCTGATACTGATGATTGGGAATACCTCAAGCACTACTCCCCCTACCATAATGTTCACGAAGGACCTTACCCACCCATTTTGATCACCACCTCAACGCGCGATGATCGCGTACATCCAGGCCACGCCCGAAAATTCTTCCAAAAACTAAGCGATGCTGGCTTTGAAGCCTACTATCACGAAAATACTGAAGGCGGACATGCCGGGGCAGCAGATATCAAACAAACCGCGCTTCTCACGGCACTAATCTTCTCCTACCTCGATTCAGTGCTCGCGCCGTGAACGTGGGCTACCACCCTAAGGTTCGTCCAATGTTTTCCCGTAGTTTGCCCAACCGTTGGATTCGTATCGGATCGTCGTCGAAACCATAATCGAGCGCATTGCCCGTATTCTCATAGCGCGTAGCGTCCATAAAATAAGATAACGCGCTGCCGGTGAGCTGGTTGGCTACTTGGGAACGCAACGCCGTAATCCACGAAAACGGCTGCCGAGAAATCTTAGGGAAGTCCCTACCTTCAGCATCCCTAATCGCATGGTCGATAAAATTCACGCCGTTGAGCAAACCATAATAGGAACTGCGCCCCAAGCGCGTATTCATCTCCAACATATAAGGAACATCTGTTCCTAGATCAACCTTGAAATCAATATTAAAAAACCCGACATACCCCAAGCCATCTACCGCACGTTGGCACAAGTCTTGCAAATCAGGGCGATCGGTATCGGTGAGCAATAAATGGTTGCCCACCCACATTGGCCGAGTATCAGTCAACACACTGCGCGCTTGGACAAAGACCGTGCGCCCATCGCGGCTACGATAACCATTGACGGAAAACTCTTGAGTGTTATCCCCCGAAATATAGGTTTGCACCAGCATGTTTCCACTAAAGCCCGAAGCGAAAACCGCAGCCAGATAATCCTTGGCCTCAGCGGCATTGTGCGCATGAAACCCTTTATGTTTTTGTGGGAAATCGAAAGAATTAAACGTCTCGTAATCGTCGGCTTTAATGAACTGCTCTGCGTCTAAGACCTGCGAGGAATAGTTATGTGGACCGGCAATCAGCGTCTTAGGAACGGCAATCCCCAACTCTTCCATTCGCGCATAAAAGAAACTTTTATCCATCAACGCCCTGCCCAACTGAGCATCCGGGTAGGGCATCACGGGCGAGAAATCTAGCAGATCTAGGGCCCGGTAAAGCATGTGAAGATACTCTTCGGTAGGGGCAATCATCAAGAAATTCTCGACGTCTTTATCACGGCTGGCCCAGACCTCATTGAGTAGCGCCGCAAAAATATCGACATCAGCAGAAAACCCGGAACGAACATGAACCTGGGCAATTTTGGTGTGGTAAAACGGCGCCAGAATACCTGCGCCGCACACTACCGCCTGGCGCCCGTAGGCTTGATGGTAGGCGCGAGCTTGAGTGTATGAATTCTCGTCTGTTCCCAAGATCAACGGAACAATAGCCATCAGTCTTCCTTCCGGCCAGTCAACTCCCGGAACCGGTCATATTTTTCGGCATCGAGAATGCGATCTATATTCCCGATCCAGTGAATAACGTTATCCTCGGTGAACTTGCGCTTGAAATGATAGAGCCCATTATCTTCATCCGTATGGAAAATACCGCCCATGTCATAGTATCGGCAGCCCTGCTCAGCAGCATACGATATTTCCTCATAGTTGATCTGATAAGACTGCCCCACCTGGAACTCGTGAGAATCTGCGCCATAGAGGGCATTGGCCGTATCGTTAAACGTAATCAAAAACGAAGTGGTGATCGCTCGTCCTTCAAACATCGAAAAGCTCAGTCGAACCCGATCTTCAAAGGCATCATAGAGCCGCTCAAAATAACTATAGGGCCGATACGAAATCCCGTGATGTTGATTCATCATCTCAAAAAGACGATAAAACTCCGGCAGATCCTCACGCCCACCCACGCGGTTAGTAACCCCAAGCCGGTAAGACTTACGCACATTTTTCCGAGTGTTCTTCGACAACGCCGCCAACAACTCTTCCCGATTGCGTCCATTGATATCCAACACCAGGCTCATCAGTGGCTGAGTGGTATTGGCATCCTCACGCTGGAACGGATACCCGGCTTGAGCGTAGGCCTGACGCAAACCTTCATCATCAGCCACGCTCGGATCAATTCGCAACAAGAAACCCTCGTGGGCCCGAGCATACGCTTCGGCTTCGTCGATAAGGCTAGTAACGACGTCGATCTGGTTCAAATCACAGACCGGGCCACGCGGAGCGTAAAACAACCGGGCGCCAAACCGTGAATCCATAATGGATAAAACCGAAAGGGTGGCATCGATTTCGCCGTCAGTTTCGTGATAGAAATAGTGGCTATCCCAGCCGGCTTTCACATGCGCCCAGGCACGAGTTTGCAACAGGTTAGCGTGCGGGCTCGAAGCTATAAAATCATCAAAACGTTGGGTTTGGTTCGCGTCGTTAATATCGAGAAACATAGTTTAAGAATAGTCTAGGAGATTGGCTACCTGCACGAACACCACTCCACTCACACAAAATGTGGTCTTTTAACGGTGCGGAAAAGCCCACGGGTTCGGCGATTTTGTCATTTTTCTGAATCGAAGAAGATCCATGCCAACCCAGCGATGATCAAAACACTACCGCCAACAATATATGCGGCAAGATAACCCGAATAGTCGATGATCAGCCCGGCGATAATCGGGCCGAGAATAGTGCCGAAATCGGTGAACTGCTGGAAGAAGGAGACCACCGATCCGCCTTGCCGATCACCGATGATGTCCGCAACTGCTCCTTGTTGAGCCGGCTGAATAAAACCAGCGCCAATACCACCGAAGAAACACAGGGCAATGAATGTCACCGTCGTGAGTGAAAAACCGAGCGCAATCGTAAATACGCCTGAGATCAGCAAACCCCAAATCGTCACGCTGGCGCGACCATAGAGATCTGCCCAGCGCCCGGCACGTAGCAAGGCCACCACATTACCCAGAGCAAAGGCCGTCATTGCACCGCCAGCCAGCCAGTCGCCCGCCGGCAGCCAGTGCGGGCCAACCATAATCGTGCCCGCTAGAAGAGGAACCACCGCAACACGCATACCCATATTGGCCCAGCCTTGAACGAATGCAGTGCCTAACACGAGCGGGAAGCGTCGATGCTCAAACGCCCCAGCGATAGTTAGCACGCCGCGGTCAGTTGAGTTAGGCACCATAACCGTGGGCGCAACTTTAGGAAACACCTCCGCAGCGCGCGGAGCTTGGGCTTTGCCGCCAGAGCGCTTGAATAAAATTTTCCGCCACTGACGACGCCGATGCCCATCAGCAGGAATTTCGTAGGCAACGATCGCCATCGCGATTAACAACATCACCGCATAGATCATGAACGGCCACCGATAGCCTAGTGGCGCGATCAACGCCCCCAAGGCTGGGCCAGCAATATTACCGATAAGGAACCCACCACCGAACGCTGCCGAGGCGCGCCCGCGCGCATTGGGCGGAGCCAACTGGATTACCAGCGACATCGCTGCAACCGAAAACATTACCGAACCAAAACCACCCACACCGCGCAGAATCAACAAATGCCAGTATGCTTGCGAGCCCGCGCTAGCAGCTGAGGAGATAGCAACAATGAAAATACCGAGCAAGTACAGTCGGCGTTCCCCGAGACGCCCAGACAAGCGCCCAGCTGCTGGAGCAAAAATAAGTCGGGTGAAAGCGAATGCGGACACAACTAAAGTGGCCGCCGTCGTCGTTACCCCGAACTGGATAGCGAACCGCGGCAAGACCGGGGCAACGATTCCATAGCCCAACGAAATTGCAACCGACGCTGCAACAATCACCCAGATTTCGCGCGGTAGACGCACTTTCTCAACATTTTTACTCACATATTTATGTGTATCAGGCACGCCCAGAAAAGAAAAGCTGTAGCCACGTGCCCTGACACACGTATAAACTAAGAACCATGGTTGACACATATTCTTTCCCACCGCCCATCACAAAAATGGCAGACGGCACGATCAAACAGATCAACCCGTTTTCCGGAACCGAAGTGTGGACCATACCCGGGCGCGCTGATCGTCCGATCGATATCGTGCACACCGACGTCGAACCGATCGATCCCGAACTCATCGGCCACACGTGCGCGTTTTGTACCCAGCGAATTTTAGAGACGCCGCCGGAAAAAGCGCGGATTGTGCGTAAGCGCGACGATGCCGTGGTTTACCGCGGTACCGACGTCGATATGCTCACTCGCGAGTGGGAGTTCCGTCGCATCCCTAACCTGTTTGAGATTTTGTCGTTTGACTACTGGGCGAAGAACTATGATTATCGTCTGCCGGCTGCTGCTCGTGGCCGGCTCGAAGCCTACATGGCTGATCCGGCTGGGCGCGCTCACGTACTTAAAGTCTTGCGGATGAAACTGCATAACACCCATACTGAGGAAGAGTTTGAGGCACTTAGCGATCTCGAAATCACCACGTTGGCCTATCCGCTTTTCGGGGGCGGCCACGATTTGATCCTGGCACGCCGGCATTTTATTCCCGGAGCAACCACCACCGCACAGTTAGCTTCGGCTGGCACTCTCACACCACAAGAACACGAATGGTTTATTCGCCTCACAGTTGATGCTATGCATGATCTCTACACCCAAAATAAATACGTTCGTTACGTGCAAGTGTTCCAAAACTGGCTCAAACCAGCCGGTGCGTCCTTTGACCATTTACATAAGCAGCTCGTAGCAATCGATCAACGTTCAGTTAACGGCAAACTCGAAGTCGAACGAGTGCGCCAAAATCCGAACCTGTACAACGAAGCTGCCGTGAACTATGCGGGCTACCATAATTTAATTTTGGCTGAAAACGCCCACGCTATTGCGATTGCGGGATTTGGCCACCGTTATCCGACGTTAGAGATTTGGTCTAAATCCCCTGCCTCCCAGCCGTGGGAACACACCGATGAAGAACGTCGAGCGATGAGCGATTTAATCCATGCGATGCATGCAGCAACTGGCCCAGATGTTCCCACCAATGAAGAATGGCATTGTAAACCGATTGATGCTGATGTGAATATGCCGTGGAAAGTGCTGATTAAATGGCGTGTTTCCACCTTGGCTGGATTCGAAGGTGGCACAAAGATCTACGTCAACACGATTGATCCATGGGCACTGCGTGACCGCGTCGTGCCGCGCCTACTAGAGCTGCGCGCCGAAGGGGCAATCGCACACAATATCTCCATTGCCAGCGAATGCAGCAATGAGCCTAATGTGCTCAAATATAATCCGAATCTTTCCTTATAGGAATCTCGGGGTTTTCAGCGGCGAGTAGAACAAGCAGTAGCGACACCCCTATAAAGCCGATGATACAACCACTGTAAACCCCGTGGTAGCACCACGTTAAGGTAAATGTTGGCCGCAAACACTTACTGCACAATCGTCCCATCTGCCATGCGCAAAACACGATCGGCAACCGAGGTAGCCTCATCCGGATCGTGAGTGACGAAGATAGCCGTCATCTGAGCAGCTTTGAGGATCTGGCGCACATCTACTGCCAGGCGTTGGCGCAACTCTTTATCCAGAGCAGAAAGCGGTTCATCGAGAAGGAGTACCTGTGGGCGCGCAGCGAGCGAGCGCGCCAAGGCAACCCGCTGGGCTTGACCTCCCGAAAGAGTGCCCACCTCACGCTTTTCAAAGCCAGCCAACCCCACGACGTCGAGCATGTGTGCCACCCGCGCTTGACGTTCACTGCGCTTAACCCCAGCCATTTCGAGACCGTAAGCGATATTGCGTTCGACGTTGCGGTGCGGGAAAAGTTGGCCATCTTGAAACACCATGCCCACGTTGCGCCGGTGTGGGGGAACTCCATCCATATCCTGCCCACCCACTGTGATACGACCCTGCGCGATCGGCTCCAGCCCAGCAATTGCCCGCAACAGTGTGGACTTACCCGACCCTGAAGAACCAAGTAGCCCTAAAATCTGGCCGTGATCAACATCCAGGCTCACATCTCGTAACGCCTGGAAACCATCTGGATATCTCAAACTCACATGCTCAATGTGGATCGTGGTCATCACGTTTTCTCCTTGTTGGGCCGCTGAGACGAACTGCGCGGTTTGCTCAACACTTCCACTACCACCATCACCAATGCAGTGATCGCACACAAAATCACGGTGCCAGCGTATGCCATTCCTTGATCAGCTGCCCCTGCGCGACTAACGAGCTGATAAATCATGACCGGCAATGTTGGTTCACGTTGCAATACGAGGAAGGAGGTAGCTGAAAATTCCCCGATACTAATCGCAAACGCAAACCCGGCCCCAACTCCGAGTGCCCGCGCAAGCACCGGGCCTTCAACGGTGAAGAAGGCGCGAAAGCGTGAAGCACCCAACGTCACGGCAGCATCGTAGAGATCGCGATTAACCCCGTCTAACATCGGAACGATGGTACGAATAAGAATCGGCAACGCCACCAGAGCTTGCGCCAACGGCAACAACAGTGGCGAATCGGCAACAAAACGTAGCGAACTGCCCATCGCTACCAACATACCAAAGCCCAACGTCACAGACGAAATACCAACCGGAACAATGAACAGCGCATCGTAGAGACTTTGCACCCGATGCCAGGCACGTTGATGGGTGCGCATTTTGCGCGTCACCAAAAGTCCAACCATGCCACCAACAACGACGGCGATCACCGAAGCATAGATAGCTGACGATAACGATTGCCAGATGGTTGAGGCGATAGCGAAATCTACTGACCTTGCCGCACCTGCCCGGAACAAATCAGTGAAATTAGCGATTGTGAACTCCCCGTTACGCCGCAACGAACGAATAATGACTTGGACAATCGGTAAAACAATCAGCGCAAGCACAATCGCTAAAACACCGATAACCATCGGGCGTTGTTGGCGGGTAACGCGCGGCAAGCTACGCACGAAACGCGAATGGGTATCAACCACAACCGCGTCTTTACTAAAGCGCTGGGAGATAATGAGGGCAGCAACGACGATAATTGCTTGAACCAGAGAAAGAACCGCGGCCGTGCCAAGGTTGAGGAACTGCGCTGTTTGCCGATAGATTTCTGTCTCTAACGTTCGCGTGCGCGTTGTTCCCAGTATCATCACCAAACTGTATGAGGTTGAACAATACAAGAAAACGAGAGTTGCTGCCGAATACACTGCTGGAGCCAACCGCGGCCACGTCACAGAGGTAAACGCACGCAGTGGCGAGGCGCCGAGCGTGCGCGCTGCAGCTTCATAGTTCGGATTGAGTCCGCCCCACGCCGCACCCACGGTACGGACGATCACCGAAATGTTGAAAAACATCATTGCTAGCACAATGAGTATCGGCGAACCGGCAAGGTTGAGGAAACCGAATAAACCGCCGTCGTCGTATAGGGAACGAAACGCGGTAGCAACCGCGATCGTGGGCAGCACGAACGGGAAGACAATCAAAAATCGAATAATGTTTTGGCCCGGGAAACGTCTGCGATACAAAATGTAGGCAGCTGGCACGCCCACCGCAATGGACAATAATGTTCCGGCAAAAGCTAAGGCTAACGTCGTCACCAACGCAGTGCCTGCTCGCGCTCGCGACAACTGCTCGCCTATGCCGGCCAAGCCGCCTGAATTCCAGCTCGCCGCCAGTTCTGCTACACCCAAGCTCAGTAGATCAATAACCGGAGCGAAGAAGAACAATCCGAGGAAGAGCGCCGGGCCTAGAGCGCACAGCGCCCACACAATCAGTGGGCGCTGTGTCAGAGATTTCAACATCGAAGGAGTTTTCTTAGAACAGTTCCGTAACCGCGGTAATCCATTCTTCCTTCGAATCGACAATCTTTTGCGGATCTAGGGATGCAACAGCGTCTGGCCGCGGCGCAAATTCTGCCATGCCCTTGGGCAACTGTGCAGATTCGTCGATTGGATACGTAACATTTTCTTCGGCAATGACGGTCTGAATCTTCGGGGTAGACAACCATTGGAGGAACTTTTGTGCACCCTCAACGTTCTTCGCACCCTTGAGAACACCGGCGTATTCCACTACCGGGTAGCAGCCACCGGCAACGTTAGCTGTGCTGGAGGCGTCACCTGCTTCGTTAATCGTCCAAAATGGCGAAGAAGCATATGACATGACGATCGGATAGGCACCCTTACCTTCACCGGCAGTGAAATCTACCTGGTAGGCGTCCTTCCATCCGGCATCAACCTTAGTGCCGTTAGCCAAAAGCTGCTTCCAGTAATCAACATAGCCATCTTCACCAAAGTGCGAAATTGTTGCCGCCAGCAACGCAAACCCAGTATCGGACTTTGACGGATCCTCAATCACAGTTAGGTTTTGGTATTCTGGCTTCACTAAATCTTCCAAGCCAGCCGGAGGCGTCAAACCTTTATCTTCGAAATAGGCAATATCGTAGTTGAAACATGCATCAGATCGATCTAGTGGCATAGCACCGCTAGCTTGGGCGATCTTGTATTTATCGGCACCTTTGGGACCATCTAGTTTAACCGAATCGTCAAGAACACCAGCGTTAGCAACGTCGATAATGTTATTAGCAGTTAAGCCAATAACTGCGTCACCTACCGGATTGTTCTTCGTTAAGATGAGTTTGGAGTCCAGCGTGCCAGACTCTTCACCATTAACTAGCTCAACTGTGAATCCTGATTCCTTGGTGAATGCAGCAAGGACATCGTCAGGTAAGGAGAAGGATCCATTGGTAACGACCTTAACCGTCTGTGGAGCCTTCTGAGTTTCCTTCTCCATCGCATCAGGCGTTTTATCTGCCGCTGGAACGCTCGATGAGCAAGCGCTTAATGCCAGTGCACATGCGGTAACTAAACCAAGGCTCAACTTACGGGTTTTCATATCTTTCCTCCGTTATTCATGGAGGGCCTGCTACACATAGCATTAAACCGTAGCGTAGTAGGGAGAGAACTCACTTCCTCCGCCGGTATGACCCGGATCAGGTATGAGGGTCTGCAGAAAAGTTCGCACTCTCAGCACATTTGCGCTCCCCTGTGACATCCTCATCCTATCACCGAGTTTTCGGCATGAGAAAAGCGAAAACCAAGGTTTGAGTTTCCTCTCACTAGGAGCGAACAGCAAAATCCCGAGATCGCCTACACTCATCTCCGCTACGGAGTTAGAACAGGTAATCTCGGGATCGTCTGCGAAGAAAAATCAGGCTTTGTCTTCAGAATTCCGTGCGCCATACCATTGGGCGGTCTTGCGTTGCATCGCCTCGTTGACAAGAGCAGTCACTCCTGCCGTGACTGCAGAGAAGGTAGCAATCTGTGCCAGCGGGAGATCGAGATCAGTCTCATCACCATTCGGTGTGGCTTTCCCCAAGCCCTTTTCCCACACCAGCGTCACAACCTGACGGGCAACAAGACCAGCAACAGCGCCGGTAGCCAAACTTAGAAGGCGGTATCCGAGGTTCATCTTTTTCCTTTCGTAACGCAACTCGCCAGCATCGTTGGCGAGCGCAACTATCTTTAGTCTACCGTGAGATCTCCTCCAGCGAGCAGGTCACTATCTAATTCATCAACATCAAAAGCGGACATACCAGGCCGGCGGGTGCGATAAGCGGCCCGGGAAATAACATGTGCCGAAATCGGTGAAGTAACGAGTTGGAAACCAATGACGGCAAGGAGAGTCCACGTCACTGCACTATCGCGCACAACCAACATCACGCCGAACATCAGCAAAATAAGCGACATCACTTGCGGCTTAGTAGCAATATGCTGCAAGGAAAACACATCAGGAACCCGCAACGCGCCAATAGTGGCGATTAGGGTCAATACACTGCCGAAGAAAATCAAAACAGTGCCAACCCAGTCTAATATCACCATCACTCTTCCTCCTTAGGCAGTGCACGCGCAGTGACCGTAGAACCAACGAACCCTACGAGCGAAACCACCACAAACACCGGCAAAAGATCGGTGCGCCGCGTAACGGCAAACAAAATGGCGATACCTCCAACCAGCACTGAGGTGATCATGTCTAAGGTAACCACGCGGTCTAAAATAGTTGGCCCGCGCCCCAGACGCCACATCAATAACACCACCGCAATCAACTCAATCACGGCACTTGCTGCTAATAGCCAGATCACTGCCCATCCTCCAATCTGCCATATGAGCGTGAGGGGCCAGGAACATAGCCTGCATCAACCAACTCATCATGCGAAGCAAAGGCGCGCAACAACCGCTCTTCAACGGTAAGTATCGATTGCCGCGCGTTATCAATTCCACCCGCCAATTCCATATCAAAAATATGAACATAGAGAATAGATTCTTCACGCGAAACATCAACCACCACTGTGCCGGGGATCAGTGCCGTCAATCCAGCCACACTCGCAATATAAACATCGGATCGCGAATGTAGCCCTACTTTGATAACTCCAGATCGAGGCTCATGCCCGCGAACTATAAACCACGATATCTGTGCAGTGGCTAGCGCCATCTCCCACATCACCGTCGTCACCAACAAAACTACTCCCCACGGCCGAAACCGCCCGTCGAAGGCGACAGCTGGAAATGGAGCCAAGCTCGTAACTACCAGCGCAGCTAAAAAGCCAGCCGCAACATTTCCGACGCTGAACTCACCCCAAAGTAAAACCCACGCCAGAGTCAAACCAAGCAACAACCCCATCGAAGCGTGCGGGAATCGTTCCGACTGCAAAACCGCATGGCGCATCGAGCGCGAACTACGATATTTCACCGCTGAGCCTCCTTTTCCTCAGTGACCTCACTACTTTGGCCCGTGCCGCGTTCCTCGTCAGGTAAAACTGCTGAAATATAGGGGGTGCGTTGATGTAACTCGCTGGCCGCATCCCAGGTGTATCGTCCCAGCGGTCCCGCACCCAGCGAAATTCCGATCGTCACTGCTACTAGAGTCGCGGTGGAGATAATCATAGCGCGCGGAATAGTTTTCTCCGGCAACTCGTGCGGTGCCTCTTGCCAAAACATCATCGTCCATGCTCGCGTCACCGCATACAAGGTCAAAAGCGATGTCACCACGCCAGCACCGATGAGCCACCAGTCGATTGCTAACCCACGCGAGGCAGAGGCTTGAATCAGGCCAACTTTGCCGAAAAATCCCGATAGGGGCGGAATACCTGCGAGGTTTAGGGCCGGGATCAGATACAGTACAGCAAGCACCGGAGCCAGCTTTGCCAATGATCCGAGTTTGATCAGCGAGGTCGTGCCCCCGCGACGTTCAATTAGCCCTACCACCAAGAACAGGGCAGTTTGGACCGTAATATGATGGACGGCGTAATAGATTCCGGCACCCAAACCGTTGTCAGTTGACGACGAAATTCCCCACAGCATGTAACCGATGTGCGAAACCAGAGTGAAGGAAAGTAGACGTTTAATATCTTGTTGCGCCACTGCGCCAAGAATACCGACGAGCATGGTGACGATTGCGAAAACACCAAGGATGAGATCTATCCGGTTCGAGGCGAAGAGCAAGGTTTGAGTTCGAATAATGGTGTAGATACCAACCTTGGTCAATAATCCGGCAAAAACTGCTGTTACCGGAGCCGGAGCAGTCGGGTATGAATCTGGTAGCCAAGCAGATAGCGGGAAGATCGCTGCTTTAATACCAAAACCGATCAGCATCATCGTCTGGATCGCAAGGCCCACACCCGGATCGACGTCGGGCAGGCGCAACGCCAACTGCGCTAGATTCACTGTTCCAGTAGCTGCGTATGTGAAGGCAATCGCCATCAATAGCACAACTGAAGAGATGAGCGAAACCACAATATACACTGTGCCAGCCCGGATGCGATCATGGGTTCCACCTAAAGTGATGAGCACGAACGAGGCCATGAGTAACAGCTCAAAACCCACGTAGATATTGAATAAATCCCCGGAAAGAAACGCGTTGGACACCCCGGCAGAAAGCAGTAAGAACGCCGGATGGTAGACCGCGATCGGGGCCGCATCATCGCCGTCGGCTGCACCTTGGGATACCGAATACACCAGCACTGCCAGCGTCACAGTTACTGACGTGGCCAACATGATCGCCGCGAGCCGATCACCTACCAAACTCACGCCCACTGGCGAAGCCCAGCCACCGACGTCGAGCACAATCGGCCCGGACTGAGATAAAAATACTAACGCGAGCGCAACAACGAGCACGATAGATAAAATCGTGATGGAAATCCAGCCTTGCAAGCGGCGAAACGACGCCGAAGCCAGCGATAACCCGGCACCTAAGATAGGGACGACTACCGGTAGGGCAACAAGAAAATTCAGGTTCATCAGTGTTTCGCCTCCGAAGTCTCCTGCTGGCTCATGTGTGCCTCAGATTCATTTTCACTGCGTGACTCCGTCTCGTCTCGAGCTTCTTCTGCGTCATCTTCAATACGCTGTGGCTTATCGGCACGCTCGGCAATCTTTACTGCCTCCGAATGTTTCGCAAGGCGCTTGTCTTCAAGGTCGTCTTGGACTTCGTCGTTGCCATATAACTGCCACGAACGATAGCCAACTGCCAATAAAAACGCCGTTAAACCCAAGGAGAGCACGATTGCAGTCAGCATCATTGCTTGGACGAGCGGGTCAGCCATCTGGTGTGGTTCTGCCTGCCCCACAATAGGAGGCTGGCCAGATGGACCACCGGCTATAAGGAATAAAATATTGACCGAATTGGTGATCGAGGCTAACCCCACCACGATTCGCGAGAGGGATCGCTCCGTAACTAGGTAGACTCCCACTGCCATGAGTACACCAGCTAAAAGTATTAAAACTGCAGACGACGTCATGGGTTCACCTCCCCAACTAGGTGCGATACCCGGTTCGACTCAGGTTCTTCGTCTTGTTCGATATGGCGGTCGATTTCGGCGCCTAGGGAACGCACGATATCGAGACAGAAACCGACGACGGCGATGTAGACGCCGATATCGAAGAACAGTGCCGTGGCGAGCTTGACTGGCCCAAAGATCGGCATCACGAACTCCAATGAGGCCGTTTGTAGAATCGTGCCTCCAAGGGCGATGGGTGCTAGTGCGGCTATGGCTGCAATAATCATTCCACTTCCCATCAAATGCCCCGGGTGGAGCGGGATAGCAGCACCGAGCTCGTAGCGCCCACCGGCGATGTAGCGCAAAACCAATGCGATACCAGCGAGTAGGCCGCCAGCGAAACCGCCGCCAGGGAGGTTGTGCCCGGAGAAAAGATAGAAAACTGACACGATGAATATTGTGTGGAAGATCAGCCGGGTACCGACTTCGACGATGACGGAGCGATGGGCTGGGTCTTGGAGGCGCGATGCTGCCAGCCAGACGTGGTTATCTGCCCGGGATCTGTGGGCCAGATCGGCGTCGGGGATGATTAAGTTGCGGAATCGATCTACGCGCCCGGAACGGGCGTTGATGAATAGGAGGGAGGAAATTCCAATACCGCACGCTACCAGTACCGACATTTCGCCTAGGGTGTCCCAGGCACGAATATCAACTAGCGTCACGTTCACAATATTTTTACCGTAGCCGTAGGCGTAGGCTTCGTCGTGGAAAAGTTCGGAGATGGGTGTTAGGCTGCGTGCACCGGCCGCAAGCCAGGCCATTGCAGACATTGCCACACCCATAAGGATCGCCAAGCCGAGGCGTATGTGCCGCACAGCTATGACGGGCCGCGCCGAAAAGTATACGGGTAGGCGACGCATTACCAGAATGAAGACCACCAAGGTCATTGTTTCTACCAGCACCTGGGTCAGGGCTAGATCTGGAGCGCCGTAGAGTTCGTAGATTAGGGCTACGCCATATCCTGAGACTCCAATGAACATGATGGCTTTTAATCGCCGTCGCGAACGCGCCGCCAGAACCGCAGCGATGGCCGTTACCAACGCAACTCCTGCTTGGGGTAGCGAATCCCATAGCCGCACGCGCGCTATGGTTTCTACCCCACCCCACCACAGTGATAGTGGAACAGCAACAATAATAAACGTCATGATCATCGACATGTATGCCGGTAGCGAGCCGCGCTGGGTTAACGCCGTCGCCCAGCCTGAAACGGTTTCGAGTTCGGAAATGATCCAACGGTACACACCATCAGCGCTCAGTGGAACATCATAGGTGTGCATCTTAGTGGCGAAGCGTCGCGTTAGTACGAAAAGCACACCACCCACCCCGATGATCGCACACGTTATGAACAACGGCAGGTGGAACCCGGCAAAGACAGCCAGGTGGGCGCGATCCCCGGGAAGAGTATGGGCGTACGGAGCTAGAACGTTTTCGAGTGTGTTTGCGTTGAGTCCGACGACGATGCCCAGTATTGCTAGAAACATGATTGGGGAGGTCATGAGCCAGGAGGGGTGTTTTACATCGGTGCGTCCAACGCCAGGCTTGGTTGCAAACCCACCCCACCAAAAGCGTAGCGTGTAGGCAACTGTGAATGCTGAGCCGAGTGCGATGACTATCCAGGTGAAGGTATCAAGTCCGTTGGAATCAACTAAGCCTTCTAGGGCGGCTTCTTTCGCAACAAATCCTGCTGTCAAGGGTAGCCCCATCATTGAAGCCCCTGCTAGACCAGCCCCTATCGCTACTGGCAGACATTGTTTGCCGACGCCGGAGAGTTCGCGCAGATCACGTGTGCCGGTTGACCAGTCGAGCGAACCAACGGATAAGAAAAGCGTGGATTTGAATAGGGCGTGGGCCACCAATAACGCTAGACCTGCTAGGAGGGTTGCTGGGGTTCCATAGCCTACAAGTACGATGATGAGTCCGAGTTGCGAAACTGTGCCAAATGCTAAGACGAGTTTGAGATCGAACTGTTTCATGGCGCGAAAACCGCCCACAATAAGTGTTCCTAGGCCGGCTGTAATAACCACGTATCGCCATTGTGGTAGGTGGGCAAAGCCGGGTGCTAAGCGGGCAATGAGATAGACTCCGGCTTTAACCATCGCAGCTGCATGAAGATAGGCCGAGACAGGTGTGGGGGCAGCCATTGCTGCGGGTAGCCAGAAGTGGAATGGAATCAGTGCAGATTTAGATAATGCGCCGATGAGGACCAAGACTACTGCGGTGGAGATCAGTACGCCGTGGGTAGAAACCAGATATGGGCCTTGGGATACCAGTTCCGATAGCCGATAAGAGCCACCGGAGATTTGCCCGAGGATAATGATTCCGGTGAGCATCGCCAAACCACCGGCGGTGGTAACGATGATGGCTTGGCCGGCCGCGCGCCGGGATGCACTGGAGGTGAAGTTGTGCCCGATGAGCAGATACGAAAAGACGGTTGTTAATTCCCAATACATGTATAGGGCGAGGGTGTTGTCGGTTGTGACAAGGCCGAGCATTGCTCCTGAAAAAGCCACGAAGACGCCTGCGAATCGCCCTAAGCCTTGGGCGCGTGGGGAAAAGTAGCGTGCACAGTAGATCAGGACCAGTCCACCGATCCCGGTTACGATTAAGCCTAATACCCACGAAAGGTGGTCGATGCGCACATCAAGGTTGAGGTTTACTTGGTCTACCCACGGTATTTGTTCTTCGAGGCCTCCGCCGCCCAACACTTGTGGTGCGTGCAATATCAGCCATGTGAAGGCCGTGAGCGGAATAGCTGACAGAATCAAAAATCCTAGTCGGCCAGCTCGCATTATTCGCGGTGCGCTGAGGCCACCTAGCACGAAAAGTGCCAGCACAAAAAGCATCGTCATCCCTTCGCTGTGTCTTGTTCACAGTTTACGGGAAAGTTCCCGGTATTTTAACGAGTGACGTCGATGCGGTGGAAATTGAGGTGGGAACGTGAGGCTGTGGGGCCGCGTTGGCCTTGGTAGCGCGATCCGTTGGCACCGCTGCCGTATGGGTGAGCTGCGGGGGAGGAAAGTTCGAAGAAGCACAACTGCCCGATTTTCATTCCCGGGTAGAGCTTGATCGGCATGGTGGCAGTGTTGGATAACTCCAATGTGACATGGCCAGAAAACCCCGGATCAATAAACCCTGCCGTGGAATGGGTGAGCAGACCTAGCCGGCCAAGGCTTGATTTACCTTCAAGCCGAGCGGCAACGTCTGCTCCCAGAGTCACTAGCTCATAGGTTGCTCCCAAAACAAATTCGCCGGGGTGGAGGATAAAAGCTCCGTCAGCATCTACTTCTACTAGCCGCGTGAGATCGTTTTGATCGGCTGCCGGATCAATAACATCGTATTTGTGGTTATCGAACAGGCGGAAGAGACGGTCTAGGTGCACATCGACGCTCGAGGGCTGGATCATCTGCGGATCCCATGGTTCTAACGTGATGCGACCTTGGTGGACATACCGAGCAATATCACTATCTGAAAGCAGCATGGTTCTATTGTGCCACCTTCTGGACGCACCTGACTATCTTTTTGCTAAATTCCACCTGGGTAAGGCATAAATCGAACCGGCTCACTGGGCGTGTTACCATGCATTTATGCCAGTTTCTTCGCTATCTGAAAGCAGCCAAAACTACATGAAGGCAATCTGGTCTCTGGGCGAATGGTCTGATGAGCCGGTTACTGCCTCGAGCCTTGCCACGCGTGCCGGGGTTAAACTCTCTACCGCCTCAGATGCGATTCGTAAACTCAAAGACCAGGGATTGGTTGACCACGCTCCCTATGGCGCGGTGTATCTGACCGATCACGGGCGGGCGTTGGCGGTTGCGATGGTTCGGCGCCATCGACTCATCGAGACTTTCTTAGTTGATATTTTGGGATACGCCTGGGATGAAGTCCACGCTGAAGCCGAAGTCCTTGAACATGCGGTTTCTGACATTATGATCGAGCGCATGGCACTTCGGTTAGGTAACCCGGATCGCGATCCACACGGCGATCCTATCCCAGCTGCTGACGGAACGATTATTCGCCCGCGAGCTGTTTTGCTCAGTTCGATTGACCAGGGCGGTCAATTCCGAATTGAACGGATTTCCGACGACGATCCGCAGTTGTTACGTTTCTTCGATGCCTGCGGTATCGCCTATGGATGTACCTTGGTAGCTCAACCTCCGGCTCCTTATTCTGAATCAATTGAGGTGCAGGTATCAGGCCATAACTCCGTATTGTTGGGCAGTGGGGCACTGCGCGCAATCTGGGTTAGTGCCGTTGAGTAGGCTTAGTCCAATCTAGGCAAATCCAGAACAACGCCTAGCTTTAGTGCTGGCTTTGCGATTGGTGAACCACTCCGAAACGTTTACCACCAATCAAGACAACGGCAAAGACCAGCCCATACCATACTGCCATTGCCGCCGATGTTGGGGCGTGGAGAATATAAGCCAGCCAAAACCCTACAATCGCCCCAGATACTGCGATGATCATTGTGCTCACAAGCATCTGGCGCATTGAAATACTAAAGAGACGAGCTGTTGCGGCTGGTGCGATCATCAAAGCCACGATTAAGATAGCTCCGGCTGCGTTAAACGCCGCTGTCACGGTTACTGCAACGAGAAACATGAACGCCGTATCGACGCCGCGGGTTCGAATACCGAGGGTTCGAGAAAAATCTGGATCGAAGCTCGTGATCTTTAGTCGCGGATACATCGCCCAGATAACGATGATGTTGATAAGGAGTACAACAAGGAGTACATATAAGTAGATTGGCCCATAGGAGGTGCCGTTGATGACGAGCTGATGCCAGGCAGCTAGATTAAGATCGCCAGCCAAAACCACGTGGGTATCGAGGTGGAGGTTACCGAAATTTAACGAAATAAGGATAACGCCGGCAGAAAAGAGCATAGGGAAGATCAGACCCTGTGGCGCATCGCCAGAAACGAATCCTGATCGCATCAGCCAGTCGTTTCCTAAAACCACCACTAGGCCAGCAACTGCCGCACCAATAATGAGTATCGGGGAATCAAAGTCATGCGTGATGTAGTAGCCCACCACAATGCCAGGCAAAATTGCGTGGCTCATCGCATCGACGAGCATCGAGCTTTGCCGCAAGACGATAAATGATCCAGGTAAAGCACACACTAACGCGGTAACAATAGCGAGCAAACTGGTGCCAATAACAAAACTCATAGCGAACTTCCGGCTAGTTGGTTGTGCTCTAACAGTTGTTTCTTCAATTCGTTACGTGCTCGACGTCGAGCCCATGCCTGCATAATGAGTGAGCGGCGCGGCGAGAAAAGCAACGAAATCACAAAAATGACGAACAGAACAATCACAATCATTGGCCCGGTGGGAACCTTACCAAATGAAACCGCTAAATAAGCTCCGATTCCAGAACCGATAGCACCTATAAAAGCCGATACAATGACCATCGAGCTTAGGCGAGTTGTCCATTGCCGGGCGGCCGCAGGTGGAGTGATCACGAAGGCAACCATAACCACTAAGCCCACCGCACGTAGGCCAATGACCGAGGCGATAACAATCGTGCCAAACATGAGCGTGTCGATGAGCTTGCCGTGAATACCCATCATGGTGGCGTGAATTGGATCGAAGGATCGGGCAGAAAATTCTTTCCAGAAAATGAACACTATCAGTAACGCGATCGAGCCAACTGCTAGCGAGGTGTAGAAATCTTCCCGGGTAATCGTTGACGCATTACCAAATAGGTAATCTTGGATTCCACCTTTTCCAGGAAGTGGCGCATCGGCAACAATACGCATTAAAACCATACCCAAACCGAAAAATAGCGATAACGTGACGGCCATCGCCGAGTCGAGGTGAACTTTTGAGTTGCGCACTATCCATTGGGTGAACAAAACTGCCGAGGTACCGATAATCACTGCGCCAGTAATCAGCGCCAGCATATTGCGGCCATCGGTTTGAAGGACGACGACGGAGAAAAGGAAAGCTGCCAGAGTTCCTGGTAGTGCGGAATGGGAGATAACATCGGAGATCATCGACTGTTTACGCAAGTATGCAAAAGAGCCGAGCGCACCGGCCACAAAACCAATGACCATTGTGCCAAAGAAAACCATTCGGAACGTGTGGTCGGTGAAGAACTCTATCAAACTCACGCGAAATTTCCCCACTCTTCGTCGTCCGCCACACGGTAGGCGGTACGGATATTTTCTGGTGTCAAGGTAGTCGCGCTAGGACCAGATGCTACGATATTGCGGTTTAGCAACGTGACGTGATCGCAATAATCTGCAACAGTAGCAAGGTCATGGTGAACGATAACAACAGTGTTTCCTTGGGAACGCAGATGATGTAGCACATCAACAATGGCACGCTGGCTTTTCGCATCAACGCCCTGGAAGGGTTCGTCCATGAAATACAGTTGTGGTTGTTGAACTAAAGCTCGAGCTAGGAATACGCGCTGGCGTTGGCCTCCAGATAGTTCCCCGATTTGGCGGTGTGCAAGTTCAGGGATCCCGGTTTGTTCAAGGGCTTGTAGCGCTTGGTTGCGCTCGTTACGTCCCGGGCGGCGCAGCCAGCCAAGTTTGCCGTAGGTTCCCATCATAACGACGTCGATAACCGTTGTTGGAAAGTCCCAATCGACACTTACGCTCTGTGGCATATATCCAACGCGCTCGCGCACATTTGCTAACGGTTGCCCAAAGAATTGAGCAGAACCAGTAAGTGGCTTAACTAGACCTAGCATTGCCTTGATGAGCGTTGATTTCCCGGCGCCATTTGGACCCACGATACCCATGACGATGCCTTCGGGCACGGTGAAATCAACGTTATATAGGACTGGATCGACACGGTAACACACCGACATGTTCGTTGTTGAACATGCCGGTGTGCTTAGTGTTTGCGTGGATGTCACTTGCCTAAAGCCTTCGAGACAGCTTCGGCGTTATGCATCAAGGAACCGAGGTAGGTATCAACACCCTTCTCAGCGCCCAGGGAATCAGCAAAGAGTTCATCATCGGAAATCTTTACTTCCCATCCGTTCGCCTTAACTGCTTCTTCCAAAGCCTTAATAGCTTGTGGATTTGCAAGGTTGTCCAAGAAAATTGCTGGAACTTTGTTGTCTGCAATGAGTTTAGCGAGGTCAGAGATTTCCTGAGTGGAGAGCTTTGCTTCTGAAGAGACGAAATCGGTTGCGTGAACTTCAAGATCGAAGGTCTGACCGAAGTAGTTAAATGCATCGTGACCAGAAATCAAGATGCGCGGTGGGGCAACCTTATCGAGGAGAGCTTTTGCCTCCGCAACAGTCTTCTTGATCTCTTCGCGGTACTTCTTGGCGTTGTCTTGGTAGGTCTGAGCGTTATCTGGATCGATCTCAGCTATCTTATCGGTTGCAACTTGAACTGCTTCAGACCAAGCCTCTGGGCTATTCCAGATGTGTGGATCGTGGAGTTCATTGCCATCTTCGTCAGTTTCTGGCCATGGCAACAGATACTTCTCATCGAGAGCATCGCCAACAGCAACCTGCTTATCGCCGAGTGATTCGAGCTTGTCGAGCATCTGAGCTTCGAGGTGTAGACCATTCCAGAGCACAACATCAGCATTTTGCAGTGCTTCGATATCTTTCGTTGTAGGTTGGTAGGTGTGTGGATCGCCGCCTGGGCCAACCATGGTGATTACCTCGGCGTCTGGTGCAATGTTAGCGACAGCGTCAGCGAGGTAACCGGTGGTTGCGAATACAGTAAGCTGCTTGTCAGCACCTGCATTGTCAGTTGATTTAGCTTCATCGGTTGATGATGAACAACCTGACAACAGCAATGCACCCGCAATAAGTGTCGTAAAACCTAGCTTAATAGCAGAAAAGGCCTTCATAAATACTCTTTCATCAGAAGAAAGTGAATACTTGCATGAGAAAGGACAGTATGCGACAGCCAACTCTCTCAGAGACGAGACTATCTATTTAGGGTACCCTTATTCAACAATTCACTGCGATATGTTTTATACAACACACGCGTTATGAAAATCTGTTCCTGCAATAGCAGCTCGAGAACTTAGAACGTTTCATAAAATGAGGTAACTGCTCTCACTATATGAATCCATTACATACAAATGTCTCAAAAGCGCTAAACTCATGTCATGGCTTACCATGCAGATACCACAGATACATCCGGAAAAGAAGTTCTCCATTGGGCCGAGTTTGGCGATGCAATGCGCGAACTGGCTCAAACAATCGCAGATTCAGGATTTGAGCCTGAAGTAATTATCGCTATTGCTCGCGGTGGACTTTTACCCGCCGGTGCATTGAGCTACGCCCTCGGAGTCAAGCTTTCGGATGCAATGAACATCGAATTCTATACCGATGTTGAAAAGACGTTACCTGATCCGATCCTTCTCGAACCACTGTTAGATATGGAGTCTATTAAAGGCAAGAAACTCCTTATCGTTGATGATGTTGCCGATTCTGGCCGCACCTTGAAAATGGCGGTCGATATGCTTGCCGATCTCGGCGCTGATGTGCGATCAGCAGTTGTCTATGACAAACCACGTTCGGTAATCACCCCTGATTATTTCTGGAAGGCTACCGATAAATGGATCGTTTTCCCGTGGTCCTCACAGCCGCCGGTAACGCCGCAAAATTAAGTGATCTGATCTTTTCGCGTCACAAATCCTTAAATGCGTGGGGCAGTTCATGAACTGAACTGCCCCACGCATTTTACGCTTCAGGAGCATCTCGGACAGCCAAAATCTCAGAAATATGTGGCTGGCCCGGAGCCGAGGGCCGCGAACATGCAGCAAAGGTAGCCACCGAACCATAGTTCCAGCCTTCAAACCGAGACCGGCGCCCTTGTTCACTCATTGCCACCGCAATAACCATTCGCTGAGTTTCTTCCGTGACCTCACGAGTGACGTCGAGCAGGCGATCGACGTCGTCAGAATTGTGTGCGGTAACAGCGAGTTTAGCGACCACCCCGGGAATTGCCAGCATGTCGTCATACATGATCCGTAAAATGTCTGCCTCTGGGGTTGAGAGCCAGTTGTGATCTGAAATAACAACCGTATAACCCAGCTCTTGGGCACGGCGAGCCAAATCTGGAGCTGCCCGATGCCAATACTCGATATCGACGACGATGCGATCCCCGGGAACACGCAATTGCAATAACGTATCGAGCATTTCAGCTAATAACAACCGGTAACGCCCCTCGCTGACTTTAACTGCACCACCTTGGCTGGCGGTCCGAATAGTTAGCATGAGCGGTATTTGGGTTGCTTGGACAAGCTGCGGAATAATTTCTGAGCCGAGCTGGGAGAAAGAGAAATTCGGATGCTCCCCGAAGAGCATGTCTACACGCCACTCAATAATATCGGCTCCGGCGCGCTGAGCTTCTTGAGCTTCTTCAACCAGCATCGCCAACGTCGTTCCCAATAACGGCACAATTACAGTTCGAGTACCCGGCGAAAAAATCATTCTCACTCCTCCAACTCTCGAATATGCTGATGAAACCAACGATACCGCAGGGTCGTTATATCGGGTAGAGTAACGGGTGAAGATAAATTCGTACGCACTCAAACTAAGGACCACATGTCGATCGACCTCAACCAGTTTGACTCATCTGATGCCCCGAGCTCGCCACAGTCGCGAGGTCCACTGTACTTTTTCATTGCCAGCCTCGTCGTCCTCTTTGTTGTTGGCATCATTATCTTCTTTGTCTTCTTCATCAACCAAGGCCGCAATATTGTTGAAGCGCCTAGCTCTCAAACGAATCAAGAAGAACTAGCCAATCCGCAACAATCAACCCAGCCCGAGCAAAACACGCAGCCTTCTGCTGATCCTCAACGCCAACAACTCTTGGACGGGACGTTGTTGCGCCAGGCTGCTTCCACATCGTCTTGTGCCGATCCGATGACCGATGCGGTAGCGTTTTTTGACTTTGTGTTAGCAGCTGACTCCCAGGGTCAATGGAATGCTGATTCCCAGAAAATAGTCACTGACGCACTAGCCCTCCTTGACAAACGATGTGACTCGAAGAAATCGCACTTGCTCTCCGTCCAGCATGCGCTCGTTGATCCACAAGCACCACCACAAATCAATGCCCTTGTTACGGACGCAGCATGGATAACGCGGGTGCGCCCAGCACCAGATAATGCCGAAATCCCCACCGGAAGATTTACTACCGGCTTGGAGAATATTCACTGTTCAATCGAATCTGACGGCGCTTCGTGCACTATCAATAACTATACTTGGAGTGCGCCCGATACCTGCACCGGCAAACCGGTCACATTCCGGATCGACCCATCGATGGACCAACCAAAGCGAGGCTGTCTATCGGCAATCGTTGGCGAAACCCAATACCCCTACGGAACAACACTGGCGAGTAATGGCTACGCCTGCACGGTAGCTTCGAGTGGCATTACCTGCTGGTCAGAATTTACCGGCCACGGTTTCGAACTGAGCCGCCAGAACGCTAACCAGTTCTAGCGCCATGGTTTCTCGACGACGAACGCGCTGGATTCCGAACTATCACGGCGCGTGGGCTATGGTTATCATCCCACCCTTGTTAGGGATTGCGTTATCGGGATGGTCCTGGCTACATCTGGTTTTAATTCCGCTATGGTGGATTGGATATTTTGAGTTCTTTGCCATAGGTTTATGGCTGCGTAGCCGCGCCAAGGCCCGCTATCGTACCCCGGTTATTGTTTATAGTTTGCCCTGCATAATTTTGGGCTTGATTCTAGCCTGGTATGCTCCAGCCTTGCTCATCTGGATCCCTGTATTTCTCCCACTTATCGCCATCACTTTTTGGCAATCGTGGTTACGAAAGGATCGTTCACTGCTAAACGATACCGTGACGGTGAGCGCCGCATCGCTGATGCTCATGGTCAGCGCACATTTAGGAAGTTTGTCTGCCCAATCCTTTTCGTGGGCGGATGCTTGGATCACAACCGGATATGTGTTCGGTTATTTCATGGGCACAGTGTTCTACATAAAAACCAATATTCGCCAACGTGGGAACATGTCCTGGCTCATCACTTCAGTCCTATGGCATGGGGGATGGTTGATAGTTGCTGGACTGGATTCATCTGGTTTCCTAACAGTGCCAAGCACCCACGTTTCTTATTGGCACACTGGAGTATGGGCGATACTGTTGGCGCGAGCTATCGCAGTACCAACGTGGGGAGCACGCCGTGGCTGGCTGAGCGCTAAAATCCTTGGGATTGCAGAGATCGTTTTTTCTGCCGGTGTGACAGCCACACTGCTGCTATCGCACTAACCTGCTAAGCTAAGCCCATGAAATTTCTTGTTCGTATCTTATCCAACGCACTTGCCCTGTGGGTAACAACGTTGCTCTTTAACGGCTTTGCCTTGCTTGAACCTAGTATCGAGACTCAATCCAATCTCGATCCGCAGCTACGCATGATCATCGCTTTGCTTGTGGGCGGACTGATCTTATCGTTCGTTAATTCTTTTGTACGCCCAATCGTTAAGCTCTTTTCGCTACCGTTCTACATTTTGACTCTCGGATTATTCTTCGTCATCGTCAATGCTGGAATGCTGATGCTGACCAGTTGGATTTCTCATCAAGTCGGAATTGGCATCTCGGTTGATACATTTACATGGGCTATCGTTGGAGGCATCGTGATCTCAGTGGTGAACACCGCTATCGAAATTATCCTCCCGGCAAAACGTAGGTGAGATACTTAAGCCTATGCTGACTTCTCCATTGATAACCTTTGCCGCACAAGCAGTCGATTCGCAAGATCTTTCTGGGATCGCAGCTTGGACCGTTGAGCTAATGAATACGCTCGGCGGGTTCGGACTAGCATTGATTATCGCGATTGAAAACGTCTTCCCTCCTATACCTTCTGAAGTTGTGCTACCGCTAGCCGGTTTCACCGCATCGCAAGGGGGGACTTTGAGTTTTGCGGGCGCCTTGATCTGGTCAACGCTCGGCTCGTTACTTGGAGCGTTAATCCTCTACGGCATCGCCTATCTTTTTGGGCGCGAACGTTCCCGCGCACTTTTGTTGTGGCTACCGTTAACCCGGGAGTCCGACGTCGATAAAACCGAAAACTTTTTTGAAAAATACGATAAGCCAACCGTGTTTTTTGGTCGTATGTTACCGATCTTTCGTTCATTGATTTCACTGCCCGCAGGCATTGTTAAAATGAATATTGCTCTGTTTATCGTATTGACCACTGCCGGATCGTTGATATGGAATACAGCTTTGATATCTGCCGGCTACCTTCTTGGAGATAACTGGGCCCTAGTTGAAAACTATGTTGGGCTAGGATCGAAAATCATGGCTGTGATCATTGTGATCGCATTGATCGTATGGGCCGTGATCCGGATTCGCGCCAGCAAAAAGCGCTAATCCTACCGTTATCTTTGCCCTAACTACCCAAGTAGCACGTATCCCGGTATCGTTGTTATGAGAGTCCAACGAAGGGATAGTACGTGTCCGTCACCTATTTAATGGCTGTCTCAGATAGTCAGCTTTCTTCCTACCTAGATCATGGCTACGATCTGATCGCAGGTTTTGCAGTTGATGCAGCAAAAGTCGCTGAGATTACAGATATCAGCGCACTGCTCGATATTCTCCAGCTACGCTATCCTGGATCGCCATTTACCGATGATGGCCCACTCCATGTGCTTCATCTGCCGGCAGATGCGTTTACCCAGACCCGCCCTGCAGTTGGTCCCCTGCATCGGCAAGCATTTCGCGGCGGGGTCATTGAACACGCTCCGTTCGACGGTTCGGGAATCGTAACCGGAGGCGGAGTCACAACCGAGCTCATCTTAGTTGAACCCACACGTATCACCACTGGTTCGAGATTATGGAGCTTTATTCCTGGCGAAACAGAACCAGTGCTTCGCGGTGTTTACCATGGCATAACTTTTGGCTGGGAAAATAGTCAAACGGGAGAGTTTGTGGCCACAGTTCCTTCGCCGTTTGCTGGCGCTGCAGTCAAACGAGACTGGGGAGATGTGCCCTGCGATGTGGAACTCGAAAACGATCAACCGGTTGCAGTAACGCTGGTGTGCCCCTTTGAGCCCGAAAATGAATCCGGTTTCGAACAGCTAGAAAATCAACTGTGGGCAAAACGCATCGCCTACGACGAGTCGTTTTCAATCTATACCCCGTTAATCACTGCTCAACTTTCTGGTATTCCGGTACGGATTTTGCGTGCCGTTTCAACCGAGGAACATCCGCTCATGTTCCAAATTGCCTCCCTGATTCCCGATGCGCCTTACTGCTCTACAGTGAATTTCCAGCGTTGGGCTGGCGGAACCTATACTGCGCTCGCGTTGCCGGAAAATCTGGAAAATCAAAATAAACACGAGGCAAGTCCTGTATCTTGGTCAGTCAGTGAACGACCAGCGATCACCACGCAACGCACCGAAGCCTTGCAGATAGACGATCAAAACACTGTAGTTCAAGAGGCGTTTAATCTTCTTGGGCAAACAACACCACCAAGCTGGACTGAACTATCACTCCAGGCACAAATCATTGGTGATCACGTGGCCTATGAAGCCACTGCCCTGCTCGCCAACGGTCAAGGCGCACAGTTGAAAGTTATTCCAACTGCGATTGTCCATTACCTGCGCCAACTCAAAAAACTGCGTACGAAATCAGGGCAAGCACCTTTCTTCGCAATCGTTATGCAAGCGAAGAAAGATGGCCAAGGCTCAGTTTCACTCAACGCTAAAGCCGAACCTCCCTATGCCGATCTGGTACCCGATACCCAGTGGGCACGCGAGTTGGCACTCGTTAAAGCCAGCGGGCATCCAGTTCCACAATGGCTTGCCGCCAAGGTTTCCTCAGATACCCACTCCGGTAGTTCCTTCGGTTTGGGCACTGCCAGCCATGAGCGAACTTACAGCGATTTAACGACGAATATGGTCGCTGTTTCCAAATAACCAAAACTGGGATCTTCCTTCGCCCCGCTACTTATGCCATGATTAGTAGCGGGGCGAAATAGTTAAAAATGAAAGGACTTCCAATGTCTCAAACAACTCTCGAAATTTCTGGCATGACCTGTGGCCACTGCGCCCAACACGTCACCGACGAACTTAGCGCACTAGCCGGGGTATCAAACATCAATGTTGACCTCCACGCTGGTCAAACCTCAATCGTCACCTTCGATTCGAACTCTCCGCTTTCCGATGAAGATATTCGCGAAGCAGTTAGCGAAGCCGGAGACTACACCGTGGAAAGCATTAACGTAAAGTGAACGTCGATCTCAAGATTACGGGCATGACCTGCGCGTCGTGCTCGGCACGTGTGGAAAAGAAACTCAACAAAGTTCCAGGCGTAAGCGCCGTCGTTAATTTAGCTACCGAACGCGCCCACGTCGAATTCCCTGCAGAATTAACTAACGCAGATCTTATCGCCGTCGTCGAAAAGGCTGGCTATGGCGCAACCGTTGCTAAAGATGACACCCTCGACACCACCGAGTCTGAGGCCCGCAGTAACGATTTTCGACGTCGATTCATCGTGTCCGTAATCTTGAGCGTTCCCATTATTGCACTGTCCATGATTCCTGCCTTCCAATTTACCGGCTGGCAATGGCTAGTGAGCGCGCTAGGCATCCCCGTGGCATTCTGGGGCGGCTGGCCCTTCCACAAGGCAGCATTCTCCGCTGGCCGTCACGGTGCATCAACCATGGACACCCTCGTATCGTTAGGCGTCATCGCCTCTATGGCATGGTCACTGTGGGCGCTTCTATTTGGCGGGGCCGGGCACTTAGGCTACACCATGTCAATGAGTGGGCTACTAAGCCTTGACGCCCACGGACACACCCATATTTACGTCGAATCTGCCGCCATGATCGTCACCTTCTTACTGTTGGGACGATGGCTAGAATCACGTTCCCGGCGTCACGCTGGTGACGCCTTGCGCCTCCTGCTATCAACCGGTGCGCCCTCAGCCCACCTGGTTCAACGCGCCGACGGCACCCCTACCAACGAGACAATCCCGGCCGCCAACCTCGAAGTCGATGACGTATTCGTGGTTCACGCCGGTCAAAAGATTCCAACCGATGGCATCGTCGTTTCTGGCTCTAGCGCCGTCGATGCCTCGCTCATCACCGGCGAATCAACCCCCATTGATGCAACCGAAGGCGATCGCGTTATCGGCGCTACCCTAGTAACCAACGGTTCGTTGCGTATTCGCGCCACTCGCGTTGGCTCCGATACCACCCTTGCCCAGATGGGTAAACTTCTCGAACAAGCCCAAGTAGGAAAAGCACCCATCCAACGACTCGCCGATCAAATCGCGGCCGTATTCGTCCCCGGTGTTCTTCTCATCGCACTCATTACCCTAATCGCCCGCATCCTGCTTTTCGACAATTCCCTGGATATGGCGCTCTCATCTGCCATCACTGTGCTCGTGGTAGCCTGCCCATGCGCATTAGGCCTTGCAACCCCAACTGCACTGTTGGTAGGTTCGGGCCGCCTATCTCAATTCGGTATCCTTATCTCGGGCCCTGAAGCCTTAGAAAATGCGCACTCACTAGATGCGATCGCGCTAGATAAAACCGGCACCCTGACCACCGGAGAACTTAAGATGACCGACGTCGTTAATCACTCTTCGATTAACACCCTAGCCGTGCTTGCCGGAATCGAAACCCACTCCAACCACCCGCTGGCGCGCGCACTTCTCGCCAGCGCTCAAGTGCGCGGAATCGAACCCATCACCGTTACCGATGTGCGCGAAGCAGCCGGCCGCGGATTAAGCGCCCGCTGGAACAACGAACAAATATTCGCCGGAAGCTTGGCGTGGCTACGTGAAAACCAGGCACCGGTTCCAGAACTCGACGAGCCTGGAACAATCGTCGCCTGCGCAAGCCGAAACGAATTTTATGGCTACGTCGTCTTGCGTGATACGATCCGAACCGATGCGATTCAGACTTTGACGTGGTTGCGCGATCAGGGTATCGAACCGATGATGGTTACCGGCGACAACCTCGCCAGTGCCACCGATATCGCTGCCACGTTAGGTATCACCACAGTTCACGCCAACGTCTTGCCTGAAGATAAATATGCGCTTATCACCGAGCTCCATAAAGCAGGGAAAAAAGTTGCTATGGTCGGCGATGGGATCAACGACGCTGCCGCACTAGCTGCAGCTGATCTTTCTATTGCGATGGGAAGCGGCACCGATGTGGCGCAAGCAAGCGCTGATGTGACCATCGTTGAATCGCGGATCAACGCAATCCCGAAAATGCTACGTATCGGCCAAAAAACCTTGCGTATCATTAAAGAAAATCTCGCGTGGGCATTCGGATACAACCTGATCGCCATTCCACTGGCAGTTTTCGGAATTATCGCCCCCGGACTAGCTGCTATCGCAATGGCAAGCTCGTCAGTTATCGTTGTTGCCAACTCGCTACGCTTACGCAATGCCCGTTAAGATGGAACGGTGAACACCCAACCAGATTCGCTCACCGACACCACACATGCCCCTCCTCGTCAGGTGCTTCTTGTTGATGCGCCGCAACGCTGGATCCGCCAACCAGCAGATCTCGTTGGGGCATTGCTCGCTGGTGGCGTTATCGCCGGGGTGGTATTTCTAGCCCTATATGCACGTCTAACAGTTCTTGCCGTCACAAGTGACGTGCGCGCAGCAACATCGAGCCTGCTGGAACAAATTTTCTTCCTTCCCATCAACACCTTGCAGGGTTTAGTCTCATTCTTCCTACCGATCGCCTTGATCGCAGATTTGTTGATTCGCAGGCGATGGCGTGCCTTGGCTAGTGCACTACTAGCTTCCCTAGTCACTATCGCACTCGTACAAACCTCACGATTCCTTATCGAATACGCGGTCAGCGATGGATGGATTTCGCCAGTAAGCCCCTTAAAGATGTTTACGCAACCCGTTGCCTATCTTGCAGTTATCAGCGCATTACTCATCGTTGTGGGAACATACCGCAGTTCACGTCTGGTGCGCTGGGGCTGGATTTTGACAATCGCAGTTACTCTACTAGCAACTCTTCAAGGCACCTACACACTTCCCAACGCCGTTGCCACCATCTTCTTAGGAATCGCTGTTGCGCTGTGCGCCCGCTTTGCGCTTGGGACGTTACCTCGGCGTTTAACTGGCACATCTTTGGTCGATCTTATCCGGCGCTCGGGGATTGATCCGGTCGAGATTATTCGCTACGACGAAGACGTCACGAATAACGTACAGTCCTGGCAGGTTCAGGCGCGCAGCCCGATTGGCTACAGTGATGCCGGAGCCTTACAGCGACTTGCACGCATGTGGGATAACTCCAGTAACGACGACCACGTAGGCGATGCACAAGAAATTACCGACCGCGTCTCAACTATCTCACCCTTAGCTGGCGTTAATGCAGCTGATTTATCGGCGCGCATGCGCGCAACATTTCCAGCATTTCGGCCAAAATCTGTGTCGCGCATGTATGTGGTGCGCGATGTTCATAACGAGTCATTCTACGTCCATGTTCTTGACGAAGATCAAATAATTGTTAGTATTTTGGCTAATCTATGGCGTCAACTGCGTTTCAAAATCGCCTATCGGGAAGGTGCGCGAACGCTTCGTGATGCCGCCGAGCACCACGTTTTGATGCAACTGTGCGCTCAAGATGCCGATATTTCTCAGCCACTTTTTGTTGGCAGTGCCTACGCAGATTCCTCAGCGTGCCTGGTTTATCGAACCTCGCAGTCCGTTCTACTCGACGATGTTGCCGGCGAAACCATCACCGACGATCAATTAGATTCGTTTTGGCAAACGATACAACACGCTCATTTGCGCGGATTATCTCACGGCGATATTCATGCTGGATCTATTCGCTACGGCGAGCAGGGGCTAGAAATTACCCAATGGCAAAATGGTTCAATAACTGCCGGCGAAACAGTTCGCCTCGTTGATCTCGCCCAAACTTTAGCCATGCTTTCTGGCGTTGTAGGAATAGATCGAGCCGTAGATTCCCTCTCGCGTGCGATTCCTTTTGAACGGATCATGTCACTTGCTCCGTTGCTCCAAAAAACGATTATGCCAGCGCGCACTCGCGAAGATTTCCCTAAAGCGAAAGATTTCCAAAAGATTCGCCAGGAGCTCGAAGAGCGTTTACCAGACATGGGTTCGATGGAATCAGTTGAGATCAAGCGTTTTTCACCAAAAACGATTATCACAGTGTCAATTGGTGTTATCGCCGTATATCTGTTGGCTGCCTCGGTTAATTTCCACGATCTGGCAATGGCAATCAAATCTGCTAACCCGATGTGGATGGTGCTATCTTTCTGTGCGGGATTGATAACCTATCTGGGTGCCGCCATCACGTTGAAAGCATATACTCGCGAGCATGTTCCACTCGGTCAATCAATCATTATCCAAATCGCGGCTTCGCTGGTGACCTTGGTGGCACCGGCCGGTATTGGGCCAGCTGCTCTAAATCTGCGATTCTTACAAAAAAAGAATGTGGCTACCGCGGCCGCTGTTGCTACCGTGACCGTGGTTCAAGTTGCACAGTTTGTGACGACGATTTTATCTCTGGCGGTTTTAACGCTGGTCACCGGCGAACTAGGTTCGCTATCCATGCCATCAGACTCAGTCATGATCGGTATTGGTATCGGTGTGGCCGGTATTGGCGCAGTTTTCCTTATCAAACCGCTACGCCAGTGGATTTTGCGTAAGATCCAACCCACTGTGGAACAGATCTGGCCGCGGCTAGTGTGGCTGGGCACTCATCCGCAACGCTTGCTGTTGGGATTATTCGGCTCACTGATTATGACGATTGCCTTTATTTCCTGTTTCGGCTTTGCGTTGGGGGCGTTCGACTACCAGTTACCGTTGGTGACATTGGCGGTAACTTACCTCATTTCTAACTCGGTAGGTTCGCTAGTTCCTTCTCCGGGTGGTATCGGTCCGGTTGAAGCAGCGCTAACCGGTGGTTTAGTGTTGGCCGGAATTCCGTATTCGGTAGCATTATCAACCGCGGTACTCTATCGGTTATTCACTTTCTGGGGGCGGGTGCCACTGGGTTGGATCGCGTTACGAATCGCCACTAAGCGTAATTACATTTAACCGAAATTCGGCAATGTTTAGTAGACTGAAGTTATGAATGAACGCGCAGGAACTCTGGCCCAACCATCCGATCTGATCGACGTCGATGCTCTCATCAGCGCCTACTACGATATCGAACCAGATCCGGACAACCCTGCCCAGCAGGTTGTGTTTGGTACCTCTGGTCACCGTGGTTCAGCTTTCGATGGTGCTTTCAACGAAGCACATATCGTGGCAACCACGCAAGCTATTGTTGAATACCGCCGCGCACATGAGATTGACGGCCCGCTGTATATTGGTCGCGATACGCATGCGCTCTCCGAACCAGCCGAACGTACCGCATTAGAAGTTTTGGCTGCCAACGACGTCGAGGTACGCATTGACGCCCGCCATTCCTGGACTCCCACTCCGGCAGTGTCGCTGGCAATTTTGACGGCGAACGGGGCAGATACGTTCGAGGGCGTACGCACCTCTGGCCCAGGTTTGGCTGACGGCATCGTCGTCACCCCTTCCCACAATCCACCTCGCGACGGCGGTTTTAAGTACAACCCGCCCCACGGTGGCCCGGCCGGTTCTGACGCTACCTCGGCAATCGCTGCCCGAGCGAACGAGATTTTGCGCGAAGGTTGGCGCAATGTGCCCCGAGTTTCTTACGAGGTCGCGGTTAAAGCCGAAACCACGCGCGGGCATGATTACCTTTCTGCCTACGTTGATGATCTGCACACAATCATTGATCTGGACGCTATCCGCAATGCTGGCGTGCGCATCGGTGCCGACCCGATGGGTGGGGCGTCTGCCGAATATTGGGGTGCGATAGCTGAGCGTTACGGTCTCGATTTAACCGTTGTTAATCCGGTTGTTGATCCGGCGTGGCCGTTTATGACTCTTGATTGGGATGGCAAGATTCGGATGGATTGCTCTTCGCCCTATGCGATGGCTTCCCTGCTTGAACGCATGAAGCCAGACGCTTCTGGTCGTTCGCCGTTCGATATTGCTACCGGCAACGACGCCGATTCGGATCGGCATGGAATCGTTACCCCTGATGCCGGGTTGATGAACCCGAACCACTATTTGGCTGTTGCTATCAACTATTTGTTTACCCATCGTCCCCAGTGGCCAGCTGGCGCTGGCGTTGGTAAGACTCTTGTGTCGTCGTCGTTAATCGATCGCGTAGTGGGCAGTATCGGACGAAAGCTAGTGGAAGTGCCGGTCGGTTTCAAATGGTTTGTGCCCGGGCTGATCTCTGGCGAAATCGGCTTCGGTGGTGAGGAATCTGCTGGCGCGTCCTTCTTACGCAAGAACGGGACTGTGTGGACCACCGATAAGGATGGTCTGATTATGGATCTGTTGGCGGCCGAGATCACCGCGGTGACGGGTAAGAGCCCGTCTGAGTTGCATCGTGAATTAGTGGCTGAGTTTGGTGCCTCGTCGTATGCTCGTATCGATGCAGCGGCTACGAAGGCTGAGAAAGCCAAGTTGGCTGCGCTGGCTCCAAGCGATGTGACTGCGACCGAGCTGGCTGGTGAGGCGATCACTGCGCGGTTGGTTGAGGCACCTGGAAACGGGGAAAAGATTGGCGGACTGAAAGTCACCACGGAAAACGCGTGGTTTGCGGCGCGCCCGTCAGGAACCGAGGACGTTTACAAGATCTATGCCGAATCTTTCCGCGGCGATGAGCACCTGGCGCGCGTTCAAGAAGAAGCGAAGGCTGTGGTTAGCGCAGCGCTCGGCGCATAGCTGCCATGTTGCGTCAATATCAGCCTCGGATCGAGCTTAACCGCACCTCTGATATTCCGTTGCATATGCAGATTTCGGAACCGATCGAACGCGCTATCGTCGATGGGCAGTTGAGTGCGGGTACAGTGATCGAGAACGAGATTTCGATGGCGCGTCGCCTGCAGGTTTCGCGCCCTTCCGTGCGGCGCGCTATGCAAACGTTGGTAGAGCAGGGTTTGCTGATCCGTCAGCGCGGTAAAGGTACGATTGTGGCGCCTAAGCCGCGCCATCGGCTTCTCAAACTCACCTCGCTGAATGAAGAATTGCGGGTGCAAGGCCAGCATCCTACCACCCAGATTTTGGCGTACAACGTGGTTGCCGCTAATTCAAAAATGGCACACCAGCTCGATTGTTTACCCGGCTCACCGGTGTTGGAACTCGAACGGCTGCGCTATCGTGATGGGGTTCCCATCGCGTTGTTATATAACTGGATGCGCGCCGATATTGCCCCAAGTTTTGCTGACCTAGAACAATACGGATTATATGAGCTGATCCGTAAATCTGGCACAACGATCGCTTCAACGACTCAATCAGTTGGCGCCGAGCGCCCTACTCGGCGCCAAGCTAAGCTCCTTACTATCCCGTTGCGCCAGCCAGTGCTCACGATCAACCGTACCGCGTTCGACGATACCGGCGATATTGTTGAATGGGGAATCCACACTTATCGTGGAGATCTGTATCGTTACGAATCAACGGTCTTCGCACAAGGGGAGTAAGATCTGAATTTGATTATCGTTTCTTAAAAATGCGAAAATCTGAGCTAGTTATCGGTTGGAGTTTTCATGCTGAAAATGGCTCGATTTCACTGCCTAGGTGATTACCCTATTGTCTGTCCTTACTGATAATTCTTTTTATTACCCGTCTTCATTCTCAAACTCGGCTGTCGTACGATAGCTGAGACTGTGGTAGATAATGGAGTGGCTTCACCAGTCACCTCACTTAAACGTCATAATCTGTGCGTCGACGACGCCTAGCCTCGGCTTGAATACGAATCAGGTCATTCTTGTTCGTCACGCGATCGAAATTATGGTTCTTGTTCCGGTAGCAACTATTGGGGGACGTGACATTGTTTTCGACTACCTCGAAATAGACTCTCCTATAACGAAAACACTACTGAAATAGCCTCATCATTTTCGACGGCGAAGAAATCTACGCAACAATTTATGGTCACGAGATCCCCGCACGGCAACCATGGAGGACCAAAGCAACCGATCTCCTAGAAGACCCCGCAACCACATCACAAAACAGCCCAACGGACAAGAACGCGGAGTTCTCTTAGGCTTCTTCACCAGGGCTTCTCCACTCATTGACTTGTAACATCCGAGATAACAGTTGCAGAAGCCCCCGCGATGATAGCGCCCTTAAAAACGTGAATATCACCATTTGAAGCAGAACGTATCGATCGTGCTCGGCGTATCACTAGGAAAAACTGCTACCGGTGGAGCTAAAACAGAAGCAGGATTACTAAAAAATTGGTCAATCAACTCCGGAGTCAAACCAGCAGTCTTCTTCCTCGCATCATCCCAATCAGTCGGATTCCAACGCCGCAACCCCACCATCCTCGTAGAAACCAAAGCCGGATAACACTGATACCAACCACCAAAAGGAGCCCCCACCGCCCCACGATGAAGCACCGCACTACGAAACGAGACAGACAGATTCGCACCCAAAAGCGGATCAAAATGCCGATGCCAACCACTAATCACATGATGCCAAAACACCCGGCCATCTATCCCCACCATCACAATCTCATACCGATTCCTGCCAATCACCCGCGCCCACAAACACGCAAACGGACCATACTTAGCCACAGTCCGCTGCACAAACTGATACCCACGATGATTACCAATCAAAAAACCGACCAATGCACCCCCACTCCACGACCAGATAATCCAGGGGGACACATAATCACGTAATGCCAACGCAATCGGCAAAGTCACACCAAACCCAACCCAAAACATCACCACATTCCAGGCAGCGTTAGGTAACCTCACCAACGTCGCATAATACAAACACAACAAAGCAAACGTCACAGCCGGAACCACCTTAAACCAGCTCTCGGCCTGCCACGTAGGAACAACCACCCCAATAACCAACAAAACCAACGTTAAAACCCACTCAACCAACATAAACTTCGACAAATCCGGCACCGAAGGAACTCTCATGTCACGCTTACCACGCCAATCATGAACCATCTCAAACCACAACGCAGACAAACACCTACGCCGTAAAACCTCATCATCAAGGCCCAACGCATAAATCAACATATCAACATACGAACGTGGATCAACCTCAGAAAAAACCGCATCAGACAAGAAAATCCTCACATACCGCAAATTCTTCCGAGCCCTAAACCTATCCCCCGCCCGCAAAGCCTCCAACACCTCATCAAAAAGACTTTGAACCTTCACCTCATCAAAATCCAACCGGCCAGCACCCAACCGAGCAAACCACCACTGCCCCAACACCGGATGAACCGCCCGATACTGCAACCGAGCACACTCAACCATCACCCGCTCAACACACACAATCTCCAACCCAAACTCACTGACCATGAAACACCCCAAACGGAAAATCGATATTCCTAACATCTCTACTAATCACTGGAGAATCGGGCGAAGCCTGATAAGAGAAAGTTACAATCTCTCTCCCCTTTTCCCATTTATCAACATTCACAGACTTTACTGAACCAGTATGAAGGTAATCCTCACCCAGAGCATAGATACTATCTGGAGCAAGCGTAGAGGTACGCGGGTCATAGCCGAAATTAGGTTTCCTTACAAAATCTTCAATCTTATCTTCCACAGCGTTATTAAAAGAGTACGGTGAAAGTCCATACAAAGGCCCATACCGGTTCATTCCTCTAGTCTCAATTCCCACCACACCTGAACGCGTGATCAACGCAGTGGGTGAAAACAAGGCACCCTTAACCTCTTCACCAAAAGAACCCGTCTGTATACCAAACGCATCTTTTATAGGCTTCTCAACAACCGTGCTAACCACATCTTCAGCGCTCTCTTTCAAGAACTTAGAACCATACGCAATAGGCTTTTGTAACAATTTCCGGCCATTTTCACCCAGATACTGGAATGTTTTTTCCATTCCATCGGCAACAACTTTTGACAAACCTGACAGCGCTAACCGCCCCAGTAGCAACTTCATTCCTGCCCCAACCCCTGTACCAACCAACGTAGTAATTCCAACACTAATCCAATCTACGGTTCCACCATTGAGTTGTTGGAAGGTAGCATCAACACCAGCACCAAACAGTGCTGCGCCAGCTGGCCCGCCAACACCTGTGAACATTATTACCCCACCTGCAACCATCAACCCAAGACCAGCTAGAGTGTTCCAACTCCAAAAGTTCTCTTTCGCGCGAGTGAAAAAGCTCCTCTGGTCAATCGTTGTTGAGTAGGCCTGCATTTGTTGATCGGTTACGGGTTTGAGACCATAAGGATCAGATAGGTTAAGCGGATTATTAGAAGCATAATTATAAGGGCTAGTTTCCCACATAACACCGGCCGGAGCAGATAATGGATCTTGAGAAAGAAAGCTCACGGTAGCCGAGTCGTAGATCCTCGCCCCCATCCAATCAAGCCCATTAATACGCAAACTAGCCCCAGCAAGACTCACCCCGTCTGGCAACACCCCCGTAAGATACTCCGGACTGGCTCCGGTAAAACTGTAAGGATTTAACACGCTAGTAGAAGCATTCGGCCGCCAACCATGGACTTCCTGATATTGACTTTTCAAAGAGGTACTATCCGGAGTGAGGTATTGGCCTCCAGGCAGACTAAAAACCGGATCTAGACCAATACCCGTTACCGCTGGCATCGCGCTAGCATAATCCCACTCAATACTGGTGTCATTAATGCCAGTAAGGTATCCAAGCGCATCCACTCTTAAACGTTTAGTATCGGCTAGCATATCCGGACCAGTGAAACTAACACTTTCCAGAAAGCCGTTTAAACCCCACGTGTAGGTAGTGGACTGCCCCAGCGAGTTTTCTTGACTGGTTCTTTGCCCAATCTTGTTATAAGTGTAAACAGTCTCTACCGCACCAACCCCATCATTGCTACCAACAGTAGTAGTGGTGTAGGTTAGCTGCGAGGCTTGGTTATATGTGAAAAACTCGCTAACTGCTTCACCACCAACATGATAGGTGCTAGAAGTTAAACGTCCGCTTTGATCATAGGCCCATTGGCGCGATTGCCCACTACTAGTTCGCATGCTCGTTAACTGGTTGGCCTCATCATAGGAATACTCAATGACTTCCGAGACAGTTTTCACGTTTGCCACTCGCCCGAAAGCATCACGGCCAATCAGAGTAACATCCTTAGCCTCACCAGGTTTTTCAGTGGCATGCTGAGCAATGAAACCATTATCCCACACCCACTCGTGCGAACTATCACCGGTCTTGATACGTGTAAGATTCCCGGCTTTATCGTATGAGAAGAATGCCTGACCCAGCAGGGGATGCTCAATACTAGCTAACTGCCCACTAACATCGTAGTCATAACGCGTCTCAACCCCTGCCTCGCTCACATACTTAACACGCTGACCATCCTTATTGTAAAACCACTCAGCTTTACGCCTACCGCCGTCGTTACCAGACGTGGTTTTACTAGCTAACTGTCCTAGCCTGGTAAAGACAAGCGTATGGGTGAGCGGATCAGCACTTTCGGCGTTAGTGTAATCAAATAACGTGATAGTGCGACTGAGTTTATCAGTTTCTACTTTGGATAACAGCCGCCCATTAGCGTAGGCCTCACTCAAGCGCCCGTTAGCATCATAAGCATAAGTAAAACTAGTGCCCTGAGCATCCACCATAGCGTGAACTCGGCCAGCTTTATCATACTCAGCTCTAGTAGTGTTACCTAACGGGTCTACTACCTGGATCAGATTACCTGCCTGGTCATAAGTATAAACATGCGTTCCACCAGCAGGATTAATCATTCGAACAAGCCTGCCTACAGCATCGTACTCATACCGGCTAGCCCCGCCAACCCGTTAATAGCCTTAACAAGTTGCCCTGCCTTATCGTATGTAAACCAGCGCGGACCGCCGAGACTATCGCGCGTGAAAATCAACCGCCCGGCTTTATCATATTTACGCTCTATAACGCCTTGGCCTGGCACAACAGCTTTTACGAGTCTGCCCACTTTATCGTAAACATAGCTCGATTCATCCCCTACCGGGTTAATCACTTTGGTCAAACGAGAATCCGCGTCATACTCACACCGATACATTCCCCCATTTGGAGCAAGAACAGTGGCTAGCCTGCCGCACGCATCATACGTGTAACTAGTATTCAACCCCTGCGCCGAGGTATGGGAAACCACTCGGCCGGCAAGATCACGAGTCAGGATAGTTAAACCACCATCAGCATCAAGAAACTCTACTGGCTGACCAGCCTGGTTATAAGTGACAATCTCCGCATCCCCAGACACATCAACGGTCTTGACCGGACGCGCAAACTCGTCAAACTCCACAACCACATCAGTCTTACCCGAACTATCACAGCTAGCCATCCGACCCGTAATAGAACTACCGGTAACTGTAGCCTTAACTCCTTCTGGATCAACCACACCCGCAAAATTTCCCAACTTATCCCACTGATAAGTCCAGCTACTACCAGAGGGGTCTGTGAAAGACTTCAGCCGCGAAAGCCCATCATACGTAAAAGCATACTCAGCCCCATCAGGAAGCTTGATGGCTTGCACATTGCCCAAATCATCAAACTCTTGAACCGTGGCCCGACCTAACCCGTCAACAGCTTTAACTAGCTTGCCATGCGGCCCATACTCAAAAGACTGCACTACCCCGGTTGGATCAGTATTCTTCACCAACCGACCGGCCTTATCGTAGTGATAGGTCCACACTCCGCCTTCCGCATCGACGATTTTTTCAAGAAGTCCCGCAGGGGAGTAGGAAAACTCAGTAACAAAACCCAATGGGCTAATCGTCTTAACCACATGACCTACCGCATCGCGTTCCATGGCCGCAACAGCTCCCTGACCGTTAACTACTGAGATCAAATCACCGTGAGCATCATAATCGAACCCGAGCCACACACCTTGCGGATCAACCACCGAATCCAACAAGCCATCACGCCAGACAAGCTCACTAACCCCGCCGAGTGGATCAACAATCCGGCACGGATTCAAACACGTATCGTCAGCATACTCGTAGCTAACTGCCCCTCCAGAACTACTGGAAACTTCTACGATGCGATCAAACTCGTCCCATTTATAAGAAACGTGCGCTTTAGACGGCAACACCTCACGCACAAGACGGGAACGCTCATCATACAAACGCACCCGTTGATTGCCGTTCCGGTCCCGAACCATCACAAGGTTACCCCACCGGTCATAAGACATCGATTGACGCTGATCATCACTATCAATCACACCCACCGTATGGCCATAAGCATTCGCTATCCACGTATTCGCCCGACCCCCATCGCCGTCGCTAACGACGGTGATATTGCCCGGCAAATAGACATACTTAACCCGCCGCTCAAACTCTGTGATCTGGCTAGTCACCCGCCCCTTGTTATCGTAAACGTTCACGCACTCAACCACGCCAGCAGCATCCACCACCCGCGTAATCAACAAACCATCCCAAACATACTCACGCGAACCAGAAAGACCATCGACCCGAACTAGTCGAGACTGAGCATCGTAAACATAACAAACCTCACGCCCATCATCACTACCTACCCGCTCAACCAGGCCCTCAGAGGTATATGAAACCTCCATGAACCGGCCACGTTCACTCAAGATTCCAACAACAAATCCGGCATCATCACGATCCACGAATAAGCCACTACCCGCACCTCGAGACTCACCCAGCCACATACCAGTCTCAGTAAAGTACCATTGCCCGCCAGCATTATCAGATACCAGCCACACAATCGCATCCACACCAACGATGTTCGCAATCCGATCCATCAACCAACCATTGCGAACCCTATCTATACCGGTACGGCACACCCAGAAGCTATCACGCACAGCCCGAACCGGACTATCCTCCACCACCCCAAAAGGCACTAAACGCCCGTCAGCCATTAGCCAACCAACACATCCGTCACCGTCCAGTTCCAAACACTGATCCAATACGCTAGACCACCCTGGACCAAATACTCCTCCATACCCGTTCAACGAGCCCACCGAGTTATACAACCGAGACAAACCCAAACCTGCAGCTGAACCAACAAAGCTCAAATCCAACTCAGGCTCCACAAAATTACCAGTCGCACTATTGACCGGATCCTCAATATAACCAGTCTTGGTATCAATACCAGCCAGAGTCGGTGAAGAAATATCTAGATCTTCGCGCACACAATCAACTCCACGTGATGCCAGGACTTGCGCAATCGCTTGATCGGACAGGCTTGTAACTCCACTACCAGAACCAGCCAACGCAAAAGCATCCCCAACCACACGCAACCAGTTCACATCATTCTCATTTAGGCTATTCCACCTATCCAACTGTTTAAAAACATCATTAACCTGAATCGAACCATACTGACATTGACTTGTAAAAATCTCATAGCAATCTGCCAAACGAGAACCAGAAATAAGATTCGTACCAGCATCTCTTATATTGTTCGAAGCACCCATCAAATTTTCTGGAATAGCACTAGAAACTCCACCGGCTGGCCCTTTTTCAAGCTCCTGTTCCCGATTATTAGTTACACTCGCAGTAACAGACACTGCCGGCGGATCAGCCGGTGGCAAGTGCGGCGGTTCTTCTTGACCAACCAACCAATCCCACCCTTTTTCCCACCAATCATCATGCCGAGCGAAATACTCACGAACTAACTGCCTACGCCGATTTTCTTCGCCGGCTTGCTCTTTCACATATTCAACCTGGCTAGCAAGCCTCGTTAACGCTTCTTGTAAAGCCTGTCCGTCATAGGAACAAACCCGCATATTACGAGCAAAAACAGTAGAAAAATAACCAGAAAAACTATCTGACGCTAAACTTTCGGCACCCACACGCACCGACTCGAAATCAGAAATTTTCCCTGCAGCCCTGCGCAACAAATCACTAAAATCATCAGCCGCAGCATTACTAAACCGAACCGGGTTTTCATAATCGCCAAAGTTCACCATGAGTTTCCTCGTTTACTTTCCAATAACAGCAATGACACTAAAGGGTCACTACGGAAAAAGAGTAACACGACTTAAGCCTTGACCAGACAATCCAAAAACCCGTTAATATTACTAACCATGACGCCGATGTCTTTCCAAACGTTGCGCCGCGTGCGCAGGGTGATGGTTGTTGGCCTGATCCTCACAGTTTTAGGTAATCGCCTCATTGAAGGTGGCTGGAACGCGCTCACTGCTGCTGGCCAGGTCAGTGTGGGCACGTTCGTGCTGATTTCTTCTGCCGAACAGTTATGTGTTTTTGCTTTTCCGCTCTATGCGCATATCCTCAAGAAATATTCTCCGGATACGACGCTTATTACTGTTGATTTCATTGAAGCCTTGCTGTCGGTTGTCGCTGTTGTTGCGCTGACGTTTACTGGCATACCTGGAACGTGGCTGTTGATCGGATATATTGCGATCGATCTTTTCCTCGCACCGGTATCCGATATTGCTGAGGAGTTTTACGGCGCGGCGTTCGCTCAACAGTCCGAAGAGCATGCGCTGTCATTTAACGCCGCACTGTATGCCTGGCTCGGCTTTATCGGCCTGGTTGTTGCCAGCCCGGCCGGCGCGTGGATGTCTGTTCTTTCCGTGCAGGTTCTCTTTATCGCCAACGCGGTGTTGTCGCTTGCCGGTGCTGGTTTCCGAATGTGGGCTCGGCACACTTACGCTATGCCCGCGTTGATTGATGCCGACGACGAGGAGTTCTCGGCGACCGGTGCGCGCCTGCCGATGCGTCAGTTCTTCTTTGATCTGTTCCGTTCCGGCCCGGCTTCTCCGTTGCTGTCGTTTGTTTTGCAAGTTATTGGAGCGTTGACTGGGTCGCTGGTGTTCTTGTGGGCAGCGAACTTGAGTGACCGCTCGGCACAGGTGGCTATGGGGTGGGTGCTGATTGCCTTCGGCAGTGCAGCAACCGTTGGCCCACTCGTTGGACGACGTATTTCTAAGGCGATTCCAACGAAGCGAGCCTTGCAGGTGACTGCTAGTCTTTCGGCAACGAACATTGTGATCGCCGTCGTCCTCATTGCCAGCAATAACGCCCCATTCTATACCGCGCTCGGTTTCATTTTCTTCAACGTTCTATTCAACAAAGCCCGGGTGATTATCCTGGAAACTCACCGCCAGGTGTTCTTCCGCGGAAGTCAGTTCGCTCGCATCATGAGTTGGTCGTACAGTTTTGGTGCTGTTGGAACGATTTGTGGATTGCAGTTGGGCTACCTGCTCAACACGCCAGATTCTCCGCTGAGCGCATTGCTTATTGCGGCTAGTTTGTGGGTTGTTGTTGCTGGCGTGGTAAGTTCTCGTAGCTCCCACCCATCCTCCTGACACTCCTCACCACCGGCCCTACCTCAGCTACCTACCTGACTACTCCACCGGCCTGTAACAAAACCGGGGTATATGGGGCGATAGGCCCATATACGAGGACATCTCCCCATATACCCCGGTTTCGTAACAATGAAGAGACTAGAAACTCCTCGGAACCAACCAAGCAAGATCAATCAGCAGGGCCAAGCAAGAACAACCAGCAGAACCAGCCGGCAAGATCACCTCGACGGATAATCGCGACATAACGCCAGGAGCAAAGACATCCACCCCAACTAGCTTACTTTCGTTAGACTGTATCTATGGGATTAGCTAATATTGCTCGCAATGTCGAAGATTCAATTAACCGTCGTGGCATCGTCAAATGGCGGCGCGCCGGCTGGCTCCCCCGTATTACTGCCTATTCTGGCTACGGTTCAACTGTCGCAGTGCGCATTCTCGCTCGCGCAACTATGGAGGATCCGCAAGCCGAAGATAAGACTTTTACCTTACCGTTCTTACCTAGCCTCACTCATTCCTATGCTCGGCAACGAGTTGGTGAAATTGTTTCTTTCGCTACCGAAAAGGCCGTCGAAGCAGAGCGTGGTTGGCGGCAATTCTTCACCACCCAGGTAGGATTTTTACCTGTCACGGTCACGATTGGTAATCAAACAATTCAGGCCCGAACTGACCGCAGTGGATATTTAGATATAGTCGTCGAAAATCACGGGTTAGCGCCAGGCTGGCATGAAGCCACCATCACACCAGTTGCTGGTGAATCAACTAAAGCTCCAGTCATGATTGTCTCACCTAAAGCGAAGCTGGGCTTGGTCTCCGATATTGACGATACTGTGTTAGTCACTTGGCTTCCGCAAGCTGCCCGAGCTTTCTGGAATTCATTTGTCAAACACACCAACGCCCGGCAGGCCGTCCCCGGGATGGCGGAGTTTTACCAAAAGCTGCTTGCCGGTTCGCCAGAGGCTCCTGTGTTCTACTTATCTACTGGAGCGTGGAATACGTATTCCACGATTTTGCGTTTCATGCGCTTAAATAATTTACCCATCGGCCCGATGCTCTTAACCGATTGGGGCCCGACCCCCACTGGTCTTTTCCGTTCCGGGCAGGAGCATAAGAAGACGCAGTTGCGAAATCTGTTGATTATGTTTCCTCAGATTCGGTGGATTCTTGTTGGCGACGACGGCCAATACGATCCGCTCATCTACGATGAGCTCGCCCGCGAACACCCAGCACGAGTGCGCGCGATTGCGTTGCGTGAACTGAACCCAGTAGAGCAGGTTCTCTCACACGGCTCACCTGAGGCATTCCGCAAAGACCGCGAGGACCGTGATATTGAACGCGACGGCGTACCGGTTATCCGTGGAAAAGACGGATATGAACTAGGCATGCGCGCCCGTCGTCATGGATTCACGATCTTTTAGCATAAGTGGAATCGCTGGAATATCTATCATTCCACATAACTGAGAAACATATACCCGCACATACGGCAAAACATCAGAAACTACTCGCCCCGAAAGAAAACTCTCCCAGTCATAGTCTTTCGGCAACGCACTAAGATCATCCTCAGAATGATAAATTCCACGCACGTGTATATTTACGTTGGCGATTTGAGTTTTAATCAAAAACTCAACATCAACTAGTAGCTCGTTATTAATAGCTTGCGGAACGTAGAAACTAATATTAGTTTCTACGTTCAGCTTGTCCGCTTGGTCAATCTGGACATTTTCTGAACGAATGAGATTTTCTACTCCAGATTTCACTACTTTGACATGCTCTAAGGCTATTTTGTCAAGCGTCATGCCGGAACCTTGTCAGTGTAATGAACAGTATATTTATTTTTTCCGTATTGCAGATGTGGCATTTCTTGATACGTGGTTACATCTTGGATAACGTGGCGTACTTCAGCATCTAAAACTAGTTGGTATTCAATACTTACCCCAACAATACGAGCATACCGTCGAATAGTTTGTTGCGTAGGATTAGCCTGCCCTGATTCAAAACGCGAAATAGTCGACTGGCTAACGGACATTTTCTGCGCAATTTCTACTTGCTCAATCCCTAATTTTTTGCGCATTTCTACTAGGTCAGAAATAAGTTGCCGATCGCGTTTATTTTGTTCCCGTCGTTTACGGATGGATTCACGTCTTTCGCGATTTAGCATGCCCCTCCCCCATTCGCTATATGCAACTGGTGCATATAGCGAATATATCCTATGTCTACTCACTAGACAACAGGAAAGTTCTCAACCCATGATTCACATCTACTCATTGCCGTTGCCATAAAGTCATTCTGCATACTATTAAGCCTGCTATTACCATCTTGTTTGACATGCATCAGCAAAGTCACAATTCCCGTAAAAGGTGGCTGCTCTGGTTCCACCACATAGATACGAATCCGATATTTCCCCTCTCCGAGTTCATACGGCTCATGCAACCGAATTTCAATCAGCCCCGGCTGCGATTGAGTTTCCGTCACATCAGCACGACGCCCGTAACTCAGTTTCCCAAACGCTGCTCTTTCAAATTGATATTCCACCGCACCTATCAGCTCGTCAATTTCTTCATCAGAGATATGGATATCCACTCCGGCAAAACTTTCAAGGAACGAACCCAACTCTAGAATGTCAAGCATCACCCAGCAGTCATCCGGAAGCGCGTCATTTAGCGGCGACCAATCACTATTTTCACGTTTTCCACCAGCGTGACGGATCCGGTAACTTGCTAATCCAACCGGCGGGTTACAGCATCTTACAGCCCCCGTTGCTGGTACAAAATTCACATCTCGTCCTCAACGACAATTTCATTCACAGTATCGCGGTTTGGCGCAGAAAAACCACCAAGAGGCGAAGAATTCCATAGTTTCTCGGCAAAATCCACGATCTGCTCGTAACGCTCTCGGCCTGCCTTGGCACCGAGAACATAGGCTCCGCCAGCAATAATCAATGTACGAAACAGCTTCATAGCTATTCTCCTTTATTCAACACTCTTACTGTTAATGAAAAGTCTAGCGACCGCCCGCATAACCTGGCACCCGCCGAACACCTCTCCGGCTCACTTCTTCGCCGAAAGCCGAACAAGTAACCCGCGATGGTCTGAATCTCCAACACGAACCACAGCAGCATCTGAACCGGTGTACCGCTTACCATCGTGCAACACACGATCAATTGGCGCAGAAAGAATCGCTGGAGTGGAAGCCGGCCAGGTTCCTACTGCACCAGAGCCCGCCTCGTAGGCACCATCAGCACACGAAAAACCGTGCGCCATCTGGTGATCGACTGTGGAATTGAAGTCACCAGCCATGATGAAGTTCGGCTCTGAACACAAGCTATAAACTGAGTGGGTTTCCCAACGCCACTGATCGATGAGCGCTGGTAGCGGCGCAATCGGATGCACACCGATAAAAACCGGCCCCTCGCCGGTAACTGGACGAGCCGAAACACCTCCAGCCAAACTCGATGCAAGATCGGACTCCTCGTAACTACCTAGAGCGCGCGAAACAAGTAGAACTGTGGAACGGAATTCTGGATCATATTCTGAGGCGTGGTTGTCAAACTGTTGGAAATCCAGGCCATTCTTAGCGAGCATAGTAACCAATTCATGCCCGTGAGCAACGGAGGTTTCCGGCAAAATTACTACGTCAACGCCATTATTCACGACGAGTTCGCTTACCAGCTTCATCGCAGTCTGGCCACCTAAAGTGTTGTAGGTTAGCACGGTAATATCACCGTTGCCCTGTGCGGAAAGTGAAACTCCGCGATCAGAATCGAGCTTTCCGGGATTAGAGATACCGCGTTCGATGAGCATCGCAACCTGGATGCAACTAGAAGCAAAAAGTACAACTCCCAATACGGCCGCGATTCGGCCCATACCCAGCAGTTTGTGGCGCACGAGAGAAAAAATCAGGAGCGCAACGGCAACGAAAAGCAACCCCGCAGCTAACCATAATCGTAGTGACATCACTTGAGCCAATGGCGTAGCTAGGGCAAGATCGCGCGTAACGCTCAATAAATCTGGACGAATAAGCACTGCAGCACACGCCGCAAGTGCTAAGGAAATCAATCCCCAGAGATATTTCATCTTTAGCCTCTTTTCTCATCTAACTGAGCACCAGTCTAGACCACACTTCCCACACAAAAATGATCCGACAACACTCGCCTACATTTATCCCTGCGACGTCCCACACAGTCACCACACCAGACACTCTCACAGCGAACCACCCTGACATCGCCCAACGACCGTGCGAAAATAGAATACGATGTCTGAAAATAACCGCCACCCCAATTCTCAGGAGAACTCCCGCCCACGCCGTTCTGCTGCACATCGACGTCGGAAAAACCACCAGCACCAGCGCGCACTGCGCGGACCGCGCCCCTTCACCCCCGAACAACTAGCCGCCCGGCGAGCAATCGTCCCGGCCATCACCTACCCGGCACAACTACCCGTCTCGGCCCGCCGCGCAGACATCATGGCCGCAATCAAAGACAACCAAGTCGTTATTATCGCCGGCGAAACCGGATCCGGAAAAACCACCCAGCTACCAAAAATGTGCCTCGAACTGGGCCGCGGCATCACCGGAATGATCGGCCACACCCAGCCGCGACGCATCGCCGCACGCTCCGTCGCCCAACGAATCTGCGACGAACTCGACGTCGAACTCGGCGGACCAATCGGATACCACGTACGCTTCACTGAAGAAGTCTCCCCCACCACGCTCGTCAAACTGATGACAGACGGCATCTTGCTCGCCGAAATCCAATCCGACCCGATGCTGCGCCGTTACGACACCATCATCATCGACGAAGCCCACGAACGCTCCCTCAACATCGACTTCCTCATGGGCTACCTCGCCCAACTCCTATCCAAACGCCCCGACCTCAAACTCATCATCACCTCGGCAACCATCGATTCCCAACGGTTCGCACAACACTTCGGGAAGTTTATACACAACGGCGGTGACGACGTCGTCGCCCCAGTTATCGAAGTCTCCGGACGAACCTTCCCCGTCGAAATCCGATACCGTCCACTCGACGGCGAAACCAGGGTGCTCGACGGCGAAACCGAGACGCTACCAGGCGGCGAAAACGCCGAATACCTCAGTCGCGAAGAAGCCCACGACCAAATCACCGGAATTATTGATGCCGCCGAAGAACTCATGAGCGAAGGGCCGGGCGATATCCTCGTCTTTCTATCTGGTGAAGGCGAAATCCGTGAAACCTTCGGTGCGTTCAAAGACGAACTCGGCAACCGATTTATTGAACCAGGCGGGCACTCAACCGTGCCCGGCGCCGTCGAAATTATGCCGCTGTATGCCCGACTATCGGCGGGAGAACAACAACGCATCTTCCAGCCACACAATAATCGGCGTATCGTGCTCGCCACCAACATTGCCGAAACTTCGCTCACTGTGCCCGGAATCCGCTACGTCATCGATCCGGGAACTGCCCGAATTTCGCGGTATTCGCCGCGCACCAAAGTCCAACGCTTGCCTATCGAAGCCATCTCGCAAGCCTCCGCAAACCAGCGCTCAGGCCGATGTGGACGAGTCGCCGATGGCATCGCGATTCGCCTCTACTCTGAAGAAGACTTCGCAGCTCGCCCTGACTTCACCGAACCCGAAATCCAACGCACCTCGTTGGCCGCAGTCATTTTACAGATGGCGTCGCTGGGGCTCGGTACCGTTGCCGACTTCCCGTTCATTGACCCGCCAGACCTAAAATCTGTGCGTGCTGGCATTCAGCTTCTCGAAGAAATCGGCGCCCTCGAACCTGACATGCACACCCCGGTGCTGACTAAGATCGGCCAGAAACTCGCGCGATTGCCCATTGATCCCCGGCTTGCACGAATGTTGCTTGCCGCGGTAGATAATGGTGCCGCCACTGAGGTTCTCGTGCTGGTTGCCGCCATGTCGGTCCAAGACGTCCGCGAGCGCCCGGCCGAGTTCAAAGCCCAAGCCGATCAACTCCATGCGAGATTCACCGAACCTAGCTCAGACTTCCTTGCCTACTTAAATCTGTGGCGTTATTTGCGCACACAGCAACGCGATCTATCCGGTTCCGCATTCCGGCGTATGTGCCGTGCCGAACATCTGAACTGGTTACGCTTCCGCGAATGGCAAGACGTCGTCGCACAACTACGCGAACTGGCTAAACCGCTTGGGATTACATTGAAGAATATTGCTCTGCCAACCGCTGCACAAATCCAACAAGCACGCGACAAACACAACGACGTCAGCCAAAATCGCGACGTCGTCCATGCCGTTAAAGCGGTTGGCGCCTCAGCAGATGCTCCTGCAGCTGATGCTATTCATCGTTCGCTACTCGTTGGTCTGCTCTCTAACGTCGGCTCCTACGATCAACGCAAACGTGACTATCTTGGTGCGCGTGGCACCCACTTCGTCACTTGGCCGGGATCTGGGCTTGCCCGGCGCACTCCGGACTGGGTGATGGCCGCCGAACTGGTTGAAACCTCTCGGCTCTTTGCCCGCACGGTAGCTAAAATTGATCCGGCGTGGATCGAACGCGTCGGGGCGCATTTGGTCAAACGCACCTATTCCGACCCGTTTTGGTCTAGCCGCGATGGCGCAGCGAAAGTACATGAAAAGGTTTTGCTTTACGGGCTTACCGTTACCGCAGACCGGCATGTTTTGCTCTCCTCGATCGGCACGCCCTCGGCTCGCGAACTTGCCCGCGAAATATTTATTCGCCATGCTCTGGTTGAGGGACAGTGGCGTAGCCATCATCAGTTCATTAAAGCCAACGCGGCGGCGCTCGCCGATGCGCGCGAGGTTGAAGAACGTCTGCGCAGCCACGGGCTGGTGGCAGATGAGGCGGCTCAGTTTGTTTTCTTTGACGAACGTATCCCGGAGTCTATCGTATCTGGGCGCCATTTCGATTCGTGGTGGAAAAAAGAACGGCATAATCGCCCTGATCTGCTGACGTTCACTCGCGAATTTTTGCTTGGCGAGAACGATGCGTCCAACGAGGATTTCCCTACCGAGTGGATGCAGGGCGAGGTTGCGTTGCCGATCTCCTACACGTTCGTGCCCGGCTCGCACGCCGACGGGTTGTGTATCGACGTCCCGGTCACATTGCTTCCGCAGTTGAGCGACGACGGGTTTGACTGGCTTGTTCCGGGGATGCGTGATGAACTTGTGGTTGCCACTATCCGCGGGTTGCCTAAACGTATTCGCCGGCATCTGGTTCCGGCACCCGATGTGGCGCGTGAGGTTGGCGCGCTCCTGCCGCGCTGGGAGGAAGTAGCTCATGGGCAGCCTGGCGCGCCTAGTTTCCGCGCCGCGTTTAGTGATGCGGTTCGTGTGGCGCGTGGGATTGAGATCGACGACGAAGCTTGGGAGCAAGCCGACTTGCCGCCACATCTTGTGATCACGTTCCGAGTGCGCTCCGAGCGTGGGGCGGTTTTGGAGGAGGCGACGTCGATTGAGTATTTGCAGCGCTCGCTGGCGCCGCAAACTCGTACGGCTGTGGAATCTGTAGTTAAAAATGCGGTGTCGCAGGCGGTGGCGAGTGCTGGTGGTGCTGGCGGTACTGGCTCGAGGACGACGCCATCGCATACTCCTGGCGAACTAGCTGACAACACCGCACTGGGTGCACATATCGGACAAGTCTTATCTACCTGGCCCCAAACTCCTGACGGCACTATTCCTGATTCAGTGGAATCTATCGGCTCACATGGCATGGTGATCCGCGGATACCCTGCACTCGTGGCGGTACCAGTAAAGGAAGGCACCGGCGTCGAACTGCAGATTGTTGCGGAACCAGCAGAACAAATGCGCGACCACCGCCTTGGAATCATCCGGCTCTTGGCACAAGAACTGAGGTTACCTGACGCGCGAATCAGCTCGCGGTGGACTGGTCGTGAATCACTGGCTATGGCAGCCTCGCCGTACTCCTCGACCACCGCGCTTATCGACGATCTTCACCTAGCAGCAGCGCGGAACTTAGCTGATCGGTGGGCACGAGAAGAAAAACAGCCGATTGGGCAGATTCGTCGCGTCGAAACCTATACCGAACTTCGCACATGGCTGCGCGACCGTATTGAAGATGAAATCTATCGGGTGGCACAAATCGTGGTACGTATCCTAGAAGCATACGGCGAGGTGGATAGTTTGATTCGGACAACGAAGTCATTGGCGCTTATTAATACAGTGACCGATGTACGCGATCATGTGAGTTCACTTGTGCGCGACGGTTTTATTGCTGGCGTGCCAGAAGAATATTTGGCGCAGATTCCGCGATATCTGCGCGGGGCGCAGATCCGCCTGGAAAAGGCTGGAACAAATCCGGCTGAAGATTCCCTGGCGTGGCAAATTGCTGATATTAGTGAGGCTGTTGCACAAGAACAGCAGGCGGATATTGCGTATGACCCGCAGCGTAGTGCTCAGCTCGAAAAGGCGCAATGGATGATTGAAGAATTGCGAGTGTCGTTCTTTGCCCAGCAGTTGGGGACTCACGGGAAGGTTTCTGTGCAGCGGATTCGGAAACTGCTGGGATAGGTTGAGGTGGCGAAGGTCTAGGTGCAAATCTGGCTGAGGTAGGTGGCGGTGGCCGAAGGTCTAGGTGCAAATCTGGCTGGCGAAATCCTCATATACCCCGGATTCTGCTTGTCTCCCCCGCCTTCCACAAAACTAGCACGGATTCGGCACTCCTCCCCCAACTTCCACACAACTACCCCGGCTTCCGCACGCACTTCCAATCCTTTATGCCTCATCTAAGCCACCTTCGTCTGCGGAGTTGTCGCAAAACCGGGGTATATGGGGCGATGACCCCGTATATGAGGACATCGCCCCATATACCCCGGTTTCGGCACACAGACCTGATGCCACACCTCACAACAACCCGACAAATCACCAATATAAGGCTTCGCAACAGTTGAATGTGCTCCATCTTACCTAAAACCCACTGTATAAATATACGCGCGCATGTATATACTTACATCACCGGGTTAATAGCCAACAAGAATTCCATCCGCGAGGAGAAACCATGAAAACCCTAAAGATTACTGCAGTAACAGCTGCACTCTTACTCACCTTGGGCGCTTGTGGCTCCGACGCCGCAACGTCTACCACTGACGCATCCGACGCCGCAGCTATTGCCGGCGATGTGCGCGCCACAGACGTATCAACAATCGAAAAGGTCGATGAGATCGCTGCATTACTACCTGAAGCAGTTAAGCAGGATGGAAAACTCACCATCGGCACCAACGCATTTTATGCACCTGCTGAATTTTATGCCGCAGACGGCACCACCATGCAGGGCTTTGATGTTGATCTTGCCAACGCCCTAGGCAAAGTCCTCGATATTGAGGTCACTATGGAAAATGCCGAGTTTGCCGCGATTATCCCAGGTATCGGCTCAACATACGAGGCTGGCATCGCCGCTATCTCAGTCAATCCAGAACGGCAAGAAACCGTTGACCTCATCCAGTATTACGAAGCTGGTTTGCAGTGGGGTGTGCCCGCAGGAAACCCGAAGAACTTTGATCCAGCTGATGTGTGCGGCAAGGTGATCGGCGTACAAACCGGCACGGCTCAAGATGAATTCCTCACTGAACTTAACACTACGGACTGCAAAGACAAACCCGTCCAAATCCAACGGCAGTCTGAACAACCACGCATTAGCCTCGAACTAGCCCAAGGCCAGCTCGACGCTATGTTCGCCGACACCCCGGTCATTGACTACGCCATTTTGCAAACGAATAACAAGATCGAAAAGATCGGCACCCCGATCGACGTCGTTGGCCTGGCAATTGCTACTCCAAAGGGTGAAGCTACCACCGAGGCTCTCACTAAAGCACTCCAACATCTGATTGATACCGGCGAACTTCAACGGATTTTCGACACGTGGGGTATCAAGGATGGTGTTGCCACCACGGCCATCCTCAATCCAGCCAAGTAAAACTTTTACATATTAACTCTCAACAGCCAGGACGTATCATGCCTTCGCACAACAGCCCCGAACTCATCCGTGCAGTTCCAGTCCGCCATTGGGGTCGGTGGGTCTCGGCAGCTATTGTGGCTGTCATTGCCTATGCGATTCTCAATCAGCTCATCACTAACCCGCAATTCCAGTGGGGCGTGGTGTGGGATAATCTTTTTAAGATTCAGATTGTCAAAGGCGTGGCGTGGACGCTCGCTCTGACTGTGGCTGCGATGGCGTTGGGTATTGCGTTGGCGGTGACGATGGCGATTATGCGCCGGTCGGATAATCCGGTGTTGCGCTCGGTAGCAACTGGATATATTTGGTTCTTCCGGGGCACGCCGATTTATACTCAGTTGATTTTCTGGGGACTTATCGGCACGCTGTTTCCAACGATCACTGTTGGCATTCCAGGCGTGGTTGATTTCTTCTCTTTCGCACCGAATAATATTTTTGCTGAGCGCCAATATACGATGTTTTTGTTTGCTGTGCTTGGGCTTGGTATTAATGAAGGCGCGTATCTAGCTGAGATTGTGCGTTCGGGGTTGAACTCGGTGGATCCGGGGCAAGAGGAGGCTGCGAAGGCGTTGGGGATGAGTAGTGGGATGATTATGCGTCGGATTATTTTGCCGCAGGCAATGCGTGTGATTGTGCCACCAACTGGTAATGAAACGATTTCTATGTTGAAGACGACGTCGTTGGTGACGGCGGTGCCGTTGTCGCTTGAATTGACTCACGTGACGAATGCGAGTGGGTTCTCCTCATTCCAGCCGATTCCGTTTTTGCTGGTTGCCGCTATCTGGTATTTGTCGATCACCTCGGTGTTGATGGTGGGCCAGTTTTATCTTGAGAAGTTTTATGGCCGCGGTAGTGCTGGTGGTTCTGTTTCGTCGCGTTCACGCACGACGAAGAAGAGCCGGGCGAGCCGCCAAGCCGCTATTAACGCCGCCCAGACGACGATCGACGATCCGTTTGCTGAATACACACCGTGATTTTGAGGATTAATAATGACTACTGCGTTTGATTCTAAGCCGAAGGTGCGCGTCACTGATGTTCATAAGTTCTTTGGTGATCTACATGTGCTGAAAGGTGTTTCGTTCGAGGTTCAACCTGGCTCGGTGACGTCGATTTTAGGCCCGTCGGGTTCTGGAAAATCGACGATGTTGCGGTGTATTAATCTGCTCGAGACGATTCAGGCTGGGTCGATTTATGTTGATGACACGTTGATGGGGTACCGGGAAAAGGATGGCAAGCTGTATGAGCTGACTGCAAAGCAGGCGGCGGCGCAGCGTGCCAAGATCGGCATGGTTTTCCAGCGGTTTAATTTGTTCCCGCATAAGACGGCGTTGGAGAACGTGATGGAAGCCCCGGTTCACGTGTTGGGTAAGTCGGTTGACCAGGCGCGCACTCAAGCACAAGCGTTGTTGACGCGCGTTGGGCTTGCAGATCGGATGGATCATTATCCGGCGGAGCTTTCTGGTGGTCAGCAGCAGCGGGTGGCGATTGCCCGCGCGTTGGCGATGGAGCCGGAGTTGATGTTGTTTGATGAGCCGACGTCGGCCTTGGATCCGGAGCTAGTTGGCGAAGTTCTTGCGGTGATGCAAGATTTGGCGGCTGAGGGTATGACGATGATTGTGGTAACCCACGAGATGGGTTTTGCTCGCGAAGTATCTGACCAGGTTATTGTGATGGACGACGGCGGTATCATCGAAGCCGGTAAGCCTGCGGATGTTTTTGACAATCCGCGCAGTGAGCGTGCACGCGAGTTCTTCACTCGCGTGGTGTAAGTGGCAGTCACTAACTGAACGACTTAGCTTCTTCGACTATTCTTCGACTATGAGTGTTTGTCCGCCTAGTGTATGTGGTCACTAGCTACGCGTGAATCTAACTTGGTGTCTGGCGTACCGTGGCGAAACGGCGAGCACCGCTGAAACTACCCGCGCAGTGACCCGACGAATAGCATTGCGATAAATGCCGCTATGCCGGCACTTGCCCACCACTGCACGGCGGCCCAGGTTGGATTGCGTTCGAGTGGACCGCGGCGAACCGGTAGTATTTCTGCTTTGTTGGGCAGTAGCCGTGGGCGCTGCTTGAGCTTTTCAATGAGCTCTTGTTGTTCTTCGGTGACTTTCCCTTCAACAAGCTCACCGAGTTCAGGATCGGTTTGGAACAGTGGTAGCAACGTACCCACAGGTGGATCAACAACTTCCCCACCCCGAGTTCGCATCGTCACCATCGAACTAAATGGCTTGCCACCATCTACTGGTAGTGCAACAACCGGTACCAGTATTCCGCGCGAACCACCAGATCGCACTTCACGTACATATTCACTCTCGTTGGTTCCAATAACCCGCGCAACGACCGCACGTTGTGGCACAGCTTCTGGCTGCCAGACATACCAGCAACCGAACAAGATAGCACCAAGGGCAGCGGCCGGCAATAATGTATAGGCCATTCGAGCCAACGGGACTTGATCTATAAACAAGAACATTCCTACAACTGAGCCAACCAAAAACCCCAGCATCACTGCTGCACTCACACGCCGAGCATGGTCAATAGGCCGCGAAGCCGGCAACGCCGCGCGGTTCATTCGCAAAATAATATCGGTTCCAGACATACAGTAATTATAACGACTACCTCCGACACATTTTCCATGCACACTAACCCAATCACAAACGCAGCTTCGCCTAGTTCAGCGTCATCGAGAATCTACTCGAAAATAAATTTTCTACTAACTTTTCGAGTAGAACCTCTATTTTTCGTTGCTATATCAACACATTAAAATCTACTCGAAACCTACTCGAAAATTTTCGAGTAGTGCTAGACTTAAAGCATCGCTCCGCGAACAATAGATTCCGTGTTACAACTCGCGCTTCCAGAGCGCACTACCGCTATCTGTAATCAAAAAGAAGACCAGTGGTTTGATAGAAAATCCATTCGTATTGAACCGAAAAAACTCGCACAAACTTTAGTAGCATTCGCAAATGCAGAAGGCGGCGTAGCACTCGTCGGAATTAATTCTGGAAATATCGAAAGTGTCGAGGACTTTCCGGAAAAATCATCACTACTCCGTCGAACTTTAACGGCAGAATACTTGCAGATGCCCTTCCCTGCTACTGTTACCGAGTGCGAGGTCCTCGATCAACAAGAAAACGTAAAACATATCCTAGTTTTCACCGTTTCTCCAGGACAAAACCTATGCCGTACCGCTAATGGCGATGTCTATGTACGTAAAGGGGATTCGAGTATCAAACAAACTCCTCCAGAAGTTCAAGAACTGGAGTACACTCGTGGAAGCGTTGTTTTTGAGGCTCAGCCTTGCCCGCTAAACCTATCAGAACTCAGCTCCAAGTTTGTTAATGATTTTGTAAAAAAAGTAGGAGCCACTCGCGGTGTAGAGCATCTACTCAAATCACGTGGCCTACTCTCACACGACGGTCAAGTCACTAATGCGGCATGTCTGCTGTTTTCTAATAACCCATCCGAATCGATTCCAGGTAGCGAGATACGGGTCGTTCGATACCAAGGAAAAGAACGACTTACCGGTAATCGACAAAACATTATTTTTGATAAACGGACTGAACTTCCCATTCCTCAAGCAATAGATCAGGCAATAGAGTGGGTAGAGGCTAATATCCCACATCGCAAGTCGTTAAATGCGAATAATAGATTCTCGTATATACCACTCGCGCCAAAAGCTGCCTGGGTAGAAGGCATTGTCAACGCTGCGATCCATCGATCCTATAGTTACACTGGAGACCATATACGAATAGAAATCTTTGATGATCGGATCGAGATTACCAACCCTGGTAGCTTCCAGTACGCAACTGAGCGTTTCCCCAATCCTCTCTCAACAACTCGCTATGCTCGAAATCCTAGAATTGCCCGAACCTGCACTGATCTTGGTTATTCACAAGAGCTCGGCGAGGGAATTAAACGAATTTTTCAAGAAATGCAGACGTATGGTTTAACGGATCCGGTCTACGAACAACCACCTATGCACGTCAAACTTACTTTACCTTTCATTGCAAAAATTTCGGCTACTGAAAGTGGAAACCTACCCAAACATGCAGATCGAGTTTTAATGGCCCTTCGTAAACTCGGCGGAGCTGGTGGAACAACAGATATCGCAACAACTGCTGGGATTGCTAATCCAACTGCACGGAAAATACTTCAATCTTTACAGAAGCAAGGCCTTGTTTCATGGAATGGAAAATCTCCTAACGATCCTCGCGCCTTTTGGCAACTCGAGGGGTACTAAAATAAACCTTTCCCAATATAGTAGACCCTACTCAAAAATAAATTTTCTACTAACTTTTCGAGTAGAACCTCTATTTTTCGTTGCTATATCAACACATTAAAATCTACTCGAAACCTACTCGAAAATTTTCGAGTAGGTTTCGAGTAGCTCTACTTCATTCTCCTGGGGCGCTACTATAGAGGGGTGGATATTGATAAGGCGCGCGCACTGGCCCAAGAGCTCATGGTGTTTCATGGGCTGACTGAGTGGTCCTTCGGTTTTGATCGCGCGAAACAGCGTGCCGGAGCAGCGCATTTTGACCGCCAGCAGATCACGTTGTCGCGAGCGCTGACCGAAGCCTCCACCGACGACGCCGTACGCGACACTATTCTTCACGAAATCGCGCATGTGCTTGTTGGTCCTGGTCATGGCCACGATCGGCTTTGGCACGAAACATGTGTGCGGATCGGTGGTTCTGGGCACGTGCGACTACGCGATGCGCCGCATATTCCAGGCGCCTGGGTGGGCGTGTGCCCGGCAGGGCATCGCGTGGAACGTTTTCGCCGTCCTAGCCGGCCAATGAGTTGCACACGATGCCATCCACGAGAATTTTCTGCCGACCACCAGTTTGTGTGGCGACGGCGCGAACACTAACTCCTGCTTGTTATTGTGGCAGTTAACTATTGCGACGAGCAACTATTACGCCGGCTAACTATTGCGGCAGTTAACTATCGCGACGAGCAACTATTACGCCGGCTAACTATTACTGCACGTGCGCATTGGCTACGAACTGCACAATCCCGCGAGCGCCAGTTTCTACCATCGCCAAAGTATCGTAGAAGCCGGATTCGTCTCCATACCAGGGGTCGAGAACATCGAGTTCGCCATTCGAGGTGTAAAAGTCTGAGCCGCGCCCGGCTTTGACTTTTTCTTTCCCTTCCAGCGCTCCGCCTGGGCCGAAGACTCCGGTTGGACTCGGCGCAACAGTTCCATCAAATTCACGCCATAAGTGGATCCGAGAAATGTGTTCTTCGCCCAGTCCAGCACTAAGCATCATCCGGCGTAACGAGCGCGCATGCCCGGTGGTCATAGCGAGGATAAGATCAGCGTGTGCGAGTTCGACGTCACTAGCTTGGTGCGCCTGGTGATCGCGTGGTAGGCGGTAGCCGCGTTCGCGCAAGACTCGCGCTGCCCGAGAATCGATAGGGTGCCCGCTTTCTTCGCTAGAGACTCCGGCGGAGGTAACATGTGCCTCGATCCCGGCCTCATCGAGTTGAGATTGCAAGACGATGGCTCCCATGGGAGATCGGCAAATATTGCCGGTACAGACCACCAAGATCTTCATCTTTTGCCTTTCTTCCAGCTTCGAGCGGTTAACTATCATTTCGTTGAGCGCCAGCCAGACCCAGGCCCAGACCCAGACCCAGCCAGACCCGGCCAGACCCAGACCCAGCCAGACCCAGCCAGACCAAGCCAGACCCAGGCCCAGACCCAGGCCCAAACCTAGACTAGAAGTCCCAATCGTCGTCTTCTGTTGCTTCGGCAGTACCGATCACATAGGAAGAACCAGACCCGGAGAAGAAGTCATGGTTTTCGTCAGCATTCGGGGACAGTGCCGCTAAAATAGCTGGATTAACAGCTGTTTGATCGGCTGGGAAGAGTGCTTCATAGCCCAAGTTCATCAATGCTTTATTGGCGTTGTAGCGCAAGAACATTTTCACGTCTTCGCTCAAGCCCATCTCGTCGTAGAGCGACTCGGTGTAACCTTCTTCGTTTTCGTATAAATCTTCAAGCAAACAGTAGGTGTAGTCCATGAGCTCGGCTTGGCGTTCGGGCGAGGATTTCTTCACTGCTTGTTGATACTTGTATCCGATGTAGTATCCGTGAACGGCTTCGTCGCGAATAATGAGGCGGATAAGGTCTGCGGTGTTGGTGAGCTTGGCGCGTGAGCTCCAGTACATCGGAGCATAGAAACCGGAGTAGAAAAGGAAAGATTCGAGCATGGTGGATGCGACTTTGCGCTTTTCTGGATCATCTCCGCGGTAATAGTCGAGAACGATCTTTGCCTTCTTTTGCAGATAAGGGTTTTCTTCAGACCACCGGAATGTTTCTTCAATTTCTTGCGATGAAATAAGGGTTGAGAAAATCGAGGAGTAGGATTTTGCGTGGACCGATTCCATGAACGCAATATTGGTGTAAACCGCTTCTTCGTGTGGCGTTACCGCATCGGGGATCAGCGAGATAGCACCGACAGTTCCTTGGATTGTGTCTAACAAGGTCAGGCCGGTAAAGACGCGCGTGGTCATCAGTTGCTCGTGTGGTTTGAGCGTATTCCATGACTGGATATCGTTCGAAAGCGGTATTTTCTCAGGCAACCAAAAATTCCCGGTGAGACGATCCCAGACTTCTTGGTCTTTTTCGTCGATGATCTTATTCCAGTTGATGGCTTGTACTGAATCAATGAGTTTGATCTTTTCGCTCATGTGTTCCTCCCGAAACTTCCATTACCTAATCTTCTCATGCCCTGTGCCTACTTCCAATACGTTTCGCCGACGTTTAGGATGTGAATTATGACGACGACGCACTCTCCAGCAGATTTCCCTGTTCCTGCCCGTACTTCTTCGCGAATCGGCGGCCTTGACTTGGCTCGCGGCCTAGCGATCTTGGGCATGTTTTGGGCGCACATGATTTTTATTGCCGACGGCGATACCCCGCTGGGGTTGTTTGCCCGAATCCCGCATGGTCGTTCCGCTATTCTCTTCGCGTTACTAGCTGGGGTTTCGGTTGCGTTGATGACTGGCCGGCAAAATCCTTATGCTGGTTCACGCATGTTAGAAGCACGCATGCGCATCGTTGGCAGAGCGGTTGTTTTGTTTCTGCTCGCCGGCGCATTGTCTATGTTGGGTACACCAGTTATTCTTATCCTTGGTTTTTATGGATTTTGGCTTATTTTAGTTTTGCCGTTCACTCAGCTGCGAGTTCGCACGTTGGTATGGCTGGCCGGGGTTGGAGCTTTCCTTGGCCCGCTCTTGATTATCGCGACTAAATCTGCGTTTGCGGCTTTGGGTTTACTCGATCCGGGCGATCCGAATTCTATTATTTATGACGTTTTCGTTTCCGGGACTTATCCGGGATTACAGTACTTTGTTTTTGTTGTAGCTGGTTTGGCGATTGGTCGAAGCAACATATCCAATGTCATGTTCCAGGTGCGTCTACTTGCTGGGGGCCTCGTGTTGGCAATTGGCGGCTACGGGTTGGCATATCTGGCTACTGACGGGAAAAATACCTGGCCCTATAACTTCCCCTGGGATCCGTTTATCACAGCAATAAATCAAAATATTTCTGCTGATACCAGCATTGAAACTCTGGGCTGGATATTTCCAACATTTGAGGAATTTGCCACTGCCGAAGCACACAGTGGTTCTGTTTTGGAAACACTCGGTTCTGGCGGTTTCGCGATAGCTATCTTGGGCGGGTGTTTATTGATCGGAGCAGCCGCGCGCCATGTTCTCTACCCGTTAGCTGCCCTGGGCTCTATGCCGCTCACCGCTTACTGTGGGCATATCGTCGCACTGTATTTCTTCCCTGATTGGGTAGGCTCGCCTGAACTTGGTCCGGGTGTAACAGTAGTTGTGGTCTCACTGGTAGTAGCTTCGGTATGGAAAGTGTTTTTCCGCCGCGGGCCGTTGGAATGGCTCGCATGGCAAGGTGGGTTGTTGTTCAGTAGAACTGAACAACAACCCACCGGCGCCGAGTCTTAAAAAGATGAGTATGTCGGTTCGTTGCTTCTATTCGCTAGAGCATACACGAAACACAGCCCTCAACCTCTGTTCCTTCTAGGGCAGCTTGACGAATCCGCATGTAGTACAGCGATTTTATACCTTTTCGCCAAGCGTAGATGTAGGACTTGTTCACGTCTCGAGTAGTAACAGTATCGGGATAGAACAGTGTTAGCGATAGCCCTTGATCAACATGTTGGGTCGCTTCGGCATAGGTATCAATAATTGCTTGCGGGCCAATTTCGTATGCGTCTTGATAATATTCAAGGTTGTCGTTGGAAAGGTAGGCTGCCGGGTAGTACACGCGACCGATTTTACCTTCTTTACGAATCTCGATCTTAGATACGATCGGGTGGATCGACGACGTCGAATGGTTGATATACGAAATAGACCCGGTTGGTGGTACGGCTTGCAGGTTCTGGTTATACATTCCATATTGGGCGACGTCGTCGCGCAATTGTTCCCAATCGGCAATCGTGGGGATGTGAATATCGGCAAAGAGTTCGCGCACTCGCTCAGTTTTAGGTGCCCATTCGCGTTCAATATACTTCGTGAAATATGAGCCATCTGCGTATGCTGATCGTTCGAAGCCTTCAAACTTCTGCCCACGTTCGCGGGCGATCTTCATCGAGGAGCGGATGGCGTGATAGGCCACCGTATAGAAATACATGTTGGTGAAATCGAGCGCAATATCTGAGCCATAGAAAATCTTTTCCCGGCCGAGGTATCCGTGGAGGTTCATCTGGCCGAGACCGATTGCGTGTGACATATCGTTGCCGCGCTCGATGGAGGGAACCGAAGCGATGCTGGTTCGATCTGATACTGCGGTCAAGGCACGGATCGCGGTTTCAACCGAGCGGCCAAAATCTGGTGAATCCATTGTTTTCGCGATATTCAACGAGCCAAGATTGCAGGAAATATCCTTACCCACATGTGCATAGGATAGATCCGCATTCAGTGTTGAGGCCTCGGAGACTTGGAGGATTTCGGAACACAGGTTAGACATTGAGATACGGCCGTCGATCGGATTGGCCTTATTAACGGTGTCTTCGTAGACAATGTACGGGTAGCCGGATTCGAACTGGATCTCGGCGAGGGTTTGGAAGAAGTGCCGGGCGTTGATCTTCGACTTGCGGATCCGCTTGTCGTTAACCATCTCTTCATATTTTTCGGTCACTGAGATTTCGGTGAACGGCACACCGTAAACACGTTCGACGTCGTAGGGCGAAAACAGGTACATGTCTGCGTTTTGTTTGGCGAGTTCGAACGTAATATCGGGGATGACGACGCCGAGGGAGAGCGTTTTGATTCGGATCTTTTCGTCAGCGTTTTCGCGTTTGGTATCAAGGAAACGCATGATGTCTGGATGGTGGGCGTGCAAATAGACCGCGCCTGCTCCTTGGCGCGCACCGAGCTGGTTAGCATACGAGAAGGCATCTTCGAGGAGTTTCATTACTGGGTTCACTCCAGAAGACTGGTTTTCGATACGTTTGATCGGAGCACCGAGTTCACGCAAGTTCGATAGGTTCAACGCAACTCCACCGCCACGTTTAGATAACTGCAGGGCGGAGTTGATGCCACGGGAAATAGATTCCATGTTGTCTTCGATGCGGAGTAAGAAGCAGGAGACGAGTTCGCCGCGTGCTTTCTTACCTGCGTTGAGGAAGGTCGGGGTTGCTGGCTGGAAGCGTCCTGAGATGATCTCATCAACAATGTGTTGCGCTAGTTCTTTATCGCCACTCGCCAACGTGAGTGCTACCATAACGACGCGATCTTCGAATCGTTCTAAGTATCGGGTACCATCGAAGGTCTTTAACGTATATGACGTGTAGTATTTGAACGCGCCGAGGAAGGTTGGGAAGCGGAATTTGTAGGCATAGGCGCGCTTGTAGAGATCCTTGACGAACTGCGGATCGTAGGGCTCGAAAATTTCTGCCTCATAGTATCCTTCCTCGATAAGGTAATCGAGTTTTTCCTCTAGGGAATGGAAGAACACCGTGTTGCGGTTAACGTGCTGAAGGAAGTATTGCCGAGTGGCTTGACGATCGGCGTCGAACTGGATGTTGCCTTCAGCATCGTAGAGGTTGAGCTGGGCGTTCAACGCGTGATAATCGAGGTTTTCGCCGATGAGTTCTTCACCGGTATCGGTCATAAGTCGTTCCACCATTGTGTTAGTCCTTCACGCAGTTTGTGCACATCGCTGGGCGTGCCTAATAATTCAAATCTATACATGTGGGGCACGTGGAGCTTGGCGGAAATAATATCTCCGGCTAGTCCGTATGCTTCCCCGAAATTGGTGTTTCCGCCAGAAACCACTCCGCGGATGTGTGATCTGTTTTGTTCGTTGTTTAAGAACTTGATCACTTGTTTGGGCACTGCGCCACGCTCGTTACCTCCGCCGTAGGTTGGAACTATCAGAACGTAATCTTCGGTGACTAAGAGTGGTTCTTGGCTCGGCAAGAGCGGGATCCGATCTGCTCTGAATCCGAGCTTTTCGATAAACCTTTTCGTGTTTTCCGTTGCTGAGGAAAAATAGACAAGGTAGACCATGGGGTGTCCCGCGTGGTGTTTTAGGCGCGCATAGCTACCGGAGCTGCAGCGCCGGCAAGGCGCTTAATCAGATCGGGGCGGTAGCCGGACCAGTGATCACCGTCTGCGAACACGACCGGGGCTTGCTGGTAGCCGAGAGCTTTGACTGTTTCGAGGGCTTGGGGATCTTGGGTGAGATCGACTTCGGAGAATGAAAGTCCATGCTTTAACAGTGCGCGCTTGGTGGCTGTACATTGGACACACGCAGGCTTGGTGTAGAGAATGATGGACATTTTTTCTCCTTGCTCATCAGTTTTACCGGTTCGGAAGATAACACTACACCTAGTGATGAAAAAATTCTCCACCACTAGATACCGTGTCTCAAAATAATTTGAGACAATTCCCTCTCCCGCTTTCTAAGGGTTGAAATTCCGCCAACATCGCGAAAATTTTCTCCCCCGCGCTATTCACAGCACTTGACAAACCTCTTGACTCTGGCCATCACGAGCAGTGCGTCACAGACCTCACGAGCAGGGCATCACACTGAAGGAGGTAGCCATCGAGGAAAACTCAGATCGCGCTATGTTCCATGGATGAGCATTGCGCTTCGTGGATGAGTTGTAGGTTTCGGACATGGCGAGATAAATAAGGAAAGCGAGCCGTTCGGCCTGCCCATCGTCGCAATCATGTGAAACAATAGAAAAATAAACTTATGAGTCGGAGGAAGAGTTAATGCCTAAAATGAACGTCGAGTCGTTCAATCTGGACCATCGTTTTGTTGACGCGCCCTACGTGCGGATTGCCGATGTTAAGCATCTGCCGCACGGCGATACCTTAACTAAGTACGATGTGCGATTCACCCAACCTAACCAGGCACACCTGCAGATGCCTGCAATACACTCCATCGAGCATTCTTTTGCTGAGTATGTACGCAACCATGCCGACGACGTCGTCGACTTCTCTCCGATGGGTTGCCAAACCGGGTTCTATCTTATCCGCGCCCACGAACCTGATCTGGGCGCAACTCTTGACCTCATCGAACTGACGTTCCGCGATATCCTCAATGCCAGCAGCGTTCCGGCCGCGAACGAGATCCAATGCGGCTGGGGAGCCAATCATAGTTTGAGTGCCGCCCAGCAAGCTGTTAGCGCGATGCTTGAGCAGCGTGCGTCGTGGGAGAACGTTGCGAGATGAAGAATATCGATGCCCTCATTATCGCGGCGATGAAGGAAGAAATGGCCCCATTTCTCGATCTCATCGAATCGTGCCATCCTAAACCTATTGATTCGCCTGTAGGAACCGCATATCAAGCCTCGAAAGGCTCCATGCGGATGGTTCTTTTAGTCACCGGCATAGGCATGAGCGCTTGTTCTGCGGCGCTTGGCTGGGCACTGGCGCATTTCACACCCAAGGTTATCGTGTCAATCGGTTCTGCCGGTGGTTTAGCTCGAGATTCTCGGGTGGGTCAAATAGTTGTTGGCAGCAACTACATTCACGGTGGTGCAGACGGCACCGCCTTCGGCTACGTGCGCGGCCAGGTTCCTGGCCAGCCCGAAACTTTTTCTGGCGATCCTCTTATGCTTGAGGCTGTAGCGAACCTCATCGAGTCAGGAGAAGAATCTGTGCCGATCCGTGTTGGGCAGATGCTTTCCTCGGATGCGTTTATCACCGAACGCAATGTTCGCGATACCCGCCAGGCTTTCCCTTCGGGTCTATCTGCAGACATGGAGTCGCATGCGGCCGCCCAAACGGCACACGCATGGGGGATTCCGTTCATCTCTATCCGTGGAATATCTGATCTGTGTGGTGATCCTGACGATCAGAGCGTCTCTTTCCACACCGAGCTAGCCGAGGTCGCCACCCGCGCTGCGCGAGTTGCCTGCCACGCACTTCAAAACAGCGGCTATATTTCACTCACGCGTTGCACCACGCAACGTTTTTCGCCACCGACGCTTACTAGCGCCTTGTATTTCATGTTGGCGCGGCGCTACGAGCTCGCCGCAGGCAACCCTGAGATTCTTAACGACGCCAACATGGCGGTTGTCCACCAGGAAATCGATAGTTTTGCGCCCGACGTCGTTGAAAAACTCGTCGGAGAAATAGCTGCTGGGAAGGCTTTTGCGCAACAAGAACCCAACTCGGCACTGACGGCTAAAGACTACGATCGCCTGCGCGCAGAGTTTCTGGCTTCGCTTCCCGATGATTCTCAGACGGAAACCTTCACGTGGCCGCCCACGTCGCAAACAATCATTAAACGTTTTGATGGGTATTGGAACGAGGCTTTGACCTCCATCGGGCTCGTCCCTCGTCAGGGCCGTAGTCGCGGTGGCGTAAAGTACTCCGAAAGTGACTATCAGGCAGCGATAACCCAATATCTGCAATACGCACAAGAGAATGATTCCCCGCCATCTTTTGCCGGTTATTCTATGTTCACGAAATTAGATTCCGTGAAGGGTTCAGTGCCTTCTGGTGCTGCGATCCGCCAGCATTTTGGTTCTTGGACTAACGCACTTCGTTCCGCTAAGTAGCGTTCAGTCAGCTTCGTTTAACATGAAACGGACTTGCGAGCTATTTGCTGGTAAGTCCGTTTCATATTAGGCGGTAGGAGAACTAAGTTAGCGCATGCACCTTATTGCACGCCGTGCACCGGCTCAACACTAGCCACTTAGCGCATGCATAGTAGCGCACGTTACTGCACGTTAGCGCACACCGATATTGTCGAAAATAAATGCGAGCTGGGCAGCGCGTTCTTCCCATTTCTTGTAGCGGCCAGAACCACCACCGTGGCCAGCAACCATTTCGGTGTGTTGTAAGATCGGACGCTCTATCTCATCATTGGTAACCGTATCGCGCAGAGCTTGGATCCACTTCGTTGGCTCAATGTAGCTTACGCGCACATCGTTGAGTGAGGTGGAGGCCAAAATCGCTGGGTACTGGACGGGAGCGATATTTTCGTATGGAGTATAGGACTTCATATACTGGTAGACTTCTGCGCTCTCGATAGGGTTACCCCATTCTTCCCATTCGCCAACAGTCAATGGGAGTTCTGGTTTCAAGATGGTGTTGAGCGCATCGACGAATGGAACAATAGCATGAACCACCCGGAAGGCATCTGGAGCTAGGTTGGTCACTGCACCCATCAATAGCCCACCTGCAGATCCGCCTTCGGCAGCCAACCGCTGACGATCTACTAGCCCACTCTCAGCCATCCAGCGCGCGCAGGCCACAAAATCAGTAAACGTATTGCGTTTGGTGAGCATCTTGCCGTTGTCATACCATGCTCTACCCATTTCACCGCCACCACGAATATGTGCGATTGCGTAAACTACACCGCGCTCTAATGCAGAAAGAATCGTGGGACTAAACCAGGGATCGTTAGAAATTTCGTATGAGCCGTATCCGTAGATAATGCCTGGGTTGGTTCCGTCTTTGTTCAGATCGGCACGGTGGACAATCGTCATCGGAATACGCACCCCATCTTGGGCTGTTACCCAGTGGCGATATTGGGTGAATTGGGTGGCATCATAGTTGGGAACTTCGGTTCGTTTAACTGTTATTACTTCACCGGTATCCACACTCCATCGCTGGAAGGTATCCGGAGTGAGCACAGATTCAATAACAAAGCCAACCTCGCGTGCATCCCAGACTTCGTTGCCGTAAAAGTTTAAGGTTGCTAGTTCTTCTGTTGGGATGACGACGCTGTTCGCCCAGTTTTCTGGTACGGCGCCCCCACTCTTATTATCTTGTTCGGTGCCAGTAACACTAGCTGATTTATCGCTTTCACTTTGCGCCGATTCAATTCGAGTAAAGGCTCGCATCTGCATCGCCCCGCCCTCACGCATAAGCAGCACTGCGAAATCTTTAAACGCTACAACCTCAGTTAATCGCTGCCCTGGCTGTGCACTGTAGAGCATGTGCCACGTTTCGGGCTGGCTAGAACCAACAGGTGCAAGAGCTAAATCAAAATCTTCGTTCTCTCGATTGTGAATAATCAGTAGGCAATCGCCAGCCGGCTCAACCGTGTAGTGGAGCCCGGCACGGCGTGGGGATACGATAAAGTTGCGGTGCGGATCGTCGGTTGCAAACAGCCGCACTTCTGCGGTGAGCTTGGATTCGGATTGGACTACGAGCCAGCTACCATCTCGAGAAACATCGATGCCTACCCAAAACAGCTCATCGTTTTCTTCAAAAAGTAAGACATCTTCTGCGGCGCTTTGGCCCACATGGTGCATCCAGACTTGGTAAGAACGCCACGCATCATCGTTGCGGACGTAGTAGACGCGAGTAGCATCTGGGGACCATACGAATCCGTATCCAATTCCTATCAGCGTCTCATCGATTGTTTCATCGGCATCGATCTGAGAAATTCGCACATCGAATAATTCATCACCTGCGTTATCTATTCCAAGTGCCAGGAGTTTACCATCTGGAGATACTGAAGAGATTCCGATGCTGAAAAAGTCTTTGCCGGCAGCTAAAACGTTAGCATCATATAAAAGCTCCGCCTCACCCGCATAGACATCGGGAATATCGGCCGCATCGCTACCAGTGCCTAGTGCGCTACACCGATAGGCAGCCGGATAGGATTTCCCTTCAAAGGTACGACTCCAATACCAATAGTCACCTTCACGCACCGGCACCGAAACGTCGTCTTCCTTGGTGTGACCCGCAAATTCACTGACCAGTTGGGTGCGTAGCGATGCTAGGTGTGCTGTGCGCAGTTCAGTCCATACGTTTTCTGCCTCAATATGGGCTAAAACTGCTGGTTCGGAATCTTGCCGGATCCACTCGTAATTATCGACCACATCATCGCCGTGGAAGGAGCGTGTGATTGGTTTCTTCGCCAAGCGTGGTGCGTGCGTGAGTTCTGTATTCATAAGGTGACCTTAACATCATACTCCGACATATTTTGCTGCCGGATACTAACATCTTTCTGTTTACGTCATTATCACTGCGTAGCACTCTTAACGAGCCAATGCCGTGCAGTTGTTCTTCTTACTTGTGGAGAGCTGTTTGTTCTACTGCGAGCCGATCAGCGAGATCGTTGCCCGGATCTCCGTTGTGCCCGCGAACCCATTCGATATCAGTTCTACCAGTTCGAGCTTCATAGAGATTGAGTATTTCTTCGATGAGTTCTCGGTTCAGCACTGGCTTACCATCGGCTTTGCGCCAGCCGCGGTTACGCCATCCGGCAGCCCATTTCGTCATCGAATCGATGACGTATTTCGAATCGACGCGCAACAAGAGATCAACATCTGGCCCGGCATAACGCAATGCGTGCAGCATTGCGGTTAGCTCCATAATATTGTTTGTTGTTTGGCCAGAACCACCAGAGACTGCGTAGCCCGAGGTTTGATCGACGAACGCCCAGCCACCTGGCCCCGGATTTCCAGAACATGCACCGTCGGTTGCGATCACTAACGTGTGGGATGACGACGGCGATCCTACTGGGTGGCCGATTTTCGTTTCGTGAGCGTCGGGAGGCAGGGTGAAGCCTTCTTGCCTTTTCGGTTTTGTGTTAGATTCGTAGATCTGTTGTTCGTCGTCGTTCAATAGTTGTTCGTCAATTTCGGCAAAGTCAGAAAATAACGAAGGCTGGTGTGAAAAAGTCATGAGACTAGCTTATCTCACATGACCTTCGCGATGAACATGGGTATCCTTAGATGTAGCGAGAAAGGTCTACCATGCTTAAACTATCGGATTACCGTCACGAGATTCATCTTGATGAGCCATTTCCAGAACCAAAAGATGATATCCGTTCTGACTACGATTTACTCATGACCGCACTTGGCGGCATTAACGAAAAGCACTATACCGGCACGTCCTCGCTGGCACACCTATCAACGGATGAGGGGTTGTTGCGGTGGTTGCAAGCCGAACTTGCGGTTCGTGAACCAACACCTCTTGATCCTATTTCCTCACGAGCTATCAACACTTTGCTCTATCGGCAAGTTGGCCATCATGGTCGGGTTGAGGCTGCTAATTTGCGCCGCGTATCAGATATGATCCCGGATTGCGATTATGGGCCTGCACCACATACTGTGTTGTATCGGGGTGATATGCGCCAACTGGTTGTGGATGCGATCGTTAATGCTGCGGTTCCTGATCTCAACGGATGCCCGATTCCGCTGCATGACTGCCTGGATTCAACGCTACATGAACAAGCTGGTCCGTGGATGCGTAACGATACCAACACTGTTCGCCGGCTCAACGGAGATAAGGGGCTGGAGCCAGCTGATGCGATCATCACTCGCGGATACCGCTTGCCTGCTAAGTACGTTATCCACACAACCGGCCCGGAGTTGAAGAATGGCAAGGTGACGCAAAAAGATCGCGCCACATTATTTAAGGCGTACTGGAATTGTATGGAGCTTGCCCGGGTTAAGGGTGATATTCGTTCGATCGCATTCCCAGGACTATCTACCGGCAACGGCGGTTTCCCGCTTGAGGAAGCCACACGGATCGCGTTGGATGCGGTTGAGCATTGGACCTACCAGCACGATCAGTCTTTAGACCTCATCGTCTTTTCTTTACGAACTGATGCAGATGCTGAAAAGGTCTTGAAACAACTTGAGCATTGGGTTGAAAGCGAAAACCGCACCCCAAGCCATGTTCACGCATAGGGCATGGCATGGATCCCGAAACCCTGTTCCGCTTCGTTGACGTTATCGGAGTTATCGCTAACGCCCTGATCGGCTCGGCGTTGGCTCGAATCCTTGGATACGACCTCATTGGGTTTCTCGTCTTAGGTACGGGGACGGCTCTGGGCGGCGGAATCACCCGCGATGTCATGCTCGGGGTGGGTTTCCCGGTTGCACTGACTGACCCGTGGTATCTGGGTGGTGCTTTTGCCGCCTCGATTTTGTCTTACCTGTTTCCGTTCGAGGGGAAATGGTCTCGGCGGATGCTCTCGCTGGCAGACGTCCTTGCTCTGGGATGCTGGTCGGCAACCGGGGCGTCGAAGGGTTTGAGTGCCGGTCTGGACTGGGTGCCCTCTATTTTCCTTGGAGTTATCACCGCAACCATGGGCGGGGTTTTGCGCGACGTGATGGTGAACCGTATTCCCGCAATTTTCGGCGGCAGCCCGCTCTATGCCACTTTTTCTGTTCTCGCAGCAACTCAAATGGTGATCTTCCAATACAACGGCATGTATCAGATAGGCATGGGATCGGCGATCCTCATGTGCGCCGTGTTCGGGATGATGGCTCGCCGGTTTAATTGGCAGTTACCGCGAACCGCCTACGATCTGCGCCGCTATTCCGAACGGTTACGGCGGTTACGTATTCGGCCGCGCCACATGCTCGATGATTCTATTGCTCAGCAAACTTCAACTGAACCAACTATCGCTACCGAAGCTAGCACCAAGGGTGTTGCTCAGGCTGGTCGCGAGTTCCGCCATAAACTTCGGCATAAGAATCCCGATGAGCCGGGAACTATTCCGCGCAATCTACGCGACGAGAGTTAATTCGGTTTAACTCTCGGTTGAATCGTGGTTGCTAGGAAGAGGTTACGCTACTGGTTCGCTAGAGTCGATTGTTTCTTCGCGATTGGCTGCTTTTAGTTTGCGAAGTTTATAGATCGAGTGAATGATGATGGCTAGTGCGACGATGAAGAAGATTGTGTAAAAGACTGCGAACCACGGGAATCGTGGCAGGGAAGAGTCTTGGGAGGCTTCTTCGATGTTCTCGATTGGGGTTGGTGTGATGCGTTCGCCGGTAACGAGGATACGATGGGAGTTAATTCCGAGTGGCGTACAGGTCACAAGAGTTGCGAGGTCGCGATCGGGGTCTGCTTTGATTTGTTCGCTATCTTCTGGGGCAACGACTTTGACGTCTATAACGCGGTAGACGAGAACTTCGTCGAAGATGTTGAGGGTGAATTCGTCACCTAGCTCAACTCGATCAAGATTGGTGAACATTGTTGCGGAGGCGAGTCCGCGGTGTGCTGTAATCACTGAGCGGGTTCCTACGCCACCTACGGGGAAGGATGTGCCTTGGAGGTGACCGGCACCTTTAAGTAGGGTACTTTCATCGGTTCCGTGGTAGATTGGAATATCGACGTCGGCAGAGGGAACAAGTATTCGTCCCATGATGCCGGAATTTTGGATGTTTAAGATATCGAAGTAGTCTGCGAGCCCGAGGGAGGATTCGGTTTGTTTGATATCACCGAGTGGAATATTGGTATTGGGTGCCAATCGGGCACCTGATGTTAATGCGTCGTTGTAGCGGCGTGCTTGTGCGATTTGTTCGTGCGCTGCTGGTTCTACGTGTTTGACTTGTTCATGGACGAGGCCGATGAGTTTCGACTGATAATACTGGTTAGTCCATGACGCCGCAGTGGGATAGAGAAGTACCGCAAATCCGATAATTGCGAGAATACTGGAGATGATTCTGCCGAGGTAAACACGACGCATGGTTTATGTCCTTTGAAATATGCTTGACGTATCAAGCCTCCAAGAAGTACATATGCACATCTTGGAGGCTTGATAGTAAAGGAACCATTAATAGCTAATGGCTACTTTTTTCAGATGTTTGCCTTACGACGGCGGGTAACAAATGCGGTACCTACCGAGATGGACAAGATTGCGAGACCGGCGAAGATCAAGAGAACCTTGCCAGCAGCACCAGTCAATGGTAGTTCTGGAACATCGCCTGGCTGGTATGGAATGTTCTCGATCGTGGTATCAGGATCGTTCTTACCGGAAGTAGCCGTGACAGTAATCTTGGTCACTGTAGTAGACAACTTGTAACCAGCAGGTGCCTGGGTTTCTTTCACCCAGTATTCCTTGGTTGCGTTAGCAGCCGAGCCACGGTACAAGCTTGAGAAGTTAACGATACCGGACTTGTCAGAAGTTGCAGTTTCAATAGCGTTTTGACCAGCGTTGGCGTCTGCTTCGGTGGCGTATACTGCGAACTGAGCATCCTTAAGTGGGAGCTTATCACCAATGGAAGAGGTCTTCTTGATCTTGAAAGAACCGAAGTATGCCTTTGGCTTCTCGTCATCAAGTGGCGGAGGAGTAACCGTGTCTGGACCGTCGCCATCATTGTAGGTCAACTGGAACAAGTTGTTAGGAACAATGTTATCTGTAGGAGCGCTCTCAACGGTGGTGTAGAAGGTGATAACGATGTTCTTACCCTTAGCAGCGTTCAAATCAGCCAATGCTTTTGCAAAGTTGAAAGTCAGAACTTGACCTTGGGCGCCGCCGGTAACATCGTACTTAGCAGCAGGAAGAACCGTGCCATCAATGGTAATTACTGGCTGGTTAGTAGCTGAGTGCTTAACTGCTGCGTCGAGTTGATCAGTAACTTCGAACTTGGTGAAGTCCTTGGTGATCTGAGGAACTGGAACGGTGAGTTCCCACTTAATATCGGAACCGACATTGGTGGTTGGAGTTGTTGACGAAACAATCTTCGAAGGCTTGTTCGTGATTTCATTCTTCGGGTAAACGTGAACGTCGTAGATCCAGCCCTTTGCAGACTTGGCGAAGTTGTCAGTCGTTGCCGGGAATGGAACGGTTACGATGAATGGAGCAACCTTCTTGGTGACATTAGCAGGTGCTTCGGTTTCTTCAACGAGGTATGCGCCAACTTCGAGACCTGTAAACTTTGCGGTACCGTCAGCAACTGTTTTCATTGTTGTAGCGGTAACTCCAGCCACGTCAGCGTTAGCTGGTGTGAGTGTCTTGAGCTTGGCCCAACCTTCATTGGTGGTGAGATCAACATTGTTAATCTTCTTTACTGAGAAGGTTACGTCAGCAAGTGGCTTAGCGCCAGCTGGTGCTGCAAGTTCAGTACCATCTTTTGGATAGGTAGCTGCATCCCATACTGGTGCTTCATACTTGTGGATGGTCAAGCTTCGAGGCTGAGCATCATCAATATTGCCTAATGCTGCCGGATTATTTGCGCCAGGATCGGGAGCTGCGTTAGCTGCTCCTCCAATCAATGCGAACGGTGCGACGAGTGCTAAAGCGAGGGATACGATTGCTCCCCGGCGCTTCACTCCGTTATTTTTCTTCACATGAACTCCTAAATAAATTCGGTGTGTATCTAATGGTTATCGTTGGTTTTAGTTTGTTTTTGTACGTCTATACCCAAACACCAACATGACGGTTGCGGCTACAATGAGCACGCCATATCCCCCGAAGAGGAATAGATCTCTTCCTAGACCGCCAGTCAGTGGAAGAGTCGGACCGACGAATCTTTCGTTTTGAATCTTGTATTCAAACCGAAAATCTTGAGTGGTAACAGTAAATTCTTTTATCCGTTGCGCATCTACTGGCAGCGTATATCCCACAGGTGAGCGTGTTTCGGTCAAGCGGTACTGACCTAACGGTAGCTTCTCAACCTTTAGATAACCGGCACGGTTATCACGGTCGATAGTGTTCGCGCCAGTAGTTGCCGACACGTCGTCAACTATTGTGAGATATGGTTGCCAGCTGTTACCAGCAAACTTTTCTAAACTCCACTCTGAACCAGCCAAGTGGCTAGTGACATCGCTGGAGTCGACTTTTTCGATGGTCAAAATTCCAGGTGTATTAGGAAGATTGACGATATCGGGAGCCGTATAGACGCCGTTAACAACAGTGTCTTTATCGACTAAGTATTTCTTATCTGCAACAGGCAGATATCCTTCTGGAGCACGAGTTTCAACCAGCCAATATTGACCTGCAGTTAAGTTAGTCCACGAAGTATTACCTTGAGCATTCGTCGCCTTCTTTTCGATTAAGGCGCCCCGAGTGCCGTTATTATCCCGGTAGAGTCCGAACTCGACATTATTTCCCGCGATATTACCATTATCGGTCTGCAACACCTTATGAATCTTGAACTCATAGGTAGGCTTAGGTTTAGCTGTGTTAACGAAGGTACACGTCAACACACCGGTAATAGCATCGGTAAGTTCGTATTCGTTTGTCGTTCCGGCCTTCGGGTTATGTGTCTTGCCAGCTTCATCGCGACACGTAAGAGTGGTCGTGTAATTCTCTTTTACTGCACCTTGGGTAAACCGTTCAGTTAGCGTCAAAACGGAACCAACTGGTGCTTTTTGTTCCGCGATAACTTCACGAGGACCTGTTGTTGTACCAGTAGTGGCGCCAGTAAACTCTTCACCCGTACTCAAAGCCGCACTAAATTCAAACTGATCCGCAGGTGAATATCGTTCACCGCTGATGTCTTTGTCCACCTTGAACGACACTCTTGGCAGAGGAATAGGGCAGCCAGTCATGTCTGTAACACCCTTATTCGAGCTTCCAGCGTCAATCTGCCACATATTTACCGGAGTATAATTATCGTTATCGAATAGTGCGTCCGCATCAACAAAGTTTTGGGAATCAGCGGTTTTGGGATCGAATTGATAGAATCGAGTATAGGTATTTTTAGTTTCGTAGTTAACTATTTCCGTACCGTATACACTCACTACTACCTTGCCGGTCGACGAAACGCTCAAGCCTCCCATAGTGAACTTTTTGAACGCCGTGGTGTCTTTGAATGTTACGTTTGAAAAAACGGGATCACTCGTTATTTCTCGAGGAGTTGTGCCGAGCCTATTCTTCAGTGAGTGGTCAAAAATCCTGTTACCGGAGCTATACCAGTTACTTCTAGCGGGATTCCACGTTGCTACTGGATTATCAATGCTAGAACGAATATCTGATGCGGCTAGACGGGTTAGACTCACCTCGTAAGTACCAGGCTGACCAAAGAGTGAAATTGTTTGGGATACGGTCGCAATATAGAGATCACCGTTTTCACCTACAACATAATCACCAGTAACATTATCGTGGCTTGCAGATATCTTGGTGTGACCTAGATATACGATGGTACCGTCTGGCTTCCGGGCGAATGTTTTAAACTCAGAGGTATTGTCCTTTTTATTCCTTATCCCAGTTGTTCCACCGAACACATAGGTCCCATCGGGATAGAGGACTCCAGCAAGAAAATTCGTATCAGCCTTAGAAAAGGTGTTAGTTTTGTCGGCATTCCCGTATCTTGGCGAAAAAGTTGGTTTGATCGGAGATGAATTAATGCCATGTGATCCCTGCGGAACACGATCCTTATAAATGGTTTCGCCATCCCAAGTTTGCGTGCCCCACGAGTTTTCAACTCGCCCATTTCTGGTATGGACATACCACTGCTTCGGCCCGGTTTCATACTCATATATAACGACGCCTTCATCGTAGGCACCATTCGCATTGGCGCTCTCGTTGCTCTTCTGGCTAAGCGCAAAGATTCTTTCGCCACTTACTGCCAAGCCATCGAAGTAGGCGTCATCACCTCCTGGGAATTCCGGGCGATAATTTACTCCCGAAGGCGAAGGGATTCCACCATCGTTATTATTGCTCCACTTGAACGTTCCGAACGGAATATCCATGGTCTGAACAACTTTCGAGGTTTTTGATACTGGATCGTATTTAATGTAACGCACCGCGCCTCGGGAGCCGAGCGTGAAGAAATCACCATCGTTACAGACATGAGCTGCGTTGAGAAGCGGATCATCAACAGCTGCACGCACAGCTAATAGCGGTTCTGACCCGAAGAAATCTTCGTCATCAACCACATTCAGTTCTGGCGATTCAGCATCAGCTTGCTCGGGTTCATCTGAACTCGCATCGCTTCCAACTTCGGCAGGTGGAGTTGCCTCGGCTTCTTGTGCCGTTGGCGCCTCATTCGTAGCCACAGCATCGACCGGAGCCGAAGATTCATTGCCAGTTTCCAGCTTATCGGTTACCTCTACGGTACTGGCAATCTCTGGATTCTCGCTACCATCAGACTCTGCCTGAGCTAGATTCTGAACACCAGCAATTGGGATCAGTGCTAAAACAAGAGTACAGACGAGCACACTTGCGCTCATCCGACCACTTCTTCTTCTACTCTGCACGCGCATTCCTTCCAATCCCTGAGTGTTTCACATATTAAAGATTCGAGATGGACAACCAGAAAATACGCTCTGAAACATAACAAGCTACACTGCGGCAGTACGCCGCACCGTAGACATCGTTGTTTTTTAGAATCACAAACCTAGTTGACAATCATTGCTGGACGAAAATTTCCGTTAGCAATTTTTAATTCTGTTGCCAGTTTACGGTAAAAAAAATTTCTCTGTATTTCGCCCCCCCCCCCGGCTTTTCGAAATATTTGCCTTTTCGTAAAGTTTGTTATATAAGTCTTTTACATTTTACGAGAGTTGAGGCAGTACGTAACTTTCGGCGAAAATACTGACTTTTGCCTTATTCTATAAAGTTCAACTATCTCTGCCCGGCTCAAATTTCGACCTCTGGAACACATATTTTTCTAGAAAAATCCGTTAGTGAGCTTTTACATATGGCAATTTTTCCTCAAGAAAAAGTCAGGCAACGAGCGAAATCATGCTATAAACCACCACAATACGCTGAAATACCAGCAAAAAGTACATATCTGGGAGTAAGTAGAATATATCGGGCAAGATCTGCGACTGGGTTCAACAACCACACACAAGATCTATAACATACGGTGCTCGAGGGGGGAGTTGAACCCCCACGCCCTTGCGGGCACACGGACCTGAACCGTGCGCGTCTGCCTATTCCGCCACTCGAGCAAATATTCCATCAGGAACTACGTCAGGATACACGCGATTCTTCCCGCAATGCAAGTCCAAACACCTGATATAGCGAGCGTTTACGCTACGCATCGGCTCACCAAAATCCGTCCATTTCCAACACGGCACTAGATACGCTACGACTATTAGACGTAGAGTTAGCATAGTGTCATAAAATATGGAAACCTATAGATTGACATAAACACCTCGATGTAGCGATATAAGGTAAGGAAATGGCGAATGGGTGCATTCGATAAAATCGAAAAAACTGTGGAAAACGCAGTAGAGAATGTTTTTTCGCGCGCCTTCAAATCAGAAGTCAAACCAGTAGAACTAGCGTCAGCCATCAAACGCTCCATGGACGAGCGCTCCGCAGAAATTTCTCGCGACCGCATCGTCTCCCCCAACGAGTTCACCCTCACCCTATCTAGCCACGACTTCCAGAAAATCTCCGAATGGGACGAAGAAGCACTACGCGACGAACTCATCGCCATTGCCACCAGCTACGCCCGCGAACAAACCTACGTCTTCCTCGGCCCAGTATCGATAACCTTCACCGAATCCTCAACTCAACCCCGCGGCAAGATCGAAGTATCGTGCCACACCCGGCGCGGCTCAGTAGCCCCAGCAACAACCCCCCACGCCTCGCCACAAAACCCAATCATCGAAGTCAACGGAGAACGCTACATCCTCACCGGCGCAGTTACCGTCATCGGCAGAGGCTCAGTTGCCGATATCCAACTCGATGATTCCGGTATTTCCCGCACACATCTCGAACTGCGCGTCACACCATCGGGCGTTATCGCAACAGACCTGAACTCAACCAACGGAAGTTTCGTTGAAGGCCACAAAATCTCCGCCGCAACCCTCGTAGACGGAAACACAATCACAATCGGCCACACCCGCATCATGTTTTGGACCTCCCCGGAGCCACTATGAGCCCACTAGTCGTCACCCTACTACGCTTCGGTTTCCTAGCGTTGATCTGGCTCCTCGTCATCTTTATGCTCGTCACAATCCGCAACGACATCTTCGGCATCAAAGTACGAGATCGCAACCGCGGCCAAACACCAAAACGCGCCCCCCTCAACGATCAACCCGCCACCCAACCACGCCACCTCGTCGTCGTGCGTGGCCCGCTAACTGGCACCGCGATCCCACTAGGAACATCGGCAATCACCGTTGGTCGTTCCCCAGATCTCGCACTCGTACTCGACGACGGCTACGCCTCCTCACGCCACGCCCGCTTCTATCTCCAAGGTGAAACCTGGTACATCGAAGACCTCAACTCCACAAACGGCACCTGGGTAGGAACACAAAAAATTCAATCACCAGTCGAACTATCTATCGGCGTCCCGGTCATCATTGGTAAAACCACGATGGAGCTACGTTAATGATCCGCTTTGATTACGCCGCATTTAGCGACGTCGGCCTGGTTCGAAAATCCAATCAAGACGCCGGATACGCCTCCTCCCACCTCCTCGTTTTAGCCGACGGCATGGGCGGAGCCGCCGGTGGCGACGTCGCATCCTCCGTCGTAGTTGGACACCTAGCCCAAATAGACGACTCCCACCAAGCAGAAGATCTCCTACCACTACTCAAACAACAACTCAACAACGCCCAAGAACAACTCGTCCACCTAGTAACACAAGACCCCGAACTAGCCGGACTAGGAACAACCTGCATCGCAATCTTGCGCACCGGAAACAAACTCGGCATGGTACACGTCGGCGATTCGCGCGCCTACCTCCTACGAGATCACAAACTCGCCCAAATCACCCGCGACCATACTCTCGTCCAATATCTAGTAGACCACGGCGAACTCACACCCGAAGAAGCACTCCACCACCCCAAACGCCACGTCATCATGCGCAACATTAGCGCAGCCGAAGGACCAGCCGACGTCGATACCTCCATACGAGAAGCCCTACCCGGAGATCGATGGTTACTAACATCAGATGGCCTCTTCGACGTCGTCTCTGACGAAACAATCGAACACACCCTCCAAACCTTCCCAGATCTCGACGCCTGCGGGGAACGACTCATCGAACTAGCGTTAGCTGGCGGTGCCCCCGATAATGTTACGCTCGTCCTCGCTGACGTCGTCGACGACCCCGGAACCGGCTCATCTTACGATCGCGGACCAATCATCGTAGGCTCAGCAGCTATCGATCGCACCAAGCCAACGCGAGCCGGTTTATCTGCAGCCGGGCAATTAGCATCCCTAGCACATCCCGAACAAAGCCAAACAACGCTCGACGTAACAGAAGAAGCTCCCCGACGGCGCTGGATAGCCCGAATCGCAGTCTCACTCATCCTTCTTCTCGTCCTAGCCGGAGGATTAACCGCCGGATACAACTGGACCCAAAATCAATACTACGTCTCAGTTAACAACGGCAACGTCGCTATCTTCAAAGGCATCCCACAATCACTTGGTCCCCTAGAATTATCTGATGTATATCAAGAAACTTCGATAAAACTCACCAAACTCACCCCAGTAGCACAACGCCGCCTCGACACCCCAATTACCCGCGGATCGTTAAGCGAAGCACGAAAAGTCGTACGCGACCTCGCCGCACAACAAATACTTGCCCCAGCAAACCCAGACCAGCAACCAAGCCCGGCAAGCCCGGAGCCAAGCACTACCCGCCAAGATACAAACCCCGATAGTCAAGAATCTTCGGGTGATCGCCCATGAGCATCGTCAGCACCCAACCAGCCCGCTCCGGGCGCGGCCAAGAACTCGGCCTGCTCATCTTTGCCCTCATCGCCGTCCTCGGCGCATGGATCTTGGCATACTACGGAGTCCACAACTCCCAACCGCCACAACTACTCCCCGATAATTTCACCCTCATCGCCGGCGGCGGAGCTGGAACTCTTCTCCTCTGCCATCTGCTGATCCGCCGATTTGCTCCCTACGCCGATCCGATACTATTCCCCGCATCAATAATGCTCACCGGGCTGGGATTGGCGATGATCTACCGGATAGACTTCCAGCTCGTAGCCCGCGGAGACAATCCAGATGCTCGCGGACAAATGCTACTAGCATTCGTCGGATTAATCTTCATGATGACAACCATCGGATTCTTACGAGACCACCGCTGGCTACGCCGCATCACCTACATCTCACTAATCGTCGGCTTACTGTTACTCCTTCTTCCACTAGTGCCCGGCCTCGGAGTAGAAATCTACGGCGCACAACTATGGATCAACATCGCCGGATTCTCCTTCCAACCAGCCGAACTATCAAAAATATTCCTCGCCGTATTCTTTGCCGGATATCTCGTCACACAACGCGACAACCTTTCACTAGCCGGTCCAAAATTCCTCGGTATCCACTTTCCGCGACTCCGCCACTCCTTACCCATCCTCATCGCATGGCTAACCTGCATGGGCATCTTGGCGTTAGAACGCGACTTCGGAACCGCACTGCTCTTCTTCGGTCTCTTCGTCGCAATGCTCTACGTCGCAACCGAACGCACCTCCTGGATCGTGATCGGCGGACTACTATCAACGGCCGGGGTCTGGCTTATCATCCAAGTCATGCCACACATTCAAGCCCGATTCACAATCTGGCTACACGCCTTCGACCAAGACGTCTACGACGCCCAATACGGCTCCTATCAGCTCGTCCAAGGCTGGTTCGGTATGGCCTCTGGCGGACTATTCGGTACCGGGCTAGGCCAAGGCAGCCCCGCGAATTCATTCGCCGCCAACTCTGATTTCATTATCGCCTCCCTCGGCGAAGAACTCGGCCTAGTAGGCCTGCTCGGCATCCTATCCCTCTACGTCATCATCGTCACCAGAGCAATGAAAATAGGTGTTGCGCTCCGCGACGGCTTCGGCAAACTATTCGCCGCCGGCCTCGGATTCACAATAGCTTTGCAATGCTTCGTCGTTGTTGGCGGAATCACCCGAGTCATCCCACTAACCGGCTTAGCCATGCCGTTCCTAGCAAAAGGCGGCTCCGCGCTACTGACAAACTTTATTATTATCGGCATTCTGTTACGCATGTCCGATTCGGCCCGTCGCCCGTTCACCGCCCCCGCCACACCACTTTCGACGATTTCAACCGGCGAACTTCCCGCGAAACTCATCAACGACGACGAAACCGCCACCGACGACGAAACCGCCACCGGCGTCGTCGTCACCACACATAATTCGTCACCTTCACCCGACGATCAAATGGAAACAACTGCTGTTCCTCGCATCACAGAAGAGGAGAAGGCATGAACTTAGCGATCCGAAAACTCACCGCAATTACCATCGTCATGTTTGTGACACTGATGGTAGCCGTAACCTACATCCAATTCTTCAAAGCTCCCGAACTCAACGCCGATACCCGCAACGTACGCACACTATGGCGCGAATACGGCACCGACCGCGGGCCAATCATCGTAGCCGGGCAACCAATCGTAACCTCTGAACCCTACGACGATGAATACAAATACCTACGCACCTACCACCAAGGTGAACTCTACGCGCCACTAACCGGATACTTTTCCACAACATTCAACTCCATGACCGGCCTCGAACGTGAAGAAAACTCAGTACTAGGCGGCTCGGATTCAGCACTATTTACCCAACGTATCGAACAACTCATCACCGGAAAACAACCCAAAGGCGGCGCCGTCGCCCTCACCATCGATCCAGTAGTTCAACAAGCCGCCTGGCAAGCCCTAGGCGACCACCGTGGCGCAGTAGTAGCAATTGAACCCGCCACCGGCAAGATTTTAGCCCTAGTATCAAAACCCTCCTATGATCCAAACTTCGTAGCTACCCGCGATTCTGCAGTAGCAACCGAAACCTGGACCACCCTCAGCAACGACGAACAACGCCCCCTAGCGAACCGGGCACTAGGCGGAAAACTATACCCACCCGGCTCCGTCTTCAAAATCATAACCGCCGCGGCAATGATCGAAACTCTCGGCTTAGACGCCGATTCGATCGTCGAAGCACCATTTTCCTACAGTCCGCCCGGAACAACACACGAAATATTTAACGCCTATGAACAACCCTGCGGCGATGGCTCTGGAAACGTCCTACTGGCAACAGCTTTTGCCGAATCGTGCAACACGCCATTTGCGATCGGAGGCGTCAAAGTCGGAAGCCAAAATCTCATCGACATGGCAACCGATTTCGGTTTCAATCAAGATTTCACGATCCCACTCCAAGTGGTCGCCTCAAAGTTCCCATTCCCCGCAGATTCAGCCACCCTCGCCATGGACTCCTTCGGCCAGCGCGATGTAGAAGTATCTCCGTTAAACATGGCGATGGTTGGTGCAGCAGTTGCAAACAACGGAGTGATGATGAAACCCTTCGTGGTTGCCCAGACCCTCACCGCCGATCTTGCGCTACTATCTGAAACACAACCCACCCAATACTCCACTCCCATCAAACCCCAAACGGCACAGATTCTACGTTCTATGATGATCGGAGTAGTTAACGGCGGAACCGGAACCAAAGCAGCGCTCGGCAATGTGCAAATCGCAGGTAAAACTGGCACCGCAGAGACCGGGCATGACGGCGGAGATCATGCATGGTTTGTTGGGTTTGACGCTACTGAGAATCCACGTATTGCACTGGCGGTCGTGGTTGAAGAAGGTGGCAGCGGTTCACAGATCGCAGCCCCGATAGCACGGCAGATCTTCGAGGCGGCACTCAATCGTGACTAAATCGCAATCGAACAATTACACACTTCACTATCAAGATAAGGCAGACTGGAAAACAGTTAAGTGATCCAGGAAGGAACTCGAGAATGATAAACATCCCACGTATGTTGGGTGGGCGCTACGAAGTCGGAGAGCTCATCGGCCGTGGCGGCATGGCCCAAGTTCACCTTGGATATGACACTCGACTATCCCGAACTGTTGCCATTAAAATCTTGCGATCAGACCTGATTACAGATCAGACGTTTGTTGCACGTTTCCGGCGCGAAGCGCAAAGTGCTGCCGGGCTAAATCATCCATCCATCGTAGCTGTCTACGATACCGGCGAAGAACGAGTCCCTAACGATACGGGCCAAGACATATCGTTGCCATATATCGTTATGGAATACGTCAAAGGCCGTACCGTATCAGAGCTGTTAAAAAACGGGGACGCGCTACCGATTAACGAAGCAGTCCAAATATCGATCGGCATTTTGTCTGCGTTGGAGTATTCACACCGCGAAGGCATCGTACATCGCGATATTAAGCCGGGCAATATTATGCTCACCCATGACGGCAAAGTTAAAGTGATGGACTTCGGTATTGCGCGCGCGCTTACCGATTCTTCCGCTACGATGACGCAGACGAATTCAGTTGTGGGCACGGCCCAATATCTTTCCCCGGAACAAGCCCGTGGCGAAGTCGTTGATTCACGCTCCGACCTCTACTCCGCCGGATGTCTCCTTTACGAACTTCTCACCGGCCGTCCCCCCTTCCGTGGTGACTCTGCAGTTGCTGTCGCCTACCAGCACGTTTCTGAAATGCCGCCGTCACCGATGACGATCGCACCTGACATTCCCGAAATGCTCGACCGAGTGGTGATGAAGTCGTTGGCAAAGAAACGCGAAGATCGCTATCAGCGTGCCATCGATATGCGCGCCGATCTGCTTTCGGCGTTGCGTGGCGGGCACGTAAGCGCCCCAGCTTCAGCAACATGGGGTACCCAGATCCTATCTGCTCAACAGCAACCTGCTCCAGCTACTACAGCGATACCGCAAACAACAACGACTCAAACCGGTGTGACACCGGCAGTAGCGCCGTCGAAGAATAATAACGCTATCTACATCATTTTAGGTATCTTGCTACTGGTTGTTGCCAGCGTCGGGTTAGCGTGGGCGCTACTATCGAGCAATAACTCTCCAACGCCTACTGAACCAACAACTGTTGCTGTTCCTGATCTCGATGGAACCAACCAGGTCTCAGCACGTCAACGTCTCGAAGAAGTCGGACTAACATTTGTTCTAGGGGAGCCACAAGAAGATAAAGATATCCCGGAAGGAAAATTCGTTTCTTCCGATCCGGCGTTTGGTACGAAGGTTAAGGTCGGCTCTGCCGTAACCGTTTCATTTTCTTCTGGCCCTGGGAAAATCACTGTGCCTGACTTTACTACCGGAAAATACAACCAAGATGCTGCCAAGCGTGAGCTAGAGAAACTCGGGTTGAAAGTTGGCCGGGTTGATATCAAGGACGTACCGGGCAATGCGCGCGATATTGTGACCGATACTTCTCCGGCTGCTGGCCAGCAGGTTGAGCGAGGCGCATCGATTAATATCGTTGTAGCTTCCGGCTATATCGTTTTTGATGGCGCTGATATCACTACACACGTTATTGGCCAGTCGCGCGAGGTTGCCGAAGCCTATCTCACCGATACACTCAAGATTCCATCGGTAACTGTTGTGACTTCGGAAAATCCGCAATTCCCAGAAGGCACGGTATTCAACATGGAACCGCAGGCAGGAACGGTGCCTTATGATACTAAGGTGACGCTCTGGGTTGCTAAGAAACCTTCCCAACCGGTTTTACCGCCGTCGAATCCTGATCCGCCGAGCGATAATTCGACCGGTAATGGCGACGATACCGAAAATCCAAATTCCGGTTCAAATACGGGAACTCGACCTAATAACCCAAGCAATCCAGGCGATTCAAACCAACCCGGTAGGTCTAATCCGTAACCCGGTCTAAATATTGGGAGAACATAGCAAGGTTGTGGGTCAGTACGTGAAAGTACTGACCCACAACCTTGCTAGGGCTGGTGTTGTTAGGGCTGGTTCCGTAACTGGGCTCGCTTAGCCAGGCTCACTGGCTTTAACCCACGGTGTTATCAAACCAGCCAGTGGTGTAGTAAATCCACGGATACAGATACGTGAAGAGCAGATAAATAACTCCAGCCAACAAGGCTAACATTTCGAGTGCTTTAAACCATTTCGGCCCGGGCAAGAGTCGCCATAATCCGTAATACATCTATCAGCCTTCCTTCGCATTCATCTCAAGCAATTCTTTGGGCATACCCTCTGAGCGTAGGATCGAATAGTCTAACTCGCCGTGCACGATCCACCGATGTGTTGAAGTGTATTGCGGGTGACAGGTGGTGAGAGTGATTAAGCGCTTCGAAGGAGATTCCGTAACTTGGGTACCATTTTCTTCAGCTTCACGCGCCTTATATGGATCAGGGGACACCACGCGTACTTTATCTGGGGTAACAAGCTCATGGTCTGTCATACGGTAGACGTAAAACGCGTCGGCAGTCTCGACGATAATGGGATCGCCTGGTTCGAATTCTTCAACGAACATCAAGGCATCACCGTTGCCACGACGATGAGCAGCCATAGAGAAGTTCCCAATCTCGCCCGGCCATGCTGTTCCTTCGTAGTGGCCGAATCCGCCGTTATCAAGGATGTCCCAGTTCGTGGTTCCTTCGGTCATGGTACGGGTTGCGGCCTTGCCAAATGATGGGAAATGGACAACGCCGAACATCTGCCCGTGCCCCGGATTAAGGGTAAACGGTGGCGGATCGGTTTGCACTGGCTGGGCAACCACAGTTGGTGCTGTCCCGTTCAGTTTTGCGAAGTCATCGAGCTGTTCGCTTTGTACCTGGTTTGCAACAACGGAGGTCCACCATAGCTGCCACACAATAAAACCCGCAACGATTAATCCAAAAGTAATCAGGATCTCCCCGATAACTCCTAAAACGATCGAAAAGATTCCTTTTTTCCGGCGCTGCGGTGTTAGCTGCTCGGTAGGTTGTGTTTCGTGATGTTCAATCGTTGGAGCAACGTCAAAGGCTCCATCAACACGTTGCCCTGCATCGCTCCCCACGAGTACCCGCGACTCGCGCGGTAGCGCAGATCGGCGCCGTGGCGGAAGGGCTACTTCAGATAGTTCAGTATCTTGTGCCAATGGTTGACTCCTTCAAATTACTTTTCTTTTGCTCACTATACGGGTATATCTCCTTTAAAACTACCGTGTAAGCTCATATACCGATAGTCTTATACTAGTTAGTTTCACTTTGAGCGAGGAAAATATGCCTGAATCTAAGAAACGTAAGAAGGTTGAAGAGCGCCGAATTGCTGCTTCGCGTCAGCAGCAAGAGCGTCCAGCCCCACAACTTCAACGTTCCCCACAGTGGTGGGCACCCGTAATGGTGGCCTTAGCCGTCATTGGTTTGATCGTTGTTGTTACCGCCTATGTATCACACGGCCAAGCCCCTATCCCAGGTTTCGGCAACGGCAACTTGTTTGTTGGCATTGGTTTGATGATGGTGGGCTTCTTAATGACGATGGGCTGGAAGTAGCTTCACCCTGTTACCTAATCGGTATAGTGGGCAAAGGTTATTCACCTTCGCCCACTATTTCGTGTTGTCATGCTACCACTGTTATAGATGGATGCCATCTGCCTGAAATCAAATGGATGCCATCTGCCTGAAATCAACTTGGCCTAATCCACGCAGTTGCCACCGGGCACAATCTGCACAGTTGCCGTTTTTCCTGCCTACCATCCCATAACTATCGCGTTTCCTGCCTGCTCACCCTCAGCAATCTACGTAAACAGCCTCAGCCGGCCAATCAAACCCGGTTTTATTCTGAAATGTCGGATTTTCAAGGCTGGTGATGGGGTTGGCTTGTTTCAAAACCGGGGTATTTGGGGCGATGTCCTCATATACGGGGACATCACCCCAAATACCCCGGTTTCGGCACAACTTCTCGTCTTATCACGGCTGGAAACAGGCTGGATAGTAGCTGAAATAGGCTCTGGAAGCACTGAGTGGCAGTCGAGATGGGTTTAACGAGTGCGATTGATAGCCGAGATGGACCTAGAAAGGCTGACAATCGACAGAAAGTGGTGTTTGAATGCGGCGTAAGAGAGCTGATGTGAGATTTAGGTGAATTGTTTGGTTGCCGAGCCGGTAACTAGATGGACGGGCCGGTAGTTAAGCCGGGCTCACACCAAAAGTTGCGTGACGGATATGTTTTCGTCTATACACTGGACGAAAACGCATCGCTCAGCTGATCCATACCCCGAACACATCGTAGAGTTGGGTAGTACACGCAATGGTGAAGCTAAAACACAAATATCCTTCGAGCCACCTAAACACGCCACTAGCACTGTAAGACACGCAGTGCCTTACTACCATCCGCCGTGCATCTTTTTTGGACGGCGATTGAGTCGCCACCACATAGCAGCGATAAGCGCCCCGGTAATAAATCCGCCCAGATGCGCCTGCCAAGAAATGCTCGGAGTTGTTATCGCAAGCATGACGTTAATTCCCAGCAAAACAAGTATCGCGCGCATATTAGATTTTAGGGCTCGGGTCAGTACAACAAGAGCGCCGAAAAGGCCGAAGATTGCTCCCGAAGCACCCACAGTGACGACATTCCACTGGCCAGTCCACAAAACCCACAAATAAACTGCGCCGTGGCCACCAATCGCACTGGCAAGATACAGCCCAGTAAACCAGAATTTCTTCAGCACCGGCTCTAGCTCTGCCCCCAAGAACATCAAGGACATCACGTTAAACCCCAAATGCAGTATCCCGCTATGCAAAAAAGCACCGGTGAGAATACGCCAAGGCTCTACATTCACCAGCGCAGGAACAAAGGCGTAATCATAGAGCACATCGGAAAACATATAAGTTACCAAAGACGCTAAAACACACAGTCCACTCATCACAGCTGTTACTGGTGGAATATCGACCTTATTCATAAACACTCGCTTACGTTAAAAACTATTCCTGCCCCGCATCAATGCGGGGCAGGAATAGAGTGGTTTATGTGAGAATATCAATCACTCAGAGATGGTGATAGATTCAATCATGATTGGCTCAACAGGGCGATCCATTGGCCCAGTTTGAGTAGTAGCGATCTTATCGACTACCGCCTTGGATTCATCATCGATAACTTTGCCGAAAATAGTGTGGGCTCCATGTAGCCAAGGAGTTGGCGCAACAGTGATGAAGAACTGAGAACCGTTAGTTCCCTTACCCATGCGCTTACCTGCATTGGCCATAGCCAACAGGTATGGCTCATCGAAAGTAAGCTCTGCAGAGATTTCATCATCAAAGACGTATCCTGGCCCGCCAGTACCAGTACCGAGCGGATCGCCGCCTTGGATCATAAAACCGTCAATAACGCGATGGAAAATCGTGCCGTTATACAACGGCTCAGTAGACTTTTCCCCAGTAGCTGGATCAGTCCATTCCCGCTTTCCAGTAGCGAGTTCGGTGAAGTTTGCAACCGTTTGCGGAGCTTGCTGTGCGAAGAGTTCGAGGGAGATATTACCAACTGAAGTTGTCATTAATGCTTTCATAGTCCCATCCTTGCACACCTGCGCCCCGCGAGCCACTACGAACACAACTTCAGTGGCTAAGAGCGAAAATCCCCCATCGACGCCGATACATCAGTTACATACACCGATAACACCGATACCTCAGTTACATACACCGATAACACCGATACCTCAGTTACATACACCGATAATTCGGTTCAGCGCGAACAAGATCACTCAATATTGCCTGTTTGAATGCAACACATCGCTATTTCGTGAAACAATAGACACAATAGAAAGCTCGCTACGAACAATTCATAGCGACACAACTTGGAGGTGGTGCAATGTCTTTCTTTAAGCGCGAGACTGCCGCAACAAAGGCAGCACAAGAAGCAACGAAGCTCAAAGAGCAGGCTGCTACAGCAACCGGATCTTTCCTAGCGAAGGTTGCCGATACATACAATACGTCCCGCACATGGGCAGAACCGCGAATCGAAGAAGCCGCTGAGAAGCTCGTTCCAGTTGCTCAAGATGCGGTTGCGCGAGCAAATCTCGCCGCACGTGAAGCCTACGAGCGCACACGCCCACTAGTTGAAGAGGCAGTCACGAAAGCTAAGCCCTACGTCGAAGAAGCAGTTACAGCTGCTCGCCCATACGTTGATGAAGCCCAGTCTTTCGTTGCTGAAAGTGCCGATCGGGTTAAGGAAGATTATCTGCCACGCGCAAAGCGGGCAGCAAACGCAGCTTTGGCAGAAATCAAAGCCTCAGCCGATGAACATGCCACCAAGGCAGTAACTCTTTCACGCCGTGAATTAAAGAAGGCCAATAAGCTGGCTAAGAAAGCTGAGAAGAAAGCTATGAAGCTGGCAAAGAAGAACGAGAAGAAATCCGGCAGCAAGAAGTTCGTTGGCCTTACCCTCGTTGTAGGCGCAGCTCTTGGCGCAGCCTATCTAGCATGGGCACGCTCGAAGCCCGTTGAAGATCCATGGGCAGATGCCTACTGGGAAGATCTCACTGTTCCTAGCGATGAAGCTTTGAACACCGTTGAAGAAAAGCTCAACGAAGCAGGCGAAAAGGTGAACGAGGCAGAAAGCAAGGTCGAAGAGAAAGTCTCCGAGATGGCTTCCACAGCACAAGACGTTGCTGAGGATATGGTAGAAAAGGTCTCCGATTCTGATATTCCAACCCCACTCGAGGTTGCTGAAAACATCGAAAACAAAGATGCCAATTAAGGTTTATACGTTCACGTCAATGAACCTATAACACCTAGAAAGTCGGTGTATTTCGTGCGCACAACACATGCGACACTGCGAAATACACCGATTTTCGTGTTATTACCTCGTTGACTCCCAGTTGATCCAAATATGGGTCATAATAGTAAGCATACGTAGCAGATAGCACACCAAGAACGCTATCGAAAAGGAAGAAGGTTGAACTATGCGTGGCATTATTTTGGCAGGTGGCTCCGGAACCCGGCTTCACCCCATCACACAGGGCATTTCGAAGCAACTTGTTCCAGTGTATGACAAACCCATGATCTACTATCCGATGACCACCCTCATGCTCGCCGGCATCCAAGACATCCTCGTCATCACCACCCCACACGATGCTGCTAGTTTCCAGCGTCTGCTCGGCGATGGCTCCCAGCTCGGGGTCAACCTCTCCTATGTACAACAACACGAACCCAACGGACTAGCACAAGCGTTCGTACTCGGTGCAGAGTTCATTGGCAACGAACCCGCAGCCCTGGTTTTAGGAGACAACATCTTCTACGGCCCAGGAATGGGAACCCGGTTGCGCCGCCACATCAACCCCAACGGTGGCGCAGTATTCGCCTACCATGTCGATGATCCTCACCGCTACGGCGTCGTCGAATTTGATGACGAATTCCGGGCATTATCAATCGAAGAAAAGCCCACGCAACCAAAGTCCAATTATGCTGTTCCAGGCTTGTACTTCTACGATAACGACGTCGTAGAGATCGCATCACATCTACAACCTTCGCCGCGCGGCGAATACGAAATCACCGACATAAACAAACACTATTTACGCGAAGGTCGCCTCACGGTCGAAGTTCTGCCTCGGGGTACTGCATGGCTAGATACTGGCACTTTCGATTCGCTTGCTGACGCTACCTCTTTCGTGCGCACCGTCGAAGCCCGCCAAGGTTTGAAGATCGGTTGCCCTGAAGAAGTTGCGTGGCGCATGGGCTTCCTCACCGACGACGAACTGGCCGAACGCGCCGAACCGCTACGTAAATCTGGTTACGGTGAATACCTCATGAGCGTTCTAGCTCGCGGAAAGAACGCCTAAGGTGGATTCGTCGGCTATTTTCGCCGTCGTCGTCACATATCATCCACTTGATGTTACTGAGTTAATCGCCAGCCTTGCGAGCCAGTGCGGCGCAGTTATTGTGGTCGATAATTCTGAGGTGACGCCACAGCATCTGGTTGTGGCGTGCGACGAGAATCAGGCTCAACTATTGCCGTTGCAGAAAAACGTTGGGATTGGTGCAGCGCAAAACATTGGAATTGATATGGCGTTGCGACGTGGGGCACGCGGGGTTATTCTCTTCGATCAGGATTCAGTGCCCGGACCTACACTGGTTGGTGACCTGGCCCTACACCTTGACCTTGATGTAGCCGCCGTCGGCCCTACACCTTACGACGGCGATGAGCCACTGGTCTATACCGACCATACGTGGGGGCCTAAACGCCCTGATATCCGGCTGGATTCTACTGAGCCGCTTGAAGTGTCATTCTTACTGGCTTCCGGGTGCCTTATCCGGGCTGATGTTTTGCGTGAGATCGGATTCATGCCGGCCGAGTATTTTATCGACCATGTTGATTTAGCGTGGTGTATGCGTGCGCGCAAGCATGGCTATCGGCTCTTGGCGATTCCAACCGTGATACTGCCACATTCACTTGGAGATAAGGGCATAAAGATAACGGGTCGTAAAAAGACTATCCACGTCCACTCCCCGATTCGTAACTATTATTTGACCCGCAATACTTTTGAGCTTATGCGCAACCCAGATCTACCGTTGCCGTGGCGTATCAGATACGGCTACTGGATTACGCGTTTTGCTGCGTTTACTATCTTGACGAGTCCTGATCGAAGTGTGCGTGCACACCTGATTTTCCGTGGTGTGCGCGATGGGATCCGACGGCGAATGGGCAAGCTCGGTTCACCGCCAGCCCAACGCTAGATTCACCGCCAACGCTAGATTCACCGCCAACGCCAACGTTACCGTCTGCCCAGGGTGGCTCAAAGCATGTAGCTTTGAGCCACCCCAACCTAGCGGTTAAACCACCGTGATGTTACCTGAGGCAGACTCACCATCCGCGCAGCAACACAAACTACTTGCGCAGTGAATCAATAAATGCCATTGCTTCATCATAAGAAGGAAGCAAACCTTGCTCTTGCGCGGTTCGCAAACCCGGAGCGGCCGTATCTTTTTCAGAGAGCAAAAGTTCCATCGGATTACCCGCTCGATCAACGGTTGGCCACGGGATACCCAACGTCGAACACGTAGGCTTCACACCGTGCTCGCGGCCAGGAGCATACGGCGCAGAACACAAATACGTTGCCACCGTATTATCTTCAAGAGCAATAAAAGCGTGACCCAACCCCTCCGAGATAAAGATAGCTCGACGATCGGTATCGTCAAGAAGCACCGATTCGTATTGGCCAAATGTTGGCGAACCTACGCGAATATCAACCACGAAATCCAGCAAGGCTCCTTGGGGGCACATCACATATTTTGCTTGCGAGGGTGGCACGTCAGCGAAATGGATGCCGCGAACTGTGCCCGCTTTCGATACCGACGTATTGACCTGCTGGACATCGAGCTCCCGGCCCACTGCTGCAACGAAGGTTTCTTGTTTGAAGGCTTCGAGGAATAAGCCGCGCGAATCAGGGAATTGCTTCGGGGTGATTCGGAAAGCACCCTCAATGGATAATGGTTCGATTAACATACTAGCTCCTATATTTCATCAAGCGATACAGCCAGTTTACGCCATTGCAGGAACTATCTTGGGAATGAAAGTCCACAATACTGTACTAGATAAAACAGTTAGCCCACGTTACGCGATATGCTTGAGTCTCTAAATATCATGACCCTCGCTCAATAGAGATTAACGTTTTGCAACGTGATGCGGATATTTCTTTCTAAATGCCACGCCTAGGCTACGCACCATCGCAGATAAGCCAATAACACGACTCATCAGATATGCGTAGTGTACTGATTTGCGCCCGCTTTCGCGTGCAACTTTGGGAAATTGAGCGAGTAACTGGTTACGATCCTTGTTTTCATCCGCCTTAGTGAATAAACCTAAAGCTTGGGCTTGCCCAATCCAGACAAGAAATGGGTATGCCAGGAAAGCAAAAAGTGATTGTTGACGTGCTCGACTCAGTTCGGTACTCGCATCGAGATGGCGTTGTAAAATTTTTTGAAGATCATCAACCGCTGATTGGGTTAGGCGATGCGATGTTTGGGCATACTCATGCCCGCGCCGATAAACATAAAAACTATCATCGAGCCATGTTATAGAGGCACATAGGGAAATAACCTTCGCGCTCCAGTCAGTATCTTCGTTGCGCATTCCAACCGGGAAGATAATGTCATTATCGATAATAAACTGCCGGCGAACGACCTTAGTCCAAACCGCACTGGCGAGCAGAGCACGATCAGCCAATAATTTTATTATTTGATCTGCAGATAGCGAGTCGATTTCTTTTTCTACGCCAGGCACACCGTAGTCAAATAACTGCGAGCCATCTGAGTTGGAATCTACATTGATATGACAGAGCACATCGGCTCCAGTGCTGGTGATCTTTTGTTTCATTTTTGCTAGCACATCGTCATAGCGCCACCAATCATCATTATCCATGAACGTGAGGTATTGTCCAGTTGCTGCTGCGATTCCGGTATTTCGAGCTGCACTTGTTCCAGCGTTTTGTTGATGTATAACTTTTATTCGTGAATCACTTTGTGCAAAATCGTCGCATATTTCAGGCGAATTGTCTGTAGATCCGTCATCAACGAGGATAACTTCCCAATCATCAAAACTCTGAGAGGTGATCGTCCTGAGCGACGATTCGATATATTCTTCTGCATTATAGACAGGAATAATAATGCTAATAAAAGGCATTGCTCGGCTCCACGAAGGTTAGGCATCACAGGACTCATTGCAGATGTTTCCATAATAATTGTACGACGTGTCTTACCAACACCCGCACAATCAGCCTACATATAGACGTAATCGTTTACTTTAGGTATCTAAACCTAGATATGTCAACATGAGGGTGAGGCAGTTGAGGGCGGCTTGACTATCAGTCTTTTGTGTTACGACATATAACCACTCCTAGACATCACTCCTATGTGATGGCATACGGCATACTTTACGAAGTTCACTATCGCGTACTGCTATAGTCTACTTTGTTAAATACACTCTGCTAGAGCCATAGAGATTTACGGGAAAGCTATGAGGTGCGTATGAGCACTAATAAACAGCTGTCATTAAAAAGCAATATGCTGTGGAACTCAGCTGGTTCGACGATACGACTTGCGTGCAATTACGTTATAACGATTGCAGCCGTCCGCCTTTCTTCTGGATTTGATGTTGCAGGAGGCCTGGCGATAGCCATGTCTATTGCAAATCTCGTTCTGCCTTTTGCAGATTACCGGCTGCGCACTCTACAAATTACTGACGTGAAAAATGAACGTTCCTCGAATCACTATGTAGGTCTACGAATTTTGACCTCATTCATCGCCTTTTTCGCAGGTAGCCTCTACGCACTCATCACCACATCATTAACCAATTTAATTCCGGTAATTCTATACCTGATTTACTCTTTAATCGTCAGCTTTACCGAGGTTTTTCGTGCAATCGATTGGCGCCACTATCGTATGGATATCGCTGGAATCTCCTATATTCTACAAGGTATTACAGACGTGGTATTTTTCAGCTTAGCGCTGTGGATGACAAACTCTCTAGTTTGGGCCGTCATCGCTATGATTGTTTCTGAAATCCTCATCGGATGCTTCTATGATGCACCGCGCGCTGCCAAATTCGAGAGTATCAAGCCAATTATTGAGATCCTACCTTCGCTAAAACTCCTTCTTACACTTACCCCAGTTGCTATTTCCCAAGTTCTTAGCACAGTCGTGTTTACTGTTCCGCGCCAACAACTCGAACTCACATTAGGCGCTGACGCTCTAGGGATTTACGCCTCCGTAGCTTCTCCTGTCCTCATCGTACAAATGGGGGCTACATATGTTTACAGTCCACTTCTTCGTGAACTTTCACAACGTCTTCATTCAAATAAGCAATCTGCATTGAAACTGATCAAGAAAACAACAGGTTTCATCCTCCTTATCACCGTAGTGTTATCCATTCTTCTGTTAGTTTTTGGCAACTGGCTTTTAGAGATCTTATTTGGCAGTGAAATTAGCCAGCACACTTACATCCTGCAACCAGCTATATTATTTACATTAGTTACTGCCTTTGTATGGTTTATGAATGATCTATTGATTACTGTGCGAAACTATAAGGGAGCATTCATTGGAAATGCACTCGCTGCAGTTTTAACCGTCATACTATCCCAATGGTTCATTAATATGTTCGGAATTAATGGTCCAAGTTGGGTTGGCACCGCAGCCTATTCGGGTGCACTTGTCATAATGGTTATCTTATTCGCACAAAGCTATCGAAAACTTCCCTCCCCCTCACTAGATGACGATAACCGTGCGGCTTGATCGAAGTGCTCAAACCGAGCGAAGCGGAAGCTAGTCCTTACGCATTTTCACACACCGACTAACCCGAGATTCAGCCAGTTTACGCCATTGCAGGAACTATTTTGGGAATGAAAGTCCACAATACTGTACTAGATAAAACAGTTAGCCCACGTTACGCGATATGCTTGAGTCTATAAATATCACCCGGTGCGATGAGGAGAAAATAATGTCAACATGGATGGTCGTTGGAGCTAAAGGGATGCTCGGAACTGATCTCACGCAACGAATCAAAAAAGATGGTCACCATGTCATCGCAGTCGATATCGACGATATTGACATCACCAGCCGCGAATCTGTCGAACGTGTTGTCACCGACGTCGACGTCGTCGTCAACTGTGCAGCTTTTACCGCAGTTGACGCCGCCGAAGAGAACGAAGGAACCGCGTTCCGCGTCAACGCCACCGGGCCGGCAAACCTGGCACGTCAGTGTGCCGCAATCGGTGCACGGCTAGTACATATTTCAACCGACTACGTTTTCCGGGGCGATGGCGAGACACCGTGGGAAGAAGACGGCTTCATCGATCCGGTTTCGGCCTATGGTCGCACGAAAGTTGCCGGTGAATGGGCGGTTCGCACCTACACAGATAACTACCTCATTGTTCGCACCGCTTGGCTCTATGGCCAATACGGCAACTGCTTTCCAAAGACGATGGCACGCCTTGCACAAACACATGAGACACTCTCTGTAGTTACCGACGAAATCGGCCAACCAACCTGGACAGTTGATCTCTGCGATCTGATCGTGCGATTGATCGACGCCAAGGCACCTTCGGGCATCTACCACGGAACTAGCCAAGGGCAAACTTCGTGGTTTGAGTTCACCAAAGCCATCATGTCCTCCATTGGCAAGGATCCAGCGATGGTTACCGAAACCACTGCGGCGGCGTTTGATCGCCCAGCTAAGCGTCCATCGTTCTCTGCTCTTGGGCATGAAGCGTTGGCTAAAATCGGTGTTGAACCTATTGGTGATTGGCGCGAGCGCTGGGGCATCGCCGCTTCACACGTACTGGGGCTATAGCCCAGTTTCAGGATTAAGAAAAACCACTATGAGAATCGCTATCTTTGTCAACAACTATCCGCCTAGAACCGGTGGCCTCGAATACCATGTGGAAAACCTTGGGCGTGCTTTGGCAAAAATGGGGCATGAGGTGTGGGTCTTAACCATCTTAAACCCGCCCGGAAAACGCTTCGACCACGGCGTCCACGTCCTTACCGGAAGCTCGCACTTTCCCATAGCTGGTGTCATATCCTTCCCGTCTTGGGGATCGACCCGCACTATCGCAAAGTCGTTGCGGGAATTAAAGATTGATATTGTGGCAACCAACACTCGCTTTTTCCCGATGACCTATGTTGGTGTGCGGGCTGCGCAAAAAGCAGGTCTGCCAATCATCCACACCGAACACGGAAGCGGTTTTGTCGCCACAGAAAACCCCGTAGTCTGGCTCGGTTCTCGCATCGTCGATCTGACGTTTGGCAGATTCGTGCTACGTTCTGCACATAAAGTTCTCGGCGTTTCCCAAGCCGTCGTTGATTTCGTCAAAGACCTCAGCGACAAGCCAGCAAACGTTTTCTACAACGCAATCACGCCACCTCGCGATGACGTCACCCGGCCCGATCGTCCCCACCATCTGGTCTTCGTAGGCCGGCTGGTTGCAGGCAAAGGCTGGGATACGTTCTTAGAAACGTTCGCATGGCTAACCCAACAAGGCGTTAACGTCACTGGTGAAGTGATCGGCGATGGCCCCCAACTCGACGATGTACGGCACATGATTCACGAACTCAACCTAGATAATCTCGTCAGCGCACCTGGCCGGATCGATCCAGCTAGTGTGCGCCAAAAACTAGCTGGTGCTACTCTCGTCAACCCCTCAACACTCTCAGAAGGCTTCCAAACAACGCTGGTAGAGGCACTCGCGGAGCAAGGTCGAGTAGTCACATTCCCAGTCCCTGGCGCCGATCTCCTCCTAGCAAAAGGAGCCAGCATTCTTATTTGCCAAGATAAAACCGCTGCCGCACTTCGCTCAACCTTGCTCGATTATCTTCGCGCCCCGCTTCCTCCCTCAGATCCCACACTGATTAAGGATCTGACCTGGCCAGAGCAAGCTCAGCGCTACACCGAGTTCTGCCGCGAGGTCATTGCAGATTTTCGGCGCTGAGCTATCACCACATACCCCACTTGTTCACTTTTATTTCATTAACAGGTATATTTGAACAAAGGCTTTGTTGATAACGGGAGGAACCCAATGGCACACCAACTTAACAAGACACAGTTTGACGTGCTCTACACCCTATCAACGCGCAACCAACCCACAACCCAGCGCCAGCTACAAACCCTCACCGGGCATTCCCTTGGCAAGATCAACACCGCAGTTCGCGATCTTGAAAATCTAGGCTACTTAAGCCAAAAAACTATTACCGAACTCGGCCGCACCGCCCTGGAACCGTATGCCGTTGAAAATGCCATCATTCTCGCTGCCGGATTATCCTCACGCTTTGCACCTATTTCCTATGAACGGCCCAAAGGAACCCTGCGCGTTCGCGGCGAAATCCTGATAGAACGCCAAATTGAGCAACTCCACGCCGCCGGAATAACCGACATCACCGTCGTCGTCGGATATCGAAAAGAACACTTCTTCTATCTGATCGAAAAGTATGGCGTCTCTATCGTCGTCAACGAAGAATATGCCACCCGGAACAACAACGGTTCGCTGTGGCGGGTTAAAGAAAAACTTGGCAACACCTACGTGTGCTCCTCAGATAACTACTTCACTGAAAACCCCTTTGAGTCACACGTCTATCACGCATACTATTCAGCCACTTATGTAGCAGGACCCACCAACGAATGGTGTCTGACCACTGGCCCGGGCGGGCGAATCATCGGCTGCACTATCGGCGGCAGCGATGCGTGGACCATGCTCGGCCACGTGTATTTTGATCGCGAATTCTCCACCACGTTCACCGCACTACTTGAGCGCGTCTACCATCTCCCACAAACCGCGCCGAAGCTCTGGGAATACCTCTTCATCGAAAATATTCGCGACTTCGATATGGTCATTCGTAAATATCGCGCCGGAGTTATCAACGAGTTCGATTCCGTGGACGAACTGCGAGAATTTGATCCATACTTTATGGCTAATGTTGATTCTGAAGTCTTTAACCACATCACCGCCGCACTTTCATGCGACGTTACCGAAATACGTGACTTCTATCCGCTCAAACAAGGTTTAACAAATCTCTCGTGCCACTTTTCAGTCAATAACAACGAATACGTCTATCGGCATCCCGGGATCGGGACTGAAGCACTTATTGACCGCGAGGCCGAAGAACAATCACTCCTCCTGGCCCGGAGCTTAGGACTCGATACTACGTTGGTTGCCACCGATCCCGCAGCTGGATGGAAAATATCGAAATTCGTGGCAAACAATCGCAATCTGGATATCACCAACGACGACGAGCTCGACCGCGCAATGCAGATGATGCGCCGGTTACACGAATCTGGAACAAAGCTAGAGCGCAGGTTTGACTTCGTGGCCGAAGGACTGCGCTTTGAGCAGTTACTTAGCAACCGCAGCCCAATTAACGTACCGGGGTATCGCGAGCTGCGCGAAAAAATCGTTGCGCTGAAGAACTACGTTGACCAAGACCAGTTTCCTCTCGTGCCCAGCCATAACGATTTCCATCCGTTGAACTTCCTCATCGGCGAAGATTCGAGTATGAATCTCATTGATTGGGAATATGCTGGAATGTCAGATGTGGCTGCAGACTTTGGAACGATGGTTGTTAGCTCAATCGGTATGACCACCGAAATTGCCGAAAAAGCATTGCGCTTTTATCTGCAGCGCGAAGCAACCACCCAGGAACGCTACCACTATTGGGCGTATGTTGTTTTCGCCGGATGGTGTTGGTATGTGTGGGCATTGCTTAAGGAAGCCGAAGGCGATGACGCTGGCGAATGGCTTCTCACCTATTACAAACATGCCACGCACGGTGTTGATGAGCTGTTAGCGCACTATAAACAACGTTATACTTCAACTGACTAACTCAGATCGGCCTTAGGGGATTGAATTGGACATGACTGATACCTACGATCCACAAACACTTAAAAGAATCCAGCGCTCGATGCGCGATGTGTTGCGCGAATTTGATCGCGTGTGCCTTGAGCTGGGATTGCGCTATGTGGTCTACGGCGGTTCTGCTATTGGAGCGGTGCGCCACGGCGGTTTTATCCCCTGGGATGACGACGTCGATATTTGTATGTTGCGCGAAGATTATGAGAAGTTCTTTAACGAAGCTCCCGGCCTTCTCGATTCGCGATATGTTCTTATTGATTCGCGAACCGATCCTGCATACCCGAAGACTTTTGGTGTACTCGGACTACGTGACAGTGAATTCACCCCTGGCGTAGCGCACAAACGTGAGTATCGGATGCCGTTAGGCATCGACCTTTTCCCCCTCGATCGTATTCCGCGCACTGCACACGACTTCTCCAAGCAAAGTAAACAGACGTGGTTGTGGGGCCGGTTGCTCTATCTTCGCGGTACACCCAACGCGGTGTTATCTTTACCGCGCCCGATCCAGCTCGCGGTCACTACTGCCTTGCACACGATCCATTGGACGCTCAAGTTATCGCGTGTTACACCGCGAACGTTGGTTCGGCAATGGGAACAGGCCGCGCGACGTTTCGACGACGACGATTCCGATCTTTTCGGTGACTTTTCAACTCGCGATCCCAAACGCTGGTCTGCTACCGTAGCTGAGCTATTTCCGGCTAAGCGCGTACCGTTTGACGGCATCGAGGTTATGTTAGCTCATGACTATGACGCCATACTCACCCGAGGATACGGTGACTACATGCGTATCCCACCCGAACATGAACGCGAAAACCATGCGGCATCTGCGGTTGTTTTTGGCCCCTACGCGCCACAATAAACGATACTCCTGAGAAACAGGATGCGGGCAAAGCTCCTACATCCACAAGTGATTAAGTAGGAATTTACAGCTTTGCCCATCTCGGCGCAACACTGTACCAGGTAGCAACGTCGCCGCATGAATCCGTGACGTCACATGCCATCGCGCAGCCCGCATCGCCTTAGTCCACCCGCGTTCTTTAAAAAGATTATGCGCCAACTGAAAGTATCGTCGTTCATCTTCGAAACGTTGCCCATCGATAGCAGTTGATCCCGATACTGAATAATTCGAGCGCCGATATTCAAAACATTCCTCATCCACGAACGCAATACTTCCACCGTGAACAACAACGTCAATCGTTAAAGCCAGGTCAAGCATGATAGTGAAATCCCGAAACGGATACTGCACAATCGTTGAGCGACGTAGCAATAACGATGGCCAATACATCCAATTTCCGTGCATCAACGATGCTGCTACTTCTTGGCCACTCATCACCGTACCGTTGGTGAGCTGACGCGGGCGAATACGATTCTTTATTTTGTCCGTCATCCCCTCGACTCTATGACCATCTGCGTCAATAACACGAACTGCCGGTTGGATAATATCAGCATCGTGGCGATCAACAGCATCCAACATCGCCGAAACATAATGCGGTAAGAATCGGTCATCACTACCAGGCATCACCAGATACTCGGCAGTCGATAACTCCACACATCGCTGGAAGTTACCGCGCAAACCAAGGTTTTTCTCGTTACGCACATAGCTCACCCGCTCATCGTCAAGACCTTCAACAAGCTTACGAGCCGCATCTCCCGGATAACAATCATCGACAACAACTAAACGCCACTGGTCACAATCTTGAGCTAACACAGACTCAATGAGCTCACCGAGCCAATCAACACGCCCCCAATACGGCACCATGATATCAATAACCATCATCCCCACCTCCATCGCGATAGACTAAAACAAGTCTAACAACGGAAGGAAGGCGATGGGCGCACAAAAAAAGGTACAAGCAGGCATGAGTGTATCCATCGGTGCCGGTATCGCAGCCCTCAGCGGGTTTGCGATCATCTTCATCTCTGCACGTGTGCTCTCCCCGAGCGACAACGCACTGTTCTTATCGTTTTGGGCTACTCTCTTCTTCGCCACCGGAACACTATCAGGTATTCAATCAGAAATAACTCGGGCCGTAGGGTCTGAAACTATCGCCACCCCACCACCTGCTAGCGCCACGCTAACTCCCTATCGCATAACTCTTAGCTATGGCGTAATCGTCTCCATCATAGTTGCCGCTATATGGTTACTTTCCCACAGCAACGATCCACTAGGACCTACTCTTTTCACAACTGCAATAATGATGATCGCAGTTATCTTATACACCGGACAAGTAACAACACTGGGAATTTTAGGCGGATTACGAAACTGGCTCAGCTTCGGCATGCTCAACTCTGCAGAAGCTCTTCTCCGGCTAGCCAGCGTGTTTTTCGTGGCATTTACCATTCAAACATCCCAAGGATTCGCTGCCGCAACAGTTTTAGGTTTTAGTGCCTGGATCTTCTTTTCCTACACTCGCCAACTACGCCGCGCATTGCGCACTCGCATAGCTCTACCTGCCCGCAGATTAGCGAAGAACATTCTCTCCGCCATTGCCTCCGCAGGGGCAACCGCCCTCTTAATCAACGGGTTCCCTACGCTGATGCTCCTGACGACTCCTGCTGCGGAGTTCTCACAGTCATCAGATCTCATTTTGGCAGTCTCGGTTACCCGAGCACCACTCCTTGTACCACTATTCGCATTCCAATCCGTCATCATTTCCTACTACCTAGGCTCGCCGGAAAAACGACGTAGCACCACGAAGAAAATCTTTGGCGGTGTCTTCGCCTTCACGATAATCCTTGCTCCTGTAGTGGCGCTCTTTGGAACAGATGTTATGTCATTCGTTTTCGGTCCGGCTTACGCAAATTCTGCACTCACCCTCACCGTGCTGGCTATCGACGCTGCCTTACTAGCTCTCCTCGTTCTCGGAGGTACCATCACAATTGCTCTTAATCGTTATAAAGAGTGCCTTATTGGCTGGTACTCGTGTGCCGCGGGGGCACTAGCGATCCTGCTTTTGCCGCTCCCGCTAGAAGTGCGCACCCTACTGGCACTCACAATTAGCCCCCTGATCGGAATAAGCATTCACTTTAAAACAATACTTCGCCCGTGAGGTATTGTTACACCTTTACTTCGCAGATACAGCACCTAAATCAACTGCGGTTTCGCGCGAACTTAGTGCAACTGGTTTTTTGCGCCACAAGAAGGCGATACACAGCAAAAATACCAAGAAACTTCCAGTCCCTATCGCCCACGTAGACATTGGAGAAATCGGTACGCTCCACCACCACTGCACGTCAGCATCTAGATCAACCGGATGCACCCCTACAATGCCCGAAACATACCGCCACATAACCGTATGCAACGTCGCACCATAGACTACGAATAACGCCACGAACATAATGATTTTTTGACCAGTCGATAAAATAGCTCTTCCCATACGATCTGCCCACAAGAAGAACATAAAGACCGCAAGCAACGGGAGCATATAGCGTGGCTGGTAAGGGCCAAGACGAGGATAGGAACCAATGGTCACAATTAATACCGGTATTCCAGACATCGCTCCTGCGACCATCAAAACCGACATCCACTTTCTCCAGTTCCCTTCGCTTGCACCAAGGAAAATCATGGAGCCCGTTAAGAACAACGCCAACAACGTAACAGTTGTATCTAACGGAATATCAAACCAGCCCGGGCCTAACCCATAACCCAAAAATCCTGCATAGTAGCGTGGTAAATCATAAAATGTGCGAAGTGCAGTGACGAACGGATTACCGGTATCCGTCGTCGTATTAGCAACAATACTTGCCTGGCCACTGCCCATCATCATATAAACACCGATCACAGCCAGCACCGCAGCATTGATCCATAACAGGTAATCATCACGCTTGAACTTGATCGCCCACGCCAAAGCCGCCGTAGCAACGAAAATGTAAAATGCAGAATCTCCCCGAGAAACAAAGCTCAACAGCGCACCAGCATAGGCGATGAATAACAGCGCTCTGCGATTAAAAATCTTTTTCGCAGTCATCGAACCATACATCGCCGTTGCGTACGTAAACACTCCCGTGATAGCCCACGAACTAGGATTCATTGAGGTAATGAAATACATTCCCATCGGCATCCACGTCGTTAACATGGCGAGAATATAAACTTGACGTTGCGACGGGCGCAATAAACTACCCACGGCACCAAGAAGAATCACAGAAATTAAAAAATTTACCGTCCGCATCAGTATTATCGAATCAGCCACTGAATGCCTAATCAGTAAATGATGAAAACGATAATACCCCGTAGGATAATTACCCCTATCGAAACGATCTGAATACGCTGTGCGATCATTGGACAAAGATACCGGGCAAGCTGCAGATTGCTCAGTTTTAGCAACATGACAATCGGTGGCTAGTGCCACCGGTTCAGGAACTAAAATCTCCTCGTATCCGTCAGCCATGCGGGTTTCACAGGACTGCGATGCCGGTCGCGGACACCATATAGAGCCCATGTGGAAATCATCATCCGGAGAACCGCCGATAGGTGAAGCCAAAATCCACGAAAACCCTGCGCCCAAAAGCGAAAGAAACAACACAACGTGGAGCACAGTTCTGCGAGTTGCAAAACGTGTTCTTACTTTGTGCTCAATATTTTCTTCTGCCAACCCTGAAATTTCTTCCTGCATGCCTTTTCCTTAGGTTACCCACTGTCTCACCACTATCATGGTAAAGAATATTCACGATATTTTTATGATGACCACTCCAAGTCACATCTTTTTCAACGTTGGCAATGGTGTAGAATTTCCCACAGTAAGGAGGATTGTTTTGGCCAAAGAGCGCATTCTAATCATCATTCCCGCCTGGAATGAACAAGATTCTATCGCACACGTGATCGAGTCAGTCCACCGCGAATTACCCACTGCAGATTGTGTTGTTGTCAATGACGGCTCACGTGATGCCACCGTGGAAATTGCCAAGGCAGCAGGAGCATCCGTTTTAGATCTACCGATCAACCTTGGTGTTGGCGGCGCAATGCGAACCGGATTTCACTATGCGCTGCGAAATAACTACACCTACGCAGTCCAAGTCGATGCCGATGGCCAACACGATCCTGCCTATATCCACACTATGCTCAAAGAAGCACGAAATGGTGCCGACGTCGTTATCGGAGCTCGTTTTGCTGGTGTAGGTCATTACACCGCACACGGTCCGCGCTGGTGGGCTATGGTGGTACTCTCGCGCATCATGAGTCGGCTCGCACACACCAAACTCACCGACGTCACATCTGGATTTAAAATCTATTCACGTAAAGCACTACAGCTATATGTAGACAACTACCCCGCCGAATATCTTGGCGATACCATCGAAGCACTCGTTATTGGCATTAAATCTGGTTTAACCATCACGCAAGTTGGTGTCGAGATGCGCCAGCGCACCGCAGGTATTCCCTCCCACTCACCATTCAAAGCCGCCATCTACTTATTCCGAGCCGGACTAGCACTCGCTATCGCATTGATGTCACGCTCTAAGAAAGCATAACTATGACTACTATTCAAATAGTTTCATTGATCGTCATTGTACTGATCGGCATCCAGCTCATCCGGCTCGTGCGCAACCGCGTCCTTAAAGAAAAATATATGTGGTTGTGGCTGTGCCTTGATTTTCTTGCGTTGATCACCGCACTATGGCCCGCTGGACTCTACGCATTGACGAGCATCGTCGGCTTCGACGTGCCGGCAAATATGATTTTCTTCGTCGTCATTGCGGTTTTAGTCGTTATGGAAATCCATCAAGCTATCGCCGTTTCGAAACTAGAAGAAGAACGACGCCGACTCGCTGAAGAAATTGCGATACTCCACCACGAAGTAAGCACCCTTAAACAATCACTGTGAGCTGCGCGCATCGCCGTCGTCAGAGTCAAGCTCAGCGCGCGAAACTAAATTCTCTTCCACAAACGTTACCAGCAACGCATGTTTGCGTGCCAAAACCGTCAATTCGCGTTGCATTTTCCGGGCATTTGACGAAGCGTTCAACACATAGCCGATGGCGAAAACTAACGCCATATAAAGCACAAGATCGGCACCGCGGCCAACTCCCACCCAATGCGCTACCTTATCGGTTAAAGAAGGAAAGAGCACAGCTAGGGAGGCAACGAGTAGGCCACATAGCCACCCCACGCGACGGATCGCTAGGCCACGTGAGCTTTTACGCGGGACAATAATAATGATCGCCGCCACCACAAAGACCAGAATAAGAATAGCTTTGATAAGAAACTGACTTGACTCCATGAGGTCCTCACTTAAACAGCAAGTCTGACAAAATATTGACCGAATTCCACAAGGATTGGCCTTTCGAACGTGAATAATCCGTATAAACAATGTGTACCGGCTCTTCACTATATGCCAAATCATGCTTAGAAATTTCGCTGATAATTTCTGAGGCATGTGCCATTCGGTTTTGCACAATTCGGATCGTTTGAGCTGCGTGACGATTCAACGCACGCAACCCATTGTGAGCATCAGTTAAAGCTACTCCGGTAGTGGCCCGCTGAAACATTACCGCAAGTTTCAAGACAATTTTCTTAATCACACCCGGCTTCGTTCTGTTGTCGAGGAAACGTGAGCCGATAACGACGTCGAGATCCTCGCTTGCTAACCGAAGCACCATCTTGACCGCATCTATAGTCCGATGCTGACCATCAGAATCGAAGGTGACAAAATACTGCGCATCAGGATCAGACAACGCATATTCAATCCCCGTCTGCAGCGCCGCACCTTGACCGAGATTGATCGGATGGTCAACAACATGCGCTCCAGCCAGTCGAGCATAATGGGCAGATTGGTCACGCGATCCATCGTTGACGCACACGATATTGGGGAAGACTTCCAACGCTTGGGTTAGAACATCAAAAATTACTTGCTCTTCGTTGTACAGCGGCACAACTAACCAGCTTCGTTGAGCGATTGCTGGGGTCCATTGCGCTAGGAGCTTTTCTTCTTCGTTCGTGCGTGCAACGTTCGTCAGTTCAGCCATGTTTTTCAGTTACCGATCTTCGTCGACGTCGGTGAAACAATTATCGATGCATATACTTCCAACCACACTCGCCCATCACCATTCTTCATTAACATAGTGGCTCTAGAGATCTAAACGCCAACGTATGCTGCCAAGATCGCCACACAGACAACGTCTAGTATACCCATAATACTCAGCGCGCTTTTATCAACTAGCGTTACGGCCGATTTTTGCGGCACAGCCCCAGAAAACACCACTAAGAAGAAGGGGAAAAGCAGCGGCAACAGATAGCGTACTTGGACTCCCTTAATGACGTGGGCGCCTACCGGATTGAAGCTCACATATAGCGCGGTCACGATCAACACAACCGTCACTAACAGTGCGCCGCATAGTGTTAGTCGCTGACCAACAGAAAGAATCGACTCGCCTTTTTTCCAGGGAGAATACGCTAAAACAATGAGAAGAATAAGTGGGATCAGAACTATAGCGGGGATCACCTCATAAAGTGAACCCAGATATCCGAAACTCAGCGAATAATCGCCAGAAGCCAGCGGCGATAAATAACCGGCTAAGAACTTTAACAACGTCAAGGCATACTGGAATGGGTTGGTGAGAATATAAACCACTTGTTCGACACTGTTCACGCCGTTGCCTCCGCGCGGATCGCCAGCTTGGACAGCGGGAGAAAATAGTAGTGGCAAAACAAACGACAACACCATTAATGCAACTATGAGAACCGAGGCACGCCGATAACGACGCTGGATGAAAGTCGCAGAAAACTTTTCCTTTGGCATGAAGAACGCGATCGCGAGAATCGGGAAATAGATTGCTTTAGGCATGATGCCTACAACCAAGGCAGACATCATAAGGATGAAGGTTGGTATCGTTAGTTTCCTATCGGTCTGCGCTATTTCCCGCAAAACCAGTGCACAACCCAGTGAAATAAACGCAATACTCCACGGATCATACGAATAGTTGCTTGCTAAGAAAATTGAGGTAGGAATGAGCCCGATGCCAGCCAACAATGCCTTGTTAATCGGCGTGATCCGGATTGCGCCAGCCATCACTGCGGCGTAGAACGCTAAGTTTGCTAGTCGGCCGCAAATAAACTGCCAACTAAACGAAAGAGCAAATAAGCGTCCCAGCCAAATGCCGATCGCTGATGGGATAGCGCCAACTGACGGGATCGCAAATAAGGATTTGTTGGCTCCTATCTCGGCGATTTGATCAACGTTGTGGATCCGGTAAGAAGAAACATCGGTTTCGTATTGTTGATCGATGCTCGCAACTCGTTCTTCAATGTCGAAGATGTGCAGCCCTTCGTTGTCTAGCCAGGCGCGTTGAACATATTCAAATTCTGATGCGGTCGCCTTGCCCTGACCGAAGAATGACAAGCCATCTGATCGCGCATAGTGTATTTCGTCGTCCCAGGAAATACCTGGAACCGGAGGAATCGACAAGGTCAAGAGTGAACCTGCCAAAATTGCCACAACAAAAAATAGAGAGCTTAGGGTGAACTTGCGGCGAGCGTGGATGAACAAGACCAGCACAGCCGTGGAAATACATGACAAGAGAATGAATAGAGCGTTCTCGTGCGCGTCTGAGGTGCTCCATGGCAACGAATCTGTCAGCCATGCAAAGAAAATAACGCCAGCAGTGATGAGGAACCATAAACTGACATAAAGCCCTAATCGTCGCAAGATTGCCGATCTAGCGGGGTGGGAGCGCAGGAAAAATATCGCGGTGAGGAGTAGGAAGGAGAGATAGATTGAAAATACCAAACGCAGCGGATTCCATTCGCTGAAGTTTAGCGGGGAGGAAGCAGGAATACCGATGATTGTTGCCGCTTCAAGGGCAAAACCTGCGAAGAGTGAGATAGGTATGGCGATTGAGAGTGCTTTGGTAGCCGGCATCGTCTTGGTGACGATGCGGGTGTAGAACCAATAACATGCATCGATTGAAAGATTAATTGCTATTGCGAGTGAGACACCAAAAACAAGTGCTTCAATGCTGATCATCGCAAATCTGAGTGCGACAACTGCAAAAATAACGGCATTGATAACGCCCAGTATCCGTATCTCTCTGCGTGAAAGATTCATCGTTGCTGAACTGGGCAATATACTCGACTTTTCCATGTGCACCATTGAAATTTCCATAACCGATATTGAGATAACTGCTAACGGTGTGAATACAACGTCGAGTGGGATGAGAAATATCGGAAGATACCTCTCATCCCACTCTTAGTTTAAGACCACATCACGTTGCGAACTGCTTGTAAATAAGTTTTACCGTGGCGCGCGGTTGGTTCTAAGACTGCACCTTCAGCCCATTCATTCCACGCGTTGATGAACACGATCCGGTGCTCTGGATCTCGATCCATCACTGAATCGACGCTGGCTAAGAGCCAACGATGGAAAGTATAGGGGTTAGAGCCCCACCATATATCTGACTTCCATTGCCTGCGCGCTGTGTTATCGAAGGTGACCATGACGCCCGGATATTGTTCGCTATCTAAGGTCCAAATCTTTCGAATAGCTTGACGCACTATGCCACGATAACTGAGCAATCTTCCCTTGAATCTTCTATCTGGACGGTACTTGTGTAAGGCTGCACCTTCCCAGGTTAGGTTATGTGGTGGGAACATCAACGTCCCATCCAGGCCCAGTTGGCGCCAATTATCGCCCACTCCGTCAAACTGTTGAGAAACTTCAACGGCGAGAACCATAAGTTCTCCGACTCCAGCCTGGCGAGCTCGACGTCGCCAAGTGTGGACGACGTCGGCAAAGTTATCCATTTGTGCAGGGCGATAAACAGCAATAACCGCTTTACCGTCTACTCGGATATAGCGCTCGTCGAGTAAAAACTCCATGATGTCTTCGATGAAGAGCTCTGCTGGAACAGTTGAATAATCCTGGCCTACCAAGATGTCAGAATGGCGACCATCCCAGCTGCGCGTCCAATTCTCATTGGCCCACATGAAGCAGAACGGGGTATTAACTTCGGAATCTTTCAGCTTTTCGATAGGCAAATTCAATAGCCGCTGCCCGGAGAACCAATAGTAGTAATACATGAATCCGGCGATTGCGTGCGCCTGGGCTAAATCTTGTTGCTGTTGCCGAACTTCGTCGAGGCGCAGATCGTAGAAACCTAAATCTGCTGGGTGGCGCGGTTGATGATGTCCTAGAAAAACAGGTGCAGCAGCCGTGACATTAGTCCATTCAGTGAAACCTGTACCCCACCAGCGATCGTTTTCAGTGTTGGGATGGAACTGCGGTAGATAGAACGGGATTGCGGTAGCTCGAGCTGAGCGAGGTGCATTATGGGCAAATCGCATCCACCCCTGTTTTACCTCAGCATCTAAGGCCGATGTATCCGCAAGCTCTAGTCCAGCTTCGAGAGTCAAGATTCCCATCATGCGTTCAATCGCATGAGCGGCGGTGCCATCAATTTGCCCGGCTTCAACTTCAAAGTCTTCAGCACTCATGCACAGCGCACGCAGTCCTTGAACCACGAAACCGCGCGCCACATATATCGATCCGGCCGGGAACTGTAACTCATCTGGAGCTTCGAGATTCATCTCGAGGCGTTTTAGCAGTTCTGTGACGAGTTTCTTATCGCCACCCCAATGCTCGGCACCAACAATGTTACCTTCCACAGTCATCATTCCAGCGTGCGGATTAGCTGCAAAGAAATCTAAGATCTTCGCTACTTGATCACGCGATCCAAGAAGCCCAGAAAGTAGCTCTTTCTTCCATGACTCCCCGTCTCCGCCCAAAGATTCATGATTAGCTCGCCACTGACTCTTCTTCGTATGGACCTTAAAAATTAATTCATACGGATCAACAAAGCCAGCATTGACGACGTGGATCAACGGTAGAATATCTCGACCGTGATTATCAACTTCCAAAACAGCAATGTTGATCAGATTGTCAAGTTCGTTTTTAATTGATGCTTCGTCGATATTTTCGCCAGAAGCATTAGTAATAATGACGTCGAACTCAACCGGGATGTTTTTCAGATGTAGCACAATCTCATCGAGTAGTTCACGATAATAAACGTGGATCACCACACCGACTTTAGCTGGATTCTCAAACGGCAACAGGTGATTCGTTCGCCAAACATCAGGGAAACCCTGGTTTCGTCGTCCATCGAATCGTCCTACCCAGCGCGTAAAATCTGAAGGCAAAATATTTCGATTGCGTCGTGGAAGCTCACCCGTTTCAATAGCTTGCGCCAACATTTGGCGTCCGCGCATCTGATATTCCAGCAGACGACGTTTAGCTCCAGCTTTCGTAATTTTTCTCATGTTACATCCACCCGTTTATGTCAGTATCGAAAGTTTCTTTCACAACTTCAGCCACAGCCTCACCATTTGGGGCAGTTGATGGATCGGAGATAATTGTTTTCTTCACAAACGGCCAACCGGCCTCAAACAACTCTCGCCACCGGTAAAGTGTGGGATTTTCCTGCGCTAAAGATAGCTGCCCAGGATGAAAGAGTACGTCATAGGAATAGCCGAGTTGCGTCAAGACATCACGCAGCTCTAACTCGTTATGTAAAACAACATCTTCCTTAGATTTCTCGACTCGCACCCGGGAAAAGAAAAGGCTAAGAGCACTCTCAGCAAGAATGCCACCGCGAAACATCATGAAATAACTTTGCAAATGTGGCTTCACCTGAGAAGACATCGTGGCAGCAACAACATCTGCTCTACCCTCATAGCATGCCCGTTCTAGCATGGGCTGAATCGAGGTAAACGGTCCGGCTAGAGAATCATTAGTTAACAAAACAAAAGGTTTATTGCCAAGTTGCGGGAATCGGGCAAGTGCGACTGCCCAGGTTCCAAAATCATAGCCTCGATTCTCGCGACGTCCAATAACAATGCGAGAATCTAACTCGCCATCGAATTCTAGCGGCCGGGGATCGTCACACACATTAATATAAAAAACACCAAAACCGGCGCGCGCTAATTCCTGTAAATACGTGTAGGTTGATTTTGATTGTTTTATCGACGGCGAATAGCCTGCAACAATAGCAACTTTATCTGCTGCGAGGAGACCTTCAATATCACCAGTTTCGATACGCAGATCTGGATCTGACGCTAAAACCAGCGGACGTTTGGTTCGCCTTGGATCTATCCGATCCCACAAAGATAAAATTTTATGCATCGATTCAATCATCGGAGCATCATCCGTACCACGCGAATCGGACCAGTAATTCGCCACGAAAGCGTCTTACGCATCTGATGTATCTGATCCCAGGCAGTCGATAATTTCAGATTAAGATCGTGGATTTCTTGTTCGTGTTCGCGTACCTGGTCATAGGCTTCACGCAATTCTTGCTTTTGTCGTTTAACTGTGGCGCGTAAAAGGCGCAGTTCTTCCGTGTTATCAATCATTAGCTCAAACCTCTCGCTGGATATGTGACCAGTCTCCATGCATTTTAATCAAACCTGGCTCTTTAACAACACCTTCGGCACGTACCACGAGAGACGTCTCTCGATCCGAATAATCGTAAGTATGCCCAGAATCGACTAGCGCAGCAGTAATATAGTAGTTTCCGGGAAGAATCTCTAACGGATTTACCGTGTAATCGATGTAACTTTTCCCGATGTCAAAGTCATACTTTGTATCTTGTGTGGCAACCGAATTAGGGCCGGAGAGAAAAACTCCGCCTTCGGTGATGAAGCCGAGTCCGACTTCGACGTTGCGCACCGGCTTATTGCAATCGACGTGGATCCGGAACGTGTGTGGTTTTCCAACGTGTGCAAACGGAATCTTTTCGCCTTTGCCATCAAGAATATCGACGCCAGTTACACGTATTTCACCAGAGCCTTGCCGAGCAGCCCGGGAACCAGAGTTCCCAGTCTCAGTTCCGTCCTCGTCGCCAGCTCGGCGATCAAATTCTTTCTGATTAACAACTGACAGGTATCCGTCAATCACTTCATTAACATCACCTAAAAGCCGGGACTTGCCGTGGTCAAGCCACACCGCCTCGTCACATAGCTGGGATGCTAAGCTCAACGAATGGGTCACGAGAGCGATTGTGGTTCCCCGTCGTCGTAAATCAAACAAATAATCGAAACACTTACGCTGGAAATCTTCGTCGCCCACCGCGATAATCTCATCGACAATCAAAATTTCTGGATCTAGAGTTACAGCGATCGCAAACCCCAACCGAACAGTCATTCCCGATGAATAAACTTTAACTGGAACATCAATAAAATCGCCAATATCGGCAAATTCAATAATTTTGTCGATACGATAATTGATTTCCTTTTTCGTCAACCCCAAAATAGCGCCATTGAGATAAATATTCTCACGGCCAGTGAGCTCACCGTGGAACCCAGCACCTAACTCCAAAAGTGCTGACACGCGACCATCGACCATGACTTTTCCTGAGGTTGGCCGATACACACCCGCCAAAACCTTCAACATCGTCGACTTGCCCGAACCGTTATGGCCGATCAATCCGAACGTCGAGCCTCGTGGAACGTCAAAACTAACGCTATCGAGAGCTTTAAACGCACGTTTTCCAACAGCTGCTCCCCGAACGAAACGTTCTTTAATTGTCGATCTCGATTCGGCATGAATCGTAAAAATCTTTGACACTTCCTGTGCCGATATTGCTGCATTCACCATTAGATTTGCTCCGCTAAATCCCCGCCGCGTTTCTTCGTAACCCACACTGCCAATGCGTACGCTGCCAGCGTCCACAAAACAACCGACACCCATTGCATGATAGTCCCCGTCGTCAAATCATAAATGGTACTGCGGAATAAAGTTACGAATTTTGCAAGCGGACTAAATTCGATAATGTCACGCAAGGGAAGCCCGCGCCAAGTTTCTGGAAGCAAGGCAGGGGTGTAGATAATCGGAGTCATGTAAAACAGTAACTGCAAGGCAACATTGATCAAATGCGCTAAGTCCCGTGCGAAAATATTGAGAATAGAAAGCACAACCGCCAGTGCTTGGGTGAAAATAACAAACAGCATCAAGACGAAGGGGGATAACAGCCACGTCCAACCGATATTACCCACAATAACAAAGGCGCCCAGAAGAATGCCGACTTCGATTAGAGATTGAACACCTACCGCTAACCCGGAACCTAACACCGGCGCGTATGCCGGAAAGTAAATCTTTGAAAGCAGTCCACCAGATGATGTCAACGCATTCATTCCACCATTGATCGACGAAGAGAAAAACGACCAGAGAATCAAACCAGCGAATAACCACAGTGCGAAGATTCCATCGTTGCCGTTGCCGAGCTGGGGTGGTTGAATACGGAAAACAACGGAAAAAACAACCGAATAAATGAGCAACGTGGACATTGGGACGACGAGGGACCAAACCCAACCGAGTAAGGTTCCATTGAATTTCGCTTTAAGATCACGACCAGCGAAATTCGCTACCAAGTTCCACTGCCGGTTTAGAGGCATTTTTGGCCGGATTTCCTGCGAAGGAGCCTTCATTTCGTGCACGTCAACAACCCGCTCGTCAGTCGGGTCAATCTCGGATCGTGAATAGCTTTCACTACTCATATCATCTGCTTTCATGAAGCTCCTCATAAGTTTTTAGCTCTAGTCAAAGCTAGCAGTATACACTTGAGCATACAAGGATTCGGTTCTCCGAGCACGCTTCGTAACTATAGTCTATGCAACTCGGACATAAAATAATTGCGTAAAATCTTCTTCATTGGTCACACATCGCAGTAAAAAGACTGTAATAATGGGAATATCGAAGCTCGCAAATACACAATGTACTCAAGCTAAAGTGGTGCTTGAGCCCAGCAAGGAGAAAAATGAAAGTACTTGTCACCGGCGGAGCCGGCTTTATTGGAGCAAATTTTGTTCGCCAAACCGTTGAGACGATGCCTGATGCCGACGTCGTCGTTCTCGATAAGCTCACCTACGCCGGAAACCCAGCCTCAATTGCCGGGCTAGAACGCGTTACATTGATCGAAGGCGATATTGCAGATCGCGATACCGTTGATTCGTTGGTCAAAGATGCCGATGTGGTGGTCAATTTCGCCGCCGAGTCCCACAACGATAACTCCCTCAACGATCCATCGCCATTTATTCGCTCAAACATTGTAGGTACGTTCGAACTCCTTGAAGCAGTACGCCGCCACGGCACCCGCTTCCACCACATTTCTACCGACGAAGTCTACGGCGATCTGGAAATCGGTGAACCGCGCCGCTTCCAACCCGGTGACCCCTACGTACCATCCAGCCCCTACTCTTCATCTAAAGCAGCCTCCGATCACCTGGTTCGTGCCTGGGTACGCTCGTTTGGCATCGAAGCTACCATCTCAAACTGTTCAAATAATTACGGCCCATACCAGCACGTGGAAAAGTTCATCCCACGAACCGTCACTAATCTGATGGACGGTATCCGGCCGCGCATTTACGGCACCGGTGAACAGATCCGCGACTGGATCCACGTCCGCGACCATAACGCAGCCGTCTGGGCTATCATCAATAAAGGCCGGTTGGGTGAAACCTATCTTATTGGTGCTGATGGTGAGCTTAACAACCTCCAAGTTACCCAGATGATCTTGGAAGAGTTTGGCCGCCCAGCCGACGACTTCGATCATGTTAATGACCGGCCAGGCCACGATCAACGCTACGCCATCGATAACTCCAAGCTCGTTGAAGAAACCGGCTGGCAACCGGTATTCCAAAACTTTGCTGACGGCCTGCATGACACCATCGAATGGTATAAGGCACATGAAGCCTGGTGGCGCCCAGCAAAAGATGCGGTTGAAGCTAAGTACGCTAAGAACGGTCAGTAGCTAGAACCGGCTGAGCCCCGGGCTGGGGTTGGAGTCTGGCTCGGGGCTAGGCCTCGGCTCCCCCGGGCTGGGGTTGGAGTCTGGCTCAGGGCTAGGCCTCGGCTCCCGGCTCGATCTCAACTACTGACTGCACCGAAACCGGGGAATACGGGGTGATGTCACCTTATATGATGACATCACCCCGTATTCCCCGGTTTTGTAACGCCTTATATGAATTCGTCAGCAATATCAGTGAAAATGGCAGTTGCTCCCCAGTTGAAAAGCTCATTTGCTCGGGCTTTATCATTCACAGTCCAGACATTGACTCCATATCCGGCTTCGCGGAACGCCGCAATGTATTCTGGCTGCAACTGTGCTTGATCAGGATGAATATAGGTAGCTCCTACCAGCTCAAGGATCGAGCGCCAATCTGGCCACAAGTTATCCTTGGTAAACAAAGCGCCGATCGGAAGATCAGGCCGCTTTTCGTGGACATGATGAAGCAATAGATGATTAAAAGAGGAGATAATCACTTCGCGCTGCGGATCTAACCGATCTAACTCCGCCAACGTGTTATCGATAAGCTGCATCGACATTTCTTTGCCACGTTCATTGGATTTAAGCTCGATATTTGCGTTGAGTCCGGTCTCATTCATCAGATCTACGAGCTCATGCAAGGTCGGCAGTGGCTCGTGGGCGTATTGGGCCGAAAACCACGAACCTGCATCGATAGGTAAATCTGAAGCCTGCAGATCATAGAAATAGCCTGACCGGTTGGTGGTCCGATCTAGGCGCGTATCATGGATAATGATCGCAGTACCATCACCCATAACGTCTACATCAGTTTCGATCCATCGGCATCCACTTTGTGCCGCCAACCGAAAAGCCGAAAGCGTATTTTCTGGAGCTCGGCGGTTGAGTCCGCGATGCGCAATAACTTCACGTTCTAGCAATGTATGTTTCATGGGGTCACTTATCCTCTTTTGATGTGTGGTGAATTTCGACAATGCGAAGTGCCGTTATCGTTACTCTATCGCGGCGCTATTGCCTGCCGCGGGTTAGCCACCATCCTCGAATATCCAAACCTAATCCCAATAGGCCACGCACCGGAGCATAGGCAGCTCCAGAGTAGGCCGTAGCAAGATATTGCTTTGCAGAATTATGGTGAGCTCTAATCATTTTGACTGGGCGGGCCTTCCAGGATGCGCCTTGCTCATGGAAAACAGAGGCTGCAGGAACATAGACGCTTTGAATCCCAGCTTCTCCGGCACGCCGGCCTAAATCAACATCTTCGAAAAACATGAAGTACCGTGGATCAAATCCGCGAAGTTCACGCCATGCCGATGTTCGGATCAATAGGCACGCCCCCGAAAGCCAGCCGGTAACATGTTCTGTTTCAGTGTGCCCATGATATTCTTTCGTCCACGGGTTTTCTGGCCACAAGTGACTAAAAACAGCGTGTCCTATTCCGGTAGCTAGGCTGGGAAGAGCGCGCGCTGAGGGGTAGACGCTCCCGTCACGTTCTAATAATCTTGGGCCAAAAATTCCTGCCTTGGGCCAACGCTGGCCGGCGGCAACTAATTCAACGAGAGCTTCTGGCTGGAAAACAGTATCCGGGTTTGCCACGCATACCCACGGTTCGCTGATGTCACGCAATCCTAGGTTTGCGGCTCTGCCATAGCCTAAGTTTCGTCCGGGGCGGATAACTCGTGCAGAAAATTCCGTTGCATATTCTCCTACTAGAGCATCGACTCGCTCGGTGTCACTGCCGTTATCAACGATTGTTAGCGAGATTTTCACGAGGCGGTTATCTGCGCCGCGGATGCCAGCGTATCGTAGTGAAGCTACCATGGCATCGAGCTCTGGCCCTGGATTGTATGTAATTGTGACGACGTGGATGCCCACGGGTTCATTTTCAGGCATACATCTATTGTAGTTCAGTTTGCCTCCGGAACAGATGTAGCCAAACTAAATTGGCTCATTCACTTTTTAGGGTTGGGACTCGAGGCTTCCGAAGTGGAGTTCTGGCCCTTGCCGAATAGAGTTTCGGTCCTTGCCGAATAGAGTTCTGGCCCTTCCGAAGTAGAGTGCTGGCCCTTGCGGGGTAGAACTTTTGGCGAATTTAGGCATTTTCCAGCGCGCGATACCGTGACGTTATACACTAAAGCCATAAAGGAGGACGATGATGTCACAACAATCGGAGAATTTTAGTTCTGAAAATCACCTAACCGGAACTTCACGTAATAAAATCATCTGGTATGTTTTGGGAGCTTTCATCCTCTTAGTTACACTTGGCGTCCTCCTGGCGGCTCTTGGCGTCGGCTCGTTTTTAGTGAATCGCGATTCTTCGTCTACTAACGAGGATAAGGCGATTACTACACCGGCAGGTATCACCGATCAAAATTCAGACAAAAACTCAGATACCTCGAACTCTCGTTCAGAGCTTGCCATGAATATCGATCAGATCCTTGAAGGTAACTACGACTCCATCGAAGGTACGTGGCTGAACATGAGTGGAGATCGCCTCACCATTAAAGACGATCGCATCGAGTGGAGCACGAGTGCGGGAAACATCGAGATCAACAAGCTCGTTTTATCAACCCCGGCTTCGCGCGAAAAATTCGAGGCTTCGGTTTCCACATCTAAGAAATCCGGTCGCATCTACTGGGATGCAACCGGCAAAGACAACTTCGCTATTGGATATTCACTGAGTTTTTATCCTGCCGGAGAAAAGATTGAAGAAAACGCTAACCTCGCCATCGAAGCGATGGACAAGGGCAATCGGATCGTGGCGTTGCCCGGTAACGCACCGGGGAGATTCTGGGATATGGATTCTGATATTTCCCCTTACGTTTTCTTTCACACAAGTGAATCTGATCTGCTCAAAGCTGCCAAGGAATCACAGCCTGTAGCAGGAGCAAAGACTGTCAACCATAATCCAGATTGCGTCCCGCCATCACCTCACGCCCACGAATGTGCCGGCGGTAGTGCGCCGTCTAACGCAGAGCGGGTACCAGTTGTCTTTTCCGATTCAGGTTTGAGTATCGGCGGCCTAGCTACTCCGTCAAAAAATATATTCTGCGATTTCACGCATTTTGAGGGGCAAGAAAGCCAGCTAGAGTGCGTGGTACAGACCTGGTATGAGCCCGGACTTTTCTCTCCGCAACCAGTCATGCCACGTGACCCGAATCTTCCCGGACTTCCGTCAGTTCAATTCAAAGACGGGCAAATCCCGCAATATGATGGATATCGATCAGAAGCTCCTATGTCACTTAATGCACATAATGGCGTAGCCGGCCTAAACCCGCCACTTATTCTCGATTACGGCAAACAAGCTGTCTTTGATGATTGGGTATGTGCCTCAGCGAAAACTGGTCTATCGTGCTGGAACACAACAACTGGCCACGGGGCAACGATCGCTCGCGAATTCTTCGAAACGTTCTAACTAGCCGCACTGAACTAGCCCCACTGTGGGTGTTTCCGGGGCAGGATCTAAAAATCCGAGCGATATCTGCCCATCATCGGTGTTATCGAGTTGCCTCAACCCACATCCGAGCGCTATCCGCCCATCATGCCAGTTATCGAGTTGCCTCAACCCATACGCGTACGAGGTCAGGATCAACCGGATTATTAAAGCTACCACCACGTACCGGAGAACCAACATGGAACTTTCGGATACCAGCTGCTTTGAGCCGATCAATATGTTCAAGGCGTAGCCCGCCACCGATCATCATCAAATCAGCAATGCGCGGATTGGCAGCTTGAGTCAAGATGTTGTCCATCCCCACTTCCACCCCGGCAGCCGACCCAGCTGTCAAAACACTCGTCACCTGCTCCACCTGCAAGATTTTCTGCCATCCACGACCATAATCGGCAACATGATCGATCGCTCGATGAATCGTGAGTTCAACCTCAGGTACCTCGCGGACCACCTCGACTAAAGTTTCGGTATCGAAGTGCCCATCGCGCACCCATCCCACAACAAGCGCCTGCACTCCGGCAGCAACAAGCTCGCGTGCGCTGCGACGCAACTGTTCCTTATTCTGGGGAGTAAATCCATCGCGATCGCGCAACATAGCTCGAATCGGAATATCGCTCACGGCGCGGATCTGTTCGACCTGTTCGACTGTTGCCGACAAACCATCTTGATCCATAGTCCCTACAAGTTCGAGCCGATCTGCGCCACCTGCTACGGCCGCGAGCGCATCACGGGCATCAAGCGCAATAACTTCGAGCATTTCTCATATCTCCTTCGATATCACCACTAGGTTCTTCGACGTCGCCCCGCTGGCAAACGCCACGAAATCTGCTACTTGACTAGCTTAGCGACAACGATAGGCCAGTTTTCCGACGAATCGCCGAGCCAACTGACGTTATAGGTGCGCAACTCGTGCGGAACTACAACTTCGCGTCCGGCTTCTTGGAGCAGATAGATAACATTTTCTGACTCTGGCTGCGCGGCCGGACACGTAAAGTAACTCCCGTCAATAACTCCTGGCCCCCAGGGGCGTGTTGCATAGATAGCTTGGCCGTATTGGGCCAACCAGCGGCCCATATATTCTAGTGATCGGCGTTGGACCTCAGGTATTGTTCCGTCAGCTTCAGGGCCGATGTTGATAAGCAGGTTACCATTTTTTGCGACGACGTCGACGAGGTAGCGCACTAAGTCTGGGCCACTAAGAGATAAGGAGGCATCTTCGTCGGCGTTGTATCCAAAGGATTTTCCGATACCGCGTACGGCTTCCCACGGGCGATCCATTTTCGTCGCTACGTTTCGATATTCGCGGGTGAGCACACCTTGAGCTGGCACACCCCAACGATCGTTGATAACTGCGTGGGGGACTTCGGTGAGATAGTGGGTAAAGAGCTGAGCCAAACCATAGGGTTCGTCGCCTTTTCCACCGTCGGGCCAATCAATATCGTTCCATAAATAATCTGGGGAATATAGGTCGATCAGTTCGCGCACTTGGGCGTTGGCGTAACGGGAGAATTCGGCGTCGTTGCGCCGGAAGGTAAATAGTTCTTCGTCTGAGGTGATTGGCCCGAAATCGCTGACGTGCCAGTCGAGTGCGCCGGAAAAATACAGTCCTAGTCGCAGGTTGGCTTCGCGGGTTGCGCGGGCGAATTCCGAGATCAGGTCACGGTGTGGTCCGCGATGGACGGTTGAGAAATCGGTTGTGGCACTATCCCAAAGGCATAGACCATCGTGGTGTTTAGTGGTTGGTACGAGGTATCGTGCTCCGCTAGCAACCGCCAGCTTGACGATGTCGGTCACGGCGTCGTCGTTAATGTTCCACATATCGAGTAAGTCTTCGTATGTGCGTTGCCCGTAGCGTGCCCGATGAAGTAGCGCGGTGGGCGAACCGGGAATACGAACCGTATTGCCATACCATTCGGCATATCGGTGGAAGGCGTATTCTTCCGCTGCGCTAAACTGTTCGTCACTGGTTACCGCCCAGGCAGGAATTGAATAGATTCCCCAATGAATCATAATTCCAACCTTGGCATCCCGATACCATTGTGGGACTGGGGTTGGCGGATACGTTATGTCGGTGCGGTTTCCCACTCGTTCATCGAAGTTCAACATGCGAGGCCACCTTTGCGGGCAGCACCAATAAGAACTGCATCTGCGCCAAGTAATGAACGGTGGATCTCAAGGGTGCCACCGGAGATGAGCGGATGTTTCGTCACCATTTCAGTGATTCCTTCCATAAGGTAGTCCCAGTCGCGAGTCACCCCGCCGCCGATAACAACTGCGGTCAAATCAAGCATTGTTGCTGTTTGGATGATTGCGAGGCCAGCATATCGGCCAGCGTCACGCAAAATATCGACGGCGATCGCGTCACCTGCGCGCGCTGCTTGGGAAACGTGGCGCGCGTGTGCGGTAGGTTTTCCGGTAGCTGAGGCGTAGCGTGTTGCAATTGCGCGGCCCGAAGAGGTTGTTTCGATATGGCCGCGGCCCCCACACGTACATGGCAGATCACCAAATCCGGGCATGTGCCCTATTTCAGCTGCCGCGCCATGTTGGCCGTGAAGTATGTGACCATCGAGCATGATGGCACCACCTACGCCAGTGCCCAACATCAGCCCTAAACAGCTGTCTACTCCGGAAAGAACACCGGCATAGGTTTCACCGAGCAAAAACGCATTGACGTCGTTTTCAACACCCACTGGGATACCGAGGGCTTGTCGTATTTCGTGGCCTAACGCAAAGCCTGCCCAGCCGTTAAATGAATCGGAGGCGGCAAGAATTGTGCCTTCGGCGTCGATCACACCGGCAGCGCCGATCCCCACTGATTGCGCTGTTGGCCAAGTGTGGCGAACAATGCCAGTGATTTCTTCAACGACGCGAGTTCCTGACTCACGTGCTGGACTTGGGATATCGATGCGACCAACAATATCGCCATTGTCAAGCACGCGAGCCACACTCATCGTCGTGCCACCAATATCTACGCCGATTCGAACCGAATCCTCGTATATAGTCATGGCCGTTATCCCAACGGATAATGGCAGGCAACCTGCCGACCTTCACCAACCAAAACAGGTTCGGTGTTACACAACTCAGTGGCAAACGGGCAGCGGTTTTTAAACCGACACCCTTGCGGAGGATTGATTGCTGAGGCCGGCTCACCGGTCAGATGCACGATTTCTTTGCGTTTATGGCGCGGATCGGCAACCGGAATGGCTTCAATCAACGCTTGAGTGTAGGGATGTTGGGGATGTTCTACAACTTCAGCGGCCGGACCAATTTCAACAATCTTGCCCAAGTACATCACTGCGATCCGGTCCGAAATATATTTCACAACAGACAGATCGTGAGAGATGAAAATGTAAGTCAACGATTGCTCTTCTTGCAATCGACGCATAACATTTAACACTTGTGCCTGGACAGATACATCGAGGGCAGAAACTGGTTCATCGCACACAATAAGTTTCGGTTCTAGCACGAGGGAGCGTGCTAAGCCGATGCGTTGGAGTTGACCGCCAGAAAATTCGTGCGGATATTTCCACATTGCACCGTGTTCGATACCGATTTTGCCAACTAACGTATTGGCACGCTGATGTTGAAACTCGCGATTGCCGATTTTTTGAATTTTGAGCGGCTCGGTCAAAATTTCGTCGACGCGCATACGCGGATCCATCGCGGCAAACGAATCTTGGAACATCATTTGTACATCGCGTCGCATCTTCTTCAACTCTCGACGCGAGGCTTGGGCAATGTCTTTCCCGCCAATTAGCACGTGCCCATCTGAAGCAGGCTCTAGCCCAGTAATCACGCGTCCTAGAGTTGATTTCCCGCATCCTGACTCGCCCACGATACCGAGTGTTTCTCCTTCATAAACATCGAGAGAGACATGCGATACTGCATGAACTGATCCGATCCGACGGCGCACAACCTTCCCACCCATTGCCGGATATAGCTTCGATAAATCCTGTACCGAACAAATAACTGAGCGATTACTAAGATCGCGCTTTTCGCGAATAGAAATTGGCCGCTCCAGTTCAGGGCCAGCAGGATTCCAACACGCATGGGAGTGGACGTGACCGGCTTTATCGGTCAACGTCACCAGTTGCGGAGTATCAGTGTAGCAAGCATCAATCGTGCGCGGGCAACGCGCAGCAAACGGACACCCCACAATTTCACCGCGCAACGACGGCGGCATGCCAGGAATCGTATACAGTTCTTGGCGAGTATCTTTCGTATTTTCTGGCAACGCAGCCATGAGGGAACGAGTGTATTGATGTTGTGGGTTGATGAAAATTTCATCAGTTGTTCCCACTTCTACCACGCGCCCGGCATACATCACTGCTACTCGGTCAGCACGCCCTGCTACCACGCCTAAATCGTGAGTCACCAAAATAACTGAAGTATCGAATTCTTTCTTCAAATCGTCGAGAAGATCAAGAATCTGACGTTGAATCGTTACGTCCAACGCCGTCGTCGGCTCATCAGCTATCAATAGTGACGGTTGGCAGATCAACGACATCGCAATCATCACGCGCTGGCGCATACCTCCGGAAAGCTGATGTGGATAGTCGTTGACAATCGCTTCTGGGCGTGGCATGCCAACTTTGCGCAACACCTCAATTGCTGCTTGGCGGCCTTCGGCTTTGGAAACCCCTCGATGAACACGCAGCGGCTCAGCAACCTGATCCCCGATCTTCATTGTTGGATTCAGTGAGGTAAGTGGATCTTGGAAAATCATTCCAATCTCCATGCCACGTATCCGGCGAGCTTCTTTATCTGATAAGTCGAGCAGGTTGCGCCCTTGGAATGTCAGCTTACCGCCGGACACACTACCCATGTGTGGGAGTAATCCCATCACTGATAGTGCAGTCATGGTTTTACCACAACCAGATTCACCAACAATGCCAAGGGTTTCACCAGGCATAACTTCGAGATTGACCCCGCGCAGCGGTTCTACTTGACCTTTGCGTAGCTTAATGGTCACACGAAGATCTTCAATCGAGAGCAATGGGCTTGTCATGATCTCTCCTATCGGCTTCGCAAACGGACTTCAAACGCGTCACGCAAACCATCACCAACGAAGTTAAACGCAACAACCAGCAAAATAATCATGATTCCCGGTGGATATAACAGCCACCAGTGGCCGTTATACACTTCGTTCATGCCAGTAGAGAGCATGCCACCCCAGTTAGCTGCCGGCGGTGGAACACCTAGTCCAAGGAAGGATAGATAGGCAACATACAAGATGGCGTCAGCTACTTGGAAGGTGGCGTTAACGATCACGGTTCCGATAGCGTTGCGCACAATGTGGGTACGAACGGCTCGTAGCGGGGAGCCACCCATGCCACGCATCGCGGTAATGTATTCTCGCGAGCGCAGCGCTAAAGATTCACCACGAATAAGACGTGCCGGATTTAACCAGGCGAACGCACCAATAGTCAGCACTAACAGTGGAACATTTGGTGTGATGACTGAGGCGATGAGGATGAAGAGGAATAGTGCTGGCACTGCCATCATCGCATCGACGATACGCATCATCGCCGAATCGACCCAACCACCTATGAATCCAGCGGTTGCACCCCAAATTGTGCCGATCGTTGTGGCCAAAATACCGGCAGCCAAACCGATAATGATAGATGTTTTGCCACCTTCCATCAATCTGCCTAATTGGTCAAAGCCAACACCGTCAGTACCCAATGGGTGCTCAGCAGATAACGGCAGATAGGCATCGGATAGGGAAGAGTATTGTTGCTCAGTGACCCAAATATAGGGGCCGACGAATGAAAATAGTGTGAAGGAAATTAAGATGAGTAAACCGAGAACAGCCAACCGGTTTGACACAAAGACTTCAACACTTTGGCGGAATAAGCCTTTAGGATTCTTGGCTTTCATCAGGCTTCACCCCCTCCGTATCGAACACGCGGATCGGCTATGGCATACATGATGTCTGCTAGTAGAGCGCCGATAACTGTGGCAATAGAAATAATTGTGGTCACGGCAAGCAAAATTGGATAGTCACGGCCTTGGGCTGCTTGCCAATACATCAACCCCATTCCGGGATAGTTAAACAGCGATTCGACCACAAGACCGCCGGAGAATAGTCCCGGAAGCGACATCCCCAGCAAGGTGATGACTGGGAAGAGCGAGTTTCGCATCGCATGTTTGATCACAACACGCGATTCGGATAGGCCTTTGGCGCGTGCGGTACGAATGTAGTTTTCTTCAAGATTATCAACCATCGAGGAGCGCACATACCGGGTGTAGGCTGCTAGTGAGACGATTGCTAAGGTAACTGCAGGCAAAATTAGGCCTTGCCATTGCGATAGCATTTCTGAAACAGTAAAGCCTTGTGGTGCTTCTGGGGGAAGAACTGCCCATACTTGGGAAAAGAGAATGATTAAGAGTAGCCCCATGAAGAATAATGGCGTGGAGTACATCAGCAACGCGATGGCGGTAATAAGGTAGTCTGGCCAGCGGTTACGCTTCCATGCTTGGAGCATACCTAACGGAATAGCGATCACGACGGCGAGCACTAACCCGAGGAAGCTCAACAGCATTGTTTTGGGAAGTCGTTGCGCAATAGCATCGGAAACATCCATGTTTAAGGCAAAAGATGTGCCCAGTTCGCCGTGAATGAGCTGGTTAATGTAGGTGAAATACTGTTCGTAGAGTGGCCGATCATATCCCATTTGATGCGAATAGGCATCGAGCTGTTCTTGGGTAGCTTGGAGTCCAAGAGCAGAACGGGCTGCTCCACCAGGTAACATATGCAAGATTGTGAACGTAATGATCGTTACGAGTACGACGACGACGAGCGATTGCAATAGTCGTCGCGAAATGTAGCGAACCATAACCTCTCCTTCACAGCATCAGTCAGTTTGTAACACTTCCTCAGGTACGTATTGACACACGGAACGTGAACCCACGCTTAGGTGTGCAACACGTACCTGAGAAAGTTACATAGTGGTGTTTACTTGGTGTGTGCCCAATCTTGTGGGTACAAGTTCAACATTGGGTCTTGCGGGCCAACGCCAACAAGATCCTTCTTCCATGCTGAGATTTGTGCTACCGGGTTTGGCATCCACAAAACTGGAAGATCTTCAGCTAGGAAGTCATTGTAGGCTTCGAGTGCGGAGGTGTCTTTAGCACGCAATGTTGCTTCAATGAGCTTGTCCGCCTCTGGGTTGGAGTATGAGCCGAGGTTGACTGGCGCATCGGTTTGGAACAAGCGATCACCGGAGGCGTATACCGGGTAGTACCACGAGGATTGAGATCCGAAGAAGGATAGATCCCAGTCACATGGTTGATCTGGTACACACTTTTGCGAAACTGCAACTGAATCTGGAACTTCTTGAATGTCGAGCTTGATGCCAACTTCAGAGAAGCGGGAGTTGATTTCAGTCATCATACGGGTGGTGGCTGGGAAGCCTGACTGGGAGATCATCTTGAACCGCAGTTCTGCACCCTTGTCTACACCTTCGCCACACTGGTCAGCGCCAGAACCTGGGTTTTCACACACGCTAACATCGCCAGCGTTGATCTTCCAACCGTGGGATTCGAGTAGTTTCTTAGCTCCAGCTGGATCGAACTTGTAGGCACATCCTTCAGTAGAACCAGCAGCGCCAGGCTTTTGTGGAACTGGACCACACGTTGGCGTTGCAGTATCTGCCCACACGGTCTTGGAGATCGATTCTTGATCGATCAACATTTGCATTGCTTGGCGGATGTACTTTTGCTTAAAGATCGGCCCTGACTTGGGGTTGGCGAAGTTGAATGGCATGTAGGTAATTGACCAACCGGCCCACGGCTCTACCGTATAGCCTTGGGATTCAATGGTGGAACGTTGGTTGATCGATCCTGCTGGAATGTAGCCGTAGTCGATACCGCCAGAGCGAAGCACGTTGAACTGAGCGTCGTCGGAGGTAAATGGACGTAAGGTTACTGAATCGAGCTTTGGTTTATCTGTGCCAGTGTAGTTCTTATTTGCTACAAGTTTTACTTCGCCGTTTGGTACGAAGGATTCGAGCTGGAATGGGCCATTGACAACTTTCCATAGCGGGTTGGTTGCATAGGATTGCAGGTCCTTCGAGGCGTCGGTGAGCATAGCGAAAATGGCCTTTGCTCCCTCAACGTCGCGATCGAAATCGCCAATTTCGCCGTCAGGGGAGGTCTTACCCCATACGTGTTGTGGTAGTGGACGAACCGAACCTAGTTGGTTATCAACAAACCAACCTGGGTTGAATGCTTCGGTGGTTGTGAACGAAACGGTGTGGTCGTCAATGATCTTGAATTCAGCAACGTTATCTGGGAAGTTGCCCTTGCGGTATCCAGACCATTCTTCCTTGTTCGCGTTGAGGATGTTCCACCAGAATTCAACGTCACGAGTGGTGACTTCTTCACCGTCAGACCACTTCGATGGCTTCATCTTCAATTCGTAAGTCAAACCATCTTCGGATACTTTTGGTTCTTCTGCTAACGAACGATCATCGAGATTGAATTGGTTATCGGCATCGAGTTTGTACTCGTAGAAGCCCTTGTAGAGCATACTAATGAAAATACCGTTTTCACCTTGAGTTTTGCCGGGTGCGGAAATTGGGAAGATCCATGTCGGGGTACGCAGAGCCACCGTGACATCTCCACCTTCTTGGACTTCTCCGGTTGGCTGAGCGTTGCCGTTATCTGGCTTGTTATCAGCAGGCTGGCCAGAACACGACGCCATCATGAGCATCGCGCTGGCAAAAGCAGCGATTTTAGCTACTTTCGATAATGGTCGCATGATTGTCTCTCCTCGTTGAGAAATATGTAGGCGGGCTCTCCAACCGCCTGTGATCTACACAATACCACCTGTCTATCGACTTCGTAGACTTTTTACAAAAACTTCCCAAACTTTGTCAACTTAGGCTAGGCTTGGAGTGCACAATGAGGTGTCTGCTTCACTATTCACAGCAAGAAAACGGGGCGAATGTCTTGGAAAGTATCACGCTAACGGCAGCAACAACTAGCCATTCAACGTCGTCAACTGATGGAACTAATGCTACCGATACAACGATTTTGAATGAACTGCTCCACGGCCCACTATCTCGAACGGACCTCATCAACAAAACACACTTCCCACGATCAACAGTTCACGCGAGCGTGCGGCGCCTCCTCGAACAACACGACATCGAAGAATACAGTCTCGCCTCATCAACAGGCGGACGCCGCGCAGCACTCTTGCGCATCTCGCCACTCCACGATGTCGCCGACGTCGTCGAACTCGGATCACACCACGCTCGGCTGGGAATCGCCAAACTCACCGGAGAAGTTATCGCCACCGCCGATATCCCACTATCTATTGACGATGGCCCCGAAGCGATCGTGACACTATTACACACCACGTGGAAAAAGCTCCACCACGATAATCCCACCCTGCCTATGGCATCTATTGTGGGCGTGGCAGTGCCTGGCCCAGTAGATACGCAAGGCGTCATCGTCGGTGCAGCCCGTATGCCCGGCTGGAATCGTACACATCTTACCGAACTGATCGAAAAAGTAACTGGACTGCCCGCCGTCGTCGAAAATGATGCTCGCGCCGGCGCCGTCGGAGAATGGATGAAACGCGCAGAAACCACCGAATCTTCGATCTATATCAAGGTCGGTTCTGGCATAGGCGCTAGTTGGATCGCTGACGGCATCGTCTTTCGCGGGCACCAAGGATTCGGCGGAGAACTCACCCATACCCGAGTCCAATCCCCCAACCCAACCATCTGCAGTTGCGGAAACACCGGCTGCCTAGAAACCGTAGCCTCCGGCGCAGCAATGCTACGCCACCTAGCTAGCATTGACTCTCCCATCACCACAGTTAATGAACTCATCGAGGCCACACAAAACGGTGATATGACCGCCGCATCATTGGTACGCAACGCCGGCGGATATATCGGCGAAGCCCTCTCTGGCCTCGTGAACTTCCTTAATCCGCAACATATTATTATCGGCGGATCACTATCCCAAGCACGCACCTTAATTGCCGGAATTCGCTCCGAGCTCTATCAACGATGCCTACCGATGTCTACCGCAAACCTCACCGTAGATACCGCAATTTCTGGCCAAGATGCACCGCTGATCGGAATGGCCATTCTTGCCCGCCAAGCCAAAACACATCTACCTCATCCATAATCCGGCTCAGTCAAACGTGTTCATATCAAAGGAGATGACACCTATGCGAATCGCTATCTGCGGTATTCACATCGAATCCTCAACATTTACCCCATACCTCTCAGTCGAATCTGACTTTACCGTGCGCCGCGGGGAAGAACTTCTCAAACGCTATCCGTTCATTACCGAATCCGATATTCCGTTAATGGATCGCGTCCCACAACATCTAGCTGGAAAGGAATGGCAGGTCAGCGGGCATCGTCACTGGACTGAAGGCGTGGAATGGGTACCCATCTTGCATGCTTCAGCTCTACCTGGTGGCCCGATCGATGCTGATGTTTTCACTCAGTGGCGCCGAGAGATTTGCGAACGGCTACCCGAAGCTGGACCACTGGATGCGATTTTCTTCGATATTCACGGCGCGATGAGCGTTCCGGGATTAGACGACGCCGAAGGCTACCTGATAAAAGGGATCCGCTTAGCAATGGGGGACGACATTTTAGTTGGCGCCTGTATGGATTTGCATGGCAACGTCTCCCACGACCTGTTTGCCATGACCGATATTCTTACCTGCTATCGCATGGCACCACACGAAGATGCATGGGTTACTCGCGAGCGCGCTGCGCGCACATTGGTTGAGCGGGTGCGTTCCGGGAAAGGAAAACCTAAGAAGTCTTTAGTGCATGTGCCGATTTTGTTGCCAGGCGAAAAGACCTCGACGCGCATGCAGCCAGCAGCCCGCTTATATGATGAGGTTGCTAAGTTTGGTGACCACACCCCGGGAGTGATTGATGCAAGTTTTTGGATCGGTTTCGCGTGGGCCGATCAGCCGCGGTGTTGTGCAGCTTTTGCTGCCTATGGGGAGGATCAAGAGGTTCTCGACGCCGCCATGTTGCGTATTGCCCGCCAGGCTTGGGATGCTCGCCACGAGTTTGAGTTTGTGGCTCCTGTTGATTCCTTTGAGTCTGCGTTAGATAAAGCGATCGCTTCAGATCAGCGTCCATTCTTTATTTCTGATTCAGGTGATAATCCTGGTGCGGGCGGCGCAGATGATGTCACGGTTGCACTTGCTGAGGTGGTGAGCCGATCTGAAGTGCGTGACGGGAAAGTCAGCGTCATTCTGGCCTCTATTTTCGATCCTGAAACCGTCCAGGTCGCCGCTAGCGCCGGTATTGGTTCCCAGGTCAACGTTTCAGTTGGAGGGAAAATTGATACCCGCGCGCCTGGGCCCGTAGCGCTTAGCGCAGTGGTAGAAAATCTGGTTGATGATCCTGACGGGCTACTAACTGCCGTTTTGCGAGTTGGCGGTTTGCGATTGATTGTTTCGACGCGGCGCAATCAATACACGACGCGAGAGCAGTTCACGCGGTTGGGCTTGGAGCCAGAGACTACCGATATTGTTATTGTGAAGATCGGCTATTTGGAGCCGTATTTGCACGATATTCATGCTGATTGGATTTTGGCGTTGACTCCAGGTGGCGTAGATCAAGATTTGATCCGGTTGGGCCATTCACATATTCAGCGCCCGATGTTCCCGTTTGACGATCCGCACGACGTCGAACTGGTTGCGATTCGTTCATAACACGTGTGAGCGTAGTGGGTTCACCGCACTTGGTAGGTCACTTGATTGACCTACCAAGTGTGCGAGAGCCAAATAGCTGTGGGCTTGTTCGGATATCCGAACAAGCCCACAGCTAGATTATTGCCGTAGCGTCAGAATTACTGACCTAGTTCAATAGGGAATTCCTTTTGGCAATCAATCGCATGCTTGGCAACAATGCTGGTGATCTCTGGTGGCAAATCTTCTGCACCAGCGGCCCCGTTCTTGCTAACAATCTCATCTAGTTCGCGGATCTGCTCATCTGACATTTCGTCCCATGCGCGCCCAACAGAGCATTCAACGAACTCTTCAACATTCTTCTGTGAACGAATCTCATCTGGATAAACGCTCAAGGCACCTTCGATGACCTCGTCGCGCAGAGCTTCCTTATCAATGCTTGGCGAACATCCAACTAAGCCAGCCACTGATACAAGCGCAATGCTCAGGCCTGCAAAAAACTTCTTCATGCGAATCCTTATTATAGAAAGTGAATTTTTCGGTCACTGCCATCCTAACACATCAAAAATGCCTATTCTTAGCCGTCTCCATAACCTTATTCACTTTACATTTCGAAATTGTTACCTCACTTCGACTACCCGATGTAATCTAGGTTCATAACAACCACTTACGTTAGCCCTACTCCATAACCAGGACACACCATGATGAACGAAGCACAACGCGCCTGGCGAAACCAAGAATTCTCCGCCCTCATCGACTTCGCACGCCAGTCACGATGCGAGCACGGTTTTTCTACGATGGACGCCACCGGGAACGCCGACCAAAGCGCTGCCCTGCAACTATGGATCAACTGCCGCATGACGCACGTTTTTTGCTTAGCCGCTTTGGGCGGTGACGCATCAGCACGCGAGTATGCCCAACACGGCATCGATTGTTTACGCAAGTTTTTCTACGACGCCGAGTTCGGTGGATTCTTCACCACCTTGGACTACGGCGGCACTAGCGTCCAAGACGATCGTAAAGCTGGCTATGCTCATGCTTTTGTTCTGCTCGCAGCTAGTTCCGGGATTCAAGCCGGCATCGCGGGGGCAGAGGACGTGTATCAACTGGCTCGCCAGGTGCACGAAACCCATTTTTGGGAACCCGAACATGGTTTGGTCTGCGAATCGTGGGATCGCACGTTTCGCCATAGCGAAGAGTATCGCGGTGCGAACGCTAATATGCATACCCTCGAAGCTGCGCTGGCTGCATGGGATGCCACGGCAGACCCGCGGTGGTTAGAAAAATCCGCCGCTATTGTTTCCTTTATCCTTGCACAGGCGGCACAGATCGGCTGGCGGATCCCGGAGCACTTTGATTCAGCATGGAATCTATTACCGGATTTCAATGTTGATCACCCGGCTGATCCGTTCCGTCCTTACGGGGTAACTCCAGGGCATGGCATTGAATGGGCGCGCCTTGCGTTGCAATTTTGGGCTGGACTTGATCGTCTCGTCGGAGATATTCCGCAAGATCTGCGCGTTTTTGCTGATCAGCTTCCAGAGGTAGCATATTCGCTATTGATCACTGCTTTAGCCGATGGGTGGAACGTTGATGGGAAACCCGGCATTGTTTACACCACTAATTTCGACGGCGAGCCAGTTGTTCACCAGCGAATGCATTGGACCATCTGTGAAGGCTTGAGTGCTACTGCAGCTTTTGCCACCTACGCTGAGCAAGTAGGTGATTTTGAGAAATTGGCGCAGATGGAACACTGGTTTACAACATTTTGCGAATATGCACAAAAATATCTTATCGAAGATCCAGGACGCTGGATTCACGAACTTGATCGAGATAATAGACCCTCTGCAATCACCTGGCCTGGAAAACCCGATATTTACCATGCAGTTCAGGCGATGCTCATGCCCGATCTGCCACTCACACCGTGTTTCGCCGGCGCTTTAGCGCTGGGTGTTCAATAAAATAACTGCCTAGCTAGCGCTGGGCACGCAGCATAAACTTCATCGAGAATGCTAGCCGGTTTCAAACTTTGGCGCAGTTAGAGCTCGTGAAGCCGAGGAGGGTTTGCTCCCGCACGGCTAACCGTTATATCGGCAACCCGCACAGCAAATGTCATGATCTCGATGAGCTCTTCTTTCGAAAGTTGAGACAACGCAGAACGGTTGGCTGCACCCATTAATTCACGCACCGACAACTGGTAAATCACAGCGCCCATAAACGAGTCACCCGCACCAACAGTATCAACCACATCAACTGTGGAATCTGCAGGCACATGGACCACATCACCGCGAGCATTCATCGCAATAACGCCATCTTTTCCAGACGTAATCATCACTAAGAGCGGTCCGTTATCTTCGGTGCGCCCCTCATCAATCCATGCGCGGGCGATCTCAATCATATCTTCGCCACTTAGTTCCGCACGCTCGAATACCAATGCTAAATCTTCATTAGAACATTTCACGATGTCAGCTCGGGCAATCATTTGCCCCATCTGCGTACGTACTGCTGGCATGTCTGCTATCAGTGCAGGACGAATATTGGGATCGAAACTCACCGTCACATCATCGCGATGCTCATCAATGATTCGAGTGATATCGCTAGCACCTGGTTCAATATATGAGGCAATAGAACCCGTATGAACGTGGCGGATATCAGCCATTTGTGGTTGATTGCCAGCCAGATCCCAGGCTATATCGAAGGTGTAAGTACTTCCTCCGGTTTCATCGACAGTTGCGATACTGCTCGCCGTCCGTTCAGAAGGAACGACGACGGTATCAACATTATCCTCAGCAAGCCATTGAGCAATAGCGTGACCATAATCGTCATTACCGAGCATAGTTACAAGACGAGTAGGTTGCCCAAGGCGTTTGATTCCCAAGGCAACATTAGCTGGGCTGCCGCCGGGATGTTGCGCCACACTGCCATCATATCGGCGAATAATATCCATCACTGCTTCGCCAATAACCAAAACACTCATCTCTAGGCCCCTTCGTCTAGATCTCTATGGCTATAGAAACTCAATCTAACACATACGCGCCCGCGGGGTGGATCTACCGCGGTTTTTCAACCAGCTGGCCCTTACGGTTACGTCGGAAACGCGCCCAGGTATCAACTTCACTGCGACGACGACGTGGGCGCCGGCGTCGCCACGGACGAACCGCTGGAACAGACCAACGAATTTTCTTCGACAACGCGATCACGCCGTCAACACCCAGCAAGAAGACTGCCAGCCAGATACCGAGATACGTCCACCACTGCAGCGGATCAATACGTTCGCCCAAAATAATGGCAACGATAATAACAAGCACCGGCTCGACGTACGAGAGTAAGCCAAACATGCCATACGATAGCCATTTAACGGCTAAAACATAAGTAATAACCCCGAAAACAGACAGTGCACCTAGAGCTAACAAAACCACGACGAGCGATAGTGACGAAAATGCGCTCTCAAGCGAATGCTGACTTAACGCAACCCACAACGCCGGCGGTAACGCTAACGTCATTTCCAATGCAAGTGCGCCTACGCCGTCGGTCTCATAATAGCGACGCACCACGAAATATGCCGGATACCCAATGGCGATAAAGGTTGCCACCCAGCCAATTCCACCGGCACGCCACATCTCCCATGCCACGGCAGTTGCGGCAATAACCGTGGAGATAAGCATGAGTCGAGTCATGCGCTCGTGATATAAGAATCGACCCAATACCACCATGACGAGTGGCATAAGGAAATAGCCCATCCCAACATCGAGGGTTTTCCCTGCCTGCGGAGCCCAACCGAACAACCACATTTGGCCGGCGAGCATCGGGGCACAAAAAGCATACGCAATCAGTTTCTTCGGATGTTGGCGTATTTGGCGAATCTCATTGGTAAACCACCAAAACCGTTTCGTCATCACAAGAACGAGAAGTACCCCTGGAACGGTCATCAACATCCGCCATGCCCATAATTCTATTCCGCTAAGGGGAGCTACCAGCGATGAAAGATATGAAAACATCGCGAACGCAACTGAGGACAACAAGGAGATGATAACGCCACGATTAGACATAGGACCACGCAATACTAACAACGAGGTGGAAAAGTGATGGGCAGAATCTGTTATAAGATCCTGCCCATCACTTTAGTCGCTATACCTCGTGACTATCTCAACGAGTGACTGTGAAGTTGCACTATTTACGATCAGCTTTCGCCGTGGCTTTTCCGCCTGTTTTAGCTGCCGCCTTAGCCGCACCTTTAGCGGTTGGATGGGTCATGCGCGAAACTCGTTTCTTAGCTCGTAGGATTTCCTCACGTTCACGCAAGTGCCGGCGTTCTACAGCCAATTGACGGTTGAACTTTTCTTGTTCGCGCTGATCTAGGTAGATCACGTCGTTTCGTAGATCTTTGACGATGGCAAACATCAAGCCAAGCACGATGAAAATGAATGGCGTTGCGGCCACAATGGTCACTGCTTGGATCGAATTCAGCGCTTGATCGCCACCAGAAACGAGCAGAGTCAAACCGATTAATGCCGTGACTAGTCCCCACAAACCCGTCAGCCACGGGGTTGCTGTGGTACGCCCGCCTTGGGATAGTGAACCCATAACGGTAGAGGCTGAATCTGCGGAGGTAATGAAGAAGGTTGCCAGCAAAACAACGGCAATCATACCCATCACGAAACCGCCTGGCATCGAATGGAGTAAGTTAAAGAGCTGGGTTTGAGAAGATCCATCTTCATAAATAGATTGTCCGGTTTGTTCCAAACTAATCGCGGTGCCACCAAAGATAGCGAACCATACGGTAGAAAGACCTGCTGGTACCAGCAACACTCCAGTACAGAATTCACGAATCGTGCGGCCGCGCGAAATACGAGCAATAAACATGCCTACGAATGGGGACCATGAAACCCACCATGCCCAATAGAAGATGGTCCATGATGAGATCCAGTCTCCCGCAGTACCATCAGCAGCCGATGCAGTACGGCCTGCCATCTCAAAGAACTGCGACGCATAAGAGCCCATCGATCCGGGAAGAAGATTGAGCTGGACGATTGTTGGCCCGAAAACAAAGACGAACACTGCCAAGGACGCAGCTAGGATCATATTGACGTTAGATAAGATTCGGATGCCTTTACCTACACCAGACATTGCCGAAAGCAAGAACGCCAACGTCAACACAGAAACAATCGAAATGATCAAGCCTGTTCCAGGATTTTCTACGAACCCAGCGGCCTCAATACCGGCCCGAATTTGCAATGCACCAAGTCCAAGTGAACAAGCTGTTCCGAATACAGTTGCAAAAATCGAGAGGGAATCAATCATTTTTCCTACAAGACCCTGGGCGTGCTTTTCTCCGATCAACGAAGTAAAGGTGGCCGAAATGAGTTGCGGACGCCCGATGCGATAAGTTGAATACGCAATCGCTAGGCCAACAATGGCATACATTGCCCAGGGGTGAAGCGTCCAATGGAACATCGCAGTTGCCATCGCGGTTCCGACTTCGTGAGTATTATGCCCTGGAACGCCGTCTCGATAGAAAGCTAATGGTTCGGAGGCTCCATAGAACATCAAACCAATGCCCATTCCAGCAGCAAACATCATCGAAACCCATGAAGTATTGGAAAACTCGGGTTGTTCATCGGCAGCACCGAGTCGGATCGCGCCAAATTTACTTGCCGCTACGACGATAACGAAAATAACAAAGACTGTTGTAAACAAGACGAATGCCCAGCCTAAATTATTTAAGACCCAGCCAAAGGCCACACTAGATGCTTGGGAGAAGTTCTCCGGTGCTCCTAGGCCCCACGCAACAACAGCCAAAATCAGGATCATCGCTGGAATAACAACCGACCAGGAAATCGAGGTGTCATCTGTTTCTGATGCTAATTCAATAGGCTCTTCTTGGATATCTGCGGCGTTAATATGTTCTTCAACCGAAAGAATGGCGGCTAGTTCCGATGTTGCACTTGACGTTGGATCTAACGGCTTAGATTCAGTTGGCTCGTAGTTATTACTTCCATTGTTCATATCAGTGTCCATGGGCTCATTCTTCCGGATAGTAAAATAATATCCAAGATTTTAATGAAAATATGTCATTTTTTAACGAAAGGTCACACAAATAAAAGCTCTATGTTTGATATGCCAGACATAGAGTAGTGCGGAGTAAAACTCTAAGTTTTACTCCGCACTACCAGGTAAATATCATCGGCTTAGTCGTTGACGATAATGACTCGCAAGTTGCGTGGGCCGTGAACACCATCTACACGCACCAGCTCAATATCAGAGGTTGCTGAAGGTCCAGCAATCCAGGTGATTGGCCGAGTTGGGTGTTCATTTAGCACTGTGACTGCTTGAGAAACTGTTGGATAAACATCCTTGGCATACAGCACGATGACGTGCGTATCGGGAACCAGGGTGATGGCGCGGCGGCCTTGATCTGGTTCACCGTCAAGGATAATTGTTCCAGACATCGAGATCGCAACGCGCGATGCGGTCACAACTGCATCGACCTTGTCTAGATCATAGTTACCCAGGGCCTGTTCGCGAGAATCTTCTTGCACATGGCGGCCCTTACGTCGCGCCGCTTCCTTCCAATCTTGGGCTAGACCACTTGGAACAACAACTTCGGTGACATCGTCAAGGAAGTTATCGATTGCATCTGCGATACCAGCTTCGTTTGTTTTGACGACGACGGCGGTGTAATCTTCGAGCTTTTCGACTAGATCTTCGATTACTTCTGGTGCGCCCGGTGGGAATTGCCCTTCGCGGATATAGTCACGTGGTGGCTCACCGGCTGGTTCCCTTTGGGACAAAGCAAGCGCATCTTCAATGCGTTGCAATATTACTTCACGTGCGCTCACTTCTTGTTCTCCTTCTTTTCTTCAGCAGCTAACCATTCCCGGAAAGTTTGAGCTGGTGGAGCTGGGATATCTCGAACCATCGTCCATCGATTTGCTAATGGAATAGGAACATTGTGAATCTTGCGATTCTTGCCTGCAACAACACGGCCCGCCTTCATGCCTTTAGTTGCGGTAGCCCAACGCTTACCGTCACCCATAATCTTCGATGAGGCCTTCATCGCCACATCCCAAACATCTGGGATGCCCCCACGGTTGGCTTCGGTGATCCGATGGCGTAAATCAACTAAGACTTCTGGGATATTGATCTTGACCGGGCATACCTCGTAGCATGCGCCACACAATGACGACGCATAAGGCAATGTAGCGGCAGGATCGTTATGATCCATTGAGCCTAGAAGTTGCGGGGTGAGAATGGCACCGATTGGGCCAGGATAAACTGAGTTGTAGGCGTGTCCGCCAACGTGTTCATACACTGGGCAGGCATTCATACATGCTGCGCACCGGATACAGTGCAATGCTTGGCGGCCAACCTCATCAGCCAACACTTTCGTACGGCCGTTATCTAACAAGATGAGGTGGAATTCTTGTGGACCATCACCTGGGGTCACACCAGTCCACATCGAGGTGTATGGGTTCATCCGCTCACCGGTCGCCGAGCGTGGCAAGAGCTGGGAAAACACTTCGGCATCTTGGAAGGTTGGTACGAGCTTTTCGATACCCACAAGCGAAATCAAGGTTTCGGGAAGAGTTAAACACATTCGGCCGTTGCCTTCAGATTCGTAAACCGAAAGAGTTCCGGTTTCGGCAATCATCATGTTAGAACCCGAAATGGCAACCTTCGTCTTTAAGAACAGTTCACGCAAATGTGCACGTGCAGCCATAGCAAGTACACGCGGCTCAGTTGTTTCGATCGGTTCTTCAAGATCGTCCATCTCCCGGTTGAAAATTTCACGAATCTCAGCGCGGTTACGGTGAATTGCTGGAACAACAATATGCGATGGCATATCTTTGCCCAGCTGGACGATCATTTCTGCCAAGTCAGTTTCGTGAGCAGTAATACCGTGCTTTTCAAGCTCTTCGTTAAGGTTGATCTCCTGGGTGGCCATGGACTTAACTTTGACCACTTCAGTAGTGTTCTTCTCCCGCAAAATGCTGAGAATAATCTCGTTTGCTTCCTTCTTATCCCGAGCCCAGTGGACGATACCGCCTCGCTTGGTGACGTTTTCTTCCAATTGGACCAGCAACTGCGGAAGATTACTCATGGTCTGGTGCTTAATTGCTGAGGCCGCCTCACGTAACGCTTTCCAATCAGGCATTTCAGCAACGCGCATAGCTCGCTTGTTGCGGATCGTCGTCGTCGCGTGGCGTAGATTCTTACGTAGCTGATTATCGCGAAGCGTTACTGCTGCACCGGTAGGGAAGGTTGCTCCCCATTCCAACGTCTGCTCCGGTAGCGGTTGGCCATGAACCCATTGTTCTTGACCATGCTTGCCCAACTTTGCCAAACTGCCTGGCATTCCTAGAAACGTAGCCATTACACACCAGCTTTCGTGGTTGATTCTGGAGCCATCCATGGCTCATTCTTTGTGCCCGCCAAAACTTCAGCGAGGTGCATCGCGCGAATACCAGCGCGGTTTCGAGATAGTCCACCAGCGATATTCATCAAGCATGAATAGTCACCGGCAACCAATACATCAGCCTTAGTTGCGATAATGTTATTCATTTTGTCAGTGAGCATCGACGCCGATGTTTCGTGATTCTTCAATGCGAAGGTGCCACCGAAGCCACAGCACGATTCGGCGCTTGGTAGATCAACAAGTTCCATGCCTTCTACCTTGCGTAACAACTGCAACGGCTTGTCCCCAACTTTGGCAACACGTAGTGAGTGGCAGGTGGGATGGTAGGTGACTCGGTGTGCGAAGTATGCCCCGACGTCGTCGATACCCATCACGTCGATGAGGAACTCGGAGAGTTCATAGGTTTTCTTAGCAATTGCGCTTGCCTTGGTTGCCAGTGCGTCATCGCCTAGTTTGGTGGCAACCATTTCTTGTTGTTCGCGAATCGAACCAGTACATGATCCGGATGGTACAACGATAGCGTCCCATTCGCCGTCGAGAACTGGCTCAAAGGTTTTCACGTGATTCTTAATCAGTGGCATTGCTTCTGGATAGTATCCAGTGTTGACATGCATCTGACCACAGCATGCTTGGCTTTGTGGGAAATCTACTTCAACGCCAAGTCGCTGGAGTAAATGCATGGTTGCCTGCGGTGCCTGCGGGAACATGGCATCTGCAATACAGGTTGCAAATAGTGCTACTTTCATTTCTTTTCTTTCTTATCGGTGCATCATTGGACGTTGAATACTTCATTGAACAATTGGTATGACGCCTTGGGTTGCAAGGAACGTCAATAGGCACAAGACCAGTAGCAGGCCACCAGAGAATGGGGCTGCCTTGCGTAGAATTTCTGCTTCGGATCCAGGCTTGGCGATCGCGGTGGCTGCAATCGCGAGGTTTTGCGGGGAGACGATCTTGCCGATTCCACCACCAATACTGTTGGCGGCAAGAAGGATATGTGGATCGAGGTTTGCTCCAGCAGCAGCAGTGGACTGTAGGGAGGCAAATAGTGCATTGGCTGAGGTTGCAGAACCGGTTACTGCTGTTCCGATCCATCCCAGAATTGGAGAGAGGAATGCGAAGGCGGCTCCGGTTCCAGCCAGTGCGGCGCCGATTGCTGCGGTTTGCCCGGAGAAGTTCATGACGTATGCCAGGGCCATAACTAGGGCGATCGTGGCCAGTGACCAGCGCAGTGTGTAGATCGTGTGGAATAAAACTGCGATGCCACGCGTAAATGAGAACTTAAAACGAGGCGTTGATGCTACCGCGTAGGCGGCAGAGACGATCAGTGCAGTCAAAACGATCATGGTTCCAGGGCTTGCCAGGGTTTGGATGCTCAGAATTGCTGCTGATGATGGTTCGCCGGTGCTTGTTAGTAGGGAACCGTATAGACCCGGCCATTGCACGGCGATCGTTGTTTTGGCAAGAGTTTGGGGAACGTTGATTCCCAAAGTCCACAGCTTGGCGATGGAGAAGATGATGACGACGAGCCAATAGGGCATCAGTGCGAGTGTGATTCGTTTAGCGCTTGGCACTTCTTCGTCACTGACTTCGGAGCGCCATTCTTGTGGGGTGGTTGGGTTGAGAACGACTAGTCCACCGGCGACGACGGCGAAACCCAAAAGCGAGGCGAAGACTGCGGTTAGTTCGTAGGAGACGAAGTGGGCGGCGACGAAGTGACCTAGAGCGGTGACTAGTCCTTGTAGCAGTCCGATATACCACAGTTGGCGTACGCCGCGGATTCCGTCAAGAATAAACAGGAGGAGGAATGGAACTAAAACGATGATCCATGGGGTGATTGAGGATGCGGTATTTGCTACTGCGCCTCCGGTGACGCCACCGATTTTCCCGGCAGTGGTGATCGGGATTGCCATTGCGCCAAAGCCGACGTTAATCGCATTGCCCACCATGGTTACGAGGGCTGCCTTGATTGGGCTAATGCCTAGGGAAACAAGCATCGCCGCTACGATAGCTACGGGCGCTCCGAAACCGGCGAGGCCTTCAAGTAAGCCACAAAAGGAAAAACCGAGTAGGAGTGCTTGGATTCGCATATCGCCTTTACCAACAGCGGAGAAAACTGCACGAACATCATGATCGCGGCCGGAATCGACGGTGAGGTTGTAGAGCCATACTGCAGAGATGACGATGTAGAGAATGGGCATAATGCCAAATGCGATGCCGAAGAGAACTGAGTTCATCGCCATCATCGTTGGCATCTGGAAACCCAGTATCGCTATAACCAAGGCGATTAGGAGGGATCCGAGGGCACACCAGTGTGTTTTCATCTTAAACACACCTAGCATGATGAAGAATGCGACAAGTGGCAAAATGCCTACTATCGCAGATAGGACGGTTGAGTTAGCTATCGCTTGAGTTGAGGGCACGAATGTGCCAATATGCATCGCCGTTGAATACACAAGTTCTCCTGGGACAATCGTAAAATTTACATCTATATTGTGTTGCACCAATACACGAGACACAAACGTTTATTTAGTAAATACCGTCTATTTTCGACATTACAGACAGTGGGTAGAATTTTTTTCGCTATATTCCGCCATTTTTTTAACGTAAGACTTTCCTTGGTTAAATAAAAAACAGGACTTTCATACCTTTCCACACGTCATCAATCTCATTATTCGGCGTGGAATTTGAAACACTCTGTACAAATCCTGAATAATTCTATAATATTTAACTACTTCGAAATATTCGTATTTCGGAGAAATGTCAATTTCCATTTTTGTTCTTGGGAGAGGCAATGAAGAAAACAATTATCGCGTTAGCACTATCAACAACCCTTATCGTGCCTAGCCTTGCAACGCCAACGGCTCAGGCTGCTACTGCTCCTTCTCCAATCTCAAGTAGTGTTTTTGTTATGACTGAGTCGGACTCCAGTCAAACAGAAGAAATTAAAGAAGAGGCGAAGGCCAAAGCTGAGGACGTCAAAGAAAGTATTGAGCAGGTTGCTCAAGGTATCGATGCCGTCCGCCCAGAAATCAAGTGGACCAAAGAGTTCAACCAGCTATTCAAGACGCTTCGAGAACTGCAAGGAGAATTACTCGCTATAGCCACGGGTAATCTCACCGCATTCGATGCTCAAACAATCTTGTCTCGCGCTGAACTGGCAACCAATATTGGTTTAACTATTGATACCGCAACAACAAAGCTGACCAACAAGGTTCAAGCGGCCCACGTTGAAATCGGTTTTGCTGTTACCCGCGCGGTTATTCGTTTGACAAACCTGACGGCAAGCGAAGCACAGCTCCAAGAGTCGATCAAAGATCTTCAAGAGGTTGTGGCTCGTGTTTCGAACTACCCAGATATTGCCGACGATGACATCGCAACAATCTACGTCAAGCGCGATCTAACCAAGAAAATCTGGAAGACTCGCTGGGATCGTGACACAAACATCTTAGGAAAGAAGACTTTTGCTACCTACCATGAGCTCAACAAGCACATCACTAAGGCAGTAGGTGTAGAGCTACGCGCAAAGTCGACCGTCAAGGAAGTTCGTGACGCAATCGCTGACCTCGATGCAGCATACCAAGCTGCGTTAGCTGGCGAGTAAACACTCTAAGCTAACAGTAGGCTCCCTAGTATGTACTAGGGAGCCTACTGTTATCTCAACCAGCGGTTGGCGCCAGTGCCTCATCATGGACGATCGACATATTCTTCTGGGTACGAACCTTTGAAGCAAAGAAGCTCACTGCTACCGAAACTAGCGTCCAGATAACCAACACCATCACGGTCTTGGCGATGATACCGTCAACACCGCCACCAGCAATCAGTGATCGGAACGCTAACTGAGTATCGCTCATTGGCAAGAACCAATGAATCCATTGGAAGAAGCGCGGCGCAGTTTCAATCGGGAATGTCGCACCCATTGAGGTGATCTGCAAACTGAGTAAAACAATTGACAAGAACCGGCCGCGGAAGGCGAATGCCGCAACACAGGCTTGGTTGATTGCCATGAAACAAATACTGGTCAGCACTGCCAACGCACTCAAACCAACAATATTTGCCGCATGCAACTCACCCATCGCATTAACCACAACCATCATGATCACTGCTTGCACAATCGCCAAGATAGTAGCTGTTACCGCCGGCTTAGTCACCGCCTGGATCCAGCGGCCGCGAGCGCGTTCCTCCCGATCGAGCGCCGGCAAAACCAAGAAGAGCGCAATAGTACCAATCCACAATGCCAAGGACATAAACATCGGCGTAAAACCAGCACCATTATTGGCAACTGCGTGTTGGCGAACTGGAACAACTTCGGCAACCTTAGCTGCAGTATCGGAAACATTATTCTGCTCTGCATTCGTCAGTTGCGGAATCTTAGCTTCACCTTCAACCAAACCTGCACGTAGCTTATCTGCACCTTGATGAAGTTGCTGGGTACCTTGAGTCAATTCACCCATTTTACTATTGGCAGTATTTAGTCCGTTGTTGAGCTCCTGGGCACCAGAATTCAACACTCCTACACCTTCGCGAGCGCTAGAAAGCCCACCAGCCAAGGTCTGCGAACCATTCGAGGCCCGATCCACACCATCTTTCAACTCACCCAAACCGGCTGCAAGCTCGTTCGATGAACTAGCCGCCGTCGTCGATCCAGTTAAAAGTTGGGAAAGACCAGAATGAAGTGTGGTAGCGCCCTGAGATACCTGGCCTGCTCCCTCATCTAGGCGCACAACACCGCTGGAAAGTTCTGGGACTTTGCCGTTTAGCTGGCTGATTCCGTCAGCTAACTGCTGCGTGCCGCTGCGTAATTGTGCTGACTTTTCACTAAGTTGTGCTAAACCGGCGTTAATATCGGTTATTCCACCCATAAGTGTGCCATCTTGACTCGACGTCGAAGCACCAACCTTAGCTTGCAGCTCGCCTACACTCGAACTCAAATTTCCGAGGTTGGCTGTGAGCGCCTTGGATCCTTCGACGAGCGCGCCTGAGCCATCAGCTACCTGGTCTACGCCAGCTTTAAGTGCCTGTGCGCCTTGGGCGAGCTGGTTCATGATGACGGTGAGCGGTTCTAACGCCTTGGCTTTTGTTCCCAACGTAAACGTTACATCCTCGATGTTTTGCGCACTGCTGCGCAGTTGTGGTGAGGATGTTGATAGTTGTGCTAACCCTTGGCATACTTGGGAATCTGCCGGCTGGCATTGGGCTGCGAGTTGGTCAACACTGCGGGTGTATTGATCTAGCGAAGCCGAGAGCTGCTTGGTGCCAGTTACTAACTGCGGCACTTTACTCAGATCGACGTCGGCCAACGTGGTTGCTAAAAGATCAGTTATACCTGCAATCTGGGTTGCACCGTCTTGGAGTGATGGTGCTTGTGGCGTACCGGCACTCACCCCCGCATTGAGTTTTTCAAGCCCGGCACTAAGTGCTTCGGATCCAGCTGTTAGGCTACTTTGTGCTGAGGCTGGGTTGCCTGGGTCGAAATCACCGGGTTGCCCTACACCGGCACGCATTTTTTCCAGCGCATCTGGCAGCGCGGTTGCCGATTGGCGTAGCTGCGCACTGCCCGCACTAACTTTATCGACGCCTTCGGTATAGGCTTGCACTCCAGGTAGTAGCGCTTGTGTGCCGTTGGCAAGTTGTGTGATTGCGCCACCTAGTTGCCCGGTTTTGTCAGAGAGTTGGCTCAGTCCTGCTGCAAGCTGATTAGCTCCTTGTTCGAGTTCGCCCGAGCCGTTTTCCGCGCGTGTCATTGCGCTATTAAGATCGGTTAGACCAACAGCTAGTTTTCGTGATCCGTCTGCGGCCCGGGAGGCTCCGCCATCGAGTTCGACGAGTCCGTTTCGTAACGTTACCGAACCATTGAGCAGATCATTAACGCCGACGACGAGGCGTCCACTTCCTTGGGAAAGTTGCGTGCTACCATCGGAGAGTTTGCCGATACCGTCGGAGAGCTTAGTAACCCCGTCGTCAAGTTTAGTTGTGGCATTCGAAAGTTGAGTAGATCCATCTGCAGCGTCAGCTAAACCGGTGCGGACTTTTTCAATCGAGACGAGGAGTCTGTCGGTGATTTTATTTGCGCCGCGTTCGTTGATCCGATTCGTCATCGTCTCTGCGACGGTTTTAGCCATGGTTCCGGATAGATAGTTGACGCCGTCGTCGGTAACGAGTCGCAGTTCTTGAGTTGCCGAGGAGCCGATGTCGGTACCGATTTTGGCGACGTTACGCGAAAAATCACTCGGAATGTAGAGGATAGCGCGAATCGATTCATCGTTGAGGCCTTGTTGTGCTTCGTGGCTTGTCATTTCTTTCCACGTGAAACCTACGTCTTGGCCTTCTTCAGGGTTGACGAGTGCATCGGTGAGTTCTTCGCCTAAGGAAAATGTTTCTTCCTTGCCTGTTACCAACGTGCCGGTGTATTCCTGATCTTCGTTGACGATCGCGGCAGTCATGTCGCTGAGCCGGTTCGTTGGGTTTTGGTAGGTCATTGTTAGTAGCCCTGCATATAGCAGTGGAATTAACGCAACTGCGATGATAACAATTGCGGTCCCTAATCGTGGACCTTTTAGCCGAGTCATCATAATGTTTACTCCTCATTGTCTAACCGAAACTCACGATACACCTGTGTATCTTCAATATTCAATACACACCTGTATCGAGTGATGGGGTAGACTAAAGTCAATACATAAAGGAGTAGTTATGGCACGCCGAGGTCATTCAATTCGTCGTGAGACGATCGCAAAACTTGCAGTGACACCACTGTCAGCACGCCGGAAGCGCACCCGCGAAAAACTTTTGCAGGCTGGCTCGATTCTCTTTATTAAAAAAGGAATCCTGGGAACATCTGTGGGAGATATTTGCGAAGAGGCAGGATTTTCTCGCGGCGCATTTTATTCTAACTTTGCCGATATGGACCACTTCATTCACCATCTTGCCGCCGATCAATGGAGTCGAATTCTGACAACCACGATGGAGGCATTCACCCAAGCCGATGTACCATCCAGTGACGGATCTTCCGACGATAAAACGCTAACAAACACTAAATTATTAGCCTCGAAAATTCTCTCTGCACTGCCCATCTCACGAGACTTCTACCTATTGCTTGCCGAATTTTCCACCTATCTCGTACGCACGCCAGGAAAAGACAATCCGCTACATGAAGGCGCAGAAGAATTCAAAACACAACTTGCTGACGTCATCGAAACTAAACTAGCCGATATCGGCCGGCGCAGCCTCATTTCCGCAAGCGACACCGTCAATATGATCCTCGCCCTAGCTGACAGATCCATGAATCTGGCCCTAACTCTCCACGACGAAGACCTAAGCGCCTATTTGGTACGCACACTCCCAACAGTGCTCGTACGCCTGACCGTAGCAATCTGACCTACAACCGCAACCCTGGTAACGGCCCGCCATCTCGGCGACGCATCATTTCAAGCCAACCGTCATACTCTCCGTCGTCGTTTCGCCGAATCAGATCCCAGCGAACATTAACTTCGTAGCCGTAACTGGCATAAAACTTCCCCAAACCGCGACCGGCCCGGAATTGAAGATGCAAGAAATCAACCTGCTCACCCAACTGGTCAAGAACCTCACCCGAATGGATATAGTCCATAAACTTCCGGCCCAACCCTTGCCCTTGATAATTGGGATCAACCTGAAAACGCTTGATAGTAGCGATATGGTTCGGATTGCCTTCGGGTATGCCAATAATCCACCACGCGAAACCCAGTAACTTATCGGTTTGCTTTTCCCGCATCACATAGAGCCAACCACGATTAGCGGCCATCGATTCTTCATGCCCGGCAAGGAGCTCTTCATATCGACTACGTGGCGCCCCTGGCTGAGCACCCACAGATGCTCCCAACTCACTATTGTGTTGCCACAATGCGAGGATGTCTTCTCGAAGTTGATCGTCGGTCAGGGCAGTTAAAGTTTCAAAATATATATCCAGCACGAGATTATCTTAAACCACTTCGAAAACTAATCCTGTAACGGAACGACGATACTGTGATACGGTGTGCAAACGGCGGGACCAAGTATGCAGTGCCACGTATGGACTGCGATACTCGATCCCGCCGTTATTCGCTCGGAATTTAGCGCTTAGCGACTAGTCACGACGAACCAATACGGCCATCGCGCCACCAGCAAGCAAAGCTGCCATGAGGATTCCTAGACCTAGAACTGAAATACCGGTCTTTGCCAATATCTTGCCAGAGGTTGTGGTTGAGGAAGAGGTAGAATCTGACGATCCATTCCCGGTAGTCTTACCGTTTCCAGTAGTCTTACCATCCTCGCTACCCTTTCCGTTTCCGGTTGCGTCATCGCCGGTGTTGCCCGGGTTATCAGTGTTACCGGAGGTATCAGTGTTACCGGGGGTATCAGTGTTACCGGGGGTATCAGTATTGCCGGGGGTTTCAGGATTATCAACAACCATCAACTTCACAACAGATACTGGCTGAGTGCCAGCCACGTTAGACACAGCAACAACGTAATGCGTGCCAAGTTCAACATCCTTGCCAACACTAATCGGATAGACCTTAACAATCCCCGCACTATCGGCAACCATGTCGGCTAACCGAACCGGCAGTGAGTACATGTATGCACGCGCTGCAGTATCGGCAGTCAAACCAGTGAACGAGACGTTGACGCTCTGACCACGAGCAACACTGTATTGACCAGCCACACTCACACTGCCATCGGCAATTGCCTGAGCAACTGCGGCCGAATCAGCGTAAACCGGGCCATCAGCGATTGACGGAGTATCCGGAGTACCAGGAGTATCTGGAGTATCCGGGGTATCCGGGGTGTCTGGAGTATCTGGAGTATCCGGCACGTCTGGAGTAGTATCATCTGTTCCCCCAGTGTAGGTAATCTCAAACGTATTCATCGTAAGGTGATCTTCAGATTCAACGATGATACGCGATACCTTCTTATGCATCGGCAAAATTGTCACCGCAGCATTATCTTGTGCAGTAGCCGTGAGCGTATCTGGACCAGGCGCAGGAGAAACAAACATTCCAGCAGCCAACGCCTCACTCGAGAGCTCCGCACCATTTAGTGTTACGGAATCCAAATTCGCCGTCGTATTTGTCGTGTAAGACTGGGTAACTCCATTGAGTAAAATCTCAGAAATACCCGTAACTGGCTTGACGTTCGGCCGCGCCGTGCGACCGCCTTCCTTATTGTGGACCACGACTTTGAGGTACGTCGTCGTTACCGGCTCTAAGGTAAAGGTGTAAGGCTTAACGTTTCCTTGAGCTTGACCAATCGACTCCGTAACTGCGATCGGCTGCCAGTCTTGTTCTTCAGTATCACGCATAAAGAACTCAGTGGTGTTCGCAGCCGGGAAGTTCGCTGACCATTGATCTTCGAAGAACCACACCTGGAACTGGCTAAACTGTTGTGGCGTATCGTAACCGAAGGTCAACGCCGTCGAAGTTTCGTCAGTATCTTGGGAATTTTGGTAGTTAGTCCACACGTTCGGGTTTGGTCCGCCACCACCAAAGCCTGGCACAGCAGTCTTGCCGTCACGTACAGCTTCCAATGTGTCAGACTGTTTAGCCGGATCAGTAATTGACTGGGTCAACGATTGTGCTGCCGGAGCTAGATTGTCACCAACTGCCACCGTTGCTTCTTGCATACGCACCGAAGCCGTAACTGGATATTCTTGCCCGAAAATAGTGGTTGTTCCTGTAACAGTAACGATTCCGGGCGCCGACCAATCCTTAGCCGAAAGGTCTTCCCATGTTACTGGGAAGGACGTGGCGAGCACACTACCATCTGGCATAACGGCTTGGCGCTGGCTAGGCAATTGAGGCTGAGTATTCAACGGTTCGGTAGTCGAATAGTTGAGCACCCCGCCAACAGTGTCAATCACGACGACGTTGATCGCGATGGTATCCCCAGCATCAGTTGTACCCGATACGACGAAGTTTCCAGCCGTTGCGTACTGATCTTGGCTGATCGCATCCCAGGTTACGGCAGCTTGGCTGGTGCTGCCATCCTTACCATGCGCCTCAACGCTTTGTGGTAACACCGGAGCATTTCCAGTCTTGACGTAAAGCGTACGCGGATAGACGTAGTGATCAATTGAGGATGACTCGGTAGCATCATCGGCGCTACCAGTGGTAGTCACGGTTACCGTTTGTGGTTCCATACCTGCAGCAGTTGCAGTGACAGTGAAGGAGCCGCCTTCCGTGGTCGATTGGGCGATCGCTAATGCTTTTCCAGAAAACGCACGACGTTGGTGGGAATAGTATGGCGTGTGATCAGCGTGTTCGCCGTTGTCGGTTCCCATCAAAGTGCCAGCTCCGGTGATCGTAAAGCTGATCTCGTTGTTGGCATCCGGTACTGGATTGCCGTCCCGATCAACAACGGTGACTTCAATGTATGCCAGATCATCGCCGTCGGCAGCAATAGTTGTACGATCAACCGAAACGTTCAACGCAGCCGCGGGACCCGCGGTTGTTACCCGGTTACGTCCAACAGTGTTAGCAATAACAGTGCCCGCACTATCTTTACCAACCGCTTCGAGAGTTCCATCAGCATAGGGAACTTCCCAGGTCATGTAGAGATTTTCGTGAGCGGTAGGCTTTGCATCGTTACCTTCAACAATGTTGTAGGTGTAGCCAGCGGTAGTTGTTTTCGTGGTGAACGTCTTTTCACCTAGCGAGGTGCGCACACCGTCGCTACCGGTGAAGAACAATTCGACGCTGTGCGCATCAGAATACACATCGACCTTGACGTTGCCGCCATTTTTTGCGACCACGTTAGAGTTCCATGCCGGCAAAATGTGGAGGGTGTGAACGTCGTCGTTCCACTGGCTTTGATACAAATAGTAGGAATCTTTGGGGAAACCGGCGGTGTCAATGATGCCGAAGTAGGAGCTCTTCGGTGATGGCCACGGGCCAACTGCACCCGGAGATCCACCCCACCAGAACGTCGGCTCACCGATGTAGTCGAATCCAGTCCAAACGAATTCACCAGCCACGAAATCACGAGTGATAACGTCATACCAGGCTTCCGAAGCGTAGGCTCCCCAGCCAACCTTAGACTTATCGTAGGAAGTAAGGAGCTTATCTCGGGTTTGACCGCTATCACTGACGCGGTTGTAGACGCCACGGCTATTGACTGAGGATGCTGTTTCCGAACCATAAATCAACCATTGCGGATGCTGGTTATGCAGCGAATCATACTTATCTCCAGCCACATAGTTTAAGCCAACCGTGCCGCCGGCTTGCGCGATCCCATCCATAAGAGTAGCTGCTTCGGGAGCATACGGGCGTTTGAGGTTATTATCGCCACGGGTCACTGGTCGAGTGGTATCAAGGGCTTGTGCCCAACGAATCAGGTTAGCTTGTTGTGCCGTGTAGTTCGACATCGAGGTATATGCGCCAGTGCCTTCCCCAATTTCGTTACCCAACGACCACATGATCACAGATGGGGCATTAATGTCTCGACGAAGGGTGGTTTCCAAATCGAACTGCGCCCACGTTGAACCTGGGGCAACGTTTTCTAGTGCCGTGTTTTCTGGCACTGCCTTTTCAAAGAACCGGGAATAATCATTGTAATTTCCGTTCTTCGGATACTGGAACCCGTCGAAAATTTCTTCGACAATCAGCATACCTTTTTCATCAGCTAAATCGATCAAATCACGCGATGCTGGATTGTGGGTGACACGAATTGCGTTGGTACCCATCTCTTTCAAAATATCGATCTGGCGTGCGATCGCAGCGCGATATGCTCGGGCACCGAGAGCACCTTGATCGTGATGCATAGATACACCCTTGAGCTTCATCTTCTCACCATTGAGCATGAACCCGGTGTTAGCATCAAAGTCAATAATACGGAAGCCAGTCTTGGTAGTTACCGTGTCAATAACTCGACCTTCGTCATCCGAAACTGTGGTAGTAACCATGTAGCGTTGCGGATTTTCAAGGCTCCACAACGTAATTCCGGTGGCGTTAAACGTGGCGGTATCTTCGGCAGTAGCCTGCGCTGCAAGGGTGAGATTTTGGCCTTGGCTTGTACCTAAAACAGTTTGGCCATCGAGAGTCGTTAGCCGATGTGCCACCCGGACTGTTTTTTGTGTATCGGACTCATTAGCAAGGCGAGTTTTGATGGAAATATCGGTAGCACCATCACTCATAGATGCCAGATTCGGTGCCATAACGGTAACGCCGTCATGATTGACGTGGACTTTATCGGTAACAACTAAATCCACATTGCGATAGATTCCCGATCCTGAATACCACCGGCTTGAGGGCAACTCATGATTGACCTTCACCGCGATAACATTATTGGATCCGATTTTCACATACTTCGTGATATCTACCGAAAATGGGGTGTATCCATATGGATGGTTGGCAATTTCAGTGCCATTGACATAGATCGTGGCATCCATATAAATGCCGTCGAAATTAAGATTGATCTGCTTATTGGTAAACGTCTCATCTAATTGCAGATTCTTGCGGTACCAGCCGATTCCACCAAGCAAATATCCACTCTCAGCTTCACCTTGCGGGGTGAATGTTTGTTCGATGGAATAGTCATGGGGAAGATTCAGATTCCGCCACGTGGCATCAGAATAGTTTGGTGACTGTGCACCGCTTTCGTCGCCGAGTTTAAATTTCCATCCGTGGTTGATGTTATGGACTCGCTGTGAAGCGCTCAGTGATTTCGTGTACACCACTTCTGGCGCAGAAGCCATTTGGGTATCGGTGTTGAGATCACTATAATCTTGGGCCGCAGTGGCCGTGGGCATCGTGAGCATACTGAAGAACAAAGCTAGTGTGCTGATAGATGCACTACGCCGCCAGAAAGTGGCTCGCGAAGTAGTCATTCATTTCCTCATTTCGTCATTGAAATATGAAAAAGGCGAAAGCCTAAGTCACACAGTACCTTATTTATCTGGTTTTATGGAGTCAGTTTGGCACTCTATTTCGACTAATTTTTTAAGCCACTGCCTGCGTGGCAGATTTCCAGCTCGCATGAATCCCGGCTCGGATAAGACCAGAAGTTGTTCCAAAACCGGGGTATATGGGGTGATCACCCCGTATATGAGGACATCGCCCCATATACCCCGGTTTTGCGACAGACAAATCTCATCACCAACCGTAGAAACCCGACATTTCCTAATGAAACCGAATTTGATTGGTCTGTAAAGACTGTTAGGGCAGATTGAATGGGATAGCCGGCCATGAAAAACAATAGCGATGGCGTATCTGCCCGATATCAGCACTTTAGCGGACGGGCAAGAATTTTCACGGTCATTTCCGTTCTAAAAAGAAACCCATGACATACAAAAACCCACTCACGCGAACTGCTATCAACGTGAGTGGGTAAATTGTGGAGCTAAGGGGACTCGAACCCCTGACCCTCTGCTTGCAAAGCAGATGCGCTACCAGCTGCGCCATAGCCCCTTTTCGAACTGTTATGTTCGAAAGCTATTCTACAGGATCCGCCACGGAATTCCAGGTGGCCTGTAGTTGCATCGTTTGCGATGCTTTGAGGAATAATGCATATCCCCCAACTATTGCGAGAGAGACGAGAACGAATTTCTTCACTGCTCCTCCTTCTCACATAGCGTGGGCCTAGATGGACTCGAACCATCGACCTCTACATTATCAGTGTAGCGCTCTAACCGACTGAGCTATAGGCCCTTATGCATTTCTTGGTGCCGAATTAGATTAACTCAATTTTGAGCTCAGAATCAAACCACAACGGCTCCAAGCAATACATGTCACATTTTCACTATTTTTCTAGGCACTAACCACGCGCGAAGAATATGCAGTTATCCTTGGCGTGGCGCGCATCTACCCTTACTCCTAGCCGCACTCACTCGTCAGTGACAGTGACGTGGAATCCACCAACGAGCATGGCAACAACGTTGTAAATCAATGCCATGAGAGCTCCGAAAGCGGTCATCAACACAATTTCAATCACGCCAACAACTACGGAGAAGGAGACCACGCGCCCAAATTCCATAAATTGCCCGAGCTGCAGCAACGCCTCAGAATTCAGTGTTTTAAGCAACCCATCAATCTGGGACCACACATGCATCGAATCAAGCACCAGCCACAACACCACTGTGGCAATAACGATCATGATGCCAATTGCTACCGACACGAGGAAGGACAATTTCAATGCAGACCAAGGATCTACCCGAGAAATCGTCATCTTCACCCGGCGAATACCAACGTCATGGTTCTCGTGCAAAACCATATTCTGCGTGGTGGTTGGTTGCGCGATATCTTCGTGTACGGCTGTCATCTCGTTCTCCAATGAGCTAGTGGTATCACAGTTAGGATTATTCTACGTCTGTAGGCGTTTGTGCGTCATCTTTCGCGTCGGATTCTCCTTCGACGACGCCGGTAGCATCACTTTGCGCCTCAACTACAGCAGCGTCTTCGTCGGCTTCTTTTTCCATGTTCAACGCGATGGAAATGATCTTGTCACCCTTATCTGGGGTAGCGAACTTGACGCCTTGAGTATTGCGGCCAGTAAGCGAGACTTCCTCAACTGCGGAACGCACAACCTTACCTGATTCCATAATGACCATAACTTCATCACCAGGATGGGTTATCAGCGCACCAACAAGATCGCCACGCGATTCAACCACGTTAGCCACCTTGATACCTAAACCGGCACGGCCTTGAACACGGTATTGTTCAATATCGGTACGTTTGGCATATCCGCCTTCGGTAACAACGAATACTTCGGCGCCCTCGTCGACAATATCCATCGCCAGCAGGCGATCGTCGCCACGGAACTTCATACCCGTCACACCGGAAGTTGCCCGGCCCATCGGGCGTAAGGATTCGTCAGTTGCGGTAAATCGCAGCGATTGTCCGCCACGCGAAACAAGGAGAACGTCGTCGCCCTCATTCAACAAGCGTGCAGAAACTAACCGATCCATTGTGCCATCTTCATGTTCGCGTAGCTTAACGGCAATTAAGCCGCCGGTACGTGCTGAATCGTAGTCACTGAGCCGGGTCTTCTTCACTAAACCATCTTCGGTGGCGAGCACGAGATAGTCAGACTGGTCGTAGCTGCGGATCGAGACCATCGACGCAATGGATTCTCCGGGCTGGAAGGCTAACAGGTTCGCAATATGCTGACCTTTAGCATCGCGGGCACCTTCTGGAAGTTCATAACCTTTGATCCGGTAAACCCGGCCCATATTGGTAAAGAATAACTGCCAGTCGTGGGTTGAGGTCACTTCGAAGTGTTCAACAATATCGTCTTCACGAAGCGAAGTTCCCTTGATTCCCTTCCCGCCACGGTGTTGTGCGCGGTATTCGCTAACCTTGGTTCGTTTAACGAAACCGGAGCGCGTAATCGTTACGACGACGTCGTCTTCCGGAATCAAATCTTCGTCCGACATTTCGCCGTCGAACGGCAAAATGGTGGTGCGGCGCTCGTCGCCAAACTTTGCAACAACTTCACTAAGTTCGTCTGAAACAATAGAACGCTGACGTTCCGGCTTAGCTAAAATGTCACGGTAGTCGTCGCGCATAGCCATTTTCTCGTCGCGCTCGTCGAGAATCTTTTGACGTTCGAGCGCAGCTAGGCGACGCAACTGCATGGCGAGAATATGATCTGCTTGAATCTCGTTAATATCAAGTAGTTCCATTAACCCAACGCGGGCTTCGTCAACGGTTGGCGAACGACGAATCAACGCGATCACCTCATCGAGCGCGTCAAGGGCTTTGACCAAACCCTCCAAGATCATTAACCGCTCTAGGACTTTGCGTAGCCGGTATTCGGTACGACGGCGAATAACTTCGATCTGGTGATTAACCCAATGCCGAACGAATCCGTCGAGGGATAACGTGCGCGGCACACCGTCAACAAGTGCCAACATATTTGCTGGGAAGTTGTTTTGCATTTGGGTGTGCTTATAAAGATTGTTGAGCACAACTTTGGCAACTGCGTCTTTTTTAAGCACAATGACGATGCGCTGGCCCGCGCGGCCCGACGTTTCGTCGCGGATGTCAGCAATACCAGGCAGGCGGCCGTCTTTGATGCCTTCAACCATCTTGTCAAGCAAGCGATCGGGATTGACTTGGTAGGGCAGATCGGTAATAACTAAACACTGGCGGCCGTTGATTTCATCAACTTCAACAACAGCTCGTTGGGTGATGGAACCGTTGCCCGTGCGGTACATGGACTCAATTCCTTTAGTACCTAGAATCGTTGCACCGGTAGGGAAATCTGGGCCTTTAATGCGTTCGATGAGCGCGTCGAGAAGTTCTTCACGGCTCGCTTGCGGGTTTTGAAGGAACCACTGGACTCCTTCGGCAACTTCACGCAAGTTATGTGGCGGAATACGGGTGGCCATACCAACCGCGATGCCTTCCGAACCGTTGACGAGCAGGTTAGGAAAGCGCGAGGTAAGAACGGTTGGTTCTTGGACTGAGCCGTCAAAGTTAGGCACGAAATCAACGGTATCTTCGTTAATATCGCGTACCATTTCGACGGCGAGTTGCGCCATGCGTGCCTCAGTATAACGCGGTGCTGCTGCTCCGAGATCGCCAGCTGTTCCGAAGTTACCTTGACCGGCAACTAATGGATAACGCAGGTTCCACGGCTGGACCATGCGCACCATCGTGTCATAGATAGCGGCGTCTCCGTGTGGGTGGAAATTACCCATCACGTCACCAACAATTTTTACTGACTTAGAGAAGGAGGAATCTGGCCGATATCCGCCATCCCACATGGCGTAAATGACGCGGCGGTGAACTGGTTTCATTCCGTCGCGCACATCTGGTAGCGCGCGGCCAACAATAACCGACATCGCATAGTCAAGATAGGAGGTTTCCATCTCCCGTTGGAGATCGACGTCCTTAATAAGGCCGTGGTTGTATTGTGCTTTTTCTTCGCTCATGAGTTACCTATAGCCATTCTTAAATATCGAGGAATCGGACGTCGTGTGCATTGCGCTGAATGAAGGAGCGACGCGAGGCGACATCTTCTCCCATGAGGATGGAAAATGATTCATCAGTTGCAGCTGCTTCGCCAATGCTCACGCGCTTTAACGTGCGCGTTTCGGGATTCATTGTGGTGTCCCACAATTCTGAATCATTCATTTCACCTAGACCCTTGTATCGCTGGATACCTTGGCCTTCTGCCTTGGGTAGCCGTTTGCCAGCTGCTAGGCCTTCTTCAAGTTTGATGTCACGTTCTTTGTCAGAAAATACATACTCGTGTTCGGCGTTCGTCCACTTGATGCGATACAGCGGGGGCATAGCTAAGTAGATGTAGCCGTGTTCGATCAGTGGCCGCATGTAACGATAAACCATGGTCAGTAGCAAGGTTGCGATGTGCTGGCCGTCTACGTCCGCATCCGCCATAAAGACGATCTTGTGGTAGCGCAATTTTTCGATATCGAACTCTTCGCCAACTCCAGTACCAAAGGCGGTAATCAAACTCTGAATTGAATCAGAAGACAGTGCCCGATCTAGGCGTGCTTTTTCTACGTTAAGGATCTTTCCGCGGATCGGCATGATCGCCTGATGGTTAGGATCGCGGCCATTAACTGCTGAACCGCCTGCGGAATCACCCTCGACGATAAAGATTTCGCATTCTTCGGGGTTTCGGGAGGTGCAATCTTTGAGTTTTCCGGGCATTGCAGCGGATTCGAGCACTGACTTGCGGCGAGTTGCTTCGCGCGCTTTGCGTGCCGCAAGCCGCGCAGTTTGTGCCTGCATTGCCTTGCGAATGATTTCTTTGCCATCGCCTGGGTGCATATCGAGCCAGTCGGTGAGCTGGGCATAGGTGGTTTGCTGGACGAAGGTGCGTGCTTCGGTGTTTCCGAGCTTGGTTTTGGTTTGGCCTTCGAATTGTGGTTCGCCGAGTTTGACGGAAATAACAGCCGTAAGACCTTCGCGAATATCATCGCCGGTGAGGTTGGCGTCTTTTTCTTTCAACAAGCCTTTATCGCGGGCGTACTTGTTGATAATTGAGGTCAGCGCGGTTCGGAAGCCTTCTTCGTGTGTTCCACCTTCGGTGGTGTTAATCGTATTTGCGAAGGTGTGCAGCGATTCCGAATATCCGTTGGTCCATTGCATGGCTACCTCGACGGAGATAACTCGCTCTGTATCTTCGGCTTCAAAATAGATCGGTTCAGCGTGGACCGGTTCTGCTTTCTTGGTTTTAATCAGATGAGTGACGTAGTCGTGCAGGCCGTTGTCGTAGCGGTAGGTAACTTGGGTGTGGTGAGTTTCGACGTCGTTGTCATCACCGGTAACTTCATCGCCTTCTACGACGGCGGTTTCGCGCTCATCGATCAGCGTGATTTTCAGGCTCTTATTCAAGAACGCCATCTGGTGGAAGCGTTGACGCAAGGTATCGAAATCGAATTCGACGGTTTCGAAAATATCGGCGTTTGGCCAAAACGTCTGGGTGGTGCCGGTGCGATCGGTTTCTTCACCTTTTTCCAGTGGCGCCACTGGTACTCCGTTTTCGTAGGAGATTCGCCATACGTGACCGTCACGGTGAACTTCGGTATCCATCCGTGAGGACAATGCATTGACTACAGATATGCCAACACCATGCAAACCGCCCGATACCGCATACGAACCGTTGCCGAATTTGCCGCCGGCGTGCAGCACGGTCATAACAACCTGAACTGCAGGCACACCTTCGGTTGGGTGAATATCGACTGGGATGCCACGGCCATCGTCTTCAACTTTGACACCGCCATTATCGAGCAGCGTCACCGTGATTTCGGAGGCATATCCAGCAAGTGCCTCATCGACTGAGTTATCAACAACTTCGTAGACAAGATGGTGAAGTCCGCGTTCTCCAGTTGAACCAATGTACATACCTGGACGTTTACGAACAGCTTCAAGACCTTCAAGAACCGTAATGTTCGCGGCATTGTATTCACTACCTTGCGCGACTGTTCCGGCACGTTGTGCGGTCTCGTTGGTCATATTTTCATCTGACACGCCTAGACTTCCCCTCGTTTAGCTTCATGCACTATTATTGAGAATACTTAAATGTGTTATACCTCATATAACATGCTTAAAATCGGCTCTGCTTGATTTTTCCCCTACAAGAGTAGGGACCTACCTCAAAGCATCCTTCACCATTATACCGTGTTTTTACGTTCAATAGGGCGTGTAACGTCACATCACAATATTTCCTGCCCGCCCGCTACCTAGCTGTAGGTATCGCGCGGGCCTCGCCCTGGAACCGAAAGACGGCCATGTTTCCACGATGGAACATAAGGACCTTTGAGAACAATCTCCTTAACTACTCCCTCGCCTAGCTCTTGGGCCAGCCTGTGGTCGAGATGATGTAGCAAGGAGCGCATCTGGGTTTCCCAGGCAACGCTACGTGCTTGCAACGTCAAAACACCATCGGGACTAAAATCAACGACTCGGCAATGGGCAGCAACCGATTCGCCAACAATTTCTGGCCAGCGCGCCGAAACTGAGGCAACATCGAGTTGGTTCTTCCAGCCTCGTTCTTCGATCGTCTTTTTTATTAGCTCAAAAACGGGCTTCGGATCGCGTGCGGATGGCCGAGCGCCAGAACCAACGTCTTGGCCTGGACTAGGTACCAGCGGAGCTTGCCCGATAGGTTGGGGAGTCGTGGCAGCTAAGGTGGCACGTGAGATGGAACGACGTCGAACAAAACCTTGATCGGCAGCCATCTTTCGTGCTCGGGCAAGGATCTGCAGTGGGAGAACATCGCCGTATTGGCGCGCTGCTACCTGGCGTGCCTGAGCGATTCGATTGACCTCACTATGTTCTTGCTGCGCGTTGGCCCGCTCCACTCCGTTTGTTGATGCGTGCAGGTCACGAGCTCGTTGCGGCGTATTTTGGCTCATATACTACCTCCACTGCGGGCTGGGATTACGGAAGCGTCGCCGGCATCATCGGCTGGAGTTACCTGCCCTTCGTGGACAAAAAACTTCTGGCCATCTAATTCCACCGGCAAGTCATCACCAACCGCAGCAGTGACGAATACTTGTGTTCCTTGGCGAACGATATCTGCTAGACGTTGGCGCCGGCGCGCATCTAGTTCTGCAAAAACGTCATCGAGAATGAGGATAGGTTCGCCGTCGTCGGCCCAGTTTCCCGAAACATCGTCGCGTAGTACGCGCCAGGAAGCTAACCGCAGCGCCAACGCGTACGACCACGATTCACCGTGGGAAGCAAATCCTTTAGCTGGAAGAGTTCCAAGCGATATTGCGAGATCGTCGCGGTGTGGGCCAACTAAATTAACGCCACGTTCGATTTCTTGTTCTCGCCATTGGCGCAGTGCTGCGCGCATGCGTTCTTCGGTGGCCGGAATTTCTTGTAGCGCTGCCTCATGTGCGGTGATTTCTTGGAGTAGCTTGCCTGAATCATCTGAGTGCAGTTGAGCTGGGGTTGGCAATTCCCACCCGGTTCGTTGATCGACGCTGGCAGCATAGTCGATCCGTGCCAGACCTTTTCCACCGGAAACTTCCCGATAATACTGTTCGACGTAGGGTCGTAGCGCAGCGATAATTCGCGCTCGTTCAGCTATGATCTGGGCGCCTAAACGCGCCAGTTGCGCATCAAAAATATCGATTGTGGCATCATCAGTAGCTGCGCCACGACGCCGAGTTTTCCACATTGTTTTCAACAGGGCGGCGCGTTGCTTTCCTACCTTTGCGTAGTCGGTTTTTATTTGCGCCATCCGTGGGCGCAACTGGATCATGACCTCGTCGAGAAAATGGCGCCGCACTGCCGGGTCACCTTTTATCAAGTCGAGATCTTCGGGAGCAAAGACGACCGTGCGCACAATTCCAAGTAGATCTGCGGGTTTGGCGTTGCCACGGTTGATCCGAGCTCGGTTTGCTTTACCGGCGAGGATTTCTATTTCCACGGTTGTGGGCGATTGGCCGTGCATGACTTTTGCACGCACAACTGCCGCACTGGCTCCTTGGCGAACAAGACTTGCATCGGCGTTGACTCGATGTGAGGAAAAAGTTGCGAGGTAGCCGATTGCTTCGACGAGATTCGTTTTTCCTTGACCGTTTTCGCCAATAAACGTGGTGATCCCTGGTTGGCAGGAAACAATAACTTCGCGATAAGAACGAAAATCGTTCAGCGCGAGGTCAGAGATATACACGGCGTCAGTTGTTACCGAACGTACGAACCGGCATCAGCAACAAGCGGAAATCTTCGATGGACTCGCCGTCTTTTTCCGCCGTCATCACTGCTGGCTTCGTTGGATGGGTAACTGAGAGGCGAACTTTTTCGCCAGTCATAACCGAAAAACCTTCCTGAAGGAAGATCGGGTTAAACGCCATCTTGAGATCTTCGCCTACTACTTCAGCAGCAAGAGCTTCCGAGGCTTGTGCCTGATCGCCTTGCCCTGCCTCGATAGTAACTTCACCTTCAGTAAAGGAGAGGCGAACCGCAGCATTTTTCTCCACCACCAGGCGCGAACGCTTGATAGCATCGAGCATATCAGCACGATCCATCACCATGTATCCTGCGCTTTCTGCCGGGAAAAGCGAAAGAACTTGCGGATATTCGCCGTCAATAAGCTGAACAGTGTTGTGCCTACCACCGGCAGCAAATCCAATCAACGAATCAGACAGTGAGATATCGATCGGGCCAGCAGATCCGAGTGCCTTGGCGATATCAAGCAGGCGCGAAGCGCGAACCAAAATACGCTGCGAAATCGTAGCATCTGCCGGTTTCCACGACAGTTCGCGAACAGCGAGGCGGTAGCGATCAGTTGCCATAAGTGCAACCGAATCGCCGTGAATCTCGATACACACTGATACTAGGAGCGGCAACGTATCGTCGTTAGACGCCGCGATGGTTACTTGGCTGATCGCCTCTAGCCACTGTGCACCATCGACTGTTCCTACCACCGGTGGCATCTGGTCGTTGTCGGTGAAATCTTCGCTCGCCATTGTTTTCATTGAGAAGTGCGACGATCCGCATTCGATGTCGAGTTTGGTGCCATCGAGAGTGAGTTCGATGGGTTTACGCGGGAGGGCACGGCAAATATCGGCGAGCAGGCGACCGTTGATTAAAACATCACCAGCGTTGAGCACATCTGCTTCAATATCAACGTGGGATGAAATATCGGAGTCACGTGAACTCAACGAAACGATGCCGTTTTGAGATGCCTGTATCTTCAGTCCAGCAAGCACTGGGATCGCTGGGCGATTCGGAATGGTACGCGCAACCCATGTAACGGCTTCTGTAAAAACATCATGCTCAACGATTAATTTCACCGCAACCTACTTTCGTTAAAAATACTACTTAATACTGTACGCGATACTAGGCATTCCTCGGAATCGAAACAAGATATTGGGTGAAAAACGTTATTTACTCGCAGTCGGTGGTGACCAGGTATTTTTCAGTAGTTATATATGTAGTAGTAGTAGTAGGGTCTGTGGAAACTGTGGATAAGCCGATTCTTTGTTGCCCTAGCTGTGTTTTAACCAGTGGATTATATGTGGTTATAACTGTGTGTAAGTAGCCCTAATCAACAGATGACACAAAACGAAGTACTATTTATCCACAGATTCACAGCTTTTATCCACAACTATCCACATAATAACGCACAGGACAACATGTTATTCATTCGATAGCTGTGCATGGTCTCGGGCAGCGTTCTTTATAATCGTTGTCAGCTCCGAAACCTGGTTGAAGATAGTTTGTTTTTCCGCCATCAACGCCTCGACCTTGCGCACAGCATTCATCACCGTGGTGTGATCCCGGCGATTAAACTCTTCAGCTATCTTCGGCAACGACAAATCGGTCAGTTCCCGGCACAGATACATAGCTACGTGCCGCGGCTGAGTCAAAGTTCGAGTGCGCGTGGGAGACTTCAGATCAGCTAGCGGCACATTGAAATAATTAGAAACCTGGGCGACGATCATCCCAGCAGTTACTTGAATCGAGGACGGATCTGAAATCATATCCTTGAGCTGGGATTCAGCTAGTTCCAAGGAGATTTCTTGCTTGGTCAGATCAGCAAACGCTCGAATACGGCGTAGTGCTCCTTCCATTTCGCGCACATTTCGCGTAATTCGAGACGCAATAAATTCTATGACGTCGCGCGGAACTTCTAACCCTTCGGCGGTGGCTTTGCGATTCAAAATCGCAATTCGTGTTTCTAGATTTGGCAAGTCTATTGCCGCGGTAATTCCCGATTTGAAGCGCGAAATCATCCGATCTTCAAAATCGACTAGCAAGTTCGGCGCTACGTCTGAGGTAATGACGATTTGTTTATTGGAGTTAATTAGCGCGTTGAACGTATGGAAGAACTCTTCGAGTGTACGTGAGCGATCACGGCCAGAAAGGAATTGGATATCGTCGATAAGGAGGACGTCGACTGTGCGAAACTGGTCCTTAAAGTTGTGCATCTGGCCGTTTGCCAGGGCGTTGATAAAGGCGTTGGTAAATTCTTCAGCCGTAACATAGCGAACTTTTTTGTTCGGGAACATTTGCTGCACTGAATTTCCGATGGCATGGAGAAGATGGGTTTTCCCCATTCCAGAATCTGAATATAAAAATAGCGGATTGTAGGTTGATCCGGGGAGTTCAGAGACGGCGAGCGCGGTTGCATGCGCGAAGCGGTTTGATTCTCCGGTAACGAATGTTTCGAAAATGTAGTGCGGGTTGAGTTTCGTAGAGTCGCGCATAGCTGTATTTGCGGGGATGGTTCGCGCTTTAAGCGGCGGTTCGACTACGTCTGGCACTTCGGATTTTTCTTTGAATGTGGGGTTTTCGGGTACTGAGGGAACAGAGCGGAGCGTCACTTCAGGGGTATGAGGTTGTGCCGACGGCGGTGGTGTTACCCGTTCTTCGGACAGTGCCTGATCGACTGAAATTTCAAGCCGCATAGTGCGCCCGATAATTGCGGAGAGCTGTTGCGTTAGAGTCTGAGCAACATTGGTGTTAATTAAGTTCCGAGTGAACTCGGTTGCTACCCCGATTAAGAATCGGTCTTCGACGATTGCCAGTGGTTTTGCTAAGCGAACAAACGCAGTTTGTGAATCAGATAGGCGGCCTTCACCGCGGGCTAATTCAATTGCTGCCGTCCATGCGTCTTGCGCAAATGATCCGTCCGGCAT